>NZ_JACANU010000020.1:0-6940 GCF_030329325.1 Acinetobacter sp. 226-1
ATCCACCATTATTTGTGTGGGCGGTCGAGCTCCGCCTGGGCGAAAAAAGCGGCTGCTTTACGTAGAATTTCATTGGCGCGTTGCAGTTCTTTATTTTCGCGTTCGAGTTGTTTGATACGTTCTTGGTCTGAAAGCTGCTGTACTTTAACTGGATTTTGTTTATCTAAATATTTTTGATACCAAACACGTAGTGTTTCAGGAGTACAACCCTTGCGCAGTATACTGCTCAGGGAGCAATAGCGGTGATCGCAGCCCAATTCGATGGATAATCTTTCTCGGATTCAATCAATAATTGAACCGCTCTTTCTCTGATTTCAGGGGTATATTTTACTTTTTTCATCGGGACATTCTCTCAGAAAGCTTGGTCTCCGACAAACCCGGTACGGTTCAAAAATCTTCCATTGATTTATTTATATCTGTTAAACCAGTCGCATTATGAAATGTAATATAAGTAGAAATTTCAGTATAAATGGTCATGATCTTTTCTAAATTTGAATATCTAAGCGTCTTCATTAATCAACCTTATTGATTATTAGTTTCTTCTTTTAAAGCTCTTTGTACTGTTGCTATCCCTACTTTAAACTTTTCTGCAACACCTCTAAATGTTGAATTTTCTTCAGCCATTGCTTTTCGTATTTCAACATAGTCAACCTTCCGCTTTCTTCCCTTATATAAGCCCTTCGCTTTGGCTTTTGCAATTCCTTCCTTTTGACGCTCACGGATCATGGAGCGTTCAAACTCTGCAAATGCAGCAAGCATCTGAAACATGAGTTTATTTATTGCCGATTGTGCTACATCATGACTGAAGGTCAAATTCTCTTTATGAAAAATAATGGTTATACCACGATCATTCAGACTATTCACAATTTCGTTCAGATCATTTGTATTACGTGCCAGACGATCAATACTATGAACATGCACCGTATCACCTTCACGCAGATAGTCGAGCATTGCATTTAACTGAGGACGTTCACGGCTACCACCGCTTGCCTTTTCAGTAAAGGTCTTATCCAGGCTGATTCCATCTAATTGACGTTCAGTATTTTGTTCAGTTGAACTGACTCGAATATATCCGACCTGATTAGGCATTCTGTACCGTTAGAGTTTAGATAATTAAATACATATTGTACCGAAATTAAATATTAAGTCTATAAATACGGTTTTTGAGTTGCTTTTTAAGACTTTATTTTGTTCCGTTAGGCTATAGGACAATATGACAGTAAAAATCAAACTATGTTCATAAGAAGATATAGCTAAATACTGAATTTATCAGCACACCTAAAACCCTATAAAAATGGATTTTACAGGCATTTTTATGTGCTGATCTTTTTAGAATTTAGCTATAGCTTGAGCTGTTCAGCAGCTTAAAGTTTTTTCCACAAATTTAATTATTTAAGATGAATCTAAGGTTATTTAAAAGACTTAAATGTCCGAAATTTTTATTTTGTACCTTATACACAGGGCTAGGATTAGCGAACTCATTGGAGATAAATTCTGGAGTTGTAATAGCCCTTGCCAAATTTTTCGAGCAAAAGTCTTTTTCCAAATAACGTAATGTAAATAAAAAGGACTCTATATTAGGTGTTACTGCAATCCATTTTCTATTTAAGTTATTTGCCGCATTCAAACAGACGCTATCAAAGCTGAAAGCATCCAATATTAAAGAGTCTTCATTGGTACTGGATTTAATAATAACCTCATAGGCTTTCTGCAGATTTTTAATTTGGTATGTTGAATTTTTTGCTGATGCTAAGTCCCAATAATCTGTATATCTAACACCGGTATCACTTTTAACATAATCCTTTAAACGTGGATTACCTGTTCTTGACCAATGAATAAGGCCCTGTTGATCAAGTTCATCCATTTTTTCTGGAGAAAAACGCCAGTGCTTACCTTCGGGTGGATTCATATCCCTCCATTGTCTACCAGTTTCACCATGTTTTCGTACACCAGGAACATGTAAAGGCATGAGTCTAAATTGCCCCAGTGCATCCACATGAGGAAACTTTTTAGCTAAATTATCATCTGTGATTGTCTGGACCAGATCATTCCAAATAAAGTTATCTGTTTTGGTATAAAAAAGAATTACCTCATGAGCGGTTTTAGTAAAACCTTTTGATGCTTTAAATGAAGAATTATGGGTTTTTAGTAAAATTTGATTCACACACCTAGCTTCACCAAAAACTTTATCTAATATTACTTGGAATTCACTCATTAGGTGAAGATTGGAAACATGTACATATAGACTACCGTTATCAGTAAGTAATTGTCTCAATAATTCAAAATATTGACGGTAATGTTTAAGTACAGAATCTTTGTTTTTAAAGAGCCCCACAAAAAGAAAAAAATCGATCTCTGGTTTTATAACAATCAGATCAAACTCTTTGGATTGCGAAACAAGTCTATGTAAAGAGTTTATTTCATTCCCAACAATGATATCAAAGTCATTGATTTCATATTTTATTTTTTCAAAATCTTTATCAGAAATACCCGTGTCGCTATTTTCAAAGAAATAGCCAAAAGAAGGGAATGCAACAAACTCATCCATTGAAGTGTCTCAAAAAAAAATAGCTATTTGTATGGATTATATGATTGACAACCTTCATAAAACAAGTTAATTTTTTTGGTAACCAGTTTGGTTACCAAAAAAATTGTTTAAAAAAAAGAGCTTTAAAAACTCTTTTTCCCATTTATTACGATCATAAGAATATGAGGCAATAAACTACGCCACTTGGTAGGTTAGCGTAGGGATTTTTTCATAGTAGATATCGAAAGTAAAGTTATCTATATCCTCATTGTTTCTAGTTCTTGTGATCCTTTACTTTACAAGGATAAATTTATGCCAAATGTGTATTTAACCCACAATAACTTAGACTTGATGTACCGAGAGGAAAAAATCCGGAAGAGTTTTCAGAAAGAGGTCATTAAATCTGTTTTACAGAAGCTGTATGATTTTATGAGTTACGATTCTGGAAATTCATCAAATAAGATGATCACTTACTTTGGATTGAATGGATATTCAAGTCACTCTTCACATCAAGAGAAATTAGAGCAGTGGCTTCAACAAGAAATTTCGGAAGTTTACCTGCATGATATAAGTCAGGAAGAAGTCGTTGAGATTTTATGGAAAAAAATTCTCGATATCATTAGCCATTAATTTTTATACAGGCTGTACTAGATTAATCTAGTACAGCCTGTATATTAAAACCAATTTACAACTAAATTAGTTTCAAATTGGTTTCTATTTAGTTTCATTCTTCCTTTAACTTCTTCAGTGCAAATCTAATAATCCCATTATGGAGCAACATAAAACTGGACGTATGATCGGTGGTTTCTCATTTACGTTCATAACTAAGCAACAACCTAAGGAAGTCACGCACAGCAAAGCTAAGAAGCTAACAGACAAGCAGATTCAATTCTTTGCAAACAAGCTAGCTCACCATGATCCATTTGCAAGCCAAAAAGCTGCAGTAGGGGAAAGCTATGCTGATCTAGAGAAAAGGCTCCTGATTGAACTACAAGATCCCGAGGTTGTCAGAAAGTATTCTAGTGTCCTCAAAGAGTTAGGTCTTGAGATGTGATGTACAACTAGATTAGTTGTTTAAAACAACTAATCTAGTTTTTTAATAGTTGTAATTTGATTGCAAAAAATTAAGCAGCAGAGAGCTCTTCTGCTAATTGCTCAGCCTGTTCAAGCACAGTCTCAGTAGCCAATAAAGCCATATCAGGTGGATAGCCATACTTCTTGAGTAGACGCTTCACAATGACTCTCAGCTTCGCCCTGGCAGCTTCTTTGATGGTCCAATCCAAGGTTACGTTCTTACGAATAGACTCAGTCAGCACAACAGCGAGTTCGCGCAGGATCTCTTTTTGCATCAACTCTCTAGCACTGTCATTGTCTGCAACTGCTGAATAGAACGCATATTCATATTCAGTCAGGTTGAGTTCCTCTGCCATTTTGTCTGACTCTTGGATTGCCTTAGCCAACTTGATGAGCTCATCAATCACTTCGGCTGCAGTCAGTACCTTGTTCTGATAGCCCTTGATCGCAGAGCTCAGCATCTCCATGAGCTTTTTACCTTGCGTGACACTACGCTGCTCTCGCATCTTGATCTCATCGCCTAAACAACAATGACAAACACCGACTAAAAGGGGCGTTTTACGATGAAAAATTCGAACTTGGAGCTTATGCAGAGCGCCTTCGAGAGGCAGAATCAAATAAACCAACTGATCGTGAGCTTGCAGCTGCTCTCACAGACGCTGATCAACTTCGAGAAACTTATCGAGCAAAGCGAGCTGCCTATCATGAACAGTACCACCCTTTTAAACGGGATAGAGAGTACGACAAGATCCATAGAATCCAATCTAAGCTCGATTTTGACCGAGGTGGGGAATCTATCACCACAAGTGCTGCAAGAAGCAACAATGGACTATCTAGTAGCGTTAAAAGCAATCCACGAGCAGATATCGAATACAGATATATCGAAACTCCAACGGCTTTCAGTCTCAATCGAATCGCTGCAGACCGAAATCAACAAAGCAATTGGCAGCATTTCGATAGATCAGAAGAGCATCCAAGCCCAAGTCCAGGCCCAAGTGAAGCAGGCGATAGAAGAGAGCCAAAGCGAGCTAATAGAGACCGGAATTCAGTCGCTATTAAACTCTCAAAAAGCCAAATACATGACATGGGCGAGTACAGTTTTTGGGGGGCTGATGATTTTAATCAGTTTTTATACGATCTATCAGTTCAGTACAAACCTAAAAACCATCCAAGCACAAAAAGAAATGATTCAACAGAATTCACAAACAATTCAGAGCCAACTCAATTACCTAAACAGCATACGGAGATAAGTTATGCAGACCGAGATCGACCAATTTTTGACAGAGCAAAACGCCTTGTTGAGTCAACAAAACAGCTTGTTAGCAGAACAAAACGAAGCCTTGAGTCAACAGGTCAGTTCATTAAAGAATATTTTGACCACTTACAGCGAAGTAGAGCAGAGTTTAAAGGACAAAATCAACAACTTGAACTCAGAGAAAGAAGCTCAACAAGCCTTGATTTTGGCTATGAAAGTAGAACTTTCAAAGCTCGAGCAGGGCGAATTTTCGGAGCAATTACAGCAAGCATTTCAAGAAAACTTGAGAACCCAGTTACAAATGCAATTAACGACAGCATTAAATCAACTGGATTTAAACAGCATTGTCAGCGACCTGGTAAAGATCGAATTAAAATCCATTCAACAGACGCTAGACACACAGCAGACAGACCTGGAGACAGCACTCTCAACCATCTTGCAATTGCAGCTACCCACCGACTTTTACACAGACTTGGAGATGCAAAGCAAGCAGATCAATACGCTTGGGGAAACTGTAGAACGATTAATGACCTTAATCAACAACTTGAACAACTAGAACCCCTAGTCGCTAAAATTCGACCCAAGCCAAAGCCGGCTACAGATTTCCGTGACTTGAGAATTGACGCTTATTACCCTGGTTACGTTGCTGATCACAAACAACTTTCAGCCCAACAACAGCAAGCATACAACGATAATAATCTATTGCAATTGATTGGTTGTGTGCAGAAAAAAGCTCAAAACTTGGAGAAATACATCAGCCAAGCAAGCAGAATGATCAATACATGGGACTATGACAAAATCGAGGAGATCATCAAAAACGACCAACGCATGCTTAACTATCTGAAATGTGAAATTATTTTAGAGCCTCAAAATGACCATTTGAAACATCAAAGAGCGTCATATCAATCGTGTTTAGAGAGTTTTGAGAACATAAAGAGCCATATCCACGAGGTGAAAAAGCCTAATCCGACTCCTCAAAGCGATGTCTTAGAGCAAACTTATGAACCTGAAAAGCAGCCAAATCGTGATTATGATCTAGATTTTTAATTTCAGCATTGATGATATAAACCGTCCGCTTCGATAATAGCAAAAGCGCAGATTCTACAAGCGGACATTTCTATTTGGGGTTTACACAACAAAAAAGGGAGCTGTAAGCCACTGCTGTCCCATAGTTTGATTTAAATAAAAAAACCTGAGTCCGAACAGTTAAAATATGAGTGCAAACAAACACTTTAACGACCAGGATTCAGGTTTTGTCACATCAGAATACCGTATTTCATCAGTTAATTAAACCAGTCTTACGACAAGATTTTGAACGGCTTGCTAAACAACATCATGTTGGGCAGAAATTCAGATCTGCTTCTCGATGGGATCAGTTTATTGCCCTGTTAATGTCCCAACTTTCCTGCCGACAAAGCCTACGGGATATTCAATCCAATCTTGAGTCCCAGCAGGAAAAGCTTAATCATCTCGGAGCAAAGTCTATTCCCCGAAGCACGCTGGCACGAATCAACGAGGAGCAACCTGCTGCCTTGTATAAACAGATGTTTCATCAATTACTGCAATACTGTGAAAAATCAAAAGTAGCCCATAAATTTCGCTTCAAGAATCCTCTGTATTCCCTGGATGCCAGTCACATTGATCTGTCGCTTTCCTTGTGCGCATGGGCCAAAGTTCATGATTCAAAAGCCAGCATGAAACTCAGCATAGGATTGAATCACAGCAATCATATTCCTGAGTTTGTTGCAGTTGAAAATGGTAAAGAAAATGACATGGTACAAGGCCGAAAATTCCAGTTTCCCTCTGGCAGTATTGTGGTCTTTGACAAAGGCTATGTAGATTATCAATGGTATGCGAATCTGACCGCTCAAAATATTGGCTTTGCTGAATAAGCCGTCATGAATAGGTTTGTGCAACAAAGCCCTCTATAGCTCACGGCTTTTGGTTGTTGAGCTTTTTGAGTAGGTGATTGCTTATATTTTATCGTTTGTTTTGTTTTTTTAATAGCTGTATCAATAGCTGTATTGAAAGAGATGCTTGGAAGGATCTGTGCTGCTTCCAGGACATTACTGATCAATTTGGAT
>NZ_JACANU010000020.1:7040-26716 GCF_030329325.1 Acinetobacter sp. 226-1
TGCAATCAAATTGGCTCACGGCTTTTGGTTGTTGAGCTTTTTGAGTAGGTGATTGCTTATATTTTATCGTTTGTTTTTGCTGTTTTAATAGCTGTATCAATAGCCGTATTGGAAGGGACATATTAAAAAAGGCCGCGGTGTACTTCGCAAGCCAGTCCAAATGAGGTACGCCTTTATTCAGGACAATCAGCAAATATAGCCGATCCGTTGTTTATGTTCAACTCTGGATGTTCATCACAGTGATTATTACGCATGGTTAAAAGTTAAAGCAACCAACCAGTAAAACTGCCAAGAAACGGCAACAACTCTTTGGGTAATTCTGGCTAGAATCTGGCTATCGCAAGATTCACTGTGATTTGAAAGATGTTGGTGAGAGTTACGGGATCAATCAGGTCTATCGGTTGATGAAAGCTAATTGTCTTAAATCATAGCGGGGTTATCGTAAACCTAGATCTCATGCTGGTAATACCGCTGTCGTTGCTGCAAACACTTTAGACCGACAATTTATCCAATTCATCCCAACCAACTGTGGGTGACTGAAATCACTTATATCCGTACGCATGAAGGCTGGTTATATCTTGCGGTGGTGATTGATTTATTTTCGCGTCTTGTGGTTGGCTGGTCGATGAAATCCAGAATCACCACAGACCTGCTTTTAAATGCATTATTGATGGCTTTGTGGCGAAGAAACCCAAAGAACAAAGTCCTGATTCATTCTGACCAAGGCAGTCAATACACCAGCCATGGGTGGCAGACATTTCTCAAGCATCATAATCTTGAAAGCAGTATGAGTCGGCGTGGAAACTGCCATTATAATGCTGTTACCGAGAGTTTCTTTCAGTTGTTAAAGCGAGAGAGGATCAAGATGGATATATGTGTCTAGAATTTTGGTGGCTATTCAGTCCAATAGAATAAAGACATGTTTTTAAACTGTTACCTCTATTTCTACAAAATTAATAAATGATTTTTTATGTTCCTTAGAACATGAATATAAATGAGAAAGGGTAGAGTTTTATAGATGGTTAATGAGTTCTAAGGCTCGTCAGAGCTTTAGAAGGAATGTTAATTAATTTTTATAATTCTTCTTTTAAGATAAAAATTTTTAACTAATTGATTACTATTATATTTATATCTAACTCAAGACAAGCTTTTGTCTTAGGACTATGTTTTACTATTTTAAAAGAACTCTTTGAATTTATAACTGTTGATAACTGCCTAAGCTCTTACACAATTTATTGTATAATATAAAGGGCTGTGGGAAAAAAAGTGTAAAGTATTTCTTGTAAACAATTGTTTTTATAGTAAATGTATATTTAATTTTCATTTCTAAAAAAAGTGTAAAATAATTATCTAATCAATCAAATCTTATTAGCTCGAAACTTTGCGAGCGTATAGCTAAATGCGCTAGCATTTTGATATACCGAGTAATAGTTTGAGCAAACAAACGACTGAACCAGTTTACTATAGAATGAGAGTAACAGAGTGCGTTAGTTGATCTCAAGACAAAATGCTATGTCCAAGAGAAACCCTTACACTTTTCTATCTTAGATAAGGGGGGTATGCTTAAAAAAGTGTATAGTTTGATTTTACACTTTTTTATATTGAAATATTATCAATCAAATACTTAAAAAGAGTAAACAATGGACTTGTGTGAAATAAAGTGTTGACATTGATTTATAATTTTGATACTGTTAATCACATAGGATAGAGGATTATCCCTCACTACTTCATATCCTGACAACATATAAATGACACTAAAAATTAAGACCTATTTAGGTAATCCGATAAATGAATTTACAAGATTTAGTAATAAATAATGCAGTAAAAATAGAGCAAGATGCTCAAGCAAATACAATAACAATTATAGCTAGTGATAGCTCCGAAAAACTTTCAAATCTAATTAAGGATTTTCCAGACAACTGTTATGTAAATAAACAAATTACAGGTTGTGGTGGTACAACATTAGTTATCCGTAATGCAAAAAATTATGTAGTTCTCGTTCCTTACATTAACCTACTTAAATCCAAATTAGCAGACAACCAAGGAATTGTTGATTTAATTGGCGTGTATGGTGATACCGAGAGAGAAGAAATAACAGAATATTTAAAAGACACTTCAAGTTCTAGAAAAATTGTTTGTACTTTTGACTCATTACCAAAACTCCTAACAACACCAGGCTTCAATCCAAAAGCATTTAAATTACTGATTGATGAAGCACATACACTTGTGAATTTAGGTAGTTTCAAAGCAGCTACTTGTGAATATGTACTTCAAAACTATAACAAGTTTGGTTCGTACGTTTTCTTAACAGCGACACCAACAAAACGTGAATATTTTCCTTCAGCACTCGAACATTTACCACTATGTACAATCGAGTGGGGTGATGTTAGACCGGTTAAATTTAACCTTCAAAAAATTGAACATGGCGTAGGTGTAAACAATGCTTTGTTTGGATTGTGCTATGATTATTTGATGGGAACAATTGAAGGCAATGCTCATATCTTCTATAACTCAGTGACAGAAATTGCATCTATCCTAAGTAAGTTGAAAGCCTTAGTTGATAAGGAAACAGGTAAGAATCTGTTTAATCCTGACGATATTAGAGTTGTATGTTCAAAATCAAATTCAAACCAAAAAACATTTAATAGTAAGCTTGGCTTGAAATGGGCAAAGATCAGTGACATCACTTCAGCCCCTGCAAAGATCAATCTGTATACTTCAACTGCTTTTGAAGGTGCAGACATCTTCGATGAAGAAGGACAAACCTACATCATCATTAATGGACTCCGTGATGCTACAAAAGTAGATTTCCATGTACTTGTACCTCAAATTTGTGGTCGTATTCGAAACACAAAATATAATGAACACATTAATCTATTAGTTGGAAATCTACCTGAAGCTGCAAGTTGTACAAAAGAAGAATGGATGCAGGAAGTTCAGAAACGTATCCAAGACAGCGAAGACGTTTTGAATGATATCAAAGAAGGTAAAATGTCAGATGCAGGACGTGAACAATTAAGAAAAGCTGCTGAAGATGACAAGTACACATTCAAAGATGAAAAAGGTGAACTGTATGTTTCAGACGTTGCATTGAAAGCTGAATTACAGGCATACGAAGCACTAGAAGCAACTTATGTGGTACGTGTTGTTGCAGGTGCTGAAGTTAATGAAGATGGATATTCTGCCTCATTTAGAGCTTTACTGACTGATGAAACAAAACATAAAGCATTCGCTCATAAACCTGAAGGTGTAGCTAAATTTTTATCAGGTCATAGCCAGTGCTTTTATGAAACGATGAAAGAATATTGTGAAGCAAGAGATGCAGATAATTCTAAAATTTATAAATTGGTTGATGCAAAGGATGACTATTTCAAAACTGCTTATGATGTTTTGACGCACGACACGATTAGAAAATTTGAATATAGAAAGTTACCAATTGAAAGAGCATTAAAGATTCAAGATGCACAGAAGGATAATGCAACTGAAATTCCGACTTTACTTAATTTGAAAAAGGATGAAGTTATTCTTCGTTCAGATATAAAAGTTCGTATTCAAGATGTTTATAATGAACTTAATATACCTGACAAAGCAAAAGCTACTGATATTGAAAAATGGTATAAAGTTAAAGATACTAGATTAAATACAAAGCCTGCTTTTAAAATAGTTAAAATGTTGTAATTAGAATAACTAAATACAAGTTTTTACATCATTTAATACCTCTAACAATACAGCTATTAAATGAACATCCAAGAGATTGTAGATTTAGTTCAATTAAGTCATGACATTGTTAAGATTTCCTCTATAGAAAGCATATTCATCACCTGCTGCAGTCCAATACGCTGTCAGGGTTTACCCTGGATCAGCCCTGTAATTTTCTAGGCTGAGTGCTACAGTTTCACTCTGGTGGATAAAGCTCAATGGAACTTGTCCTATTCCAATCGTCTGGCACAAAGCCAGACCACCAGGACTTTCATGCGATGGCCATGCTTATTACAGAATAGATAAGCGCAATGTGGTTTGATGTAGCCAAAGGCTCTCATCACCTATGCCATTGCAGTATCCATATCCGCATGCATGTCCATGGGCTGGAGAACGCTTGATTTCATCAATACAGATCATTTAATTATACTAGAGTAATATTTGATATTCAAAAGACTAAGCTATCTAGAGCATCTGCTGCAGTAGAATCCTAATGTGAGCAACAGTCTCTTGATTGCTGGCGGCGGTTCAGTTCTTCTTTTACTGGGGGCAAATGCAGCACTTTTAATAATGGAAACTATGGACGGTATTGAATAGCTAGAAAAAGCGGTGGTTCACCGGATGCTTACAGTTTGAAACGTACCATAAATTAATATTAAAACCAGATATATAAAAAGATATCAACCCGTATAGTTTAGTGCTTTAGAATCTGTATCACCCCCAGTTTAATGCGGCACATCACATCTATAACCTGTTACAAAATAAACAAATATTATTCTTGTAGACTTATATTAATCCTTTATACAATAGAGCTATTGTTACATCTATTTAGGTAGAAGAAGAAATGATAATTACCATTGCCAATCGTAAAGGTGGAGTAGGTAAGACAACACTGGCTACAAACCTTGCTGTAGCCTTGAGTAAGAAGGGGTCTATAGTCCTAGTTGATGCTGATGATCAACAGTCAGCTCTTAAATGGTCTAAGCGTAGAACTCAAAATCCTGTTTATACTGAATACCATACTGGTGATTTAAAGAAGATCCTTTTAGATCTTCAAAAGAAATATGACTATGTTTTATTAGACGTAGCTGGGCGTGACAGTGAAGAATTTAGATCTGCTCTTCAAGTCAGTGATAAGTTAATTGTTCCAACACAACCAAGCCAAGCCGATGTTGAAGTCCTTCCATTTGTATTGAAATTATTTAATACCTATCACAAGGTCAATGAAAAGCTTCAACCATATCTGGTTGTTAATAAAGCTCCATCAAATACAAGATCTACTGAAGTTGCAGATTCAATCGAACTGCTAGGAACACTTCCTAAATTCAAGTTATTAAACACCATTATCCGTGATCGTAAACAATTCCGTGATGCAACGATTCAAGGCTTGTCTGTAATGGAAATGGGTAGCTCTAAGGCTAGAGATGAATTTAATGATTTCTTGGTGGAGATCCTATAATGGTTAAAAATAAGAGTAAACCATCTTTAGGTTTTGGTGATGATCTTGAGGAAATTTTAGAGAATCCTGAAGCGACTGTAGATGATGCTAATGGTCAAGAAGTCGAATACACACGTAATTTAATGTACAAGATTATTCTCACTCCACACACCCAAGATGTGAAGAAACGCTTTCGTAAAGAGCACGGACGTTTAGCATCTGTACCTTTGTATTATGAGGAAGAGAAAGTTCTAAAAGAAGCAGCCGGATTCGTTGGTGAGTCTTTGAATGATTTTATTCGTGATGTAATTCTGAAAGAAGCAAAACGTGTTTTAGGTGCTGAAAAATATAACTTAACACTGGGTAAACCATTTAACCAAACTAAGGTTAAATTGAGTGAAGAGGAGCATCAAAAATTGAGTGAACAGCGCAAGGCTGAACGTAAGAAAAATAAATAATAAAAGTCCATCTCCTAACTTTATCTAACAATATATTAATTCATATAATATTTTCTAATTTCTTTGGTGTGTTCTGCCACTGAAAATTATTTGATTAGTGTACAAAATAGCTAACACAAACTAGCTGTAGTTTCGTAATAACACTAAATATAAAAAAAATGGAAGAATAATTTACTAAGTTATTGTTTTTAAGTTGATCCTTGTTTTATATGGGGGTGATAATAACTTCTGATTACTAGTTTTTACCTTAAATATACCGATTGAAAGATTCATTTAAAGGCTATGAATACATGAGTTTTACAGTTTGGCTAGGTCAGCATGAGTACTTTTCACAAGATTTAAGATCGACCATGAACGTGATTAAGTTATAGGGGATTGATGAAATAGTTTTTATGAATTTCTGGCTTTCTGGGCTGATTTTATCAAATTCATGTCTATGCAAAATTGCGACATATAACACTAAATATAAAAAAATTGGAAGAATAATTTATTAAATTATTGTTTTTATGTGGTTATTGGTGATGTTATGAATAATAATAACTTTTTTCTTGATGAATTTTACCTAAAAAAATTGATCAGATAATTTTCTTTAAATGTCATGCATACATAAATTTGACAGTTTGAAGGGATCGGTATGTGCATTTTTCACAAGGTTAAAGATCGACCATAAATGTGATAAACGGCAGAGGATCATTGAAAAATGAATGGATTTAAACACTACATGTATGCACGAAAAAAAGTATCGCTGCGGTTCTGCTGACAGGCTGTATTGAGCATTGAATGCAAATGATGTAGTAATTGTCTACAGGCTATAGGACCAGCATGAAGAAGAATGAAATGTAGTTGCCAATTTATAACCTTGGTTGAAAAGCATAGCATTGTTATTCGGAGAAGTGAGGTAAGCCATCCTTCTCTTATTCATTTAAAATGATTCTTACTCAACTGATCTCGACTCATGGGCTGGTTCCAATTAGACGGATAATAACTTCCATCCCCTATCTTTTTCTTACCACATTTCTTGCATTTAATCCCTTCTTTGGAGATTTGATTCAGCATCACTGTTGTCGGTTGAATCAAATCAATGACATAGTTCGTTGGTTCAGGAAAAGCAGAAGAGGCTGCTTTATTGCAAAAGAGAACATTCGGATCAAATGGATTGGATTGCACAAAAGCCATGATACAGCCACAGAGTAATTCACCTGCATGTAATCTGTAACATCCATTCAGGTCATCAGACGAAGATTAATCTGAAATTTAAGCACTAAACACCATAAATCTATGTATGGGCAGACTTTTTTGAGACATATGTTGATAAACATGCGGCAAGTTACATTGCTTAAAAGTCTATCTAAGTTAACGATCTATTCAATTCTGGATAAGTAATCTGAATATTACGATCCTAAATTACCCGAAGAGTATTAAGATTTCTAAGAATCGTGATTGTTGGTTTATTTGGGAAATTAATCAGTGGATTGAAGCAAAGATGATGGCTCATTAAGGATTGTGGGCTTCGACTACTTAAATTTTAGGTATTTTGAATAAAGCATATTTCAAAAATCTGAATTAATGGATTTAAATTACCATAAAAACCTTCAATATTTGCTTGAATCCATTGTTGTTGAGAGTCAATGCGAGACCAATCAAGACCATAACCACAATGAGCAATCAGATGCTCAAAGAAAATCCGTTGTGTACGTCCATTACCTTCACGGAATGGGTGTATGACATTAAGCTCACAATACAAGTCGGCAAGTTGAGGGATTAGTTTTTGTGGTGCTAAGCCTTGAAAGTATTTTTTTTCTTGAAGTGGCCTAAGTAATTTATTGGTTTCAATTTCAATACGGGAAAAATTACAAAAACGGGTATCACCTTTGGAAATATCGATTTGTCTTAATTTTCCTGCCCAGTCGTATAAGTCGCCAAAAAGCTGTACATGAATTGATTTTAAGTATTTTAAGTCGTAGGGTGGTTCAGCATATTCAATGAGACTACTTGCTAATCCAGACAGTTCCAGTTCAGCTTGTTCTAAAATTTGTTCATCACGAATATTGAGTTTGTTCTTTAGGATATTTGTGCCAGGGTAACAATACAGGCTGTCACCCATTTCCCCATATTTATCCATACATGCACCTGACTAAGATTCGGGTTGCGAATACTTCTTATATTTTTGCAAGATTTCAGCTTTACTTTGTTGAGTTGTTTGAGCTGTCGTTGTAATGCCTTCAAGCTTTAGGCTGGCTTGATAGTTTTGCGAACGTGTCGCTTGAATATATTTTCTTTTCTGTTCAGTGGTTCTGAGCATTTCGAAACTCCATTGATGCTACACGTGAAGTAAGTATAGCAGAGAATCTTTTTGATCAATGCTGCATACACAGCATTTCTAAAATGTAATACAACGGTATTGTTTCATGTAATAACAGAAAACTAAAAAAAAGTGGAAGAATTCTTAAAATTTAGACCGTCATAGATAAGCAAACCGTATGTATTTGTTGAGAATTGTAATTTTGAGAAAATTTAGTTGATAAATTAAATGAAGTTTCATATACAAAGATATGCTCATTTTTTAAATCGATAAAAATGTTAAGATTTGACTATTTGGTAAAAAATATAGAAATTTTTATGGGGCAATTTATCATGCCCTTTTGCTTTGACCGAAAAAATGTTCAACTTGAGATAGTAAAAATTAACTCAGAACTACTGAAAATCAAAAAGATTAAACAGAGTCAGAAAGTAGTAGTACAAGCAAAGTTCAAAATAATCTATGTGAAAATTTGGCAAAAAATCTTGCTATTGATGCAAACGGAGCCAGGCTTACGTGTGCATTCTAATTATGTTGCAATCTTACAGTTGATACATAATCTTGATGATTTTATCGAAAAATCACAACAACACTTGTGCTTTGAAAGAAAAGCTCAGAAAGAACTGGATGCTAAATTTTTTGCAAGATTTTTTAAGCTAACAAAGAATTCAATAAAGGATCAACTTTTACCAAATCGTTCTGATCACAATGAATTTAAACAATGCAACGTGATAAAAATATTAAGCGAAAATGAATATGCCAAACATTGAAACACAAGAGCAATTCTTAGATTTAGCAGAAAAATATCAACAAGATTATTGTCTATTACGTGATGATATTGTAAATACACAATTTGTCGATCTATCAGATGATTTGTATAAAGATGTCTACGCTCTATACAAATTAGCACAACAAATTTATAGCTATATATCAGGCTCCAGACAGATCGGTAAGTATTCTTTTTTAGCTGCTGTGAGTTTTTTTGCATGTCCAGATTCTAGTAATACACAAGAGCTGTCATCGCAACGTTATTTGATTCTACAAGCGAGTTTTTTAACATATCGGCAGTATCAAGAATTTGCAAAAATTGATAAAGCTGAGAATAAGCAAAAACATGTTTGTGACCTATTACGCTATGTCTCACGATATGTGCTGGATTCTAATCATGCTGAATTATTTCATGAATGTAGTAAGCTGCTAAATTGTTATGTCACGTACGAACGTAATTTGAAAAAAGAGGATCGTAATCAACTTTTTAATATTAAAGATTTCGAACAAGTACAAGTCATAGAGTATTTATCGGCTCTATTAATAATTTTTAAAAGACTAGATGATCGTCGTGTAGTTCATCGTCAGCGTAAGTCAAAAAAAAGCAAAGTTTTGCAATGGCCGACGAAAAATGAACTCAAAAAATTTCGTGAAATTAAAACGGGTAAGCAAGTAGATATTGGACATAACGCAAAGATTAGTATTTATGATGCCGCTCTTCACAAAGATGAAGAGGGTGAAGTTGATCTATTAGATCCTGAAATGGAGTTTTATTCAGAAGATGAAAAGTCTAAAAATTTAAATTATATACTCAGCGATAATGCGACGCATCTAATGCGGCATCGCCAGCGCCGTCATGCTCCTTTTGTTACAAATCCACATTATTTGGCGCCAGATATACTGAAGCAAATTGTTTATGTGTTGAGAACCGAGTTATCCGGGCACTGGAGGGATGCTGCAATCGCTGCAGCATGTTTATTGTCACTTTTGACGGGATTATCACCCGTCGCACTGATGGATTTTAACGAGCTTATTCAAGATGGAATTTTGATCCAGAATGGTTCAAGTAGACGTCGCGAATATTTACTCAAATTAAATCTTAAAATTACAGAGCAGAAGATTAAGAGCTTAAATCATGTGCGGTGGAATGAAGTGATGACACATCAACTACATTTACCTTCTGCTTGGTTTGACTATATAGAACAAGCATCGAATCCACTAATTTCATCAACACACATTAATACGAAACTTAAGAATTGGCTTGATAATCGGTTTGTAGGTTCGATCACTGTAGAAAAACTGCAGGCTCAATTATATTTTCATATATATTATGAAACATATAATGAATATCTTGCTCATGTAATTGCTGGGCGGGATAGTCAGCATCACATGCCTGGTATCTATTATGGCGGGCTACCGAAAACTCAACTCAGTAGCACATATCTAGCCTTTTTAGAAAAAGCACTTACACCACATTCCACACATTTTACTGAAGACACGGCTGAACTAAAAATATTGCAACAACAATTCAAAGTGCAATCTGCATTATCTATAGGAAGGATAGGGAGCCAACTGGCACTTGAACCCAATTTTGTGAAAGAGCAATTCCATATTTTACATAGACATTGTCACGAAAACATCCAAGAAGATAAGCACATTATTAATCAACTTAATGCATATGCGTGTTGGATGTGGCATATCAGTTTGTTGAGTTTGGCAAGTCGGCCTAAAAAAAACCTGTTGGGGAATTTGGATGATTATTGTGTTGAGCTCAAGCTTTTATATGTGAATGATAAAAAAAATAGTAAAGCAAGAAAAGATGGTCGTTTTATCCCTTTATCTGATTTTTTCATAAAAACACTGCAAAATTACACTGCCTTTTTAGAACAAATTATTGAAGCGTACGGTTCATTTTTTAGACAAGTCTTTGCAAAGAAGAAGATAACTGTAAATGATCTTTTTGGTAAGGTCATTTTTAGTAAAGATATCTTGCCGATAACTGTCAAAGAATGGCAGAGCAGGAAAATTAAGTTAATCCCTTTATCGAGAAAATGGGTGAATTCATATATGCAAGGAGTCTTTCCAAAGAATATGTATTCGAATTGGTTACGTCATTTTGACATGAACTTTTTGATGCATGAGCAGCAAGAGGGTAAACCAGCATTAGCTTTTCACTTAATTCAGGCCCTGTATGGTCATGACCAACGTGACCGAGAGGCTTTTCATCCGCATTCTTCACTTATCCCGAATGTCTATGTACAGCAAGCCCGCCAGCAATTGCAAGATAATGTCAAATCTTTATCGATTAAACACTTAGAGCGAAAATAGTTGTATGCAAAAAATCAAAGAACTAATAAAACCACAACTAGATGATCTATTTGTTGATATTCATAAAATGGTGAAAAAGTCGCTAGATAGACAGCCTTCTCCACCTGAAGTATTGACGAAAGAAATGCAGCAAAAACTTGATCAGCTGATCGCTGAAAAATGGCATGACATTAAAGATAGTGTTGATTGTTTGAGTCAAAAGTTGAGCCGAGACGAACAATCAAAACTGATGCAATTTACTGAAGATGAATTTAATAAAAGAAGGAAGCAATTCAACCAGAATGTAGATAAAAAATCATACAGAATTAAGCTAAATCCACATACTAAACGGATCGTACTGCCTAGAAAAATTGAGAGTACAGAGTCACGGTTAGAACAGGGGCATCTACATATCCATGTACTTAAGGAATTAAGGCAGTATTGGCAAGATTCATTTGAATATTGGAATGAACCAAAGTACTTATGGGGAAATTTATGCTTAAGTTTTATATATATTTCAGGCTGTGCAGATGAACAGCATTTGATTGCTATTCAGAAGCAATTGCAGGAGGCCATTGAGCTTGGTACAGATCTGAATTGTTTTCGGTTATACCATTCGGACTACAAAAAAATCACTAATCCATTGTTACTACATTATCGTGTTGAAAACTCTCAATATGGCAACGATGTAGAACAGGGAAAGTTGTACCAATGGAAACATGTTTTTTTTAACCCATATGCGCAGTTCATTTTGCAATATTTAAAAAAGTTGAAAGCTACTCAGAAAGAATTTTGTCTGCAACATTCAGTTGAAGATTGTATTTTAGAAAGCTTGAGTAAGATAGGCAGGAAAAAAAGTCTTGGGGATCTGCAATATCAAATTAAACGCCGTGGATTTCGTGCATTTAATGATGTGCAAATGGTACTCGAATTTAATCCAAACCTCAGCATAGATATATTTTTGAGTAATGTGCTTCAGCAAGAGATTAATACTGTTGCTTTAAGGCCATCCGAATTTAGATTGCTGTGGAATAATGATTACAATCAAGTCACAGAAGCAGATAATCGCCCTATTCATTTTGAACAAGAGCAGTTACTTCCTGAAGTTCCGACTGTTCAAAGCAAATTACAAACGATTCCGTATGAGTTGATGTTGTTTGGTCAAAAGAAACGTAAAGGTCAAAAAGTTGAGCGTTTAGATAAAAAGAGGAATAAAGAAGAACGCACGCTACGTTTTTGGCAAGAAACTAGAAGGGTGTTAGAGGAGAAGATAGTTGATGCTAATACGGAGGAAAAGTCTTTAATTGATGCTCAACTACGCTTAATTCACTGGTTAATGCATTTAAAAAAACGAGGGCTTCAATTATCAACTATTGAAAGCTACTTAGGATCGTTTGGCAAAGAATTTATATTTGAGATTTGGCTCAATAAATTAGATTTAAAGCAACAATCCATAGATGACTATGAGGATTTATATCGGCAGCTATTGAAATACAGCAGTGAACGTGATGAAAAAGCAGTTCAACGAGATTCGGTGAAAGGAAAAACCTCTCGTAAGATGCACCAAAGCGCAGAATACCGTTTTGGTCGCCTAAAAGATTTTCATCAATTCTGTATAGAGAATTATGATGCTCCAGGGGTATTGGTGTTACAGAATTCAAGTTTTAAGCATTTACAAATTTGCAATGCACGGCTAGTGAGTCCTTTGCTATTTGGCAAATTATTGGAAAAACTAGAAAATTTAAGTCAAGAGCCAACGGCATCAGAGTGGGTCGATCATCTGAGTTGTTTAAAGCTGATGTATTTACTAAGTTATAGAACTGGACTTCGATTAAATGAAGTTCGTTGTCTTAAAATACAAGATATTATTTGCCCAGAGCTACTTTATAAAGAAAAAGAAAATACAGTTTTTAATAATATCACGCTTCATATCCAAGACAATTCATATCGCCGTCTGAAAACGCGAAGTGCGAATCGTCAAATACCATTGAAAATTGCATTGTCAGAACATGAGTTTTTAGTAGTACAACGTTACATACAACATCGTTATGAGCAATATTTGGTTAATCAGCAGGATGATCTACTTTTTAGTGTGAATCATCGTGTATTAACTGATCAATGTATCAGCAAAATTACAGTAGATTTGTTTAGTCAAATATTAGGTATGCATCATGGCTTTAGTTTTCATACATTACGCCACAGTGCTGCTAACTATCTAGCAATAACTTTGCTCGGTTCAAAAGAAATGATCAAGACCTACACAGATTGTCCTTGGGTAAAAGCAAAAAAGATGAGGGATTTATTGTTTGGTATGAAAGCACGTGCTCAAGAAGAGATTATTCAACATAAATGGCAGGTGCTCGCCTCTTGGATGGGGCATAGCAGTATTGAGCAAACGGCTTCAAATTACCTTCATGTTTTGGATTTATTAGCAGTCGATCGAATTTATAATTCGCCGTGTATCATTTCAAAAAAAGTATTAGAACAGTGTTTTAGTCCAGTGAAGTCAAGTACAGACTACATAAACCTAAATCGTTATACTCAGCAGCAGAAATGGTTTAATTCTTATCAGCAAACACAGCCAGTTACGATGGCTGGCCGACAAGAAAAGAAGTTTAGTATAGAGAAGAGTACTCTGACACCTTTTCAACGTTTGATAAGTTTTAGAGAAGGTCGTTTAAGCGAAGATACCCAAGCTCAAGAATGGATGCAACGATGTCAATGGATGAGCACTAAATGGATGGATCGCCAAAAATTTAATTTAAAAACGAATTATGTTTATAGTAAGAATTTAGAAGAGAGTTGGTTTGATGAACTTTACGAAAAGGCTAAAAAACTGACTCGTCCAGATGAAATAATTCCTCTCCTTGATTTTCATTATAAAGATGATAGGCAGCAAGATGCACTGAAAGAAAAGAACATGGTTAAGGCGCTTAAAATATTATTATTATTTGGAAAACTGCGTAAGAATTTTCTACATTTTCAATGCCGAATGAAAGGTGATGAGCAACAAATTGTTAATTTTATTACTGGTATAGAGCCAATGTTAGGAGATCATCTGTATTTAGAAAAACAAAACTACCCAGTTAATTTGGATGCTCCTGAGCGAACCGTTAAATTTAGTTTTCAAAGAGTTGTCGGCTCTAACAAAAAAAATGTTACTCCGCTGGTTATATTTAATTTAATGTTAAAAATGATGCAAAAAGATGAACTCTGGATCAAATAGCCTAAGCAAACTGAAAAGGGGGAATTGTTTAAAAATCTCTCTGGTTATAAGTAAACTGTCTTTATGAAAAGCATCATACTAACTTTGATTCATAATAAAGGGAATTTAAAAGCTTTAGCATCACAATTTGGTCACTGGATTTTAGACAATAGTGTAAAGATTAGCACTTTGGTAAATCGATGAGCTAAAGTGTTGTAGTCCAAACTCGATCTGACAATTACCCATTTTTTAGTGTGCCCGTCAGGTTAAATTTGAACTGAATTTTTCTCAGCCCAAATTCATTTCCAATCAAGTTATGTTTCAAGTGGCGTGCGAACACTGCACAATTTAATTCACGGTGCCTAAGACAGGTATCAACTTCGGACCAGCCATTCTAGCTTTGCTAATGATTTCCACCAGCTCATCATAAGTCAGTTCAAACTTATCCTCACTATCAAATACATAGACCATATTCTTGCCTTCATGTTCAGGTGGAGTAGGTGGTACAAATCGTTTCGGGATAAGAATTTGTGCGAGTTGTTCGTCAGTTAAGGGGTCGTTTGCGGGAGGGGGCGGAATCCTACGCTAAGGCTTTGGCCAGCGATATTCTCCGGTGAGATTGATGTGTTCCCATCCGAGCGGCGAAACATGGGCCAAGAGATCGGGCGATAGCAGCTTTCCATCGCGTTTCTGGTTTGCAACGACCTCGCCGAGCTTCATGGTGTTCCAGAAGATGATGATGGCGGCGAGCAGATTCATGCCGGCGATGCGGTAATGCTGGCCTTCGGCGGAACGGTCGCGGATTTCACCGCGGCGGTGGAAGCTGATTGCCCGCTTCAGCGCATGATGAGCTTCGCCTTTGTTGAGCCGGATCTGGGCACGCCGTTGGAGTTCGGCATCCAGAATCCAGTCGATCATGAACAGGGTGCGCTCGACGCGACCGACTTCCCGCAGGGCTGTCGCGAGCTCGTTCTGCCGCGGATAGGAGGCGAGTTTCCGCAGAATCTGGCTTGGCGCGACGGTCCCGGCAGCAATGGTGGCGGCGATGCGCAGGATGTCGGGCCAATTGCGCTCGATCATGGCTTGGTTGACCTTTCCGCCGATCAACGCTCGCAGGTGCGCCGGGGCGGCCGACGGATTGAACGCGTAGAGCCGTTTGGATGGCAGGTCGCGGATGCGCGGAGCGAACCGGTAGCCGAGAATGGCACATGCGGCAAAGACGTGATCGGTGAAGCCGCCCGTGTCGGTGAACTGCTCGCGGATATGGCGTCCAGCATCGTTCATCAGCAGGCCATCGAGGATGTAAGGCGCTTCGCTTGCCGTTGCAGGAATCACCTGGGTTGCGAACGGCGCATATTGGTCGGAGACGTGGCTATAGGCTTTCAGGCCCGGGGTATTGCCATATTTCGCGTTGACCAGGTTCATGGCCTCACCTTGCTCTGTAGCGACGAAGAACTGTCCGTCGCTCGAAGCCGACGTGCCCATGCCCCAGAACCGGGCCATGGGTAACGCTGCCTGTGCCTCGACCACCATGGCCAGCGCCCGGTCATAGGCTTCGCCCTCGACATGCCACCGTCCAATGCGGATCAATTCCCAGAAGGTGTGGGTGTTTGTCGCATCCGCCATTTTGCGCAAGCCGAGGTTGATCCCTTCCGCCAAGATAACGTTCATTAGCCCGATCCGGTCAGCGCAGGGTGCTCCTGTGCGCAGATGGGTGAACGCTTCGGTGAAGCCGGTCGCCGCATCCACCTCCAGCAGGAGATCGGTGATGCGCGTGGGCGGGATCTGCTTGTAGAGATCGAGCACCAGATCTTCGGCGCCTGTCGGCGCGGCGGCTTCGAGTTTCTCGATATGCAGAACGCCGTTTTCAATCGACCCGCCCGGGATCGTGCCTGCGCGAGCGGCACGGCCAAGCTCGCGCAACCGCATGTCGAGGCGAGCTTGCCGGTCTGCCAGCCATTCCTCCGGCCGCAATGGCACAGCGAGACGACCGCCTTCCGCGATGGATTGTGCCGGAACGAGTGCGTGTTTCAGATCGCCATAGCGCCGGGACCTAGTAAGCCAGACATCTCCGGAGCGGAACGCATGGCCTTGTCGCAAATTCTTCAGGTTAACTCGATGTTGACCATGGGGAGAGAAGTTGCCGCTCCTGATATTGCGGAGCGAGCCGATGATTTTGAATACCATTGCCGAAAAGCTGAAGCGCCAGTCGAAGGATGATTTCAAGGGCAGGCATTTCGAGGCCTGGCTGATTGTACAGGCGGTTGCCTGGTACTTGCGCTACCCGCTCAGCTATCGTGACTTGGAAGAGATGTTTCGCGAGCGGGGCTTCGAGGTCGATCATAGCACGATCAACCGCTGGGTATTGGCTTATGCACCTGTCATCGAGAAACGGCTGCGGCAGTTTCGTCGACCCCATTGCGGCTCGGTCCGGATTGATGAGACCTATGTCAAGATCCGCGGCAAATGGCGCTATCTGTACCGAGCCATCGATAAGCATGGCAATCCGGTGGATTTCCTGCTGACCGCTAAGCGCGATCTCGACGCTGCCAAGCGGTTCTTCCGAAAGATGCTTAAAGATGAACCCTTGTTGTCGCCGAACAGGATTGGGACGGACGGGGCCAACACCTTCCCGTCAACGATCAAAACGTCGGTTGATGATGGGCTTCTCCATCCCGATCCCGTGCATTATGTGACCAAACATCTCCAGCAGGGGATTGAGAGCGACCATTTCCGGGTGAAGAAGAACATGCCGAAGATCGGCGGTTTCCAATCCTTTAACACGGCGCGGCGAACCATCGCGGGTTTCGAGGCGATGCTGTGGCTGCGGAAGGGCTTTGGCTTTTCAGGCGGCTGGACCGTCAATGACCAGAATGATTTGCTTGCGCGCCTCTTCGGACTGCAAAAGGTTAACAAAGCATGAAAATACCGGCCTTGGCTGGGTGATAGCTGCCTCCAAAAGTGTTTGCGACACGCCCGGAACAATTCAGCCACTGCACCCATGTTCCGAGTTGGTGTGGTTTGCGGATCGTATGCCGGCATCTCGTTGCGCAAGATCTGCACCCAATCGGCAGGCACGGGCGGCGATCTCCAATCTGCGGGATCAGTCAGATCACCCGAGTGCGTGGGCATGACAATCGTGCCCTGGGGACCAACACAATCCAGAAGGGCCTGAATCACTGCGACCGGCCCTCCCGCGACCCAGCCGAGCGAGCTTAGCGAACTGTGGACGAGAACTGTGCCACCAAGCGTAAGGCCGTTCTCTCGCATTTGCCTTGCTAGGCTCGCGCGAGTTGCTGGCTGAGGCGTTCTCGAAATCAGCTCTTGTTCGGTCGGCATCTACTCTATTCCTTTGCCCTCGGACGAGTGCTGGGGCGTCGGTTTCCACTATCGGCGAGTACTTCTACACAGCCATCGGTCCAGACGGCCGCGCTTCTGCGGGCGATTTGTGTACGCCCGACAGTCCCGGCTCCGGATCGGACGATTGCGTCGCATCGACCCTGCGCCCAAGCTGCATCATCGAAATTGCCGTCAACCAAGCTCTGATAGAGTTGGTCAAGACCAATGCGGAGCATATACGCCCGGAGCCGCGGCGATCCTGCAAGCTCCGGATGCCTCCGCTCGAAGTAGCGCGTCTGCTGCTCCATACAAGCCAACCACGGCCTCCAGAAGAAGATGTTGGCGACCTCGTATTGGGAATCCCCGAACATCGCCTCGCTCCAGTCAATGACCGCTGTTATGCGGCCATTGTCCGTCAGGACATTGTTGGAGCCGAAATCCGCGTGCACGAGGTGCCGGACTTCGGGGCAGTCCTCGGCCCAAAGCATCAGCTCATCGAGAGCCTGCGCGACGGACGCACTGACGGTGTCGTCCATCACAGTTTGCCAGTGATACACATGGGGATCAGCAATCGCGCATATGAAATCACGCCATGTAGTGTATTGACCGATTCCTTGCGGTCCGAATGGGCCGAACCCGCTCGTCTGGCTAAGATCGGCCGCAGCGATCGCATCCATGGCCTCCGCGACCGGCTGCAGAACAGCGGGCAGTTCGGTTTCAGGCAGGTCTTGCAACGTGACACCCTGTGCACGGCGGGAGATGCAATAGGTCAGGCTCTCGCTGAATTCCCCAATGTCAAGCACTTCCGGAATCGGGAGCGCGGCCGATGCAAAGTGCCGATAAACATAACGATCTTTGTAGAAACCATCGGCGCAGCTATTTACCCGCAGGACATATCCACGCCCTCCTACATCGAAGCTGAAAGCACGAGATTCTTCGCCCTCCGAGAGCTGCATCAGGTCGGAGACGCTGTCGAACTTTTCGATCAGAAACTTCTCGACAGACGTCGCGGTGAGTTCAGGCTTTTTCATATCTCATTGCCCCCGGACGAGCGTCTGCTCCGCCATTCGCCGTCCGCCGTGCCAATCGGATCAGCCGTCCAAATGCGGGATTTTCGTTAGTCGGAGGCCAAACGGCATTGAGCGTCAGCATATCATCAGCGAGCTGAAGAAAGACAATCCCCGATCCGCTCCACGTGTTGCCCCAGCAATCAGCGCGACCTTGCCCCTCCAACGTCATCTCGTTCTCCGCTCATGAGCTCAGCCAATCGACTGGCGAGCGGCATCGCATTCTTCGCATCCCGCCTCTGGCGGATGCAGGAAGATCAACGGATCTCGGCCCAGTTGACCCAGGGCTGTCGCCACAATGTCGCGGGAGCGGATCAACCGAGCAAAGGCATGACCGACTGGACCTTCCTTCTGAAGGCTCTTCTCCTTGAGCCACCTGTCCGCCAAGGCAAAGCGCTCACAGCAGTGGTCATTCTCGAGATAATCGACGCGTACCAACTTGCCATCCTGAAGAATGGTGCAGTGTCTCGGCACCCCATAGGGAACCTTTGCCATCAACTCGGCAAGATGCAGCGTCGTGTTGGCATCGTGTCCCACGCCGAGGAGAAGTACCTGCCCATCGAGTTCATGGACACGGGCGACCGGGCTTGCAGGCGAGTGAGGTGGCAGGGGCAATGGATCAGAGATGATCTGCTCTGCCTGTGGCCCCGCTGCCGCAAAGGCAAATGGATGGGCGCTGCGCTTTACATTTGGCAGGCGCCAGAATGTGTCAGAGACAACTCCAAGGTCCGGTGTAACGGGCGACGTGGCAGGATCGAACGGCTCGTCGTCCAGACCTGACCACGAGGGCATGACGAGCGTCCCTCCCGGACCCAGCGCAGCACGCAGGGCCTCGATCAGTCCAAGTGGCCCATCTTCGAGGGGCCGGACGCTACGGAAGGAGCTGTGGACCAGCAGCACACCGCCGGGGGTAACCCCAAGGTTGAGAAGCTGACCGATGAGCTCGGCTTTTCGCCATTCGTATTGCACGACATTGCACTCCACCGCTGATGACATCAGTCGATCATAGCACGATCAACGGCACTGTTGCAAATAGTCGGTGGTGATAAACTTATCATCCCCTTTTGCTGATGGAGCTGCACATGAACCCATTCAA
>NZ_JACANU010000021.1:0-24755 GCF_030329325.1 Acinetobacter sp. 226-1
ACGCAGCAACAAGGAATGTTAAAGGTTCGACAGGAGTTAAACCTAAGACGCAAATACGAAAAACCCCGACAGGATGTCGGGGTTTTTTATTGCCATTTGCAAAGTCATTCAATCAGATTTAAAATATAGACTATAATCTATATTTTGGTTGTAATATGTGGACAGTCATTACAACGGATCTGTTTAATGAATGGCTTGAACAGCAAGATGAAGCAACACAAGAGAAAGTCTTGGCTGCATTGGTTGTTCTACAACAGCAAGGTCCTAGTTTAGGTCGTCCTTTAGTCGATACGGTCTACGATTCTAAATTTACCAATATGAAGGAACTTCGTGTTCAGCATCGTGGTAAACCATTAAGGGCATTTTTTACATTCGATCCATTACGACAAGCGATTGTGCTGTGTATTGGTGATAAGAGTAATAAAAAGCGTTTTTATACAGAGATGCTAGCAATTGCAGATGAGCAGTACGCACTTCATCTTTCAACTTTAGGAGAACAATCTGATGGCTAAGACCCTACAAGAATTATTGGCTAGTCGCTCTCCGGAGAGCCAAGCTCGTATTCAACAAATGGCTGATGAGTTATTATTAGAAAATCAGCTTTACCTCATTCGTGAAGAATTAGAAATTTCTCAAAAAGCATTAGCTGAAACCCTTGGTATTAAACAACCTTCTCTTTCGGCTATTGAAAATCGTGGGAATGATCTGAAAATTTCAACGATGAAAAAATATGTTGAAGCTATGGGAGGGAAACTCCGCATTGATGTAGAACTTCCGACAGGAAAGCATATAGGATTCAATGTTTAACAATAAAATGGGAGCTATAGGGTTCCCATTTTTAATTTCGCATAAGAGATTTTATGTTAAATAAAAAGACACCTATAAAGGTGTCTATGACTCAAATAACTGTTATTGCATGACTACGATTTGACAGAATATTATGTTGCAATTCTCAGCAACGCTGCAATTTTTTCTCGTACTTCTTCAAGTTCGGTGGGTTTAGCCTGTCCTTTTTTTGTTGCTGATCGAGCTACCCAATCTAAGCTTTTGACTTGATCTGATAAGGCCACATTTTTAGGATTACCAGAGATATTTACTTCAAAAGGATACCCTTTAATCTGTCTTGTAATTGGGCAACAGATTAATAGGCTTGTAGCCTTATTATACGATGATGGGCTTAAAACTAAGGCAGGTCTATGACCTGCCTGTTCATGTCCACTTTGTGGATTAAAATCAATCCAGATAATGTCACCTTCCTCAGGTACATAAGTGTGGCTCATTAATAGAATTCCTTGCCTACTGCATTTCCAGTCTCAATTTCACCATGCAAATTATCAGGGGTTATACCTGCTAAAAGCTGTTCTAAAGAGATATTTGATTTTTGTTTAATTGGTTTAATTACAATGACTTCATCTTGAGTAAATACTTCAACAAGACTATTCAATTTCAGATCAAGGCTTTCTAATAATACAGAAGGTAGGCGAACAGCTGCACTGTTTCCCCACTTTTTAATAGCTAGTTCCATGACAGTTCTCTTTCTTTGGTGTCTACAATGTATATACATTAAGCTTTAAAATCTTTAGTGTCAACAAAGTTGATACATTTTTGAACACCAACTTTTAAATATGGAAATTAAGACTGACGATAATAAAAAATATAAGTCTCTATTTTTTGATATATTTAAAGATAGTTAAAGTATTAAAAAACATTAATAAAATGAAATTACCTATATTCTCATTCCACTTTTTTTTCTCAGAATGTAGCTTTACCTATGAGGAGGAAGAGCTATCTTTAGCAGATGTTTGCTCATTTTTTGAAGAAATTGGATTAAATCTAGGATCTGATCCTTTGCAAAAACTTAAACCAGAATATAAGCAGTTTTTGTTAGAACATTTTTCTGAATTAACTAGGCATAATCCTGAATTTCATGGAATTGTTCAATGTATAAAAAGTGAACCAGAAAATAATTTCTTTATGATCTTTCATCTAGGAAATGGACAACCCTTCCCTCAAGAACAATTCGATAAAATTGATCTGTATGTAGATGCAATTCATAGAGTGGAAAATATAGAAGAATTAGAACTAAATGAATTACCTATGGATGAAATAAATAAGCTATATCAGATGTATATGAAATATTATAAGGAATACTTAAATCCTTTTGAGGAGCTATACGCATACACAAGTATAAAATCTAATAGCAAAGTAACTACTAAAATCTCAAGCCAAGAAGGAGCTGAAGTAAAACGTTGTAGATTTTGCTTTAAATATTTTCCAGAAGTAACCTTTAAGAAAAAAGCACATGCTATTTCAAGGGGATTGGGCAATATAAGTATCTTCTGTCTTGATGAATGTGATGAATGCAACGAGCATTTTGGCACAACAATTGAGAATGATTTAATGACATTTTTAAACGTACAGAGAATGTCTGTAGTTAATAAAGCGTTAGAAGTGCCGTATGAAAATTTAAAATTGAAAAATGATGGAAATATAACCGTTATAGAAAATATATCTGAAACTATAGTCGAGCATGAAGATTTTGCAGAATTAACACTAGAGCCTAAAGATAAATTTATCCCTAAAAACCTATATAAAGCATTATGTAAACTTGCTTTATCTATAGTTTCTGAACAAGCAGATTTAGATTGCTTAAAAGATACTATTAAATGGGTTAGATCAACAGAATTGACTTCACATGATAGCCTTATGAATATTGGTATTTTTCATGAAGTTAATGCAGAACACCATGTCAAAATCCATATATGGACTAGAAAGGGAGATGACAAAGGCCTACCTTTTAAAATCATAAGGTTGGAGATAGGTCAAACTAGCATTGTATATGCATTACCTTTTGCATCTAATCAAAATTCTGATTTAGATTTAGAGTCACTTATCAATCAGCTTGAAATTTTCAAAAATAAAGAAATAGCTTGGAAAAGTGTTGAAGATGTTCATCCTATCAAAATAAAAACAACATTACGTATTCCTAGAAAAATATAGGTCAATTAATAGAAAATAATAGTACTCATATCTATAATAAATTTTTTATTAGAAAAAACTGACATCATTGGAATACTTATCAATAATTTGGGAATGGCTTGATCAACATTTTAGGCCAGTGATAGCTTTATCTGCTTCTATCTTTACGGTGTTCTTTGCTTGGAGAAAAATAGGAGATAAAGTAAATGTTACTTATACGGTGACATCTGGAGGTTCATCTCATACAAGAATAAATAATATAGTTTTTCAAAATAAAAAAGACAAACCTTTAAGCATTTATAAAATAGTTTGTGTTTTTGACAAGAGCTATTACTTGGAAATACATAAGTGTTCTCCACCATTAATTTTAAAGCCTTATGAATCTATCAATGTAGAAACAGAAGAATTTAGCCATCTTAGTCTTGGTGAAGATAGATATTTTCCTGAATTTTGGGATGCAGAAATTTATATTGAATCAGATGATAAAATCATAAAGTGTAAGGCAAAACCACATAAAACATTAGCTTTTAATTATACGAAAATTTCAAAAATAACCAATAAGTTCAATGGTATAGTTTACAATGATTATGTTACTTATATTTTAGTCTATGCTGTTAAAAATGTAGATAAAACAGCCTTTCTTTATGACTCTGGCGGTATAAAACATGAATGGGATTTTCACTATAATGCGATAAAACCAAGCGGAGAAAAGCTAGAAGCTGATGATATATTTCAATTCTTAGAAAACAACTATTCACAAATAATAGACTCATATCTACTTTATCAAATTAATGATCAGACATTGAGATTTGATTTATTAAAATTTCACAAGTTTGACCATGATTAATTTAAGAATTTCTAAAATTAACATAATACGCGTTATACGAAATGAGTTATAATTGTCTTTATTAATCAATGGTATATATCATTTTGATTGGCCCGTATCCTCCAGATCGGGCTTTTTTATGCATTTTTCATGTTCCACGACTATTCTTTGATCAATGTTTCACAACTTTGATTAGTACACCTAAACAAGCCTCTTAGCCATTCGGCAGAAAAAATCGGCTCCAGAAGCCTCTTTTCGGCTGCTCCGGTTCAACCTGCTCCGGCACTGGAATGCGCTTATTTTCCGTCTGCTCCGGAGTAGTCAATCCGTCATGTTTAGCTTCTGCTGTGTCCGGTTCGGGATCTGTTTGGACCATGCTTGATCGCACCGGTTCTTGATCGGTAAACATAGTCATATTAGGTTTTGGGGCTTCTAATAAGCGTTGCATCGTTTCAATCTGATTCTGATAGAACGATTCTCTATCTTTAGCATCATCAAGCTGATTTTTTAGCATGTCTATCTGCTGCCTAAGTAGTAAAACTTCTGCCGAATTTGGACTGTCTATTTTTACAGGTTCTTTTACATCCGGTTTTTTAGCAGGCTCCCCAAATACACGGATAGCTTCAGAAAAATCAATTTTATTATCAGAATTTTTACTTAAAATTCCTTTATTTATATGGTTGTAAATAGTTTGTCTATTGATGTTGTAAAGTTTGGATAATTCAAGAACTGAAAGGCTTTTCATGGTGTAAAACTATGCCTAATCTTGTCAAAAGTTGATGTCTATTAGACTGTCTAATAGACAAATGATCAAGTATGTAATTTAAGCAACTTTAAAACCGACCTTTTGAAGGTGTGGGAGGAATTCCTTGATTTTTTTTGGATCTTGGAGCATTTCAGCAATACGTACAGCAAATTGCTGGTAGCTTTCGGTACCTTCAGAGTAGCATCCCATCTCTGGTAACTCAGAAAGCTTGGCAGCAAAGGAATGGCGTTGTTTATCTGTCATCTGTGAAAAGAGGTCGAGTGTATTTGGATCTCGCTGAGCTTTTACATCTTTAGGCTTTTTTTTCTGTTTAAAAGTAAAAGAGAAACCTGAAATAGTACGACCTTTTTTATATTGTTCATATTTAGCTGTTATATCGGTTAGCTCGTTTACTTGTTCAAGAGCAAAATCTAAAACATACGTTTTAAAATTACTCATTGTTTTGTATTGATGAGCTTCGACACCAAGTTGTTGTCTAAAAATAGATAGATCAAAAACTGGAGTTTTACCAGTGGATCTCCATTGAATTAATAACTCATATAGCCGAATAGCATAAGAGCTAGTTAACCGTGAAACTTGCTCTAGTTCATATTTAGTGAAATTTTCTTCCAGTCGAGTTATGAGAGGAACAATGTCTTGTGTAAATCGTAGGAAAACGATACCCGATTTAGGTTCATATCCAATTTTGTCGACCCAGCGGCAGTGAAAGCTACGATCCTTACCTGTCTTAGGATTAACATCATGGTATGTGACATAGCGATCAAATAAACTTTTAGATGCATCACGAAGTACGGTATAGGCTGTATGTTTTTCAACATTAAAGGTATTTATATAGCTACTAGCATGTACTTCTAACAAGCTATTTTCAGTTATTCCATGTCCTGTTTCTCGTGCCTCAGCAATCGCCAATAATACTAAACGCTGCTCAACGGTATCTAAGGTATAGCTTGCCTGGACTAATGCATTATCTTTTACAACTAGTTTAGTCATTTCTAATAAGTTTTAAAAAGCTAGGTCATAACATAGACTATTTAAGTGTATTGTTCAATAGATTATTTTATATTCAATAAGTCTTTTTCTATTAATATCTTATGCTTTTAAAACATACAGTTTAATTGGGTCGATAAAGCTAGTTTAAAGAATTGTAGGAAGCAGTTTAGTAGGATCGATAAACCTAGTTTAATAATTAGTTTAAAAAAGCATATGTCGTAGTTTATTTGAGTTAATAAGCTAGTTTTAACAATTAGTTTAAAGAATTGTAGGAAGTAGTTTAGGAAGATCGATAGACCTAGTTTAAAGAAACATATGAATTGTTTTAAGGGTCTATAAACCTAGCTTAAAGGTCTATAAACCTAGCTTTAAAGGTCTATAAACCTAGCTTTAAAGGTCTATAAACCTAGTTTATTGAATGCTGTAACCTATAGATGAAAGAGCATCCAGAGGATTTAAAAGCATTTAAAAGTATTAAAAATAATTAAAAGCTCAGGATAGGAAAAATTGCCCTATGTTTTCGCTACGCTCAAACTCTATTGAACTTCGCTTACGCTCAGTTCGAAGGGGCAATTTTTGGGTTAATCTCGTGATAACTTCAAAAAAAGCAAAAGCAGCTCGGAATTCGCTTCGCTCATAAGTTTTTTTATGCTCGCTTCGCTCGGACTAGAAGCACATTCAATCTGTTCGCACCCTACGGGATGCTCTGCACCTAAATCTCTACAGCAAAGGGGAGCTTGTAATCAGGGAAAAACATGGCGAAAATTTTAATTGTGTCTGTTCGCTCGTAGACACTCGCTCTGTAAGGCCTGAATAAAACCAGATAATTTTAAAAACCTGGACCACCGTAATCATAATCATCAGATTTTTGCTTTGGCTGTTCGGGTTGAACCGGTTGAGGGGGCTTATTCTGCGTGGGTAATGGATACTTTGGCTGGGAATACACTTCAAACTCAAAGTATGGCGTTGAGTTATGCTCTGAATCTCTCAATTTTCGATTCATGTTCTGAAGGTTCCAGCCTTCTTGATGCAATATAGGCTCTTGGGTTTTGATAATTTCACTAAAATCTTTTTCCAGTTTTTCCTTATTTTTCTGGTTCTTCACTAAATAATTCAGGTAATACATCACTTCCAATGATGAAAATGGATGGTTTTCAGCACTATAAAAATATTCATGTTGTTGATCTAATTGCTTTTGGCGTTCTTCGAGTTTTCGTTCTTGCTGGTTGTGTTCTCTGATTTTTTGGATTTGGGCGAGATATTCCGCTGTCGCATTTTGTTGGCCAACGCCTAGTTTTGGCTCTGGAAGGTATAGCGTGCTGTGGATCTCGTTATATTTTTCATAGCTGTCTGCTGAAACCTGGTTTTTGATTGTGATGTCTTGGCCATCTATATGGTAAGTCACGGTAGGGCAGTGTTGAGCCAGGGCATCGTTTAAGTGGTTTTCCCAGGCTTTACGGATGAACAGTAAAAATTCGGAGTAATTTTGATGCCCATCTTGGAGCTGGATTTTTTTAACGCCACCTTTGGCTGGGTCCTTCGCGTTATAGCGTTTGAAATATTGTTCTGCAGTACGTTCCACTCCATCATCCGCCTTTAAAGAAAACATCAGGTGACAATGGGGCTGATCTTCGCCACTGATGCGTGATTTTACGTTGTGTATGGCGTATGAATGCGGATATTGCTGTGGGACTATGTGTTTGTCTAAAAACGTCTCTATGAGCGTTTTACGCTGTTCTGGCGTGAATTCATTCGGCAGGGCAATTTCATACTCAATATAGGCTTTGGCATTGGCTCGTTCATAACTATCTGCTGCCTGCCAAAATTCGATTGGATCTTTGACAAAGGCAGGCATGCAGCGTCCTGGTTCAATGTGTTCAAGTTTTTCATTGCTGGTTTTACGAATGCCGTCATATTGCATCAGTCGGGAGATGTAGAGGTAATGGCTGATTGCATAGCCCTTATTTTTACTTTTCACACTGAAATGATAGCTAGCCATGCGCACCTCTATTGGGTTGTGTGTTCGGTTTTTATGCAGTGAAACGGAATGAAAACCGTCCGGATTTGCAATGCCTGAATGGCTGAAAAATCCGGTTGAAGGGGGTCAAGGGGGAATCGCCCCATTGCGTACTAGTTTCTCTGATCAAGAGAAACTGTCAAGTGCGAATTATTTAAATTAAAAATAAAAATTCTTTTCAAGAAATTTTATTTTTAATTTAAATAATTATTTTCAGACTGCCCGATTTAAATATGGTAAAACCATATTTAAATCGGTAGCAGTTCTGAAAATTAGGCGGCAGATGATATGACCCAAGAAAAAGCAAAAAAGCGTGGTAGACCAGCTCAACTTTTACAAATAGCAGAGTTACACGCTTTCGTTGAGTTCCTGTTAGAAAAAGATTCTCGCTCTGAATTGCAAAATCAGGTTATTGATGCACTACAAGCTGAGGACTTTAATTTTGAAATGTTGTCAGAAGCTCAACAGATCTTGGTCAAAGAGGCTTTAAAACCTTATCGTGAACATCTGAAGTTGAAATTGTTGTTTGATGAGCTTGCTGCCCAACCTAAACAGACTGAATATGAAGTTAAATTTATAGAGCTTTTTCAGGCATATCAGAACAAAGAATTAGATATGGCCGAAACGAATATCTTAAAAACAATGTGTACCAGATATTATCGTTTTAAAGCTCAGCAGTTACAGTTAAAGGATCTTGAACTTTACTTGAGTCAGATTCAGAAAAAAGATACTAGAGAAAAACGTAAAGCTGAGAACCAACGTAAGTTTGAAGTGGGGGGTGGTGTTTTAAGTCTTTATAAAACTCCAAATGATGGTTCTTTGGACGCTCAGAAATTTTTAAATAAAGTGCAAAAAGATCGTTATCTTGCAGGAAAATTTCGTCAATCTAGAATTTTTAAAAAGGTAGGTGCATTAGATCTTGGAACTAAAGAAAAATATGAGTTACTTTTTGAGGTGCTCAATCAACTTGCACTGTACGGTAATAAAGGTGAGACCGTGACATTTTTGGATTTTGCTATTGAGGAAGCTCAGACAAAGCTAAAGCAAAAAACTGATTCAGTTGCCAAGTAGTTCATGTGTTTTAAGTAGAAGTGTCGTATAGGACACTTCTATTTTGGGCTTACAGTCAAATTTCGTATAAGAGATTTTATGTTAAATCAGTTGGCTATAAATTTTCAAAAATATCCTTAGTTTAATATTTTAATAAGCAAGTAAAGGGTAAGATAGGATTGAAAATCTTAAATTTCTGTAGGAAATTTAAATTAAAAGAAACGGGAGTTAATAGTATGAGTCAAGACCCTAAAAAATGTCCTGTTACCCACCTGACTACTGAAGCTGGTGCCCCTGTGGTCGACAATCAGAACAGTATGACGGCAGGTGCGCGTGGACCTTTACTTGCCCAGGATTTATGGCTGAATGAAAAACTGGCCAACTTTGTCCGTGAAGTGATTCCAGAGCGTCGTATGCATGCCAAAGGTTCAGGTGCTTTCGGTACCTTTACCGTGACCAATGATATTACCCAATATAGCCGCGCTAAAATTTTCTCTGAAGTCGGCAAAAAAACCGAAATGTTTGCGCGTTTCTCAACGGTGGCGGGTGAACGTGGTGCGGCCGATGCAGAACGTGATATTCGCGGTTTTGCCCTGAAATTCTATACTGAAGAAGGCAACTGGGATCTAGTTGGCAACAATACTCCGGTATTTTTCCTACGGGATGCCCGCAAGTTCCCTGACCTGAATAAAGCAGTCAAACGTGACCCGAAAACCAACAAGCGCAGTGCCACCAATAACTGGGATTTCTGGACATTATTGCCTGAAGCCTTGCATCAGGTGACCATTGTCATGTCGGATCGCGGTATTCCTGCTGGCTACCGTCATATGCATGGTTTTGGCAGCCATACCTTCAGTTTTATCAATGCCCAAAATGAACGCTTCTGGGTGAAATTCCATATGCGTACCCAGCAAGGCATCCAGAACCTGACCGATGCTGAAGCAGCAGACTTGATTGCCAAAGACCGTGAAAGCAGCCAGACCGACCTGTTTGATGCCATCGAACGTGGCGACTATCCAAAATGGAAAATGTACGTTCAAGTCATGCCAGAACTGGAAGCCGAAACAGTGCCTTATCATCCATTTGACCTGACCAAAGTCTGGCCGAAGGGCGATTATCCACTGATTGAAGTCGGTGAATTTGAGCTGAACCGCAATCCGGAAAACTATTTCCAGGATGTAGAACAGGCAGCCTTTGCACCTAGTAATCTTGTACCGGGCATCAGCTACTCACCGGACCGTATGTTACAGGCACGTTTAGTGAACTATGCCGACGCAGCGCGTTACCGTGTTGGTGTAAATCATTCACAGGTTCCGGTCAATGCTGCACGCTGCCCTGTAAACTCTAATCGTCGTGATGGTCAGGGCCGCATGGATGGCAACTATGGTTCATTGCCACATTATGAACCGAACAGTTTTAACCAGTGGCAGGAACAACCTCAGTTTAAAGAACCAGCATTAAAGATTACCGGTGATGCTGATTTCTGGGACTTCCGTGAAGATGACAATGATTACTTCAGCCAGCCACGTGCCCTGTTCAATTTGATGAATGATGAGCAGAAACAGGCCCTGTTTAATAACACGGCCGCAGCGATGGGTGATGCGCTAGATTTCATCAAATACCGTCATATCCGCAACTGTTATGCTTGCGATCCAGCTTATGGGCAAGGCGTTGCTAAGGCCTTAGGTATGACTGTAGCAGATGCTCAAGCGGCACGTGAAACAGATCCTGCTAAAGGTTTGCCAAGTTTTCTTTAATGTGGAAATTTGATTTAGATAGTTAATAAAAAACCCCGACATCCTGTCGGGGTTTTTCGTATTTGCGTCTTAGGGCCAACTCCTGTCATCCCTCACGATCCTGGTGTTTTGCTTATTATGATTGTTTTATGCTTTGGAGCATCCTGCTCGCTATGGGTTCATGATAGAAAATTAGAGGGGATCTGGCTATTCGCCAATACCCTAAAGTGTTGTACGTTGTGGCTTACAAAGCTTAAAAATTATCCCAAGAGTTGTCCGCAAATTTTGTGGATGATTTCAGAAATGCGAGCATTGAGAAATCAGGGGAAATTGCATTTTTGATTATTTTTTAATCTATTTTATAGGCAAAAAATGACAATTTCGTTTAAAAAAACGCCGACATGTAACAATGTCGGCTTTTGGGTCATTTTTTGAGTTTTTAAATTAGGCTAACTGATTGATATTACAGGATTATTACAAATTGATTTCGCATAAGGCCCATTATGTTAAATGGGCATTATTTTCGTGGTATTTGAATTTTTCTAGTCAATATAGTTAAGCTATATCAAAGTAATATTCTATAGCTTATCCCTTTTAATTAGATTTCATCAAATATGTTATTCCATTCAATTATTTGGGAATCATGTAATAATATTACTGAATGAGACTCTGCAAGCTGTCTTGCAGATTTTGTATAGTCATTATTTGTAACGACAATAGCCCCGAAAGCCTCATAGAATCCTTTGGCAGCAATAACTTCTTGAACAGCTTTGTTTCCAACAGGTTGGCTATATAGTTTACATTGAACGACAAATTTCAGATTATATTTTTCTATAATAATATCAGCACCTTGATCGCCAATTTTGGGGGTAATCAATGTCTTCCAACCCAGTATCTCAAACATGTTACTAACTATAGATTCATACTCATGATAGTCTTTTTGTTCATCTACTAAATAATTATCTGTATCAACATTATCGATGTTTTTTAATAAGGTTATCCTATCTTCTAAATCTGTACATTCGTAAACTTCGTTCAAGTCAACTATTGATAAAATCTCATAATAAAAGTTTTCAGAATCAGGATAATAATACTGTTTTTGCTTTTTTAATTCTTTATAAATTACTTCAGGTGTATGATTTATAACAAATTCAAAAATTTCACCTGATCTTTTTTTTGTGAATTTTTTGACTTCTTTATTCCAATCTTCTTCTACTAAGTCACCATAAGAATCAATATATCTTAGTTGTTTTCTTTTTAAGAGTAATTTAGAAATGTAATTATTAGATATTAAATAATGTCTGATTATTGCTGTTTTTATTGATCCGCAAATTTCTTCAAGATTATCTCCAAAAAATGGTGAGCTATCTCTATGAAAATGATTAATGAACCATTCTTCTTTGCCACTTTCATTAATAATTAATTTAGACAGCTCTTCGGCAGAAAGCGATTTTTTGAAAAAGGAAAACATGTAGAATTCTCTTATAAAATAGAAAATTATATCTCAGAAATATAATTCAGTTTCATGAATATTGAAGCTATTTCATAAGCTTATTTATAATGTCTTTACATTTTTGACTCTTCAGTTTTTCTAAAATTAATATAATACCCCTTATATGAAATGGTCTAAATTATTTTTTTTAATTCAATATGTTAATTGAATTCTTAAAACTGAATCCTTGCCGATTGGGCTTTTTTGTCGACTTTTACCGTTCCACGCTTAGTATTTCATCAATGTTTCACGCTTTTGATTAGTCTGTTTAAACAATTAAATCCTAAATAATAAGAACCAAGCGAGTGTCTACGAGCGACATAATGAAAATTTGCGCCTCGACTTTCTGAAAAACTGTTTTTGCTCTTTTTTAATCTTTTACTGTAGTTATTAGCGAGTGTCTACGAGCGACACATTGAAGCTTTTGCTTTTAAAAAATATGAGCGAAGCGAATTCATAATTGCTTTTTTTTGAGACTTCACAAATAGAATTAACTAAAAATTGCCCCTGGAAGCGAGGAACGAGCTTCAATAAAGTACGAGCTTTAGCGAGTACATAGGGCAATTTTTTATGATTTTATAATTTTTTCTATTTAAAGTATTTAAATACTTTAAAAGCTTTAGCAACACTTAGAGCTTTTAAATACAAGGGTTACAGAGAACATAAGACGACGGATACCTTGCAATAAGACGACGGATACCTTGCAATAAGACGACGGATACCTTGCAATAAGACGACGGATACCTTGCAATAAGACGACTAGTTTGTTAATGTCGTCTTATTAACATGAAAATGATGCCCTCTAATGAAAAAGGATCTAGTTAAGAAAAGTAATTCTTTAACCGAAGCCTATTATTCTCTTTCTGTTACCGAATATAGAGTTTTACACATGGTATTTTCTGCTTTGTCTGAATTTGAGGTAAATAAGGAATTCTATAAAAAAGTACGCTTTACGGTGCGAGCAGATGACTATATGCAGCTCTTCAATGTTGATAGGGCAACAGCCTACCAGGCTCTTAAAGATGCCTCAGAACGCCTATTTAATAGATATTTTACTTATGATGAGGTTATTGATGAATCTCTGGGCTTGTACGAAAGAATGAAAGCTCGTTGGGTGCAAAAAATTGGCTATATAGAAAAAAGCGCCAGCATTACGCTATATTTAACACCTGACGTTTTAAGTATGGTAGGGCAGCTAAAAGAAAAATATACTTACTTCCAGCTTTGTCAAATGGCTGATTTATCAAGTATTCATGCTATAAGAATTTATGAAATGTTAATGCAATGGAGATCTACTAAAACCGTACCATCAATTACTATTGAAGAACTACGAGATAGATTAGGTATTCAGCCTGATGAATATCCAAGAATGTATGATTTTAAAAAGCGCGTACTAGATTATGCTGTAAAAATAATTAATGAAAATACAGATATTATAGCTAGCTATGAACAACAAAAATCAGGACGGCATATCACAGGATTTGTATTTAAGTTCAAACCAAAACCTTCTAAATCTAAGAATACAGTAGCTCCTAAGAGGGATCCCAACACAGTTGATATATTTACTAATATAACTGACGCGCAAATTGCAAAATACAGTACAATTTTGTGCAAATTAGGTAGTATTTCAGACCTCAGTAACTTTCCTGATTATCCAAGTTTTGCAAATTGGATTGCAAAAATATTGAGAGATCCTGAATCAGCAAATTCAATACATGCAAAGCGGATTTTTAAAGCATTACAGACTGAAACTGATTTTAAATGTTAGATAACTTTCTATTCAGGATTTCAACTATGATTAAATTAAATGACCTTTCATCCCATATTAATTCTGCAAATCTTGAATACATTGACATCGTAAATTACGAAATTGCTCGAGAAAATATATGCGGTTATATCTTCCTATTATCCCGAATATCCCAACATGCTGACCCCACAAAAAAAATGCATATGGAAAACAAAATCGAGGAATTAATTTACTATCGGGATAATTTACAGATAGAAGATAAAGAAAATATCCAGAAGATATTCAATGAGCTAATTCCCGAATATAAAAGCATACAAGAAGAAATAAAGGACTAAAAAATTAGGCTTTTTTCTTAGCTTTACTTTTTTTCTTTGGCTTAACAATGAATTGTTCGCCCAAAGCTTTGCCTTGTTTAAAAGTAACGACTTCCTTCGCTTCAATTTTAAGTTTTTCGCCAGTTTTAGGATTGTGTCCCATTCTTTCGGCACGCTTTTTAACTGTAAAAGTACCAAAATCAACCAATCTGAGATTTTTTTCTTCAACTAGAGCTTCTGTAATGACTTCAAGAACAGAATTAAGAACCACTCTTGCTTCATCTTGATTAATATTTAGTTTAGGTGCTAATTTAGCGATTAAATCGGCTTTATTCATAATTAATTTTTCTCAATATTTGGTAATTCAAAAAGTTGTCTATCTCTATTTTCTGTTAAATATTCGTTGAGTTCAGCGAGTATTTTTTCTTTGTTGACTCCATTCTGCATTTTCTTAATTAAATAAGAACCGAGCAAAATTTTTCGTCTCGTATCGTCCTTTCTTTCTTGTTCCTTTTTCTTAGTTTTTTCTCTTGCTTCGATAGCCTGTTTTTGCGCTTTTAACTGTTTCAGCTTCTCTAACTGGGCTTCAATTTTTTTTTCAATATTTTCAGCAGATTTTGTCATAACGGTTAATTTCAGGATATAGAAAATTACTCAAGCATAAGACCCTATGAATTGAAATTCAAGTGGTTAATATGCTATCGTGATTTTCATGAAATAAGCACTTACGACTTGAATTTCATTCAAGTCATCGTTGCGTAAGGGGATTCCCCTTAACCCCAAAAAATTGCTACGCAATTTAAAAAGGCGAAAGAAAAAATGGCGATTTATCATTGCTCAACAAAAACAGTGAATCGAAGTTCGGGACGAACTGCGGTTGCATCGTCTGCCTACCGTTCAGGGGAAAAACTCAAAGATGAACGAACAGGACTAACCCACGACTTTACTAGAAAGGACGGTGTCGCCCATAGCGAAATTGTGTCTAACCTTGATATAGAAATAGACCGTAGCGAATTGTGGAACTTGGCTGAACAGTCCGAAAACCGCAAAGATGCCCGAACCGCTAGAGAATGGGTGATTGCCTTACCTGACGAACTGGATGCAGATCAACGTAAGGACTTGGCAAGAGAGTTTACCCAATCACTTGTTGATCGCTATGGCGTGATCGCAGATTTAGCCATTCACGAACCCAGCAAAGGTGGAAATGATAAAAACCATCACGCCCATATTATGCTCACCACCCGAAAAGCTGAATTAGACGCAGACAATAAACTTACTTTGACGACAAAAACAGATATTGAACTCAGCAACGCCAAACGCAAAAGCCTAAATATGGGAACAACCCAAGAAGATATTAAGCAAATTCGGGAAACATGGGCGGACTTAGCCAATCACGCACTGGAGCGAGCAGGCTACCGAGAAAAAATAGACCACCGCAGCTATGCCGATCAGAACAATGGACTACAAGCCACCATTCATGAGGGGACTTCGGTCACTCAACTCCGTAGACAAGGCATAGACACCGAAATCAGCCGTTATAACGACCATGTGAAGCAACACAACGCCCAACACCTCAAACAACAGCAACAGCGCACAGACAGCGTTTTACAGCACGGTTTAAACCGTGCCGAGCAAGGCTTCGAGCAATGGCAGAAAAACCAAGAAGCTAAACGCCTAGAACAAGAACGCCAAGCCGAAATACAACGACAGCAAAAACTAGAGCAACAGCAAGCAGAGCGAGCCAACCGTAAAGCATCACAAGACTTAGATCAGGGCGGAATGTACCGATGAGCAACCAAAACGACCTAGATGACCAGCTCTATATTTTACTGGCATCTATGAAAGAGTATCGAGAAGCCATAGCAGACGATAACAAGCGATTAGAAGCGTTTTACAAGGAAGTGGCTAGCGGAGTACTCAATAAGACCGAAAAACACCTAAAAAACGCCAATCAGAAGCAAATAGACGCACTCAACAACAGTATTCGGGAATTAAACAATGCAACCAATCAACTTGACTGGCGATTCATGGCAATCTACGCCAGTGCTTTTGTTAGCTTGCTGATCGTTTTCTTTTTAGCATTATTTTTATATGTGCCGAGCATGGACGAAATCAAACAGCGTAGAGCAGACGTTGCATGGCTAGAACAAAAATACAGCCTAGATATTAAAAATTGCAATGGGAAGTCTTGCGTTCGCATCATGAAAAATGACTATCACGGAGCGAATAAGGATTATTGTGTGATTGACCCAAAATAATGATTAGACAGTACTTTGCTCGGCTCTTGCCATCACCGAATCAATGACAGCAGTCGCAAAGTTGCCCGACTTTGAAACATGGCTAAAGCCATCTTTCAAAGCATCGAGCGATAGTCATCCAAAAATTTCGGAATGGCTATCCAACTGATGCAGTTCTAAAATATCGTCACCAACAAGCCTATAGATCAAGACTAAATCAGGCTTCACATGACAATCACGACAATTTTTAAACTCTGCACCACCTTTCAAGGGATGATCTAAATACTTTTCAGGCAAAGGATTATTTGCGACTAAACAATCTAATACTTCTGCCCATTCAGCCGTAACCAGTTCTAAATAACGTCTTTTAATATCACGTTTAAAAGAACTGGTTACGATAATCTTACGTTTAGCCATGTGCTTCTTCCGACATAGCTTTAATCGCTTCTTCTACCGTTTCGTACTCGGTGTACTCGCCATTTTCAATCTCTTTTAAAGATTGAAGTAACTTGGCTGCTGCTTTAGGAGTTAAAGCAGGTTCTCGTGCATAGTCAAAAGACAAAGGAATCGTTTTAGTTTTAACGATTTGATTCAAGAACAGTTTGAATGCTTGAGGCATAGTCAAACCATAGTCTTCCAAAATTGGGGTAACTTGTTCTTTTAACTCTGCTTCTAAGCGCATATTGAAATTGACTGCGGACATGATTCCCTCACTCAAAAACCATTAAAGTAAAGATAATATAAGGCATATTCTTTACTTTTTCATTACTTTTGATGTGATAAATGGTTTCTGACAACTGAATTTCGTATAACCGCCATTATGTTAAATGGAGGGTAAATTGAAGGAAGATTCTAGTTTTGAAATTTCGTATAAGAGATTTTTTAAGTAAGTTATTGAAATTAAATTTTATATTTATTTTCTTTTTAATATTCATGATTTCGATTTTATTTTGACAATAACTAAAAGTACAAATATAACAATGCACAGTCCAATCAAAATCTCAGGATAGTAACTACCAAGAATTTTTAGAAAAATACGTAAAACAAGTTCTAATAGATCGCCCATATCATAACCTTTTATTGAATTTTAAATCAAAATTAAAAGAATAAAATATTAAAAAAGAGATAAGATTCATATGTCTAATTTATATTGCATATATTTTAGCGTAATTATTCATATATTCGGGGGAAAAAAGTGGCTATTAACACTGATTACATTGAAAAAGAGAATGATCAAAAATTAGATGAGTTAGAAAAGAATCTTGAGAAAACGGTGACTATTGCTGTTGTAGGAAAAGTAAGTGCTGGAAAAAGTTCTCTTTTAAATGCACTTTTTAATAAAAGCAAAAATGAACAATTAGCTACTGTTGGTGCTATTTCTGGTGTTACTACAACTGTAAAAAGATTCAAACTAGGTAAACATGTTGAAGTTATGGATTCTCCTGGATTAGGAGATATTATTGATGAAAATAGTGCGGAAACTAGAAATGCATTATTACATATTGATGTCGGTATTTTAGTTGTAGCGGAATCAGCTGATGTAGCACAAAAGCAACATTACGATTTATTGAAAGAGCATTGTAAAAAAGTTTTTGTTGTTTTAAATAAAATTGATGAGTTTGATAAACGTAAATCTGCATTGCCTAAAGTTGTTCAACAGTGGAAAGAGGCATTAGGTTTAGCTGAAGATGAGCATATTTTTCAAACTTGTGCTTTTGGTTATGATCCTGATACTGATGAAGATACAGATCTAGATATTCGTGGTGTAGATGAATTAAGAGATGCTATTTTTAAATTCTTGAAGGAGTATGGTAAGGATTTAATTTTAGCTAGGGAAATGGAAAAGAAATCTGTACTTGCCAAGCGAATTATTTTGGGTGCATTAGTTGCTGTAGGAGCTGAGGCCTTTATACCAGGAAGTGCTCTTTATATTACAGGAACACAAGCCGCAGCTATTATGAGCATTCATTATATTTATACTGGTGAGGTATTAAGTAAAAAATCAGCAATAGCAATAATTCCTTTATTTGCTAGTCAAAGTCTTGGTTCTAGTGCATTTTTATTAGCTAAATCTTTTTTACCACCTACAGGTGTTTTAGATGTAGCTGCTGCTGGTGTAGCAATTGTTGTAACTCTTGCAATGTTAAGTGCTGTTAACTGGATATATGAGAATGGTTATAATCTCGATGATAAATCTGAGTTAAAAGAACAGTTTAATAAATTTAAAGACCTGTTGAACCATATTGGTGCTAAAGAAATTGCTCAAATTATCATTAGTCGAGATATTAAAGCCATTATGGATTTAATTGGTAAATTTGTTAAATAACTAGAATGAGATCGATTTCATTCTAAAGTAGACTAAGAATATTTAATTTAAAGCCGAATTAATTTATTAGTTCGGCTTTTTATTTTTCTTAGAAAAATAAGTTTTGAATTAAGTAGTTCCGCTAAAATTAACATAATACACCTTATGCGAAGTTAAATTGTTAGCGCTTACTAAGCATGTTCCAATATTTCACATACTGGAACATGTTTTGAATATTCATATATTCTAAAAAAAAGCATTTTCAGGGAAACATTCTAAAAAATAAGAACGAACATCTTGATAATCATGATTTTTAAACTCTTCTAAATGTCGATGAACCCAAAGTAAGGTCGACTGTTGATCATCGCAATGTGAATACATATTTAAAAATAATGAAAACCCATAATTTTTTCTGATATCAAATTCTCGAATTAATTGAATCCCTAATGCTTTTGCACTGTTCGAAATATAAAGTGTTTGAGTCATCATCTGCTGAACCTCTGAAATACTAGATGAGGTCATATTAACACATTATTTATGTGTTTTTCACATTATTTATGTGTTTATTGTAAGTAATTTGTCTATGTTATAATGCTTCATCCAAATAATGATGTTTTAAAATCATGCCTTACGAAGAATTTCAGAGACTTATAGGTAAATCTGGTCTTTCCATTAAAGAATTCGCATTACTGTTAGATATGAATGCGAACTCAATTACAAACTATAAAAAAATTGGTAAAGTTCCAACGCATATTGCAGTGATTGTTTCTCTAATCTCGATGATGAAAGATGATGGGATAGACTTCCATCCTGTCTTTGAAAAAATTAAATCCTATCAAGAACCAAACCTATAAAACTCTGTGCTGATCGAAGATCTGATAGGACAGATTTAAGTTATCTATCAAAATTAAAATCGGATTTGTTTTTCTGCTGAAGTACATTCATTTTAGAAATTGTGATTTCATAATCCTTGTTATACATTTGATTAAAATTGTCTTGTCGAATCCTTTTAATGGTTTCCTTTTGGGCTTCAACTTCAAGCTGAATAATAGGATCAGCACTATAAAGTTTCCACCGAGGAATCTGTGGTACATCTTGTAAACGAGTCCCAAATTTCTGATTGAATTCTTGATTAGATAAACAACTGACCTGATTTTTTACTTCAACTTCTACACCATATACCATCACTTTTTTTGTTGGTGCATATTTTTCTAAAGATAAATTGATTATCTCTTCGGCCTTTTCACGAAATAATTTAACTTGTTTTTTTCCAAAACCTAAGGCATCTGCTGTTAACTTTTGTGCTCCTCCTTGTGTTGGATTTTTAGGACGATACTGTTTAAAAAACTGTTCAGGTAATCGTTCAATATCATCAGAAAGAGTTCGTTCGGAATACATCAAATGTAAATGCGGTTGCTCTTCTCCTGTTATTTCACTGGGATGATTATGAATTACTGCAGTATAAGGAAATTGATATTGTCCAACATAAGATTGTATTAATGCTTGAACTAATTCAATTCTATGTTCTCTCATTAATTCTTTGGGTAATGCAATAGTTAAAACTGAACTTGTTCTGCCTCTAGAAATTTCAAACTGGTCAGCACTTTTCCAAAAAAGTTTTGGATTATTTTCAGCCCATTTCGGCATATTCCCATATTGTCTTAATTCAATATCTTCATCATCTTTTTGATTTTTAAAATGTGCTGTTCTGGTTAAATAATAAAATGCATTTAGAGAACGATGCTCTTTTTTAATATTATGTTGTAGATTTAAATAAAACATGACTTACTCCATAAAAACTTCTTGTAACAAGGAAGGTATCTGTTTGTAACACCCTAAAAATTTACTAAAAAAGCATGTAACAAGAAGGTGCATCTGTTTGTCGCACCCCCTTAAATTCCATGCAAAAAGCTTGTCGCACCCCCTAACAAACTTCTTGTAACAGTAGACAGTGCTTATAATTCAACCAAAGAATGGAAATTTATAAAAAGCACAATGAATAATTAATTTATTACATTAAATCAATATCTTAAATAGCCTCCGCAGGAGCGAGGAGGAGTGTCTTTTTTTGATGATCATTGCTTTAGCAATGATCATCAAAAAAAGACACGGAAACGAGATAAACTATTTTTTATGTTATAACATAAAAAATAGTTTAAACAACATCAAACTTCAACTAAGATCATTGTAAACGTGTAAAAATGAGGAAATGCGCTTTGGCTGGTAGAAAAAAATTAGTTTTAACACAACAAGAAATTATTAATTTGGCTAAACATATTCAAGCTCTACCATTTAAGCGAAAAATGGAAGAAGAGTTTTTAGAAATGACTTCTCAATATGAGTCTATGAAACAACTTACTCAACAAGATATAAACTTAGTCCAACGATGTCGTTATGAAAGAAATGCCTATCAGAAACGCATGATCCAATTACAACTGATTCAAAAAACAGAGCCACAGAAATTAAAAAAACTAGAATTAAATATTATAGAATTAAATAAAAGAACAGATATTGATTCTTACTTTACAATGCATGACGCATTAACTGAAATTTTAAAAATTAAAAGAAATCAAACCTCAGAAAAAAATATAACCACGAAAATAGAAAGAGTATTAAACCCGAAAGAAGATCAAAAAGTCCAATCCAGTAAATCATTAAAAAAACAGCAAGATCATATTAAATATTTTATTGGCTCTCTATATTTAAATTTATTAAATCAGAGCGGTTTAGATCAATTAGATTCAAACCAAGATTTAGATTTAATGCTCGATTTATTTAAGACACAAATGCTCATTAAAGACCAAGATAGAAAAACCAAAATTTTATTTCAACAATCCTTAGCTGAAATGGAAAAATTAATTCAAGTAGCCAAACAAGATCCAAGAAATCCATTCAATAAAAATAGAAAACCTGAATAGATCGTCTTTAAATGTATTTAGAAAACCGTATATTGCTTTTTTAACCTTAAGTTATAAGTGATCTATGTAAATTAAACATTCAATAAGTTCTCCATTATCTAAATAATTTAGGTATTGTGGGGTTTTTATTACATATTTATTTCAGCTACAGCACTTAGGTTTTCCATAAAAAATATTAGAATGCTATAAACATAGATTTAAAAGTTTCTTTTTTAGAAAATATATTGCCATTCCACAGTATAAAATCCCAACAAGAGCAGAAATACGAGAACGAGAATATCTGGCATTTTTAAGACGGCCAAAAAAAGATAACGAGCAAAAAATGAGCCTAAAAGCAAGAAAAAGATAACGAGCATGACTGTACGCCTTGGTAACCCCTATTTAAACGCAAAAAAATGGGGTTTTTAGCAACTTTTAATAAAAACATAGAGAAACTATCATTGATAGCAATAAAATTGCTTAGAACGCAAATGAGCGCTTTTTAGCGAGTGTCTACGAGCGTCACAATGAAAAGTCGCGCCTAGACCTTCTGAAAAACCGTTTTTTAGTTGTTACTAGAGCGTTTTTTTAGCGAGTGCCTACGAGCGTCACAATGAAGCTGTTGCTTTTCAAGAAGCATGAGCAAAGCGAATGCATTATTCATGCTTTTGTTTTTTGAATTCTAGATGAATTAAGAAAAAAACTGCCCCATCGAAGCGAGAGAAACGAGCTTCAATAGAGTACGAGCTTTAGCGAGTACCAAGGGCAGTTTTCCTAGCCCGAATTTGGATAAAATTCCCTTTTATACTTTTAAAAAGCTTTTAAAAGCTTTTAGACCCACGTCTAACCCACGTCTAGCAATGCTTTCAGACTTTAAAAAACTACAAATGCCGGACATTAAACTACAAATACCGGACAAAATGGACTTTAAAAACTACTTTTACCGGACTTTAAAACTACAAATGCCGGACATTAAACTACAAATGCACTTATGTAGTTTTGTTAAAAAACTACAAAATTCGTAGTCAAAAAATAAACAATGATGTATGTTGTAACTACATAGATGTCTATGTAGTTAATTAGGTATACTTTGATGGTTGTAGTTATATGGATGAAAATAAAAAAACATATCCTCTAAGCTGGGTTGTTATGCAAAACAATGTTCAAGAATGCTTTAAAAGTATGAATATTGATGAAAAACGAATGTTAATCCTTGCAAGTCCTATTGCTAGAACCACTGACGCGACTGAAAAAGATAGAATTATGATTACTGCTGAAGAGTTTGCTAGAGAATGTGGCATTAAAACGCACTCAGCATATACACAGTTAGAACTAGCCAGTAAAAATCTAATCAAAAGGAGTTTTTCTTATAACAATGAAAGAGGAAAAAGGGTGCTATCTAACTGGGTAATTGATTGTACTTATGAAGATGGGGGGATAGCTATACGTTTCCCTGAAATCGTTTTATTGATGTTAAAAGAATTTGATAAATTAAACCCCTACACTAAATATAAAAAAGAGATTGTACTCAGTCTAAAAAAAGATTATTCCTTTGATCTTTATCACTTAGCCAAAAAACATCAAGCAATGGGGCAGTTTGAAATGTCCTTAGAGCATATAAAGAATGAACTTGGTTTACCTAAATCATACGATAAACTTTGTAACTTAAAAGATCGTGTATTGAAACCTTCATTAGATGAAATTACTACAAATACTGATATTGATTTAACTTATGAAAATGTCAAAAAAGGTCGTTCAGTCGTTGGCTTTAAGTTTATAGTGAAAGAAAAAACTAAGCCAAAACTCATAACACCAACAAGAGATCCAAAGACAGTAGATATGTTCTGCAATCTATCTGATGCTCAAATTAACAAGTACAGCACGATTTTATCTAAACTTTCTGAGCTATCAGATCTCAGTAATTTTCCTGATTATCCTACTTTTGCCCTTTGGATTAGTGGCATCTTACGAGATCCGAAAAGTGTAAGAGAAGAAACAGCTAAACGAATTTTTAAAGTTTTACATCAAAAGACTGACTTCAAACCAATATAAATTATTCAGTTTATTTAATTAAAAACGTGGAACAATGCTGAAATATTAGTCGTGGAACGTGAAAAATCATAAAAAAAGCCCATATCGTGAGATATGGACTATGAAATTGAAACTACAGCATTGAATTTCCACGAGAATTTTAACACATTTCGCATAAGGTGTATTATGTTAATTTTAGGAATAGTTAACTAAAAAACTTACCCCATTTGCTTTGTAAGATACGAATAAATAACCTCACCATCTTTCACCTTAGATAAGGTTTGAGCAAAAGGAATGTCTTTATCTAATATATTTTTCACATCTTTTGCCGCTAAAGGTTTTTTAAGTAAAATAAAATTAGATAATACTTGATAACGCATTGATTTATGATTTATTTTTTCAGGATTTGGTTCATCAATATTTTGACCGTTAGCGATACCATAAGCCACAATACCTGAGCCTGATTCATATAGAAAAACGACATCATCTTTTTTTATTCGGTTCATTTTACCAATGTAATCATCTTCAAACGTTGCAGCAATACCTTTTTCCAATATTATGTTGTGGTCAATAATACTGTTCGTTTTATTCGTATTTAGTAAAAAGTAGGAAGTGCCTGAATTACACTCAGAACCAATCAAATCTATTTCACTTTCAGATTTCATCTTTCGCCATTCAGGAATAGCATAATCCTGAATCAATTGATAAATAACATCTTGGCGGTTACAGCCAACAACATCTGCAATTTCTTGAAGCACTGCATTTTCTTCATTGGTCACACGGACACTCAATGTCACTGTATTTTTATCACCACTAAACTTTTTAGTTAAGTTATCAAGTAGACTCATGATAGGAACTCAGAAATTAATTTATGTGTTAAATATAGCATGATTCAAATATAGATTCAATTATTGAATCTATATTTGAATCAAAAAATGAATCTGAAGGTAAATTTAAATTACAATTCACCCTTATTTAACATAATGGGCCTTATGCGAAATGGTTCTTTTAAATCCTTTTTATTTCAATGACTTAAAAAATTTTAACCACCCTAAAAAACAGCAAAAAGCCGACCTCGTTACATGTCGGCGCTTTTTTAAACGGAATTGATATCTTTTGCCTATAAAATAGGTTAAAAAATAATCAAAAATGCAATTTCCCCTGATTTCTCAATGCTCACATTTTTAAAATTATCCGCATTTTCTGCGGATAAATCTAAGGATAATTTTTAAGCTTTGTAAGCCATAACGTACAACATTTTAGGGTATTGGCGAATATACAGATCCACCCCAACTTCCTATCATGAACCCATAGCGAGCAGGATGCTCCAGAGAATAATAAAACGCAGCAACAAGGAATGTTAAAGGT
>NZ_JACANU010000022.1:0-14022 GCF_030329325.1 Acinetobacter sp. 226-1
AATAATCGAGCATGAGTCTCATACGGATGCTCGGGTCGAAAGGGAATCCCCAGGCGAGTAACCTGTTTGCGGTGATCTGAACCGTACCGGGTTTGTCGGAGACTTTTTTATTTAAGTTAGGCCACCTGACCTAACGGATTAATTTTATCATAGTACATTGCTTCAAAATCAAAAGGTGGCACATAGCTTCGATCAAAAAACGATTGACGCATGTAGACAAAGTAGTGAGGAACGTTTAGAACGGCTGATTTCAGGTGAATCTACCTTTGAAGAAGAAGACGCGGTACTAATGATGCAATGGCGCGCCTTAAATAATCGACCTAAAAACCAGGACTAAAATCATTATCCTGATCGTGATTCCTTACTTTTTCAGAAGTTACAGCTTTTTCCCTCATTTTCAAAGGCACACGTTCAATGACTTGTCGCTGTATAAATGCTAATTCTTCATCAATAGGGGCGATCTGAATAACTGAACCCTCTAAGTTTTGGCCGAGATCCCTTAAATATCCCAACTTCTCAAGTCGATCGAACGATTCAGTATTCAAAAGATCAATATAACGCTGTAAATCATGCTGAATCAATGTTATAGGTTCAGTCGTTTGAGGATCTTTCAATAAAGTTTGCAGCATATTCTGCTGTAAAAACAATAATTTTTCTCGCGCATACCACTGTTGTCGAGTACGTGGCGTTTCAGCTTGCTTGCTTAGTTCTTCAATCTCTTTTCGATTTTTTAATTCAGCCTCATAAAACGAACGATACTGCTCATAACGATTTTCAGCGCGAATACGTTGAATTTCTTCAATCATATGCTGTTGTTTGGCCCACAACTCAGGTTCATTCTCACACGCAAAACGTACCGCCTTATTCATCACGGGGACATCCTGCAGCTGGGTTCCATACTTCTTGTTGTAATCTCGGTGTGATAAACAACTCACCCTACTCGGCACTTCTATCTGAATACCTCGAATCTCAACCTGTTTCATTGGCGCATACCGCATAAGACTGTCATTAATCAGTTCTTCAGTTTTCTGTCGGTACAACTGCAGCTGTGCTTTGCCCATCCCCAATACATCAGCCGTGAGCTTCTGCGCACCACCTTTCTGCGGATCCTTGGGGTTATAACGCTTAAAAAACTGTTCGGCTGAACGATCAATCCCATCCATATGCCGTTCACTGTACATCAGATGCAAATGCGGTTGCTCAATCCCGGCAATTAAACCCGCATGATTATGGATGGCGCAGCTAAATGGAAAACGATAGCGGTCGGCAAACTCGGTAATAAACGCTTCAGCCAACTCAATCCGTTGCGCTTGGTTTAATTCTTTGGGTAAAGCCACGACCAGACTGGAACAGGTTCGGCCATTACTCCGTTCATATACATCTGCAGCCTGCCAAAATTCAGCCGGTTTTCCCTCGGCAAAACTGGGTAAATTCCCGGATTTCACAAACTCAATGTGCTCAGAAACCGATTCCTTATAACTTTTAAAGTGTGACGTTCGGGTGATGTAATGAAAGCGATTCTTGGCTGTGGCGCCATCTTTGATTTTTCCTGATCGTGTCTTTATCGCTTTTTTTGCGGTGTGTTCAAGGTTGCAATAGAACATATATCACCTTCATTTTTAGCCGGGGCCTCGCAGAGCCTGCGGAGCACGAGGAGGAGTGTTTCTAATTCGATATAATTGCGTAGTAATTATATCGAATTAGAAACACGGAAACGAGCTTAAGAATTAAAAAAAATGTTCCCACATTTTTTTTAATTCTTCCCGTGCCGGCCTATGCTAAACTGAAAACACAAAAACCTCACCCATTTTATGCTGGAGAATGCGATGGCGGCCCGTGGAAGACCTGCGAAAATACTCACTTCAAATGACCTCATGACATTACAGCAGTTCCTTAAAAATCTCCCTTTCCTCAAGAAAAACCAGCAGCAGGCTTTGACCTTGCTTCAACAAGCAAATGGCATCTTCAATGACAAACAGCTCAATCTACTGAAAGCTGCAGACCGTGATAAAAACCAGTTTTTAAAAAGACAGGCCCTCATTGAACAGATCAAGCTAAAGGATAAAAACCAGCAGCCCCTTCTGGCCAACGAAACAGAAATTCTGGCATTACTGACACAGGAAATGGATCAGGATAATTTCTTCCGCCTGGATCGTGCCCTGGAGTCTTACCAGAAAATTGAAAAAGCAGCCTTGGAAAACCGGATCCGGCTGGAGAATGAACACAAGCGCGAAATTTTGCAAAAAAGTCATAAAGAACTGACAGACGCCCAAAAGAAACGTAATGCAGAAAATCAGCTCAAATATGCTTTAGGTGGAGCAGTACTAGCCGCCTGGAACAAACTTAATTTATCAACCGAAAATATAGATCCAGAAAAAGTTAAAAATACCATCGTCAATAACCAAAATTTTTTCAGAATGGTCAGTAACACCACGCTTTATCAATATATTCATCCAAGAACTGAAAACTACTTTCGAAGCAGAGAATTGTTTATCAAAGTTATTGAAGGATTATGTGAATATGATGACCACGGTACAGAACTTTATATCTTTGAAGCAGATAGTCACTTAAAACCGCAATAAAATGCGATTACAGCCACTTTTAAACCAATTTTTGAGTTAGCTACGTCTAAATCAATAAAGTGGCTGTAATCGCAAAACAAGAGCATTTAGCTTATTTTGCAAAAATACAAATCAAGATCCATTTCAAAACTCACAATATACCTAGAAGGTATATACCGAGCGAGTGTCTACGAGCGGCATAACTAAAATTCGCGCTTCGACTCTTTGAAAAACTGTTTTTTAGTATGTGAAATCTAAAAGAGCGTAAATCAAATGCCAAAATTTGATTCTAGAACGAGCGAAAGCGAGTAAAAAAAGCACTATAAGCGAAGCGAATTCCGAATTGTTTGTGCTTTTTTTAAAGTCATAACGAGATTTACTAAAAATTGCCCCAAGAATCGAGCGATAGCGAGATTCAATAGAGTTTGAGCGTAGCGAAAACATAGGGCAATTTTTCATTCTTTCCTTTTTAATATATTTTAAATCTTTTAAATCTTTTAGGCTATCTGAAAGGCTTTAACAGAAAGGCTTTCAGCTCCTAACTATGAGGGATTGACTACTAACTATGAGGGATTGACTACTAACTATGAGGGATTGACTACTTAACTATGAGGGATTGACTACCAAATATGAGAGAATTATATTACTCATAGTTAGTTTATCGAATTAAAAATGATGAGTACATCTAAAAAAGAATTAGTAGTTAAATCAAATCAAGTAATTGAGGCTTCATATCAACTCAGCTCAACAGAACAACGGATTGTCTTAGCAGCTATTAGTAAGATTAGTCGGGCTGAAGATATTACAGATGATGAAATTTATCGCGTAACTATTGATGATTTAAAAAAACTTGGGGTTCATGAAAAAACAGCTTATAGAGATCTAAAAGATGGTGTAAACCGCTTATATGACAGATCAATTAATTTAGCTATTGATGATGAGTCAATCAAAATGAGATGGATTCAATCCATACGCTTTTTAGAAAGTAAAAGCGTTGTAGGAATTCGGTTTTCTAAAGAAATTTTGCCGTTCATTTCTAATCTAAGCCGTGAATTCACTAAGTATTCGCTATCTGATATTGCTGGTATGAGTAGCGCATATGCTATTCGTATTTATGAGCTACTAAGCCAATATCGTTCCATAGGAAAACGAGAGATTTCCATCGAATCTCTAAGAAGTATGTTGGAGTTAGGGAAAAGATATCCATTGTCTGCTGATTTAAAGAGATGGGTTATTGATACTGCTGTAGTTCAAATCAATGAACATAGCCCTTTAAATGTATCTTACGAGCAAATAAAGACAGGTCGAAAAGTCACACACATTCACTTCACGTTTAAAGAAAAATCAAAAAGTATTGAGCATAAATCCGAACAGAATAATTTTTATAAATTGACAGATTCACAAATTAATATGTTCGGTAATCAGCTTTCACGCTTACATGAAGTATCTCACCTAGCACAACAAGGTGAAAGTTATGACGACTTAGCTATTAAAATTAAAGATATGCTGCGAGATCCAATAAAACAAAAACAACTTATTCCTCATCTTAAAAATTTAGGCTTTAAGGCATAAAGGTCGATTGTGTATGTAGCAGTTGACTGTTTGTTAATGTATTTTAGTTCACATAATGGACAACCAAAATTACAAGATGAAATCACTATCTGTTATTGAGCTTTCAAATCTCTATGGAATAACTCGTCAAGCCATTTATAAGCAAGTTAATAAAGGTAATTTAAGTAAAAATAGTGACGGTAAAATTGATCTTTCCGAAGCTATTCGAGTCTTTGGTGAACCTTCTAGAAATGTAAACAGTTCACAGACAACCGAAACACGAAAGTTGTCAGAAGTTCACCTATTAGAACAGCAGGTTTACATGCTTCAAAAACAGCTTGAACAGGCTCATGAGCGTGAGCAGTTCCAACGTGAGGAACTAAAAGCTAAGAATGATCAGTTACACGTTAAAGATGAGCAAATTGAAGCAATACAACGCCTACTAGAAGCTCCAAAAGCTTATACAACTAGTTCTATCGACCCAAAATTAGATATAGCAACAGATACTAGGTCAAAAAGTGAGTCGAACTATGATGTATTGACTACTCAACCAAGAGAAACTCCTGTAGAAGTAGAGATCCAAACTCAGCCGAAAGATGACGGATTGACTACTCCGGAGCAGGTGGAAAATAAGCGGATTCCAGTACCGGAGCACATTGACCAGGAACCGGAGAAAAGGGGCTTTTGGAGCCGTTTTTTTAGACCCTATGATTAACTACGATTGTTTAACTGATATGAACAAAGTCGTGAAACATTGATCAAATAATAAGCGTGGAACGTGAAAAATCATAAAAAAAGCCCATCTAGGTATAGAAGGGCTAAAAATGGAAACCTACTGCACTGATTTCTAAAGAGAATTATAACACATTTCGTATAACGTGTATTATGTTAATTTTAGGAAATCTTTAAAAAATTAAATTTAGGAATTAATAACATGTATGAGAATTACACACGTCAAGCTTTGCCATCAAAAAAATATAGAGAACTTATAGGAACGGCTATTTGCGTATTTAATTCAAATAATAGCTTTGTGATCGAAAACATCTTAAGAGTAGATCAGACTGGTCAATATGAATGGCATAAACTTATAGACAAAGTATCAGGTCGGCTTAATGATGATATTGAACAGACGATCACTGCCAATTCTGACGATACTATTGCAAAACTTTTTAGTACTATTGTTGATAGAAGAAATCGAATAGTACATAGCTTTCAAATTACAGCTCCAGCAGGTACTACTGATGATCCAGATAATCAAATGCTAGCAACTAAGCATAAAGATGGAACACAAGAGATACTTACTGAAGAATATTTAATGGAATTCATAAAGATGAATGAAGAACTTGCAACTAAATTGCATCAATTTAGAGGCTTCTAGTTGCTCTATTTAACATAATGGCTGTTATGCGAAACGAGATCTACCAGCTCTCGTTTTTTGTTATGGAAACTGCTAAAATTCAAATACGCCATTGACGTATAAAGAGTCCATGTTATTTATTGAAACCAGCATCTTTACCAAGCAAATTAAAGACCTTGTATCTGATGAGGAATATCGTCAACTTCAGCAAGATCTTTTGGTACAGCCTGATAGAGGTGACCTAATCAAGAATGGCGGTGGTATTCGCAAAGTACGTTGTGCTCAAGGTAACAAAGGGAAAAGTGGTGGGATACGGGTGATTTATTATTGGGTCACCGAGGATGATCAGATCTTTTTCTTAGTGGCTTATCCAAAATCAGTAAAAGATAATTTAACAGATAAGGAAACCGCCATTCTGCACCAACTCGTGAAGGAGCAATTTCATGGATAACAACTTATTTGATGACTTGGTTGCTTCAATCAAAGAAGCTGGAGCTATCAAACGTAAAGAAGTTAAAGCAAGCCGAGTTACAGAACTCGAATTGCCTGATATTAAAGAAGTACGTGAAAAAACTGGCTTGAGCCAAAATGAATTTGCTGCACGTCTACATATTAGCCCCCGTACCCTGCAAAATTGGGAACAGGGACGACGCTATCCAACTGGACCAGCAGCTACATTGATTCGAATTTTAGATGCTCACCCAAGCCTTATTTGAAAAAATTACTTAAAAAATGGGAGCTTAAGGCTCCCATTTTTATTTCGTATAAGGTGTATTATGTTAATTTTAGAAAATCTTCACTACTATTATTTTAAAATAAGCCTTATATCCAAGCATAAAACAAGGTTGTCTAGACTTCTTTTAACAGTAAAGTTATCATAAAACTGAATTTTATTTTTTAGGTAAGTTTATGCATTCTATCCGCATTCGTTAAGACACAACTATTTGCATAGTGACACTATTTTATAATGGTGGGCTTTTGTTGTGTCTTTAAGAATATATGCGGATATATAAAGTAAAAGTATGCTTAATTTATAAGTATGCTTTTAGTGCATAGTTTCCAGTTATAACTTAATTGACTAGCTATTTGTCCACCCTGTGGATGAATAGCTTTTTTTTTGGGAGGACACTGTGATGCTAGCTTTTGTTTTCACCTAAATCCTGTTTGCTGCATAAAAAATTTCAAGAGCTAAACAGGAGTAAATAAAAATGAGTTTAATTATTAAAGCGAGAAACATACGCTTGGATTATGCTGGGCGTGATGTTTTGGATATTGATGAATTGGAAATTCACTCTTATGACCGTATTGGTCTTGTGGGTGATAACGGAGCAGGAAAGAGTAGTTTACTCAAAGTACTTAATGGCGAAATTGTTTTAGCCGAAGCGACATTACAGCGTTTTGGTGATTTTGCACATATCAGCCAACTGGGCGGAATCGAAATAGAAACGGTCGAAGACCGGGCAATGTTATCTCGCCTTGGTGTTTCCAATGTACAAAACGACACAATGAGTGGCGGAGAGGAAACTCGTGCAAAAATTGCTGCCGCATTTTCCCAACAAGTACATGGCATTCTAGCGGATGAACCAACCAGCCACCTTGATCTCAATGGAATAGATCTACTTATTGGTCAACTTAAAGCATTTGATGGAGCATTACTTGTTATCAGTCATGACCGATATTTTCTTGATATGGTTGTAGACAAGATATGGGAGTTAAAAGACGGTAAAATTACGGAATATTGGGGTGGTTACTCGGATTACTTGCGTCAAAAAGAAGAAGAGCGACAACACCAAGCCGTAGAATATGAGCTGATGATGAAGGAACGGGAGCGATTAGAATCTGCTGTGCAAGAAAAACGCCAGCAAGCTAATCGATTAGACAATAAGAAAAAAGGAGAAAAATCCAAAAACTCTACCGAAAGTGCTGGACGACTTGGGCATGCAAAAATGACTGGCACCAAGCAAAGAAAACTGTATCAGGCAGCTAAGAGTATGGAAAAGCGTTTGGCTGCATTAGAAGATATTCAAGCACCAGAGCATTTGCGTTCTATTCGTTTTCGTCAAAGTTCAGCCCTAGAACTGCACAATAAGTTCCCGATTACGGCAGATGGTCTGAGCTTAAAATTTGGTAGCCGTACTATCTTTGATGACGCTAACTTTATAATACCGCTTGGCGCTAAAGTCGCTATAACTGGATCGAATGGAACAGGGAAAACGTCCTTGTTAAAAATGATATCAGAACGTGCTGATGGATTAACCATATCTCCAAAAGCTGAAATTGGCTACTTTACACAAACAGGATATAAATTTAACACGCATAAATCTGTGCTCTCCTTTATGCAGGAAGAGTGCGAGTACACAGTTGCGGAAATTCGTGCAGTATTGGCTTCAATGGGGATCGGAGCGAATGATATTCAAAAAAACTTATCCGACTTATCGGGAGGTGAAATCATCAAACTGCTTTTATCCAAAATGCTTTTAGGAAAATATAATATTTTGCTTATGGATGAACCAGGAAACTATCTTGACCTAAAAAGTATTGCCGCATTAGAAACAATGATGAAGTCCTATGCAGGAACTATTATCTTCGTATCTCATGACAAGCAATTGGTCGATAATATTGCTGACATTATCTACGAGATCAAAGACCACAAAATCATCAAGACTTTTGAGAGAGATTGTTAATGATAGCCAATCTAATCCGAACATTAATTATTGAACTCTTTAAAGGAAATTAAAAATGACAATTCAAGATATTCAATCACTTGCTGAAGCACACGGCTTGTTGCTTACGGACAAAATGAATTTCAATGAAATGGGCATTGATTTTAAGGTCGTTTTTGCTCTTGATACAAAGGGGCAACAATGGTTGCTGCGTATTCCTCGTCGTGATGGCATGAGGGAACAAATCAAGAAAGAAAAACGCATTTTAGAATTGGTAAAAAAACATCTTTCTGTAGAGGTTCCTGATTGGAGAATTTCATCTACAGAATTAGTGGCTTATCCCATACTTAAAGATAATCCTGTTTTAAATTTGGATGCTGAAACCTATGAAATAATTTGGAATATGGACAAAGATAGCCCGAAATACATAACATCTTTGGCAAAAACCTTATTTGAAATCCATAGTATTCCTGAAAAAGAAGTTCGGGAAAATGATTTGAAAATTATGAAACCTTCAGATTTAAGACCTGAAATAGCAAACAATTTGCAGTTAGTAAAATCTGAAATTGGTATAAGTGAGCAATTGGAAACCCGCTACAGAAAATGGTTGGATAATGATGTTCTATGGGCAGATTTCACCCAATTTATACATGGCGATTTATATGCTGGGCATGTACTAGCTTCAAAGGATGGAGCTGTTTCAGGCGTTATTGATTGGTCAACAGCCCATATAGATGACCCAGCGATTGATTTTGCTGGGCATGTAACTTTGTTTGGAGAAGAAAGCCTCAAAACTCTAATCATCGAGTATGAAAAACTAGGGGGTAAAGTTTGGAATAAACTATATGAACAGACTTTAGAAAGAGCAGCGGCCTCTCCTTTGATGTATGGTTTATTTGCCTTAGAAACTCAAAATGAAAGCCTTATCGTTGGAGCAAAAGCTCAGTTGGGAGTTATATAATTTAAAAATATGATTGCTGAGAACTGCCTTGTTTTGAAACTTGGTTGGCTTTAATTAGTTTTTAGTATTCTTTATAGAAAATGCCTCGATCAAGGGGCATTTCTAACAATCATTTAACATAAAATTTCTTATGTGAAGTAACCTGAATGCAGCGGTGCCCCATTGGGGGCGCGTTGAGATAAGCCTCTTTTAGATAACTTTAGCAACTCGATAGACAGTTGCAACTCCACAATTCACTGCTTTGGCAATTTCTTCCTTAGTCATATTGCCAACTACTAGCAATTCTTTTATTCGTTTATGTTTAGCCTCATTTGCCTTCTTGCCTGTTGGTTTGTAACCCGAACGTGCCAGGCCCTGCTTAATACGTTCTATACGTTTCTCATTGTCTAGGCGGGCCATTGTTGCCAGAAGATCAATCAACATATTGTTGATGAGTTCCAAGATTGAATGAGTAATGCTGTCACTGGTTTGAATCATTTGGTAGGTAGTAGGAAGATCTGCTACGACTAAACGAAGTCCCTTCTCCTGGATCCTGCGCTTCAGCTCTTGAAAATCTCGTTGGGTTAGGCGTGATAAGCGGTCAATACTTTCAACTAACAATGTGTCACCTTGATTTGCTTCTGACAGTAGCTTATTCAATTCAGGTCGGTCTAACTTCGTACCACTATAGTTTTCCACGTACACAATGGTTTCACCCAAATTCAAGTTTTGGTTTAGATCCTGAAGAATCTGCAAAGCCCTTTCTGCATCTTGATCTTTAGTTGAAGCTCGTAGATAAATACGTGTATTCATTTCTATCATTTAATCTTAATTCTATTAGATTAATGATAATACTATCATTTAATTATTGCATTAAGTCTAATGATAGATATTGTATGCGATTTGGCTCGCTATCATTCAGGTATAGTCTTTTGATAAAAAAAGCATGACTAAAAGCCATGCCTTGGGAATTCGTATAACGTGTATTATGTTAATTTTAGAGAATCTTAAAAAATACTTTTATGAAAAATAAAATTGAAGATTTAAAATCAACAATTCAAGAACTAATAGAATTGTTTGAAGAACAGAATTTAGAACATTGGGCAGAAATGTATAAAAGAATACTGTTCTATATTGATGATGATCTAGAATACGCAAAATATAAAATACAAAGTACCATTGGAGGAATGGGATCAATGGATGATATCGTTTTATATCGCAATGGTGATCCACTTATCAAAGAAAACAATCGTTTGGATTACTTAAGAAGTAAATTATATGTTTTTTGCGAAAGCTAAATTATTCTTAATATCGCTAATTTAACATAATGGCGATTATACGAATCTAAAAATGGGAGTCTTTAGCTCCCATTTTTATTGTTAAACATTGAATCCTATATGTTTTCCTGTTGGAAGCTCTACATCAATACGGAGCTTCCCGCCCATTGCCTCAACATACTTTTTCATGGTTGAAATCTTAAGATCATTGCCACGATTTTCTATTGCTGAAAGCGATGGCTGTTTTATTCCCAAAGTTTCAGCAAGTTCCTTTTGAGAGATTTCAAGTTCTTCACGAATAAGATGAAGCTGATTTTCTAGCAGTAATTCATCTGCCATTTTTTGAATACGGGCTTGGCTCTCTGGAGAGCGGCTAGCTAACAATTCTTGCAGAGTCTTAGCCATTAGATTTATCTCCTAGGGTGGTGAGATGAAGTTGGTATTGTTCATCTGCAATATCCAGCATGTCTTTATAAAAACGCTTTTTACTGCCTTTATCAGCAATACATAGAACAATAGCCTGTCGTAAAGGATCAAATGCGAAGAAAGCTCTCAGTGGTTTACCTCGATGTTGAACACGAAGCTCTTTCATGTTGGTAAATTTAGAGTCATAGACAGTATCTACTAAAGGGCGGCCTAAACTTGGTCCTTGCTGCTGTAGAACAACTAGGGCAGCCAGAACCTTCTCTTGTGTTGATTCGTCTTGCTGTTCAAGCCATTCATTAAATAGATCTGTCGTAATGACTATCCACATACCACAACCAAAATATAGATTATAGTCTATATTTTAGGAGCATTATGCTTGTTTTGCAAATGAGAAATGATAGGCAATAAAAAACCCCAGCATCCTGCCGGGGTTTTTCATATTGGGGTCGTTTGCGGGAAGGGGCGGAATCCTACGCTAAGGCTTTGGCCAGCGATATTCTCCGGTGAGATTGATGTGTTCCCAGGGGATAGGAGAAGTCGCTTGATATCTAGTATGACGTCTGTCGCACCTGCTTGATCGCGGCCGCGATAGCTAGATCGCGTTGCTCCTCTTCTCCATCCGCGTTCCAAGCTGCGGAAAGGCACCCATAAGCGTACGCCTGGTCGAGCAGGCGACGCGGATCGACGTCCAGCGCACGAGAGAATGCGTCCGCCATCTGTGCAATGCGTCTAGGATCGAGACAAAGGTCGTCTCTGTCAGCCGGATCGTAGAACATATTGGCGGCGCCAAAGCCCACTTCACCGACCAGACCGACGGGATCTATCACCAGCCAGCCGCGACTGGAGAACATGATGTTTTCATGATGCAGATCGCCATGTAGCCCACGCAGTTCCGAGGCATTGCTCATCATTTGATCGGCTATAATCGCCGCGTGGACGTAGTCAGTTTGACAACCTGCGTTTTGATCATCGCGCGCCCGCTGAAACAAAGCTGCAAAGCGATCCCGGATCGGGAGAAGGGCAGAAGGCAGGGGTTCCTCAGATGCGGCATACAGCTTCGCCATTAGTTCCGCTGCAATTTCGGTCGCCTGGTAGTCGCCGTGCTCGGCAACGATGTGAGAGAGCATTCGCTCCCCGGCATATTCGAGCAACATCAGATTGTTCTCACGACCGAGCAACCGGACTGCTCCCCTCCCATTGCGCCATACCAGATAGTCGGCCCCGCGCAGTTCATCAGCAATGTCTTCTATAGGTTTCAATCCCTTGACGATTGCAGGAGTCCCGTCTGGCAATGAAACTTTCCAAACGAGGCTGGAAAAGGTGTCCGCAATGAGAACAGGTTGCGAAACGTGCCAATGAGCAGGAAAAACAGGCGGCATGAACATCAACCCCAAGTCAGAGGGTCCAATCGCAGATAGAAGGCAAGGCGTTCGCGGTCGGGGGCTTCGATCCCCAATACATTGAATAGGACAGCGAAGGCGCGCTCTGCTTCATCTGGCGCTGCCCAGTTCTCTTCGGCGTTAGCAATCATGAGTGCCAAATCGGCATAGCGATCTGCTGTTCCGAGCCGCCCAAGGTCGATCAGACCCGTGCATTGAAGAGTTTTGGGGTCCACCATGAAGTTCGGCATGCAGGGATCACCATGGCAAACAACCATATCGGTGCGCTCTTGGTCGAGCCGCACCGGTAGCTCTCGTTCGACACGAGCCAAAAGATCGAGCTGCGGCGTACTCTTGTCCTCGTCCGGTAAGAAGTCGGGATTGACGGCATTGCGGGACACCACATCAACGGCGCGTCCGAACATTCGCGACAGCCTGCGCTCAAACGGACATTGATCAACCGATAGGCTGTGAACAGCGCCAAGTTGCTGCCCCATTGACGGCCACGCTTTGAGCAAATCCGCTCCAGACAGATCAGCCGCCGGTACTCCCGGAATTGCCGTTATCACCAAGCATGCACCCTCCTGTTCCTCCTGCCAGTTGATGACCTCGGGGCAAGCCACACCTCGACCTTTGAGCCAAATGAGGCGGTCACGCTCTCCAGCGAGCTCACCGCGGCGGGAAGCAGGTGCGATTTTCGCGAAGGCATGCCCGTCACCACGTCGAAAAACAAAATCACCAGATTCTCCGCCTCTGACAGGCAACCAGTCAGAATGCGATTCACCAAAAAAAATATTAGTTCGATTCAATGGAGGTTCCTTCAGTTTTCTGAGGCTTTGTTGCACAAAGATTTGAAATGCAAAGCGCCCCTAATTGATCCAAATTTAAGGCGTAACTTGGGTAAGTGGGCGACCTAATTCCGTAAATCTGTTAAGGACTGCTACACGTGCATGGATCTCATTCACCTGACTAGGAAAGCTTCTTGCCATTAATTTATCGCCTAATAATTTGATGCAATGCATCTTGGTTTCCACCAAACTGCGGCGATGATAGCCTGACCATTTTTTCCATAATGTCCTGCCTAAATGTTTAACTGTTCGAAGTAATTCATTTCGCTCTAGCGAGCTACTCTTTGTATCTTTCCATGGTTTCGCATTTTTTCTAGGTGGAATCACCGCATGCGCTTGCCGATCTGCAATGACCTGACGGCATTGCTTGGTGTCATAAGCTCCATCGGTATAAACAGAGTCAATCTGCTCATCTTGTGGAATCTGATTAAGTAAATCACCAAGCACCTGTGAATCACTGACATTATTGGTTGTGAGCTGAATAGCGCGTATTTGTAGGGTTTTGGCATCTATACCAATATGTAGTTTACGCCATTGGCGACGATATTCAGCTCCATGTTTCTTGCGTTTCCATTCGCCCTCACCTAGAAACTTCATGCCTGTAGAGTCTACGAGTAGATGCAGTCCATTGCAACTCTTTTCATAGCTAATTTGAATATCAATATGCTTTTGTCTTCTGCGAATGGTTGAATAATCCAGAGCTGTCCAATCTAATCCGCAAAGTTTAATCAAGCTTTGGACAAAGCCAGTCACCATGCATACAGAAAGACGAAATAAGGATTTAATCATTAAGCAGCATTGGATAGCTGCGTCGGAGTAGGTTTGATTTCGCCCTTGTTTGCCTTTTGATGGAGCATACCATTGCGTAGCAGGATCAAACCAAATGGCAATATTTCCGCGACTCATGAGTGCTCGGTTATATGCGGGCCAATTGGTTGTGCGGTAGATTTTGTGTGTAGGCTTCTTCATTTGAAAATTATATCGCTGAAAAAGCCTTTACAGATAGGTTTGTGCAACAAA
>NZ_JACANU010000023.1:0-11569 GCF_030329325.1 Acinetobacter sp. 226-1
CAAAGTGTACTCATCAGTACACTTTGAAATTTTGATATAAAAAATTTAACATAAAATCTCATATACGAAATTCGGGTATTAGAACCCATTCAAAGTGTACTCATCAGTACACTTTGAAATTTTGATATAAAAAATTAGTTCATCGCACTTTGCCGGGAAATGCAGCACGGATCTTGAGGAAGAAGTAGTCCGTGTCGCGGTATCCATAGGCCATCCGCTTAATGACTTTGATCCGGTTGTTCATGCCCTCCAGCACGCTGGTGTTCAGCCGGTGGAGGGCACTGGAAACGATACCCTCCATATATGGCTCCAGCTTCTTGGCAAATCGTACCAAAGCATCAATTCCGCTACCGAGGGCCATGCCGGCCCATTCCCGCCAGGCGCTTCTGGCCGTCGTCTCGCTTTCCGCAAACCATAGCGTCTTAAGTTGGTCCTTGAGCACGTACACCGTAGTCAAGAACGCATTGGCGGCCAGGAGTTCGTCCAGCTTGACCGCCTGCTCGGGCTCAAGGTTGTCAGCATTGCGTAACAGTATCCAACGGCTGCTTTTGATCACCTTGCGGGCGACCTTGTCATCTCGCAGTTGATTGGCCTGATCAACTCGCACTCTATCCATCACTTCGCGGCCATACTTAGCCACCACATGGAACAGGTCGTAGACCACCACCGCGTTGGGGCACTGGGCCTTCACTTCAAGATCGAAGGCTGAGTTCATGTCCATGGCCACTGCCTCGATCTGGTTCCGGGCATCGCCTAACCACTCGAAGAACGGCCGGATCGCCTCACGCGAGCGGCCCTCGCCAATCCACACCACTTGCTGGGTGTCGGCACAGGCGACCACCGTGGCGTAGCGATGACCCTTGTGCAAGGCGAATTCGTCCATCATCAGGCGGCGCAATCGACTTCGATCTGGCTCGTGCAAATCACGTTTGAGCCGCTCCATGTCAATAGTCTTGACTGTATGCCAATGCAAGCCCAAAAGATTGGCAACATGACTGACGGGCAGCATCTGTACTAATTTCTCAATCCAGTTGCGCAATGATTGCGTAATACGGGAGCGCGGTGGTAGCCAATCGATCCGCTCTCTGGTTGGACCGCATTGTGGACAACGCAGCCGCCGCACAGGTACATCCAACTCGACGCGATACTGCATAATTGGTGACTCGCGAACTCGGCGCCAATTGATGTCATGTACCAGGAAACAAGGGCAATCGCATCGGCTACAAATTGGCGTATGCTCCTCGTCGTGTGTAAGACGGATCAGCAAAGTCTGTTCATCTAGAAGCCCATGAGACGCTGGCGAAAAGCCCTTCCAGAACAGGCTCCAAACATCAGCGCTAGTCATGATCATGGACCGATTGCGCGCTATCGGTGCCTTGTAGCGCCAAGGCATCATGTTCTTCTTGGCTGAGATGGCGTCTGTTGGGATTGATGCAGGACAGACAAAGCACTGCTGTTGCGAGGATGAGGCAATAAGCGATGATCGGCCAGGTGGTACCAGTCGATAAAAGCGTAATAATGAGTGTCCCGATAATCCCTAACAGTAGTCCACCCAAACAGAAGTAGACTGCTGTAGCGGTCCCAGCGATATGATCGAAACCTCGAAGAGCGGCATTGGGTGCCACCGATACCGCAGTGGCGATACCAACACCCACGAGCCACATCGGGGCGATGAAGCCAAGCACCGAGACCGGTGCCAATGTCTCGCCAACAGCGAGCAACAGCGCTCCCGCCATCAGACACCCCATTCCCACTCGTAAGGTCTTCAGGCTTCCCCACCGGGGAATCAGTCGTCCCATGATTCGCGCTGTAGCCATCATAGCGATGGCCACTGTAGCAAATAGCAAGCTGAAGCTAAGTTGCGATAACCCTTGCCTCCCCATCATTAGCCAGGGGGCGGTCGAGAAAAAGACGAAAAAGCTGCCCATCCCCGCGCTGTAACAGAGCGTGTACAGCCAGAAGTTCAGGTGTTTCACAGGAGTCAATAGCTGCGACCACTGTAGGTCTGCCGTCCGGTGCCGCCGAGTCTCTGGCCAGAGTCGCCAGGCTGCGATAACAGCGCCTATCATTGCCATCCCTAGCAAGCCGAAGATTGCGCGCCATCCGAGCCACGCGTCGACCAGCGCTCCTAGCAGTGGGCCTATCGCAGGAACCATCGCAAGCATAGAGCCGAGCAAGCCATAGATGACGTTGCTTTCCTCACGGCCCGAATAGATGTCGCGTACCGTCGCGAAAGTGGAAACGAGACATGCCGAAGCGCCGCAGGCCTGAAGAACGCGGAAGCTCAGAAAAAGTTCTGGCGATGAAACTACGGTGAGGCCGAATGAAGCCGCAATATAGGCAATCCCGCCACCAAGTAAAACGGGGCGGCGACCCAGCCGATCCGACAGTGGGCCGAAGAGAAGCTGTCCGGCTCCAAGCAAAACCAGGTATGCCGTCAACGTCAGCTGGATCGTCCCTGCACCGGACCCAAGTGCATCCGCCATGAAAGGCACCACGGGCAGGTACATATCCATGCCCAGTGACGCCAGCAAATCGAATGGTGATAACAGCAATAGCGTGGCGGGAAGAGAATACCGCCAAGAAAAATCTTTTGAGCGCACGAAGCCATCTCCTTAAGTTAAGAATTTGGCGGCGCTCTTGCAGAGCAACTAGGTTCTTGAGAACGCCGCAACAACCGAAAACGAAGGTTGCTGCGGCTTACTTGTCTGCTTTCTTGGTAGCGCTCATGTGCGGGTTATCTCATGGATGAGTCCATATCGTAACAATCTTCACGCTAAAGTGCAAAGAACCAAAAAATTTAACATAAAATCTCTTATCCGAAATGAAAAAAGGGAGCTAAAGCTCCCTACGTATCATCACATTAATAAGCTAGCACAGACTGTAGTAAGACTCAGGAAAGTGTCCAAAAAAATTCTGTTTAATTTGCTCAATCTCGACCCCGTCAGGATACTTCGCCAACTGCTGATCAAGCCAAACCAAAAATGCCTCCTGATTGTCATAACAATGGTTTACAGCTAAAAATTCAGCAATCCCGTATCCCCTTTGGATATTCAGCTCTCTTAATAATTGACGTCCAACTAGCCTTGTTTGTTCACTGATCCAAAGTTCTCGGTTATATAACATTCACTTTCTCCTCAACTATATGAATGAGGGTGATGTAAGCTGTAAACTTTGATTTAGTAGCTTCACCCTGTATAATTTCAAATTAGAGGTTAAATCTACCTATAAAGACAAATTATAACCTGCTGTAGGTTATAATTTACCAAACCAGTTCCACTATTGCAACAAAAAAACAACCTACAGCAGGTTATTTTTTTTTACTAAAAGATATTATGATTAACTGCAAGTTGTCTTCCCTAATGGGCGAGCGTAAGATTCTGAAAATCAGTGACGTAGTCAATGCTACTGGAATCAATCGAAATACATTGACTGCACTCTATTACGACAGGGCTATTCGGATAGAATTATCGGTAGCTGATAAGTTATGCAAGTATTTCGATTGCAACATGAATGACCTGTTTGAATATACAGATGACGAGAATGAAGAACAGTAGACTTGTACGCTTTAACGTACAAGTTCAGGTTTGAACGTATAAACCTACCAAAAACTCGGGCCATCATAGCCTCTAGTTCTTTCCTGTATTTGCTGCTGTTCTTGTTCCAACTGCTTCTGTTTACTCAGTTCTGCCTCATAATGTGATCGATACAGCTCATAATTATTTTCAGCACGAATCCGCTTGATCTCCTCGATCATTTCTTGCTGCTTGGCCAATAATTCTGGTTCATTTTTCCGTGCAAAACGCACCGCCTTGTTCATCACAGGCACATCTTTTAACTGCGTGCCGTGCTTTTTGTTGTAATCACGATGGGAAAGGCAGCTGACAAAGCTTGGAACTTCAACCGGGATGCCACGGATTTCCACGGTCTTGGTCGGTGCATACTGTGCCAAACTTGCATTGATAAGTTCTTCCGTCTTCTGCCGATACAGCTGCAACTGAGCTTTCCCCATGCCCAGGACATCAGCCGTCAATTTCTGAGCACCGCCTTTTTCAGGCTGTTTCGGGTTGTATCGCTTAAAAAACTGCTCTGCTGTCCGCTCGATGTCATCCACATGCCGCTCGCTATACATGAAATGTAGGTGCGGCTGCTCAATGCCGCCAATCGAACCCGCATGGTTATGAATGGCACAGGTGAAGGGATAGCGGTAACGGTCGGCAAATTCGGCAATAAACTGCTCGGCCAGTTCAATCCTTTGTGCTTGATTTAATTCCTTTGGAAAAGCCACTACCAGGCTGGAACAAGTTCGCCCATTGCTGCGTTCATAAACATCGGCTGCCTGCCAGAACTCTGCCGGCTTACCTTCGGCAAAACTCGGCATGTTGCCGGATTTCACAAACTCGATCTGTTCCGCTGCGCTTTCTTTGTAGTGTCTGAAATGCGAGGTCCGCGTGATGTAGTGGAACCTGTTCTTGGCTGTGGCTGCATTCTTAACTTTGCCGGAGCGAGTTTTCACGGCTGTTTTTACGGTATGTTCCAGGTTGCAGTAGAACATGTGTCCACCTTCAAATTCGTGCAGCCTCGCAGAGCCTGCGGAGCACGAGGAGTAGTGTTTTTAATTCGATATAATTGCGTAGTAATTATATCGAATTAAAAACACGGAAACGAGCTTAAGAATTAAATAAAATGTTCCCACATTTTATTTAATTCTTCCCGTGCCAGCATATAATGTCTGAAATCATAAAAATTGTGCCCTTTTTATACCTGCGGAGAATGCAATGGCGACTCGTGGAAGACCAGCGAAAGTACTCTCATCAAAAGATTTATTCGAATTAGAAGAATTTCTAATGAATCTAGATTTTCTCAAAAAAAACCAGCAACGAGCCAACACCATTCTGCATAGTAAAGAATATGATGAATTAGATGAAAAAGACCTGCGCTTGTTAAAAATCGTCCATCGGGAAAAAGTTCAATTTGAACAAAGACAGCGACTGATAACCCAAATACAACTTAAACAAAGCAACAAGCAGCCGCTTTTGGCGAATGAAATCGAAATTTTGCAGTTACTTGAAAAAGAGCAAGATCAGGAAACATTCTTTCGTCTTGATCGAGCTTTACAATCCTACCAAAAGCTCGAGAAAGCAGCCTTGGATGACCGTATACGCCTCGAAAATGAGCATAGACGGGAGGTACTAAGGAAAACAGCCAAAACCCTCTCAGAAGCTCAAAGGAAACGAAATATAGAGAATCAACGTAAATATGAGTTAGGTGGGGCGGTTTTGGCAGCATTTAAACAACTTAACATTGATATCAGCCAAAGTACGCCGGATCAAATTAAAAATAGAATCATAAATAATAAAAATTTTGTAGATAAAGTAAAAAATACCAAGATATTCAATGAAGTTAAGAAATATCAAGATAATTATTTTAACCGTGAAAAGTTATTTGTTGATGTGATTCAAGGACTAGCAACTTGGTCAAAAGATGAAAAACCTTTATGCACAATAGAAATTATAAAACATAAAGATAAATATAGTTAAAAAAACCATGGTGTTATAGAGCGAGTGTCTACGAGCGAACCACCAAAATTCGCGTCTAGACCCTCTGAAAAACCGTTTTTTTAGGCAGTGAAGCCTAAAAGAGTGAAAATCACATGCAGAGTATTGAGCTTAAGCCTGTATCCAGTTAAGCCCTTAGCGTTCTACAGCGATAAACATTCAGTCTTCAGGGTCAATCAAAGCAGCAAGAAAGACACCAAAATTTACGAGGCTAACAGAAACAAATACCTCTGTAGTTATAAGTGAAGCATCACGTGGCGGTAAGGGATAATGGGGGTTATTCAAAACTTAATTCATAATTCAAAGCTTCGTCAAAAAGAAGCTGTAGTTTATGAATTGTTTGTTCAGAACTCGGATTTATATGTATTTTTATGCTTTGATTGTCTTTAATATAATAGATAAAAGTATACCCAACACTTAAAAGATGAGTGCTTTTCAGTGTTAATTCTTCACCATTTAAAAATATTAATGATAAATATGCTGTTGAATCTAAATAATTAATACTTGAATCTAACAAGATATATTGATTTTCATTTTTTGTTAACAAGCTCACAAAGAACCTCATTTTTGATCAAAAAAATGAGCTTACAGAATTTAAATTTTTCATGATTTCATTTGTTTAGTTTCTGAATTTTTTTTTGCATTAAACTTAACTTTCATAAAGTGAGTGTCTACGAGCGAACATTGAAAAGTCGCGCCTAGACTTTCTGAAAAACAGCTTTTTAGGCTGAGAAGCCTAAATAAGCGTAAATCACATGCAGGTATTTGCACCTAGATCGAGCGAAGCGAGTAAAAAAAGCTTTTGAGCGAAGCGAAGTCATAGTTGCTTTTGCTTTTTACATAATTTTAGAAGGTATTTGCAAAAAATTGCCCCGACGAATCGAGCGAAAGCGAGATTCAATAGAGTTTGAGCGAGTGAAACGAAGCGAAAACCAAGGGCAATTTTTCATGACTTGGGCTTTTAATTATTTTTAATACTTTTAAATGTTTTTAAATGGTCTGAAAGCCTTAGTCTACAGTGCTTTCAAGGAACATATAGCAACGTTTCCTCGGTTATATAGCAACGTTTCCTCGGTTATATAGCAACGTTTCCTCGGTTATATAGCAACGTTTCCTCGGAATTTGACAACAAATATTTATTATGTTGTTATAACAACATAATAAAACCGTTGCTAAATAGAATGATATGGCCGACTTAGTCGTAAAATCAAATAAACTTGTTCAAGCCTTACAGACACTTACTTTAAGTGAAACTCGCCTATTACAGCTCGCTATTGTCGATGCTCGTGAAACAGGTCAAGGATTATCAGCAGAAGAACCATTAGAACTAAATGCTAGTAGATATGCTACAGCCTTTAATGTTTCACCTGATGCTGCTTATTTAGCTTTAGTTGAGGCAGAAGATTCTTTATTTAAAAGACAATTTACTATTACCAATGAAGATGGAACTTTAACAAAAAGTCGTTGGATTCAAGATGCTAATTATCGAAAAGGTGAAGGTCGCATACTAGTAACATTAACTCGTGTTGTAATTGAACATGTCACAAAAATAGATGGCTTTGAACAATATTTTACTAGTTACCATCTTAAAAAAACTGCCGATTTTAAAAGCGTTTATGCTGTACGACTCTATGAGTTGTTAATGCAATGGAAGTCTGTAGGCAAAACACCTATATATGAGTTGAATAAATTCCGTAGCCAATTAGGTATAGGAGTTAATGAATATGATCGTATGGAGGCTTTTAAAAGACGTGTTTTAGATATTGCTATTAAACAAATTAATGAGCTTTCTGATATTACCGTTAAATATGAGCAACATAAAAAAGGTCGTGCTATTTCAGGTTTTTCATTCGCCTTCAAACAAAAGAAAACGAATCAACCAATAGCAGATAAGCGAGATCCAAACACGCTAGATCTTTTTTCAAAAATGACGGATGCTCAACGTCATATGTTTGCTAATAAGCTTTCAGAATTACCTGAAATGGGGAAATATTCTCAAGGTACAGAAAGCTACCAACAGTTTGCTGTACGTATTGCTGAGATGCTACAAGACTCTGAAAAAATCAAAGAACTAGCCCCATACCTAAAAAAAGTGGGATACATGCCATCAAATAAAAAGGACACAGTAAATGGCTAAGTTATCGCTAAGTGAAGTATCTAAAAAATTTCATATTGATAGGTCAACCATTTACAGAGCTGTACGTAATGGGCGTTTATCACGCTCTAGTGATGGTCAATTTGACCTTTCGGAAGTGATTAGATGCTTTGGGGAGCCAGAGCAAACATCTCAACAAATTGAATCTTCTACATCAGATAGCGATGAATCTACAAAAAAACTCATTATTCATTTAGAAAATGAAGTTAAAAAATACCAAGAACGTGAAGAGCGTTTAATGCAGCAAATCGACCGTATGCAGACGCTTATTGAGTTAAAAACTGTTGCACCCGCCACGGCAGCGCCACAACAAGATGCTACGGCATGCGACACCGATATGCCACAGCATGCGACAACACAACAAGACAATGATAATAAAAAGAATAATGAATTAAATATTGTAGAAAACGTGGCAGTGCCACAGCAAGAAACTACAGCACACCACAGCCAAACGCTACAGCATGCCACGTTGCAAAATGTGGCAGTGCCACAACCTAAAAAACGTAGCTTATTTGGCCGAGTACTGAGTGCGGTATTCAATGAGGACTAAGCTCTCCAAGGAGCATTACGTATGAAAAAACTGAAAGAGATCCTACAAGGCATTGCATTTCTATTTATCGGGATTCCTATCATGATTATAGCCAGCATTATGGATCAACGAGCCTTTAAAAAGGAGAAGGATCAGCGCCAAAAAGCCCAAGAGCAAAGCAAGTGATTGTTCACCAGAGCTTATTAAAACCGTGGAACATTGTTCAGTTATTGATCGTGGAACATGAACAATCATAAAAAAAGCCCATTCGAGGGTGAATGGGCTATAAAACAAGTATCAACACATTGAATTATAACACAATTTAAAAAGCATTGCGTATAACGTGTATTATGTTAATTTTAGATAAACTATAGAATCCATTAGTTTTTAAACCAATAAATTAAATATTTTATGGAACTCCAGAATATTTATTCAGGCGATACTTAAGCAATAAGGGTAGGGTGATTACATAAAGTATTGCAGCTAATGCCCATACCATTCCAGGAGCTGATGCCTGAGTCATAAAATAGAGGCTAGTAACTAATACAGGACCAATTATAGCCCCCAGACTATTAAAACTGCTTAATAGCCCTTGTAATTCACCTTGTCTTTCATCACTAATACCTCTGGACATCATTGCTTGCAAAGCAGGAGCGGCTACTCCACCAAGGGCAAACAATGGTAACAACGCAAAAGGCACCCATTCTTCAACAGCAATAGATAAAAGAAGTAAACCAATTGCATCGCAAGCTATTCCACATAACAACGTATTTTTCTCTCCAAACCTCTTTACCATAGGGGCGATAGCAAAAGCCTGTGCAATAGAATGGCATATTCCATAACTAGCAAGGGAAACACCTGCAATAAATATACTCCAGCCATAACGATCCTGCCCATAGATAACCCATAAAGTTGCGGGGACTTGTGAAACCAATGTGATAATTAAAAAGATACCAAGCAATGGAGCCATATTAGGTTGAGTGATCAAATAGGATAATTTCTTTAATATTGATTGCTCCTGAACCTTCTCAGTCATTTTATTGCTGTGTTTTGATTCTTTTAATAAGACTGCTGTCATTATTAAATTAATCCCATTCATAAAAGCAGCAGCAAAGAACGGTGCATGTAAGTTCCATTCACCCAAAACTCCACCTATTACCGGACCCGCTATAAACCCAATACCAAAGACAGCTCCAAGGAGACCAAACCTTTTTGCACGCTCATGGGCTGGAGTAATATCTGAAACATAAGCTGTTGCAACAGCCATGTTGGCACCTGTAATTCCCGCAAAAATACGACCAATATATAGCCACAATAGAGAAGGAGCAGCAGCCATTAGGAGATAATCAGCCGTTGCACCAGCAATTGAAATAATTAATACAGGTCGACGTCCAAATCGGTCACTCAACGCTCCAAGGATAGGTGCAAAAATGAACTGCATCAGAGCATACACAGCTAATAAAGCACCATAGTGAACACCGCCTGCTTCAGCTCCAGCCAATGACCGTAATAATTCAGGCAAGATCGGCATAATTAAACCAATCCCAACAGCATCCAGAAATATAGTGATTAAAATCACGCTCAATGATTTCTTCACAAATGCCTTCTCTAGCAATGATAGAATTAATATTCTCTCACACACTCCCTATCAGTGATAGATTTATGAGTAAAAAAGATATTGCACCTCAACGTCTGACACGTGAAATAGTCCTGCGTACCGCATTGGATATGTTGAATGAAGAAGGCATAGATTCAATAACCACACGCAAGCTAGCTCAACGATTGGGTATTAAATCTCCAACTCTATATTGGCATTTCAAGAATAAATCCTTGTTAATGGAAGCAATGGCGGAAACCATTATAAATGAACACCATTTAGTTTCTTTACCCATCGATGGGATGACATGGCAAGATTGGTTGCTCGCTAATTCTGTAAGCTTTCGTCGAGCACTACTAGCTTACCGTGATGGTGCTCGTCTACATGCAAGAACTAGCCCCAGTCAAGGACATTTCAACACGATTGAGGCCCAAGTTGCGCTGTTATCTCATGCTGGGTTTTCTCCTGTTGAAGCAGTTGCATTACTTATGACATTAGGAAGGTTTATTGTTGGGTGGGTCCTTGAGGAGCAGCAAGAAGAAATAAGATCAGACCCACCATTCGAAGCCGATCCAACTATATATCCACTCATGCTCCAAGGAGTGAATACCTTACAAAATATGAATGCGGATGACATTTTTGAAAATGGGATTCGTATGGTGATTATCGGTGCTGAAAGACAACTTGATATTAAAATGCAAACTTAACTCTATACTGCTTTAAGCAACTGTTCTATTTAGTAATAAAGCTTTTATCCTTAATTATTTAACATAATAGAGCTTATACGAAACGCAATTTAAAATATTATTGTTTTTCATATAGTTATAAAATTTTGACTGACTTCAAAAACAGTAAAAAGCCGACTTAGAAACAAGTCGGCTTTTTTATGAGCAGGTTTGATACCTTTTGCCAAGAACATAGGTTATTAAATAATCAATTGATAAAATATATTCTTATTATTTCATTTACTCATAAAATATATTCATTATAATGTTGTGTATTCGATCGAATACAATAAAGAGGAACTTTCATGACCGAGATTAAACGTCTCCCTGAATTTGATGAATGGCTAGATAGCATTAAAGACAGTATGACCCGTCTTAAACTGAATCGAAGATTAGATAAGGTTCAGCGTGGTAATTGGGGCGATGTAAAGCATCTTCAAGAAGGTGTTTGGGAAATGCGAGAGTTCTTCGGACCAGGTTGGCGCATGTATTACATCAAACATGGTGATGTAATCATTGTGATGCTTGGAGGTGGTGATAAATCTACACAGCAAAAGGATATAGAACGAGCTGTTGATTTATCAAAATCTTTAGAGGATTGAAAAATGGTTAAAATAGCTGATCTACCTAGCTTTGACATGGCAGAAGCACTTAAGAGTGAAGAAGATATTGTAATGTATCTTAATATGGTTCTTGAAGAGAATGACCCTGCTGAACTAGCTCATGCACTTGGTGTAATTGCTAAAGCTCGTGGTATGACTCAAATCGCTAAAGAAGCAGGAATTGGACGTGAAGCACTTTACAAAGCACTCCGTCAAGATTCAGCACCTCGTTTTGATACGATTAATCGTGTAGTAAATGCTTTAGGTCTAAAACTAACTGTGCAGAATGCATAACTATTAATAAAATTTTGTCTAAGTTCCATCTTATTTAACATAAAATCTCATATACGAAATTCGGGTGTTAGAACCCATTCAAAGTGTACTCATCAGTACACTTTGAAAT
>NZ_JACANU010000024.1:0-11216 GCF_030329325.1 Acinetobacter sp. 226-1
CTCTAGAAAGTCAACTAATAATGAAAATTATTTTTAACCCTTCCTTCTAAAACCCAACTCAATCAATTCAACCAAGTCATTGTTTTATCAGAAGTTTTAATCCTCATCACCGCCGATGGATGTGCATTCTACAGTATTTCACATACGACGCAACCCCTTTTTTTAAAGTTTTTTATTGTATGGGTGTTTTTTCTACGAAAATCATTAAAAAAATGTTTTTTTATCTATTTTTTAATCAATTTTAATTATTTTTTTCACAATTAAAGCATTTTGGTAATTTATTTTTCATTATCACTGCTGAAAATTTAGTCCACATTTTTTAATTTTCGATTAAAAAAGAAAAACCGCATCAATTTGATGCGGTAAATCCAATACTTTGTGAAGTTTTATATTTAACAGCCATTTCTTCATGTAAGTGTTGTAGTACAGCATTTACATTTTTGAAGGGCTGAAAACACGCTTGACGGACAATGACAGCAAAGTCTCCTGCACAAAGACGATTTAATCCTTGTAGCTGTGTTTTAATTTGAGCTTCGTCTATTTCAAGATTTAATTGTTGGCAAACATTTTCCAATAAAGCAAAACGCTGTGCGTAGGTTAAAAAATCAAAGTGCATTTTAAAATCGAAACGACGTAAAGCAGCTTGGTCTAATTCTTCAAAACGGTTGGTTGTTGCAACAACAATCCCGTTAAAACTTTCCATTTGAACCAAGAACTCGTTTACTTGTGAAATTTCCCAAGACTTACTTGCTTGTCGACGATCTTGTAATAAGCTGTCAACTTCGTCTAACAATAATACGGCTTGCTGCTCTTCAGCTTCAGCGAAAGCTTGTGCTAAGTTTTGTTCAGTTTGCCCAACCCAAGGTGAAATTAAGTCAGAGCCTCTCTTGATCAGCAAAGGCTGGTCAATGAATTCAGCCAACCAACGTGCAAATGCCGTTTTACCTGTACCTGATGCACCATATAAACATAAACGACCAAAGCCATGGCGTTGAATTCCTGTGGCAATGTCTTTTAAGTTAGAGGGTGTATTGATATAACTCAGGTCATAAAATTGTGGCAAAGCATTACTGTCTTGTAATTTAACTGCACGAAAACCTTGCGCCTTTAATGTATTTGAAATTAATTTCGTCATACTATTGGGTAGCGCTAAATCGTCATTGTGCATTTTTGCCATTTTCGCAACTTTATAACTACGATTTAAAATCGCAGGTGAAAGCTGTTCGATATTTGAAAATGCTTCTTGATACATTGGATCTAATTCATGACCGCATTGTTTAACAATAAAGTTCATACGTTGCTTTTTCGGCGGTACTTTTATTTCCAAGACCATATCAAAGCGACGAATAAATGCAGGATCAAGCTGATCAGAATTAGACACCCAAATTGTAGGTGTTTGGTTTTGCTCTAAAATACGATTTACCCAAGCCTTACGACTCTGGGCAGTACTTTTCATTCCCATTCCATTTTCAGTATCATTAAATACATCTTCAACTTCATCAAACATCAATAAAGCAGATTGGCTGTCAAAAATACATTGTGCTGCACGATAAGCACATAAACGCCCTGTTGCAGAAATGGCATCACCATCCGCATCTTCATAAGAAATTTCAAAAAGTTGTACCGCTAACTCAGCAGCTAAGACTTTACATAGCTGCGTTTTACCTGTACCTGAGCTTCCATAAAGGAAGATATTTACACCTTTTTGTTTGGTATTTTTGACTTGTTTTAAATAAGCCAGCAATAAATTTAAATCTTTTTGTAGATGAGGATAATCTTGAATCGTAAGTTCAGCCCTATCACTTTTATTAATCGTACCTGTGAATAAATCCATCACATCATTGGCTTTAACCAGTAATTTATCCACCAATTGATTTGAGACTAAACTTAATTTAATACGTAAATAATTACGGTAATACTGCTGTAAACTGACTAAACCACTACGATGTAATCGCCCTTGTGTAGAGAGTGCTTGACGAATTTCTTCATAAGGCACATCCAACACAATCGCTAATGCACGTAAGGTTTTAGACGCTGTTAACTCGCCCAATGTATCTGCAATATCATCTAAAAGCTGTTCGCTATTGAGTAAAATCACAAAACCTAAAATCAGACTTTCAACATCATTTAAATCTAAAAGCTGTTGTAATAATTTAAGATTAAATTGTAATTCTTCACTAAATTGAAATGGCTGATTTAAATGCTGCTGTTCAATATTTTGATGAAGCTGTTTAAGTTCTTGATAGGCAGCTTGCTCGTTAAATTGATCATTTAACAAAGGTTCAGAAAAGCCCAACTGTTTTGCAATCCACTGATTATTAAAACAATTGTCTGAAATAAACTCTTTTGCACCACCTAATTCAACTAAAAAACGAAAAGCCCATAGCTTCGCCAATGGATGAATTTCAGTAAAACTCTCCATCTCACCTTGTTGCACATCATTGGCAAAAGGTTGATTTACATATTTATTCATATTTTCACTAACAATTTTTTAAATGTCAGTACGCGCGTCATTTTTCATTAAAACAACGTACTGAAAGCATTTATATTCTTTAAAAAGTTTTTAAATTTTTCACGCAATTTAAAGCGTTCAGTTTTATATGGTTTTATTGCAAACCAAAGTGCATAACTACAGTTAACAACATGATTTTTCTCCCGAATATTCCAAATACAATTCTGCTGTTTTGGATCAAATAAATGGCGGGTTAAATCAAGATATTATGGTCATCCTGCAACCAGTTAAGTGTGAAGATATCTCTTGTCAAAGGCAACGTACAAGATGAATAAAGGTTAAATTTCAATTGGAATCATTATTGATCAAAGCCACAATGGCTGATTTTGGCGTTATCTTAATTGCTCATTTTTCAAACTTCAAGTTTTTTTCTGTATAAATACAAAAATCCTGACAAAGCAGGATTTTTGTACACATTTTTTTTTATTTGGCTTTATCTACAAAAAGTTGGGTACTGTAATTTTCAGTTGATAATTTATTAATTTTCTTTTGCCCTGTTTGCCCTGACAAAGCTTGCGTATATTTCAAAAATGCTTCCGCATAATCTAAACCCACATTCGTACGACGTGCACCTGTAATTGTGCTTAGAGTGGTATAGCCATCTTTACCATTTGCTAAAAAATCAATCGTCACGATTTTATAAGTTTTATTCAAATCTAATGCTTCATATTTTCCTGTTGCATTACGTACTTGTATTTGACTTAAACGTTGTCCTTTATTTTTATTAAAATCAACGTTCCAACGCAGCCCACCTGTATAAGGGTAGCTTCCTGTATTATTTTGTACAACGACGCTATCAATCGCATCCTCTAGCGTTGCTTTGACTTCTGTACCTGTCATATTGAGCTGTACTAAGGTATTTTTAAACGGTAAAACGTTATAAATTTTCCCTACAGTAACATCACCTTGTGCAACATCTTCTCGTACACCACCACCGTTTTGGAAAGAAATATCTGCTCCAAAAAATGCTTTACCTTGTTGCAAGAAAGCTTCAGCAATTATTTGTTGAATATCGCCACCATGTTGATCAACATGGCTATTTTTATTACAAATATCACCTAAAGTTGAGCGTCCTACATCACGTTGTGTTCCTGGTACACGACGAGAACAAAGATTATCCGTAGCCTGTCCAACCACTTCTTCTGCAAATTTTTGTTTTTGAATCTGATAAGGTTTTAAAAGACTTAATGTTTTAGAGTCTGGTTGTATAAAATCTAATGGTGCTTGATCTATTTTTATCTGATTTTTAATGATATTTTTCTCATTTTCAGAGACATTGATAATTTCACTACGTGTATAGGCTTTTTGTTGTTCTATATTTTTATTTTGATTGTATTTTTTTAAATTTTCATTGTACTTTTGAATATCAACTGTGCGTTTAATATCATCACCGAGTAATACATGCGGTGTACCACTACAACTTTCTATTTGACCTTTAGGATTAAATTTTACGTTTAATTCACCAACAATATTGCTATATTCCCATGCCTGTGCAATACACACCAAATCCCCATTTTTATTTTTAAGTTGGGTCGGATAATCACCTTCTGGGCTTAAACTATATTTTTCCAAAATTTTTGGACCTAATAAAGTATGTGAATCTCCGCCAATAATGACATCTACATCCGTCAAAGATGTCGCTAATTTTTGGTCTAAATCATATCCAACATGAGTTTGTAAAATAATATTATGAATGCCCTGCGCTTTTAATTGATTTATTTCTTTTTGTGCTGTTTCAATTTCATCAGCAAATAAGGTATCTGTATTTGGTTGTGAAGAGTTTTTTGTTTTATTTGCGATGGTTAATCCAATTACAGCAAACTTTACACCATCTTTTTCAAAAATTTGTGATTTTTGAATGCGTTGTGTTTGGTATAAAGGTGAAGATGCACCAAAAGTCACATTAGCAGATAAAATTTTTGTTTTATTTTCACAAGTGCCTTGATCTAAAAAATCTATAAACTTTTTCAAACCTGCATCAGTTGAGTCAAATTCATGATTTCCTGGTGTAAAAGTATCAAAACAAACGCTATTCATAGCATCTGCATCTGCCTTACCCTCTGTCAAGTTATAATATAAATCGCCTGTTGTTGCATCGCCTGCATGCATCTTAAAAACATTTTTCTTTTCTGCTTGAACTTGATGAATAAAAGCAGCCACACGTGCAAAGCCACCTTTACTTGCATTAAATTCTTCATCGCCTTTGCCAACATTCATTTTTAATGTAAAGCCATCTTTATCTTCGTCTAAATGAGAGTGATGGTCATTAATATGTACGATATTCAGCTCTAAATTTTTATTTTGAGTGGGTGGTGTAATGACTGTCACATTATCTTTATCATCATTACATGCTGTCAAAGTCACTGATAATGCTAAAATAACCAACGTACTTTTTTTATTTGGAAGATGCATTTATATTCTCTAATCGCTATAAATTATGTTTCTAGTGTGCAATTTATATATTTCGATTTAATGAATATTATTTAAACAATCTTCAAGTGATTTAAAATTGATTTAATATTTTTCATGTCAATATTTACAACATTTTTTTAAAATTAAAAACAATATAAATCAGCATATTAAAAACAAAAAAATGATCTTTAATAAAAAAATCTATTGATTATTCAATATATCCAAAATGATCTTGTCAGGTATTGAAGCTCTCATTATGAAATTATATTGACCATTCAGCGTTTAATATTTGATCATTATCACATTATTATGTTAAAACAGATAAAAACTTATGAATTCAATTGGATAAAAGTTTAGGGAATAAAAATGAAAAGAAATTTATTTTTAGCCTGTACTTTCGGCATTTTTATGTCTCCTACAGTACAAGCAAAACAAAATGTCTGTGTATTTGATCTTTTAGGTAAAGCAGGTGAATCATACAAAGTTATGGAAGAATGGGCTTTGGCTGCTAAAGCTTGGGGAGCAGATATCAATTTAATTCCTTATAAAACAGAAGAACAAGCAGATAATGACTTCAAAACTGACAAATGTGATGCCGTTGCAATGACTTCAATGCGTTCACGTGAATACAATAAGTTTGGCGGTTCAATTGATGCTGTAGGCAGTGTTCCTACTTATGCTATTGCACAAAAAGCGATTGCTTATGCGCTAGATAAACGTAATGATAAGCGCCTCGTGTCTGTTAAAAATGGCGTAAAATATGAATTAGCAGGCATCAGCCCTTTAGGCATGGCTTATATTTTTGTTCGTGATCGCAAAATTGACTCATTTGACAAAGCAAAAGGGATTAAGTTTGCGTATTTACACTATGATATCGCTCAAAAAGCTGCTGTAGATCGTGTGGGGGCGATCGGTGTTCCCTCTGATTTATCTAACTTTGTAAAAAGATTTAATTCAGGTGAAGTTGATTCAGTACCAGCACCAGCTTATGCCTTTAAACCTTTAGAAATCCAAAAAGGCTTAGGCGCGAAAGGTGCGATGTTTACTTATCCTGTCATGCATGTCACAGCTGATGTTATTATTAAAGCCGATCAATTTCCAAATAATTTTGGCAGCCAATCACGGGCTTGGTCTTTAAAAAGAATGCCACAAACCTTTAAATTGATTGAACGTTTAGAAGCAGAAATCCCAGCCAAATATAAACTTAATATTTCAAAAGAAGATGAAATCAAATACCAAAAATTATTAAGAGAAGTACGTATCGAACTTATTGAACGTGGTGTATACGATGCAACCATGATGTCTGTACTCAAAAAAGCACGTTGTACTGTGGATCGTACCAACTTTGAATGCTCTTTACCTGACGAATAAAGCTGAAAAATTTGTCTACTTTTTTGTTCTCTTCATAAATCTGTCATGAATTTTTTAGCTTTTGACAGATTTTAACTTGAAACAATGTAAGTCAAAACATATTTACTTGTAATAAGAAATATACGAAGACATTCAATTTTTTATATCATTTTTTGTTTTTTTAAATGCTTTAATTGTGATAAGCGTAAAATTTCAAACAAAAGTGAATAAAATACAAAAACTTATTTCACAATAATTTTTTACAACTGCTTACTATTACTGTGAAAAATAAAATAATGCAATGGTAGAATATATACAAAAAAATGGAGTAAAAGCTCTATTTTTTTTAAAAAAATTTGATTAAGATTGCGTTTAAAAGAAACTCCAATTATGGACGTATAATTGACAAGGATCAAAATATGAAAAAAATAGCTTTAGCTGCTGCAACAACAATCATAGGTTTAAGCACAACAACTGCAAATGCAGCAATTGATATTTGTGTATTTGACTTATTAGGTAAATCTGGTGAATCTTTCCAAATGGCACAAGAATGGGCTCTTGCTGCTAAAGGCTGGGGTGCTGATGTTAACTTAATCCCTAAACAAGATGAAGCTGTTGCTGATAACGACTTTAAAGCAGGTAAATGTGATGGCGTATTCATGACAGCAATGCGCGCACGTCAGTATAACAAATTCGTTGGTTCAATCGATTCTTTAGGTGGTGTACCAAGTAACGGTATTGCACAAAAAGCAATTACTTTTGCTTTAGATGCTCGTAATGCTGGCAAAATGGTATCAAACTTAGGCGGCAAAAAATATGAAGTTGCTGGTATTGCACCACTAGGTTCAGCTTTCATTTTTGTACGTGATAAAAATATTGACTCAATTGAAAAAGCGGCAGGTAAAAAGTTTGCTGTTCTTGGCTATGACCAAGCTCAAAAAGTCATTGTACAACGTGTAGGTGCACAAGCGGTTATTTCAGATATCTCAAACTTTGCTGCGAAATTTAATAACGGTCAAGTTGATATGATTGGCGCACCAGCATATGCTTATAAACCTTTAGAATTAAACAAAGGTTTAGGTACCAATGGTGCTGTATTTAACTTCCCAGTGATGCAAATTACGGCTGATTTCTTGATTCGTCCAGAGAAATTCCCAGCAGGATTTGGTCAAAAATCACGTGACTACTTCATTAAAAACTTACCAAAAAGTTTTGCTATGATTAGCCGTTTAGAATCATCAATTCCAGCAAAATACAAAGTAAATTTAACTGCTGATGATAAATTGAAATATCAAAAAATGATGCGTGATGGTCGTTTAGAGTTAACAAAAATGGGCGTTTATGACCCTGCAATGATGTCAGTATTGAAAAAAGCACGTTGTTCTGTCGATAAAGCGAACTTCGAATGCTCTTTAGCTGGCGAATAATATTGATTTAAAAAGAAAAACCCAGAATTCGTTCTGGGTTTTTTTAATTTTATTTTCTGTCATTTAAGTCATTGTTGAATCAATGATTAAGTCTTAATCTTGTATAAAATTGATATTTTAAGCTGATTTATTTTTTGCTTCGTTGAAAAGTATATCCAATAAAAAATGCAGAATTTAAGCCAGCAATATCAACCTAGTTCTATTTTTGAATGAAAAAAATATTCAATTCAACATAGAACAAAACAATAAATTGATCATGGAAAGGAAAAAATAAAATGCAATGGTCTAAGATGCTCTTAGTTACAGCAGGCTTATGTGCAGCGGTGTCAACTGCTCAGGCAAAACAAGTCATCTGTGTATTTGATTTGGTGGGTAAAAATGGTGATGTTTTTAATTTAATGAAAGATTATCAGCTTGCTGCAAAAGCTTGGGGCGCTGATATTGAACTCAAAGTAAATCAAAACGAAGGTGTTATCGCAGAAGATTTTAAAGCAGGTAAATGTGATGGTATCAGTGTCACAGGTATGCGTGGTCGCCAATTCAATAACTTTACAGGATCACTTGATGCTATTGGTGCCATCCCCGACCTCAATCTTGCTGTTAAAATCATGCAAGGTTTAACATCTCCAAACTTTGCTAAACATATGGTCAATGGTCAATATGAAGTCGTCGGTGTCATTCCTGTAGGTGATGCCTTCCTCATGGTAAATGACCGTAATATTAATACTGTTGCGAAAGCAGCAGGTAAAAAAATTGCAGTTTTAGACTATGACCAAGCACAAAAAATCATGGTGCAACAAGTAGGTGCACAAGCCGTTAGTGCTGATGTCACAAACTTTGGAGCAAAGTTTAATAATGGACAAGTTGATATTATTGGTGCTCCAGCAGCCGTGTTTAAACCTTTAGAGTTGCATAAAGGTCTGGGCTCAAAAGGTGCGATTGTGAATTATCCGATCTTACAGGTCACAGGTAATTTAATTATTCGCACTGATAAATTCCCAGCAGGTTTTGGTCAAAAATCACGTGATTGGGTACGTTCACAGCTGCCTCGTGCATTTACGATCATTGGTAAAATGAAAGCTGATATTCCTGCTAAATACTGGATGCAAGTACCTGAATCAGACAAAGCTGGTTATCAAAAATTAATGCGTGAATCACGAATTAGTTTGACCAAACAAGGCGTCTATAGCAAACCAATGATGAAACTTTTATGGCAATTCCGCTGTAAAAATGACCCTAAAAACTTTGAATGTGCATTACAAGATGAGAACTATAAATAATTTTAGTTTAAATCCGATAAATTTAGTCTGATTTTACTTTAAAGTCGACTCACTGACCATATATTGAGTATGCTATACTAAATATATGGTCTTTTCATTTAAGCCATTTGAATTTGAGGAACAATCGCATGAATGCCCAAGCACTTGAGCTCACAGACAACGCTGCAAATAAAGTTCGCCAACTTCGTGATAGCGAAGGTAATCAGGATTTAATGTTACGTGTCTATGTAACAGGTGGTGGATGTTCTGGCTTTTCTTATGGTTTTAATTTTGCAGAAAATATGAATGAAGATGATGCAGAATTTATAAATGGCGATGTCAAAATGTTAGTTGACTCCTTAAGTTACCAATATCTAGTTGGTTCAAAAGTTGATTATATTGAAGGCTTAGAAGGTTCTCGCTTTATTGTTGATAATCCAAACGCAACAACAACTTGCGGTTGTGGATCTTCATTCTCTATCTAATTTTTGTTTTAAAAATAAAATCTCCCCTATTCTAAGAACTAGGGGAGATTTTTTTATTCATCAATTTTAATAAATAAAAACTTTATAAGAATCAGATCATTAAACTTTGGCAACTACTGATGCACTTGCATTAATTTTTTCAGACTCATCATCATTCATAATTAAAGCGACAGCAATTGCAGTAATGAGAACAGGTAAACCAACAGCCATAAAGTTAAAATGCGCAGGTAAACTCATTCCGAGTAAACCACCAATTAAAATAGGTCCAACAATCGCACCCATACGACCAATTGCAGAAGACCAGCCAATTCCTGTAGAGCGAATTGCCAATGGATAATATTGTGCAACATAACTATACAACAGCATTTGTGAGCCAATAGATGCTGCACCAGCTAAAAAGACTAAAATATATAAAAGAAATTGGTTGGATTGAAAGCCCATCAAGCTCATTACAATCGCCCCCATAATTCCTAAACACATTAATACAGGTTTCAGATGGAAACGATCAGCCAAAATCCCTCCTCCCACAATCCCAACAACTGCTCCGACATTCATCACCATCATGAACATCAAGCTATTATCCATTGAATAACCTGCTGCCATCATCAATTTTGGCAACCAGCTACTCAAGGCATACATTGTCAATAAACATGTAAAAAATGCTAACCAAAACAAAAGCGTATTTGTTGCACGTCCACGACGAAATAAACTAACCACATTCGCTGCTTCAGGCACCTCAACTTTTGGCAAAGTAAAAGTCGTCTTTTGAGTGACAGTTAAATTTGGTGCAAGACGGCGCACAATACTACGCGCTTTTTCTTGCTTATTTTCTTTCACAATAAATGCTAAAGATTCAGGTAAGAACTTCCAAATCACAGGTAATAAAAATAAAGGAATACCAGCAATAAAGAACATCACTTGCCAACCAAAACTAGGAGTAAACCATGAACCTAATAAAGCAGCCATGACGCCACCCACTGCATAACCACTAAACATTGTTGTTACTAATGTACTGCGCATTTTAATTGGTGCATATTCAGAAGTTAATGCAACCAAGTTTGGCATTACGCCGCCAATACCTAAACCTGCTAAAAAACGTAAAATTGCAAATTCAGTTGGATTTGAGGCAAAGCCTCCAGCAAATGTTAAACCACTAAATAACACAATACAGATCATAATGACTTTTTTACGCCCAATTTTATCAGCCAAAGAGCCAAAAAACATTGCGCCAAACATCATGCCTGCTAATGCAGTACTCGCAAGCATCCCTGCTTGTACTGCACTTAAACCCCAATCTTGCATTAATAAAGGTAACACTACTCCATTAATTGCTAAGTCATATCCATCAAATAAAATAATCAATAAGCACCAAGCCACTACATTGAAGTGAAACGGGGTAAATTTCGCCTTATCGACTACAGAATTAATATCTATGTTTTCCATTGTCATCGTTCTCATCTCCCATGAGTACTTGTCCAGATTTCTCACATGAATTTTCAAGTAAAATTCAAGGTCGGCGCAATATACGCAAGACAAAGTTTATGAGCAATTAGACATAGGGATAATAAAAATTTATAGATATATAAAAATAGTAAATATATGATTTTTAATTTAAAAAATATAAATAAACAATCTTCCTTTATGCTGTATTATTTTCTAATTTTCGCTTTCCTTCTCTCATAAAAAAAGCCCCCTCGCTTTGAGGGGGCTTTTAGATTTAAAAGCTGGCGATGACTTACTCTCACATGGGTAACCCCACACTACCATCAGC
>NZ_JACANU010000025.1:0-9886 GCF_030329325.1 Acinetobacter sp. 226-1
ATGGGAAATAAACATAAGTGAGATACAGACATTTTTTCTTTATACTGAGGTAATTTTTTGATTCGAATAAGATTTCTATTATGACTGAGGGAAAGGCTTTACTGTTACAGGCAAAAGTTACTGATAAAGATTTAGATACTTTCGAGAGCAAACTCTTAAATTTGTGCCAACAATATTTTTTAGATCCATTAAAGTCAGATCTTTTAATACCTAGCCGTTTAAAAGACATTATAAAAAAATATGAAGAAAAACAAAGCCTAAGTAAATTTGAAGAAGTATATATTCATGAGTATATGCTCAGATCTTTAAGCGGTTTCCTGCCAGACTTTCAGAAAAAAATTAGACATAAAGTTGAATTAGAAAGAGTAGCTGAGGAAAAAATTCGTCAGGAGAAGTTGAGACTGGAAGCTATTGAAAAACAAAAGTTGCTTGAGTCAGATCCTGTTTATATTGCAAAACAAAAAGAAAAAGCATTACTAAAAAAATACGACATTAATGAATATCTATCAGGGGCATCACCTACAGAGCTTTCTGAAATTTTGAATAAGCTAGAAAATGAAACAAGACTTTCTCAAGATGAGGCTGTTTGGTTAAATACAATAGGTAAAAAATTCTTTACTGCCAAAGTTCGTCATAAATTTCATCGATTAGAAGCTAATTATTATTTGCAGGAATATGCAAAGAACACCAAGAACATTTGGAATGCTATTAATGCTAGCAGTCAATTAAGAAAGTGTAAGGAAAGTGTTGAAGCAGAAGAATTTTTAGAAAAAATTTCCACTAATGGTATCAAGGATAAAAAATTATTATCTGCGTATTTCACTACTCTTGGTGGAGTTAGACGTGATCTTCGCAAGGTTAACGTCGCCATTGATAATGCATCCAAAGCTCATAATTTAACTCCAGATAATTATCGTCCTTGTACTTTATTAGGCGCTATTTATATGGAAACGTATCAATATACACTTGGGCATGAGTGGTATGAAAAAGCTAGTGAACGAGGTGCAACAAATCAATCAATTAATGCTGATCTTAAAAGCATTATCTCTAAGATGGATAAAGCTAAACGTAATGAAATGATTGAACATTTATTGAAGTTAGATCCTCACGCATACTCATGGCTAAAGTCTCTAAAAACAGCCGTAATAAACAAGCCTACAAGTAAACAAAATAAAGTTGAGCAGTCAGTAAAAGCTCAGAAAAAAGCATCGCCACCACAGCCAAAGAAGAATGCTCAAAATAAGCAGCCTAAAAATTCTGAAAAAAGTTTAAAGGCCCTTTTAGAACAGGGAGCTAAGGCACACAATTTAAACCAGCCAGTGAGCCTATCAAAACCCTCATGCATGAAGCCAAAGAAGAAATAATTTATTATTGAGTTTCGCTAAAATTAACATAATACACCTTATGCGAAATTTAGGTCTTATCCCAAATAACGCCATTAAAAAGATCTTTATCTTTCTGCCTATTTTCTTCGGTCTTATTTTCCGTATTTAAAAATTGCTCAAAATCGGCTAGTTTCTGCTTAAACGATTCATCATTTTTTAATTTATTTAAAGCCCAAGCTCCCAGTAGAATTTTACGTCTAGTATCATCTTTTCTTTGCTGATCAGAAACTTTCTTTTTTTCACGTGCAATGGCAGCTTTTTTCTGTTCTTTTAGCTGTCTTAAGCGTTCTTCTTGCTTTGCAATTTTTTGCTCTAAATTATCAACACTCATACCATCACCGTATCAAGGAATCCCCCTCAAGCATAGGTCTGTTTGAATTGAAATTCAAGACATCCCATGCTATCGTGGTTTTCCCGAAGGGCGCACTTAGCCATTGAACAAAGTTCAACGGTGCGACAAGGGGTAAATCCCCTTTGTAATCCCCTGACCAACCTATACAGGTTGGTGAAATTTGGTAAACCAAATTTAAGAGCAAAAGCAACATGGCGATATATCATTTTTCAGTTAAAACGATGAGTAGAAGTAATGGACGTTCAGCCGTTGCTTGTGCTGCATATCGTTCAGGTGAAAAACTGGTATGTGATTTCTATGGAAAAGAACAAGACTATACAAAAAAAACAGGTGTTGAATTTACAGAAATCTATGCTCCTGATAATACAAATACTGAGTTACTCAATCGCCAGATCCTTTGGAACGAAGTCGAAAAAGTTGAACGTAGAAAAGATGCCTTACTTGCAAGAGAATTTGAGATTGCATTTCCAAGTGAGTTAAACGCTGAACAGCGTAAAAACATGCTTAATGAACTTTGCCAAGACCTCGTTAAAAAATACGGTGTCATCGTTGACGCTGCTATTCATGCACCTCATACAGGCAACGGAAGTGATGAACGCAATTACCATGCACACATCATGTTCACCACCCGAAGTATTAATGAGCATGGTGACTTTTCAGCAAAAAAATATAGAGACTTCAGTCGTGACAATGGCACAGAAACAGTAAACCACTGGCGAGAGTTATTTGCAGAATTATGCAATCACCACCTGGAAAAAAATGGATTTGATGAACGTGTCGATCACAGAAGTTATGAAGACCAGGAAAGTGACCTAGAAGCCACTCAGCACGAGGGTCCTCAAGCCACATACCTACGGAGACGAGGAATATTTACAAAGATTAGTCTGAAAAATGATGAGATTAAGCGACGTAATTTAGAAATCAAAAAGGTCATTGCACTTGATGAAAACATTAAAGTATCTGAGGATCTTGTGCAAAAAGTACGAAGTGAACTTCAATTCCAACAGTCTGAAGCTGAATATTTAGGAAAAATTTCTCAGAAGCTTTCTGAATTCCAAAACGAAGAATTATCAAAATTAACAACAGAATTAGACACAATGAGTTCTGAAATATCAGAACTACACAAAAAAGAGCCTTTATTTTTTAAAACAAAATGGATCAATCAAATCAATGATCTAATCGACCAACACAACACCCAACTAGATCGCCAAAAGCATATCTCTGGTCTTAGTGAAACAGAAAAAAAAGAGAGATATTCTAACCAGTTAAGTAAATGGACAGAAGAAAATCAGTTGCACCTGCCTAAAAAGTCTTTTGAAAAATTTAACGAAACCAACATTAGAGTTAAACAACGCAAACTGAATGATCAAATTTTAAATATAGATCATCAACTTTCAGAAATATCACGTAGAGAAAATGAATATCAAGAATATATTCGCATTCAACGCATGGAAATCAGAAATAGTTATATATTTGAAGAAGATGATTATGGAAATAAATATTTTAGTCCTCAAAATGGTGAAAAACAAAAGCGACTATACGCAGAAGATATGGAAGAACTGAAAATCCAAAAATTGCATGCAGATTTTACAAAAAGCGTTAAAATGGAAGTGCAGCAAGAGTTTGACCGAAAAACAGCTCTACAGCTTGAAAATGACCGAAAAGATCGTGAATCTAGAGAACAGCAGTTGCATGAAGAACAAGAACAACGTGATGAGCAAGAAAAACGAGCACCCGACCTTTTAGCATTTTCAAAACGTGAAGACCAAGAAAAACAGCAAAAAAATGAACCCAAAAAACCAGATTTTGATAATAATCCTGACTACATGCCTTGGTAACCCCCATTTAAACGCAAAAAAATGGGGGTTTTAGAGGATTTAACTAAAAATATAGGGAAACTATAGTTGATTGAAATAAAATTGCTTAGAACGCAAATGAGAGCATTTAGCGAGTGTCTACGAGCGTCACAATGAAAGTTCGCTTAATTCCCCTCTGAAAAACCGTTTTTACTGAATTACAGTAGATTGTGCTTAGCGAGTGCCTACGAGCGTCACAATGAAGCTTTTGCTTTTCAAAAAGCATGAGCGAAGCGAATGCATTATTCATGCTTTTGCTTTTTGAATACTCGATAAATTAAGAAAAAAACTGCCCCAACGAAGCGAGAGAAACGAGCTTCAATAGAGTACGAGCTTTAGCGAGTACCAAGGGCAGTTTTTATAGCCCGAATTTGAACAAGATTCCCTTTTATACTTTTAAAAAGCTTTTAAAAGCTTTTAGCTCCTCTAAGAGCCTTATATAGCAAGGGTTTCAACCTTTAAAAGGGTACAAATAGCATGATAAAGGGTACAAATAGCATGATTTTATCGTTTAAAAGGGTACAAATAGCATGATTAAAGGGTACAAATAGCATGATAAAGGGTACAAATAAATTCTTGTACCCTTATGTTTGTTGGTGTACATTGTTTTCTCATGAGGGTACAAAAATCATGTTCATTTTTTATAAGGTTTGATATCTGAATGAATAAAGAAAATAGTTATGAGAAATCTTATCCAGTAACAACAATGGCTATTCAAAATAAAGTTACTGAATGCTTTAAAAGCATGTCTGTAGATGAAAAAAGAATTTTAATTATGGCTTCTCCGATTGCTAGAAATATCGATGCAAGTGAGCAAGATCAAATCTTAATATCTGCTCAACAATTTGCTGATGACTGTGGTATCAAGGTCAATTCTGCTTATAAACAAATTGAGAATGCGTCAAAAAAACTAGTAGATCGGTCTTTTTCATACATTAATGATAAAGGGAAAAAGGTTTACTCTAACTGGGTCATTGATGCTACTTACGAGGATGCAGGGATATCTTTAAGGTTTACATCTATTATTTTAGTAATGTTAAAAATTTTAGATAAATACAATCCATACACTCGTTATAAAAAAGATGTAGTTTTGAAATTAAAAAAAGACTACTCAATAGACTTTTACCATTTAGCAAAAAAAAATCAGGCAAAAAATGGCTTTGAATTAACACTAGATGAAATGTTTACAGAGTTTGGTCTACCAGAATCTTATAAAGATTTGAGAAACTTAAAACGAAGAGTCTTGAAAAGCTCATTAGATGAAATTAATGAGTTTACCGATGTAACAGTTGACTATAATCCAATTAAAAAAGGGCGTTCTGTTGTCGGCTTTAAATTCACCGTAAAAGAAAAACCCAAGCCAAAACTCACAGCACCAACAAGGGATACAAAAACCATAGATATGTTCTGCAATCTATCTGATGCTCAAATTAATAAGTACAGCACGATTTTATCTCAACTTTCTGAGCTATCAGACCTGAGTAATTTTCCTGATTATCCTACTTTTGCCCTTTGGATTGGCGGCATCTTACGAGATCCGAAAAGTGTCAGAGAGGAAACAGCAAAACGGATTTTTAAAGCTCTACATAGCAAAACGGATTTTAAACCATGAGAACAAAAGCTGAATTAGCGGTAATGAGTTGTGAAGAACTCAAAGACTATGAACAAAGTTTACTTGCTCTGTGAACACCAAGGATGGCTCTTGAAAGTGACATTGAAAGGTTACGTACTCATCGTAGCGAATTATTAGAGATTTTTAATCAATTACCCCCCCCTGATACTCCTGAAAATGAACGTTTAAAAAACTCTATTTTTTCTCTCAACGGTAAGATTGAAGATTTAGAAGATGAATTAGATGATCTCATTCAAGATGATCGCTTAAAGCATATTAAGTTGGTTTTATAAAAATTGAATTATTTACTATAAGCCAACTAATATCAATTTTTCTTGAGTATGCCCATTTTTTTTCTGACTTTAAATCGTTTGATAAAACACTATTGAGGATTATGCCTTGACCATTTGCTTACATTTCTCCAAGCTTGATTTATCTTTGTACAAATGTACTTGACTCATATTGATTCTCAACAGCTCCTACTTCATCAAATTTTATAAAAGTATTGATATTAATCAGGAAGATATTCATTTATGGTATAAGGGTATTTTGAATACCATATACTTACTTATGGTAAATGTAATTAACACATGTATTTACTAATTATAGGTCTATTATGAAAAAAGAATTATCTCGTTTTTTACTAATTAGTATATTTTCTATACCCTTTATTGGTTGCCAAACAATACAAGATAATACTCGTATCTTAGGCATAGGAGGTGACAGTAAATATGATATGAGTTATGTAAAAGCAAACCTGAAAAAGGGTATAACTACTTCTGAAGAAGTTATTAGAATTTTTGGAAAACCTAACTACCAGACATCTAGTGGATCTGGACCAGACTATTTCTCTTATAGGGAGGGAGAAACAAAATCAAATGCATTATTAAGCTCAGCCTTAAGTACTATTGGTTATGGAAATATAGGAAATACTAATCAGGCATTACAAGAGGGTAAACAAAGACAATTAAGTATATATTTTAAAAACAATAAAGTAGATGATTTTTCAATTTCTGAATAAGATTATACTGTTCTAATAATCAACAGTTGCATTCGATTTCAAGGACTATTTATATTTTGAGGTGTATTTTTAAATTACACCTCTTTTTAATCTATATTTTAATTAAATTATGGGAGAATCTATTAGGAGTTTACTACAAAATATATGAGGTATACTGGGCGTAAATAATTGAACAATTTGTCAGTCTATATTTATTTCAACATCTTTAATATCCCCCTCAGAAAAGAAGGTTGCAGGAAAGAAAGTCTATTGACAATACCTTAAATTAAACTGATATTTGTCATTTTGTGACAACAAGTTGAATTATATCAGCGGTATAACCATGTACGCTAACAATTTTTTTGTTTATTGAATAGAACATCTAAGTTAGTTGTATTATGTTTTTACATTCTTTTTCGGCAGATCTAGCAGCCAAATCACGTTTATTTGCAATATAAATGACCATATAACCCTATTTGGATTTTATGCAACTCCTACATACCAGTATCCCCCTCTCGTACCGCAAACACTACCATCTACAAGTTGATAATATCGATTTGTTGGATTTGCAAAACTAAACTGAGTAAATAAAGCTAATCCAAACAAACATGGATAGATAAATGTTTTTTAGTTCATATCTTTTCCTATAAAAGATACTTATGCACTAATTACTTTAAAATAAATAAAATCAAAAAACAGGTTCATTTGAACCTGTTTTTACTATTTTTTATTTATTTAAATATTTATAGCTCACATCTACTTTTTTATTTGCTGTAGGTAAAGCTTCACCATAGAACACAATCGTTGCACCTGTTGCACTATAAACCAAATCAAAACCATTCTGATGTGTTAAGTCGCGCTGTACATTTTTACCAGATACATTGACAGTAACTGTTGATGGTATTGGCAATTGAGTTAATGTAAAACTACTTGCTAAACCTGATGCAGCTTTAATAATCTCACTAAACATAACATTCCAACTACTCGCATTTGCACAAATAGATGCTGAACTTCCACCTGTTACGCGAGAAATTTCTTTAAAATGTGCTCCACCCTCTGCCGAACCACCATCACCACGGCATCCCCATGCTTTATCCTGATAGCCTGGATAATTATCTGCAAATGTATTACGAATTGAATTAGCTGTACCTACGATAGAAAAATAAGTTGCTCCCGTTTTCAAGAAGTAATTCTTATAGTCTGCAAAATCTCGAGCTTGGTAACCATTACTACGTATTGGTCGAGCTTGATTTACTGTTTCATTTTCAGGCTCATCTGAAACAAATACAATCAAGTTTTTCGCATTTGTACGATCAAAATTTGTAAGATTTGCTTCACGCACACAGTAGAAACCTGTTTCTGTGGCAGAATCACTTGTACCTGGTTGGGCTAGTTTTTTCCATTCCTCTTCTGCATTTAGAGTTTTACGATCAATAAATACCGACTTTTGATCACTTAAAGTTCTTAAATTTTGACAATCGTAGGCATCCTGTGTGTTTACAGCTAAACGATAATCAATACCTGCTTTATTTAAAGCAGTAAAGAATTGTGAAGCACCATTTGCTAGATTTTTTTGCTCTTCATACATTGAACCTGAAGAATCAATATTCCATAAAATATCAACTGCATTTGAACCCTGAGCATTTTGAGTAAAACTGTTCGTTATTGTTTTAACTTGCAATTTTGCATTACTACTCAATGCACTTGCTATATTCAAATCACCATATTGCTTTTCAATCGCCGTTGCCTGATTTACAGCATAACTGTTCCCCCATACAAAACCTGTACCATTTTCGAGCCAAAAAGCTAAGTTTAAACGCTGTTTAGTATCTTTTGCTGTAACAGTTGTTGGTAAGCTAATAGATTTACCTTCATTAATTGCAAGCAATAAAACTTCACGAACTCTATTTAGAGTTTCTACATTTTTAAAATCTACATCTAAAGTTATATTTGTAACATTGCCTTGCGCATTTTTAGATGTTTTATTTACTAAAACATTAACGGTGGCACCATGATCTCTTAATATTTTCATATAGCTTTCTAATTGTGCTGCTGAAAATGCATTCAAATCAGTTGCCTTTGATTTTAAATCTAATGCAAAGCCGACTGAATTTAATTGAGGATCATCTAAAAGTAAAACACCATTTCCTGTAGCCAAAGTTGCTTCAGTAAAGTACTTTTTATCGACGTTACCAAATACAGCAATATTTGCTTTTTCACTGGTCAAAGTTGCTTCAGTTTGAACTGTTGATTCAACTGGTTTGGGTTCAGTAGGTTTAGGAGTTGTTGGTTCAGAATCGTCTGAATCGCTTCCACCACAGGCAGTCAAAAATACAGATGCCCCTATTAAAAGTGCTAATAAACTCTTTTTTAATAACATTGCTTTCCCTCTAGTTAACTAATCCTAAAAACAAGTAATTGAAATATAAAAAATTAATATAAATAAAACACTCTTGCTAATCGTTATTTAAAAGTACCCACCTTAACAAGTGTGTTTGTAATATTTACTATGGATTAATAAAAACCATTTAGCGAGCAAATATTGAGCTATTCTTTCATATTTTGATTTTATATAAAATATAAAAAATGTGAAAATTTAACAATTTATATAATATCTTGGTTATTTTCTTTTTAGTTCAATTTTAAATAAAAGAAAATTTTTTTCAAAAATCTATAAAATTATTTATCTTTAGACTCTGAGGAGATTTTGTATTAATCCTAATTCTGTTTGAGCAAATAATTTCATAATTTGAATAAGAGCTTTGAAATTATTAAATTGAGAGCACTTGTACCAAATGGAGATAAAGATGATTTTTGAGGGGGGAAAAAATTGTCCCTATCGGGTTTTTGGATAGCTAGGGCTTTGTTTTAGGAATTTCCAATAAGTTGCTGCAAATTTAAGAAAAAAGTCATCAACCACGCAGAATAATTCGATATTATTAGACATGTGGACTAAAGCTTAAGGTTTAGTTTGGTAATTCAACTACTGGATTTCAGCCTCCTATTTTTTTAAGGCAATTTCTTATCCGCTATTCGGGTTAATTACCTGATTTAGACATATTTTTTTTAATTAAAACACAATAATTTAGGGAATGAAGATGAAGTATTATATTTTTGCTTCTTTAAGTGTAATTGGATTGCTCAGTCTTAGTCCACTAGTTCAAGCAAACCCTACCCAAGGTTACTGCCAGACAGTTGACGGTAGTGTATGCGGTTGGGGGGGAAATAGCAGTAGTTATAAGCCTCAATATTGGTATGCTGGTGTTGCTTACGACCCGAAAAATGGCATATTCTCCATCTATACAGCCACATCTCGTGAACTGGCTATGCGCTCGGCAGCAAAAGAGTGCAAACAAATAAATGAGAACCAAAGAAGATGTTCCGAACTTATTTCTAGTGTTTCTGGATACACAAAAGACAAAGAGCCTGGTACAGTGATTACTAAAGGACAACTTCCAGATGGTACATTCCAACTGAATCTTAGATATGGTTTAAATGGTCAGAAAACATTTTTCCAATCAAACTCTTATTCTGAAAAAAATGCCGAAGTGATTGGAATGGAGGATTGCGTGAACAAATACAAACTCAGTAATTGTGAGATTGTTTATAAAAAATATACTACTTTTTAAAACATACATACAACTAAAAAAGACAGGGTAATCCTCCCATAAGTACTCCCAC
>NZ_JACANU010000026.1:0-9060 GCF_030329325.1 Acinetobacter sp. 226-1
GGTAAGCAGAGTTTTTGAAACGTAAGGCCTTTGAATAAGACAAAAGGCTGCCTCATCGCTAACTTTGCAACAGTGCCAGATTTAGTTTCGGATGAGGCGATTGCTGAACTAGAAAGAATTATCGATGGTCGGGAAACTATTATAGTACCTGTACATGCTGAGGAAGCAGTCGGTCGTAATATGATTCCTTTAGCTACTTCAGCAGTTATAGCAAAGAAACTTGGGCTTGAAGTTGATACGAATATAGTTCAAGCTATAAAAGTATCAAGAACTGGCGGTGATGGGTGGCATAGATTAGCCAACCCACCAGCATTTGATGGGACAATAAACAATGATAAATGTGTTATTATTGTTGATGATACCCAGACCCAAGGTGGTACTTTTGCAGCATTAAAAGGTCATATTGAAACAACTGGGACGAATAAAGTTATTGGAGCATATGCACTGACGGGTAAACAATACTCATCACAATTAGCTCTAAGTAAAGAAACTCTTCAGCAATTGAGGGATGTATATGGTAATCTTGAAGCATGGTGGAAATCGATTTACGGGTACGATTTCGAAAGGCTCACAGAGTGGGAAGCAAAGTATATCCTCAACTCTCGTAAAACAGCTGACGAAGTCCGAGATAGAATCATTGCGTCAAAACAAACGTGATGCTTATGCACTTATGATGAAAATGAATTAATTATTATTTAATTAAGTTAAAAGACTGCTATATAGCGGTCTTTTTTGTTTTTGAGCTCTACAAATTTTAATGAGTACATATAGTTACTTTTATAAAAATGATAATAAAGGGTAGAGGAGGTCATCTAAGAATTTAAAGCACAAGACTTATTTAACATTGATGACAGAAAAAGTGAGTTGTTGGGAACTTAAAGAAGAGGTGGTACTTATAATGGTTACTAAAATACAAATACTTAAAATATTAAATATATAAAACAATATATTACAAATATATATGATGCGTAGTGTACGCATCATACATAAAGCGTTCTATTTTGATATAATTGATCCAATCAACCCATTGTTAGGTTTCATTTAAATTCCATGAGTCTTACTGAAATTAAAGTTCGCCAAGCTCATTGTAAGGAAAAAACCAGTTTTTTATCCGATGAAGATGGGCTTAGCCTGAAGATTGAGCCGAGTGGAAGAAAATCTTGGTGCTATCGCTATACAGATCCACAAACTAAAAAACGTCGACGCATTCAGTTAGGTCGTTATCCTGATTTATCGCTGAAAAAGGCACGACAAGTCAGAGATGACTTTAAAGACAATGATTTCTGTTTTGAACAAGATACTGCCTCTAATGTCATCACCTTTGGTAAGGTCGGGGAGGAGTGGTTACAGTTCAAACTGAAAAATGCCTTCAACGATCTACCCCGCTGTGGTGTACTACAGTTAGCAGAAAGATGCTTACAGCAAGATATTTATCCAGACCTTCAGGATCTACCTTTTCAAAACATCAAGCGTTATGACCTGGTTTCAGTAATCAAAAAAATAGAGGGACGCCAAGTAAAAGAACCTGTCAAGAAAGCTTGTAGTTATTTGAACCAAATTTATGACTACGCTGTAGCGATGGGTTATTGTGAATTCAACATCGCGCATGGTTTAAATAAAATCGCCATTAACAGTAAAATCAAGAAAAATTATCCGTATTTGAAAGCGGAGGATATATCTGATTTTAAGTATAAATTACAAAAATTGGATGCCCATCCGATTATTAAAAAAGCACTGCTGTTCAAATTACATACTGGCGTGCGAGGGGCTGAATTGTTATTGGCTGAGCCTCATCATTTTGATTTAAATGAAAAAGTCTGGAAAATACCTGCCTTGCATATTAAACAGTTTCGACGAAAAGTCATATTAGGCCATGAGATTCCCGACTTCTTAGTTCCACTTTCAGATCAGGCTTTAGATATTTTAAAAGACGTCATGCAATGGTCATACGGTGAAAAGTACATTTTTGCTAGCCCACGGAAACATAATCAACCGATTCATTTTAATACATTAAATATGGCTATACGTAAGATGGGCTATGGAAAACATCAATTATCCTCTCATGGACTACGTTCCACTTTTAGTACCATTTTGAATGACTCAGGTTTGTTCCAGGATAACTGGATTGAGGCACAACTTTCACATATTGATAAGAACCGTACCCGTGCCAGCTATAATCACGCTGACTATTTAGCCCAGCGGACTGAAATGATGCAGTGGTGGGGTGATTATTTAAGTACTGCTAAGTGAAAATCGTACTTTTATACATAGACTTAAAACATTATGGGGTTTCAAATGGATAGTAAACAATATACTTGCCGTGTTACATGGTCAGCAGAATATAATGAGTATGTTGGGTTGTTCGAACCACAAGCACTAGCCATTTGTTGTAATTCAGCTTTAAGCGCCCTTAATTCTTTCATGCGTTTATTCACTAGTGCAAGTTGCTGATCAATTAATGCATTAACGCTAGAGCAGCTTTCTTCTGGCTTATTTTTTAATTCGATAAGACGTTTAATATCATTGAGTGATATATCTAGGCTGCGACAATGCTTTACGAATTCCAATTGTTTAAGTGCTTTGCTATCATACAGCCTGAAATTACCTTCTGAACGATTTGGATTTAACAGAAATCCTTCTCTTTCATAATATCTAATCGTTTGTATTGAACAGCCCGATTTTTTTGACAATTCGCCTATTTTCATCAATTTCCCCCAGACATTTGACTCTATAGTTACTATAGAGTCTATAGTATAAGTATGCAACGAAAAGGATATATAAAAAATGACTGAGAAATATTTAAACAATACGAATATCGTTAATTTTGAACACAAAGATATCCAATCCTTGATCGATCAACGTAGGTGGAAAAACTTGGATAACTTCAACAAAATTGGTGCCGCTTATCAGTTTGTAAAAGATGAGATTTTCTTTGGTTATAATGAAAGCGATGATATTGCAGCAAGCGATGTGCTAGCAGATGGTTATGGACAATGTAATACTAAGGGTAATCTGTTAATGGCACTATTGCGTGGACTAGGCATTCAATGCCGATTTCATGGGTTTACCATAGACCAGCAACTACAAAAAGGTGCTATCCCAAGCTATGTATTTTGGTTAGCACCTAAATACATCATTCATAGTTGGGTAGAAGTTTACTTTGAAGGGCGTTGGATAAACTTAGAGGGCTTTATATTGGATGAGCAATACTTAAGCTCTCTACAGGAGAAATTTGACCAAGTAAAAGATGATTTTTGTGGTTATGGTGTTGCAACAAAGTGCTTTTCATCACCAGATACAGATTGGCGTGGAGAAAATACCTATATTCAAAAAGAAGGTATTCATGATGACTTTGGGCTTTATGATTCCCCTGATGAGTTCTATCTCGAAAAAGGGACTAACTTGTCGGGGTTCAAACGCTGGATATATCAACGCTTGATACGTCACTTGATTAATATGAATGTATCAAAACTAAGAAATAGAAAAGTACTAGAGGTACAAAATGCACAACCATAATCATAGTCATCAACATGGTAAAGATGACCGTATTGGTTGGGCATTTTTCCTTAATGTGACATTCACTATTATCGAATTTATAGGTGGTTGGCTCACTAACAGTACGGCGATAATGGCAGATGCAGTTCACGATCTTGGTGATAGTCTTTCAATAGGTTTTGCGTGGATTTTAAGTCGTTTTTCAGATAAAGAAGCATCAGATAAGTTTAGTTATGGTTATCGTAGACTTACTCTCTTTGGCGCATTGATAAACAGTATTGTTTTAATCATTGGCTCAATTTGGATTTTATTTGAAGCAATTCCAAAGCTGTCCAATCCTGAAATGCCTGTAGTCGAGGGGATGTTAGGGCTAGCGATACTCGGCGTTGCCGTTAACGGATATGCTGTATTAAAATTAAAAGCGGGTGAAACATTAAATGAGAAAGTGCTGACATGGCACCTTCTTGAAGATGTACTTGGATGGGTTGCCGTTCTTATAGTCTCTATCGTACTGTTGTTCGCTGAACTGCCGATATTAGATCCCCTTTTATCAATAGGGTTCACGCTGTTCATCTTGTTTAATGTTTTCAAAAACCTGAAATCAACACTCGTTTTATTTCTTCAAGCTGCACCCGATAAAGAGACTCAAAAGCGTATTAAACTATCACTAATGGAATTTCCTGAAGTTAATGGTATCCACCACATGCACTTTTGGTCACTAGATGGTGAAAGTCACGTTTTAACAGCGCACCTTGAGCTGAGTGACAACTTTGACGTTAAAGAATTAATTAGGCTTAAACAAGAAGTTGCAGCTAAATTATCTTCCTATCATTTATCGCATACAACGATAGAGTTTGAGTTTTTAAATGAAAATTGTCGGGATGAAGCGCAGTAAGCTTTATCAATAAAATGTTGGGCATACAATATTAAAAGCAGCTTAATTAGGCATAACCTAGTAATTAAGCTGCTTTTTTTGATTTTAAATTTCGTCGGATTGCTGTTTGCTACTCTCAGAGCCATGCGCCCATTGATATAAAATAGGCAATACAAACAAAGTTAAAATTGTAGAAGATACAATACCGCCGATAACAACTGTTGCTAGTGGTCGTTGTACTTCTGCACCAATTCCAGTGTTTAACGCCATTGGAATAAAACCTAAACTTGCGACCAGTGCCGTCATTAAAATAGGTCTTAAACGAATGATGTGCTGAGTTTCCATCATTGTCTTGGCTTGATGCGGATCAGTCTAAAGCATTCTCAGGAATAGAGGAGCTCGTTGCTGATGTTGTCGCTGATATGATTAGCAATAATGAAAAAGTTCCTACACCACTCTCCGGGAAAATATAGTAGGCAGTTTGTTGTCCTTGTTCTCAGTGGTTCAACAAAAACTAGCCCTCGAAGCCGCAGAACGTGGCGTGGACATAAATTGTTTAGTATCAGTAAAAAGAGCGATGTAATTTTAGTACGAGTGAGTGATAGAGCAGGAACCTATGCTTCATATATTCAGTAAATGGTATGTTTTTGAATTAATAGGTATTTTTAAATAAAGCTTTCTTTGATTTAGTGCTTTTTATTTAATAAATTAATTTTAAAAACAACTTAGGCTAATTGATAAACACTATCTGGAAAGATTAAAAGAAAATATTTTTTAATTTCTGCTAATTCATTTAAGGCAGGTTCCCTTTCAAGCAGTTGAAATGTCCAAATAAGTACAGCCTGATGATTATCATAGCAAGTATTTACTCCAAGAAAATTAGCCATTCCATAACTTCTATTGATGTTCATTTCTTTAATTAATTGATTTCCTAAGTCACGAGCTTGCTGGCTGATCAATAACTCATTTGGTAACACGGCGGTCATCTCCACAAAATAATCTAATGCAGGTTCAATCCTTATATTTAAAAAGTTATAATTTAGTTGAAATGGATAAAATATACTTTCTATAAGTTGTAATAACCTGCTGTAGGTTAATTTTAGCAAAGTATTACTCAGTCAACAACTTCAAATAACCCACAGCAAGTTATTTTTTGTAAATTAATTTAAATATGATTACTTGTAAGTTATCTAGCCTCATGGGCGATAGAAAAATTTTAAAATTAAGTGAAGTGGTGCATGCAACAGGTATCAATCGCAACACGCTCACAAGTATGTATTATGACCGTGCTGTACGTATTGAATTACCAGTCGCCGATAAGTTGTGTAAGTACTTTAACTGTACGATGAATGATTTGTTTGAGTTTAAGGAAGAAGTTGAAGAAAAAGATTAACTTAATACTTCGTTTGATAAGTTTTTCGAAGAAAAAGACTAGCCAATACTTAGTTTGATAAGTTTTTCTCTGCAGATCTAATATTGAATTTTATAAAATATCATTACAAACAGAGGTGGTTCCACTTGTTTGAACAACTAAAAGCGTATTTATAAGTGATATTCCGCTCTAGTTAAGCCACCTTGTTTTGTTGGGGTAGCTGATCATAGTAAAACTCATTTGGTGTCATTTTGTCTAGACTCGAATGAGGTCGTTTCAGATTATAAAACTCAAAATATGCACTCAATTGCTTTTTCGCATCTGTGACACTGCTATAAGCTTTGAGATACACCTCTTCATATTTAACGCTCCGCCATAATCGTTCAACCATCACATTATCTACCCATCGACCTTTACCATCCATACTGATTTGAATGCCATTTGATTTCAATACATCAATAAATGCATCACTGGTGAACTGACTGCCTTGGTCTGTATTCAATATTTCAGGTGATCCATATTTTTCAATCGCTTCATTTAAAGCCGAAATACAAAAATCCACCTCCATACTAATCGATACCCTATGCGCAAGTACCTTGCGGCTATGCCAATCAATCACAGCACATAAATAAACAAAGCCTTTTGCCATAGGGATATACGTTATATCCGTAGACCACACTTGATTACTGCGCTGAATAGCCAATCCTTTGAGCAGATATGGATATTTACGGTGAGCTTGATTGGCCTGACTTAGATTTGGTTTACGATATAACGCATTAATGCCCATTTTCTTCATTAAAGTACGTGTATGACGTCGTCCTATATGATGTCCTTGACGATTCAATAAATCACACATCATACGGCTACCTGCAAAAGGGTATTGCATATGTAACTCATCCATACAGCGCATCAGCTTCAGATCTGATTCACTCACAGGTTTTGGGCGATAGTAATAACAACCACGGGAGACTTTCAGCAGCTTAGCTTGCTTAGATACTGAAATCTGAAGTGAGTCATCGATTAACTTTTGTGGTTGAAGCGACCCAGTTTCTTCAACACACCTTCTAAAAAATCAATTTCTAATGCCTGCTCACCGATTTTTGCATGTAGTTTTTTTAGATCGATGGGTGGTTCTGTTGGAGCTTTTGATTGATCGAAAGCTTGCGAGGAAGCTGAAATCAGTTGATTTTTCCAGTCAATAATTTGGTTTTGATGAACATCAAATTCAGCACTCAATTCAGCAAGTGTTTTTTCTGCTTTAATCGCAGCAAGTGCTACCTTAGCTTTAAAGTCATTTGAATGATTTCTTCTTGGTCTACGTGTCATAAAATACTCCATATATTGATGTTTATAACATCATTTGGGGAGCAAAATATCACTTATAAGTGTTGTTCAAATTTCCTGATCCACCTCTGTGGCTCAACCTGCGAAAAGAAACGAGTTGCTACGTAAGTCCGAGAACATGCTTTCCATGGTCTCTGAGCTCGCCTTTGGGACCGACATATCGGTAGAGAGTGACGCGCTCGATGCCGAGTTCCTTGCAGAGATCGGAAACTGAAGTATCGCGCTGGGCCATGGCGGCTTGCGCGAGACGCACCTGAGCTTTGGTGAGCGCGAATTTTCGTCCGCCCTTGCGACCGCGCGCTCTCGCGGAGGCGAGACCCGCCATGGTGCGCTCTCGGATCAGATCCCGCTCGAACTCGGCCAAGGTGGCGAAGATTCCGAACACCATGCGACCGGACGCAGTCGTGGTGTCGATCTGAGCGCCCTTTCCAGTCAGAACCCGCAGGCCGATCTTGCGGTCTGACAGCTCCTTCACCGTGTTGACCAGATGGGCAAGCGATCGTCCGAGGCGATCGAGCTTCCAGACCACCAGCACATCGCCGTCACGCAATGACTTGAGGCAGGCAGTCAAGCCAGGGCGATCATCACGACCGCCGGAAGCAAGATCATCATAGATATTGTCCCGTTCGACACCTGCGGCGCGCAAGGTGTCGTGCTGCAGGTCGAGAGACTGCGAGCCATCGGCTTTGGAGACGCGGGCATATCCGATCAGCATGTATCACAAACGTTGGTTTGAGGCGGCGCTTCGGCCACGATTGCATTGACCTCTGGAAATGTATCTCAACCAGCTTCATAAACAAAGCGTCTTGAACGCTATCAGATTTTGAAAAAGGAACATGTATGCCGCGTCGCGTCACTCTAACCGATCGGCAGAAAGACGCGCTGTTGCGCTTGCCGACTTCACAGACGGATTTGCTCAAGCACTATACGCTGAGTGATGAAGACCTTGGGCATATCAGGCTGCGTCGGCGCGCTCACAACAGGTTCGGCTTCGCCCTGCAATTGTGTGTCCTGCGCTATCCCGGCCGGGTGCTGGCTCCAGGCGAACTGATCCCTGCAGAGGTCATCGAATTTATCGGAGCGCAGCTTGGCCTGGGTGCCGACGATCTCGTAGACTATGCTGCCCGCGAGGAAACACGGCACGAGCATCTTGCCGAGTTACGGGGGCTCTACGGCTTCCGCACCTTCTCCGGACGTGGTGCGAGCGAGCTGAAGGAATGGTTGTTCCGAGAAGCCGAGATGGCGGTGTCGAACGAGGATATCGCCCGTCGCTTCGTAGCCGAGTGCCGACGCACCCGCACTGTCCTTCCCGCGACATCCACGATCGAGCGGCTTTGTGCCGCGGCTCTCGTCGATGCCGAGCGACGCATCGAGACGAGGATCGCCATTCGTCTGCCTATGTCGATCCGAGAACAGTTGCTGGCATTGCTCGAGGAGACGGCTGATGATCGGGTGACCCGTTTTGTGTGGCTGCGCCAGTTCGAGCCTGGCTCGAACTCTTCGTCGGCCAACCGGCTGCTCGACCGGCTCGAATATCTGCAACGCGTCGATCTCCCCGAGGATCTGCTTGCCGGCGTTCCTGCCCATCGGGTGACTCGTCTGCGCAGGCAGGGTGAACGGTATTATGCCGACGGCATGCGCGATCTCCCGGAGGACAGGCGGCTTGCGATCTTGGCTGTTTGCGTCTCGGAATGGCAGGCGATGTTGGCCGACGCAGTGGTCGAAACCCACGACCGGATCGTCGGCCGTCTCTACCGTGCTTCGGAGCGTATTTGCCATGCAAAGGTCGCAGACGAAGCGGGGGTGGTGCGTGACACCCTGAAATCCTTCGCCGAGATCGGGGGCGCCCTGGTCGATGCACAGGATGATGGCCAGCCGCTGGGCGATGTCATCGCGAGGGCACTGTTGCAAAGTTAGCGATGAGGCAGCCTTTTGTCTTATTCAAAGGCCTTACGTTTCAAAAACTCTGCTTACC
>NZ_JACANU010000027.1:0-8984 GCF_030329325.1 Acinetobacter sp. 226-1
CCGTTGAACACGCCCATCATCAATGAATGGCCAGATCCATTTGAACAACCTGATGCGTATTTAAAACAATGCGAGTTGGATGGTTGTGTGGTACCTGCAACGATTCGTAAGCAGTTGGGAGGTGGTCATGTTTAAGATGAATTTTCAAATAGGCAACTACGTAACGCACCCAAGCACAGGTCGCCCTAATAAGATCAAGCAAATCCGCATTAGTAAGGGTGTGAGATGGTTAGGATTTGGCTCAAACACAATAGGTTGGGTTAACTGAGCTACTAACTCATCACGTTGATCCCGAAAATCGACATTATTTTGACGATCTTCCTTACGATATAATGCAATGATTTTATGTAATAAAGGTTTCACATCTTTACGGTTGGTTAAATAGCCACTAAATACTGAATGCCCTTTTGGCAATTCTACAATTTGACCTTGCCAAGTTGGTGGAATTGAAGGCAGTAACCACATCGAACCACGGCGGTCACTATTTAGCTGTGAAATATTTTGCGGCTTAGAGCCACCAAAATTTTGTACCAATAAATTTGGATACTCACGACTTTCTTTTTCCTGATGTAGCTTTTTAAAACGCGCTTCACGCAGTTTTTTGCTTTCATCACTAAAACGATCATCAGACATTTGCTGATAAGCTCGATGAACCAAAGCACTTGGATAAAGTATGACTAGTGTGTTGTACTCACCTTGCTCAACAGGAAATAACACCTGTTTCGATAGCCGTCCTGCATTTAACTCTGTGGGTAACTGACTAAATGCTAAAAAACGTTGAAAACGCAACTCAGCTTCATCTTTTTTAATGCAAGTGCTTCAATAAAATCAGTTTCAGCATTTAATAAGCGATCCAATAAGGTGATATCTTTAAACTTTAAACGCAGTAATTTAAACACATCCAATACTGCTGCATTTCCAATCACATCTGCCTCAAGCTTTAAGCCTTGCGACCCCACAAAATTGTGTGTGATTTCAGCCACGTTATAAAACATTGCCGATGCTTTAGAATCAGGATGGTGCTGTTTGGGTGTATGGGTTGCCAAGCGTAATTGACTGATCCGTAAACTTGCATCCTCAAGCCATGTTTCAGTCTGATATTTTTCTAACAGTTTTTCTCGTTCTGCCACATCATCCGCTTTGAGTTTTTCAAGCTTTTCATTCAAACGACCTTGAATATACTGCTCAATCAACTCACGAATGGTCGCAGGTTCGGAGTTTTGAACTCCCTCTATTTCTTTATTCATAGTACCCCATTTTAATTTATCCTAGTTATTAATCTCTTACCTGTTCACTGCCATATAGGCAGCTTAGAAGTCTAGATTTATCAGGGTCACTCCCTGATAAATCCAAGCCAATTGTGATATATCCATTTCCTTTGCTCTTTCAGCACAGGTAAAGTTAAACTTAAATATCGCCCGCAGTTTTCAATCCAAGTCCGATCATTTGGATTTGTATCTAAATATTTCAAGAGCGCTTGTTCAGGCTATTGATTTGGTCAACAATGGATCTGCCCATTTTCCGATAGTTCAATTCGACATAATGAAGTTTCATTTTTTAACCAATTACCAGTTTTGTCGTTATATTCATATAGCTCTAAATGCTGATCTTCTTCAGCTCTAAAAGCCATGAATTGCTCCAATTGTGATTGTCTAAATTGGCTTAAGCGTTGCAAAATCCCTGTATAGTGAATAGGCGTATTCCAAAAATCGTATGTTGGAAATTTTATTGGTGAACTACCATTTCCTCGCATATCAGGGCTAATTCCCTGCCCTAATAAAATATGGTGCATTCGATCATGCTCTAAATCCACTAAATTGGGATATCCAAATTTCTCATAATACTTTTTTAGATATGCTGCTGAAGGTTGTTGTAATCTTGGTATTGCATCTAATTGCTGAAGATGACTTTTACGAATCAAGCCGTTATCAACATTTTCAGCTGTACCATTTAAAAAGTGTCTTTTTGATTGAAACTTAAATTCAGATGCTTCAAATCCAGGTTTTGAAAAACACGCACTCTCTGTATGTTTATAATGCCGAATATTACTTTCCATTAAAAAAATATTGGCTTGATCATATTTTTCAGGTCGGTGTCTTCTAGCCCGTCCTGAAGCCTGAATAATAGAACGCATAGATGATGGTTCTAAAATCATCCAATCATAATCATGATCTCGCCCAACTTCACACACAGGCGAAGCCAAAACTAAAATAATATGTTGTTGTTCAGGATATCGCTGTACCCAACTTTGAACCATTGGATGATCATGCGGCTGTTTCCCTTGATTGCGATCTAAAATTTCATCTAAATATTTTTCAATATTGGCACGTATTAACAATGGAAATCGTGAATGGTAAACACATAAGTGAATACGAATATTTGGATCAATCTTTTGCTTTAGGAGTTGTTGTGCAATATTTGCCAAAGGATCAATATTGGCAAAGCGCACCAATCCCACACTATATTGTTTTCCTGTTTTAAAGTCTGTCAGTGCATTTTTGTGATGTGCTTTAAAAGCTGTCGTAAGAATCTTCGTTGTAAATATATCCTGCCACTTTTCTTTAATTGCAATCTCTTGTGGTAACCCCACCCATTCAACTGTACGACGCTTAGTTTCAGATGATTGTTGATTTAAATATTCAATCCGTTGTTTGGTAAATTTTAAATGCGCCTTTTTAAAACTCGCATCCACCTCTGTAGTACTTATATTTGCATGGCATGGAATCACCTCATGACAAATACTTGATTTATTTTCATCAAACCATGCTGCTATGATCGGTTGATCTGCTTGGGTACGATTTGCATTATAAAATTTACGTCCCGAGCTGTAGGCTAAAAATAGACCATTAATTTCCGCCGGCATTAACGTTGCTGAAGATAAAAGTACGCGACTCCCCATTAAACCAGCCCAATACACCAAACGCGCCAAAGCGTAATAATCATCAGGAGAAAAATCATCAGGTTCATCAAAAACCAAATCAGAGGACATTAACCGAAGCATTGGTGCAATTTGTTTGCCACCTCGTGTACTTTCAGTTGCTGGAATTAAATGATCAATCGTGCAACATAAAATTGGACTCATCAGCATTTTTTTGACTTGATGATTGCCCTTCAACCACTTTGCAAACATATGTTGATTATCTAAGATACCTTCAAAATCAATTTCATGATCATCATAATCCACATAACTTTCATCATCTGACAAGCCAATTAAAGATTCAGAACCCATATTTTCTGCTAAAAATTGGTTTTGTTTCGGATCTAAATTCTCTAATTGTTCCTCCAAAATCTCTGAAGATTCTTTTTGGCTGTAATGTTCAAAAATTTCTTTAACTGCTCCACCACCTACCATAATGGCTAAATCGGTTTCATCTAAATCTAATTTTTGACGTAAAGCCTTACCCGTTTGCAGGGTCAATGTTCGTAAACCTAAAGCTATATTAAAACGTGCCCCTTTTTCTGGGTCTGCCAGACCATACATGATTCTAGTATTAGCAAGTGTTTTTCCACGACCTGTAGAAGCCAAATTCACACCAAAAAATCCATGATTTGGATACTTGTCTTGTATCAGTTTTGCCTCTTGATAGGACTTATCTTGCCATTGGTAATAGGAATTGGTGGTTTTACCTTCCAATTCTTTTTGTTGAGGTAAACGATCAAATAACTCATGTAATCTGGTCATTGCCCCCATGAGCTGTCTTGCATTTTGGCTTACACCAATCAAATGATCATCTAAAGGCTGTTTTAATTCTCCAAATTTATCTGTATTGGCGAACCTTTTATAACTAAGGTCATGCCATTTAGGCGTAGCATCACAACTTGAATAATAATGATCTGAGAGCATCAGCACCAAACGTAAAATATGGCTGACATATGGATCATTTAAGCTCGGTAAATTTGGCAAAGATAAAAATTGCAATAATTTAACAGCGCAGGCTCGAGCTTCTTTACACCATTCTGAACTTTTAAATGGGATATGTTCAACTTGAATATTCCAACATTGCTTTATCTCTTTCGCTTTATTTTTATCATCATCTAAATATTGCCGCGGATAACACCATTTAAAATTAAGATCTTCTATAACATCTTTAAATTTTGATGCTAAATATTTTCTATCCGCATTTGGATCTTTATTTAATAAGCTATTGGGGATTGGTAAACGATGGTGTGAGACAATTAACCATGCCGTTAATGCTGCTATGGGTGGTAAGCCTTTAAATGGTGAATGATAAGTTTGAGTATCATCATCTTTAATTAAACCACTCAACCAAGTTAAATCATTATCACATGACACTTCACTTAACTTGAGTAGCCAATTTTTATCTTCTATTCCACATGAACGAACAAATGCCTCAAATAATCGTAATGAAATCCATTCATGCCGAAATGGATCTGCAATCGGTTTTTTTGCTTTATGAGCATTAGCTAATTTAGCCGCAAAAAATGGATTAATCTTACCAAAATCATGAAATAACGCAGCTATTCGACTGATCAATGAAATTAACGTTGCGGAATGCCAATTTGTATCACTATGATCCAATTTAAGCGCTTTTTTAGTTCGATTCACAGGCACTATGCCTTCACTATTAAACTTATTCCGATTTCCCACAATCCACAGCAACTCACTACGTCGTCGTCCACGAATCCAGTGACAACTCACCGCTGTACTTTTGGTCACCGTTTTACGCAGTAACTTTTTCACAGCGATCAAACCATCTTCGGTAATCACGGTTTGCCAAGTGTTATCACCAATACGATCGGCAAAGGCATCTAAAACACGGCGTGTCCGTGAAATGGCTTTCTTTTCACATTGGGAAATGAATGTCACTATCATAGTGCTTCACCATCTACATCATGATTTTTGCAAGCTTGCAATTTAACTTGATCAAACATCCAATCCAAACACTTATGCTCAGTAAACTTCTGCAATAGCTGTTGTCTAAACTCCTGTTCTTTCATCCCCTCTTTGGCACAAATAAAGGCATAAGGCAAAACCACAGCATCCTTAATTAAATCAGCTACATCAAACACCAAAGCCCCACGGCGAGTTTTACCATGCATCACTGCAAAACCATCTGGAATCCCCAAAACCCAAAGCGTGGTTGCAGCCAATCCGTAAGCCAAATAATTGCCATGATTTAAAAAATCATTGGCTAAATCCCCCTGCTCAGGGTTACGACTGAAATCCTTTAAACCTGTGCGTGTGGCAGCAATCTTATAAAGTTGTTTGGTCGTTGCTGCCTCTGCGAGGAGCAAATCACCGACTTTTTTGATTTGTGGAATTTTATTGCTAAAACCATTGAGTGCCGTTTGAATATCCAGATCATCTGTATGAAAAGCATATTCTTTTAAATCTCGATCTTTAGACCAAACCTTTTTAATAAATTCAATTCTTGCCAATTGGAACTGTTTTGCGACCTCAAGACGTTTTGCATCATCAAACCAAAACTGCATCCATCCTTGCATATACTCTGTTGGGCGATACTCACTTTGCGGCGTCATCCATTCTATTTCACAACCCATAAATAAAGGCGTTCCGCCACCACCTGTAAAGCCCACCAACACGCCTGCACTAGCAAGCATCCGCATCGCAGCTTGCGTGATTGATGTACCTGTGCCCAGCATGATTACGGTGGTATTGGCAATGGGGATATTCCAATACTGATTTTCATTTTTGGCTTCGGTTAGATACAGCACCCGACCATCCTTTTGCATAACACGGGCGTGTTCAAGATAGTAAAGATTGGCACGTTTAGAATGTAATATGGCTTTTAAATCTGATGGGTTAAGTTGTTCCATTGCTATTTATTATCATCAAGTACATGTACTTATAGATAGCATGTTTTTTAAACAGCACAAATACAAAAGAGAATTATTGCGACATTCTTTGTCGTCTGACTGCATGATTCATGATCATTTTTATACAATGTCGATTTAAGACCAAAAACTTTCCGCCATACTCCAAACATAATCATCATTGAAATAAACCGTGGCCTGACAGTAGAAAGGGACATAAACCACAACATATTCTGAATCAATCATGCTCGATTCAATCATCGAAATTTCCTCTTTAGATTCACAACAAATGCGAATTTTATCGTCAGGTTTTAAGACAAATTCATCTGTAGAAAATTCAAGAAACACGGTCACTGGGTATTTTGTTTGATTATAAAATTGTATATTGATTCTATTCATGTGCTACTCCCCTAAATTTGATTGTTAATTTAAAAAAGAATTTTGTTGCAGAATTTCAGGTTATTTTTGAGTAATTACAGTTTATGCGGATCAATCAGTCCAATACTATTAAGTTTTTCTAATTATAAATATTTTCATATCGTATTTCTGATATAAATGATTGATTAAATAATTAAAAAAGGGTTAGCCGAAGCCAACCCTTTCACATCTAAATTTTTAGAAACGTATTAAGCACGTTCTAAAAGTACCGCAACTGCAGGTAGTGTTTTACCTTCCACAAACTCAAGGAATGCACCACCGCCAGTTGAGATATAACCAATTTTGTCTGCAACTTCGTACTTATCAATCGCAGCCAAAGTATCACCACCGCCTGCAATCGAGAAGCCTTCAGATTCAGCAATCGCCAATGAAAGTGTTTTAGTACCTTCACCGAATTGATCTACTTCAAATACACCTACAGGACCATTCCAAAGAATGGTTTTTGATGTTTTTAAGATTTCAGCAAAGGCTTTTGCAGTTTCTGGACCGACATCCAAAATCATGTCATTGTCTGCTACATCTTCAACTTTTTTCACCACAGCTTTTGCTGCAGCAAGTGAACCTAAGAAATCGTCAAAATTGATTTCTGACGCATCAGCAACCACTACATCTGTAGGAAGTGGTACAGAAACTTTGGCAGCAATCGCTTTTGCAGTATCGATTAAATCATTTTCACATAATGATTTACCTACATTGAAGCCCGCAGCAGCAAGGAAAGTATTGGCAATACCGCCACCCACAATGATTTGGTCGCAAATATCAGAAAGTGAAGTCAAAACATCAAGTTTGGTTGAAACTTTAGAACCTGCAACAATTGCCACCATTGGTTTTTCAGGAGTTTGTAATGCGCGACCTAAAGCATCTAGCTCAGCTGCAAGTAATGGACCTGCGGCTGCAACTTTTGCCAGACGTGCAACACCTTCTGTCGATGCTTCTGCACGGTGCGCTGTACCAAATGCGTCCATCACGAATACATCGCAAAGTGCTGCATATTTCGCAGCAAGATCAGGATTATTTTTCTTTTCACCCACGTTGAAACGGCAGTTTTCAAGCAAGACAACTTGACCTGCGGCAACTTCAACACCATCTAAGTATTCAGTAATCAATTTTACGTCTTGACCCAAAGCTTCCGTCAAATACGCCGCAACAGGAGCCAATGATTGTTCTACTTTCGCTTCACCTTCAACAGGACGACCAAGGTGAGAATAAACCATAACCGCTGCACCTTTTTCAAGTGCCAGTTTGATGGTTGGTAATGCAGCACGTAAACGTGCATCACTTGTAATTACACCGTTTTTCACAGGAACGTTTAAATCTTCACGAATCAGAACACGTTTGCCCGTTAAATCAAGGTCAGTCATACGCTGAAAATTCATGTATAGCTCTCTTTTAGATATAAAAAATCGCGTTGATTCTAAATGATTACACCAAAAAAGGTTAGCGACTTTTGTAGAAAAGCTGTAGAAATGTTGAGATTTGATTATTATAGGGCAAACTTCAAATCTTTATACGCTTATGTCTTTTCATCCTGATCCAAAAATTAACGGTTTAAATGTCTTTGGTCACCCTTTGGCAAGTTGTTGTTTTTCTCCAATTACAGGTTATTTTCGTAATGGTTTTTGTCATACTGCACCCAGTGATTTGGGGCAGCATACCGTCTGTGCGGAAATGACGTCAGAATTTCTAAGTTATTCTCAACGTACAGGAAATGATCTTATTACACCTCTTCCTGAGCATGGTTTCCCTGGCTTACAACCAGGTGATTTTTGGTGTATCTGTGTAACACGTTGGGTTCAAGCCTATCAAGATGGGCAAGCGCCACGTGTAAAAGCAGAGGCTTGTCATCAGGCAGTACTCTCTTATGTTCCCTTAGATGTGTTAATGGAATATGCAGTTTAACGGGTTATGTCTAATTTAATTGCAAATTTACCTGACATTATTTTGGCATCATCGAGTCAAACACGACAAGATTTAATGAATCGTTTGCGACTCGATTATCATTGCATCGCACCTGATATTGATGAATCCCCACGTGGTGAAATGCATGCCGATGATTTAGCTCAACGTCTAGCATTTGAAAAAGCCCAAGTTATTGCACAAGATCATCCGCATGCCATTGTAATCGGTTCTGACCAAGTTGCTTGGCGTGAACATGCACCTCAGGACTTTATTGGCAAACCTTTAACTGTCGAAAAAGCCATTCAACAACTTCAAGAAAATTCAGGCAAAAATGTTTATTTCAGTACGGCATTGAGTGTGCAACATTTGGCTTCTGGTTTTGAACAGACTTTGGTTGAACATTATCATGTGAAATTTCGTGATTTAAGTCTTGAAGAAATTCAACGCTACATCGAAATAGATCAGCCGTTATATTGTGCAGGCAGTTTCAAATGTGAAAGTTTAGGCATTTCGTTATTTGAACAAATGATTGGGCAAGATCAAACTACTTTGATGGGTATGCCGATGATTCAGTTGTGTCAAATTTTAAGAACTTTGGGGATTTCTCTTCCCTGAAGTTTCAATCTCAAATGATCATTTGAATAAAAAAGAGGTGTTCTATCTAAATCGTATGCTGGCTAAAATTATTAACTGATGTTACGCATTGGATTTAAATTAAATAGCTGAAAAAAGCAAAAGCTAAATTTACACAACTGGATCTTACATCTAAAGTTGAAATTTGGGATTAGCCACTGCGTCTTGCACTTCGTCAAAGTATACTTTGACTTGCTCAGGCTCGACCTACTTTTGTT
>NZ_JACANU010000028.1:0-6683 GCF_030329325.1 Acinetobacter sp. 226-1
TCCCCACTTGTTTCTAAGTGGGGACTAAATTAAGGCTTATAGGATGAATTCAGAAGGTGTGTTCAGCGGACGCTTACATACTTGGTAATTATCAATATCTGTAAAACCACGAATAACTGAGAATGTTTTTCGCGTTGTACCACCAAAGGTTAAAACATTACTTACCCACTGGTTGAATGCAACACCTTCGAGCAAGTCATCTTGGATGCCATAGGCAAATTCTGTTTCAATATCACCTGTAACATCAACACCTGTCACCAATGACCCTGAAGCAATACGACCATCTTTGATTGTTTGTGATTCAGTTTTTTGTGCGGCTGCATCTAAACCATTCGATGTAAATGCCAGTGTTTTCCATGTTGTTGTGATTACACCTGGTGCGGATTCAACTCCGTATGGTGTTATTTGTTTAGCGCCTGAACTCATAGCGACTCCTTAATTTAGGCATTAAAAAACCACCCGAAGGTGGTGATTGGTTTTGATATTTAAGATTGTGTTAATTGAACTTTAAAAAACTCAAGATCTATTACTTGGATATATCGATGTGAAAGCTAGTTTTTGAATATGACCACCGCATTGCGGGCATTGATCATTAATTGTTGCATAATATATTCGCATCAACTCCGAAATTGACTTATTTTCTAAATCAGGCGGTACCTCCGCACAAAGCTTAATATTATTAATAAGCTCTTGGCGTTCATTCTTGTAACGCAAGTAATCTGCATCCACTCTAATTCACCCTAAATTCTGCCCTGACTATCTTAGCGTAAAAATGCTTATCATCCATATATTGTGGTGCATGAACTAAATAAACTTCTAAATGAGAAACACCAAAGTTTTGTAGAAACGCGCGCCACCCATCACATAACTTCGCCATTGCTGTGGTACCTGAATTCAATGGTGCAAAACATTGGATTGAAATCATGCCATGGTCACGAATGCAGGGCTGGTGACCAATACCCACAATATTGCTGCCTGAATACTGAATATAAGCCTTGCACCACAGCTTATCCTTAGGTGATGAAAATGGCTCTCCTTCATCAAGTGCTTGGTTTTCAAATTGAATCACATCCACACCGTTAAACTGTGCCAAGCGCGTTCTAATTTCTAATTCTGCTTGTTCAAGTGTCATCATTTATATTTACTCGTCACTCGCTGAAACGTTAAAGCATAGATCCCCGTTGGTGCTTGTTGAGAATAACCATTCTCCAAAGCCACAGAATAAGGCAAATTATTCTGTACATAGACCAGATCACCTATCTTTGCCTGAAGAACTTTGATATTCCCCTCAGCAATTGTTTTCCCACCTACTTTATCCACTTTATTTAAATCATAACGAACATCCACAGAGCCAATTGAAACGAGGTTATTGCCACGGAACGCACCTGTATCAACTGGGCTTGCAAGCACAACACCTTGTAGGAACTCGCTAATGATCTTTCTTTGTAGAACAGTTGCGCTTTGCAGTACTTCAAAGGTGAACTGTGATAATCGTGTACCTTGCCATGACATAATTTTCACCTGTATTTAATAGTCACATCACCAAATAAAATTTCATGCCCAATTTCATTATTTACCACAACAGCTTTACCTGTAACATCGGACTTTATTTTTATTAAAAAGCCTTTTTCAATATCAACATAAAGCGCATCATAAATACGCTCTCCATTTAAAAACACAGCTTCAATGGTTGTATCTTTTATATTGGCATGAAATGCCTTATCACTATTTACTGCTCTTTCTTTTAGTTGCGAGTTATCGATATAAATCATATTTTCCACCCATTAAAAAACCCACCGAAGTGGGCTTTTATTCTGTTTCTTACGCAAAGTGGTCTTTGCGCCCAAGCTTTGTTAGAAATCTATCTAAATCATCATAATTCGGGAAACTTATTTTCCTACTGTGTGTATCTGAGAAAAATATTGTTACGTAATTTACCTTATCATTAATTTTGATTAATTGAATTTGATCAGTATTGATTACTACATTATCAACTTGAAGTAACATTATTATCTCTATAAAAAAATTAAATGAAACAATAATCTAACAATCATCATGCTTAATTTCAAGCCTTCCGCAACTGGCATACCCAAATCGAATCTGTTGGATCTGTTCCCACATTCAATACCTTGAAATCACCTTTAGCCGTTATCGTAGGTTGAAGCTTGAATCATCCCATAAAGCTTTTTCTTCGCAGGTGTTGAGTTGGCTTCCTTTACAAATTGCTCATAAGTAAATTTAAAACCTTCTGGGGTTGTAGCAACATCAATACCATTAATTAAACCAGGATGCTTTACACGCATACGCGCAATAATTTTACGCCACGCTTGTTGAGCCTTATCCTTATTCATGACATCGAGTTCATCAATTAAAGCATGACCAATTTTAAAACCTACGATCGTTTGTGGCTTTTCCATGGATCGGCAAATAATCGTATTTCGGTACTGCCGACCATAATAAATATCCACCTCTTTATTAGATTCATAGATCTTTGTTTTTAACCCCCAATCAAAAGCAACCTCATCAATTGTTGGAAAGAAAATGTCGCGGATCTGCGGATATGTAGGTGCAAAATATCCTAATGGTACCTTGGGGAATTCCCATGACTTATCACAAAGACTTGAACACCCAACCCAAGTTTTACCGCTTCCAAACCCAGCAACAAAAGCACGAAACTTATTTTGAAGTTGTAGAAACTTTGCCTGAGGCACATTCAGTGTCGGGTTGATATTCGGCATCGCTTCTACTCGCATCTACAACTTGAATGGTGACTTTGACTGGCGTTGGATCATCTGCGCCCTCCCCATCACCTGTTTTAATTCGCTCAATTTCAAGCTGTTTTAATTGAATATCTAAAAGCTGAAGCTCATATCCTTGCATTTCATCCTTAAACTGCCTGATAAGTTTCAACTTCAATATTCTATTCATTTTAGGATCGTCATAAATCTTCTGAAGTTCATTCAGACGTACTGCTTTATTTGCTAAAGGAATACTAAAAACATTGGTCTTAAATTCAGCGCGCGTTTTATGAAATAAATCTTTAAGTTTCTTACTTAAATTTTTACCTGTTGGTTTAGTTGGATCATATGAAGCAACCTGTTGACGTTCAATTTCTATATTAAATTCTTGTTTTACAGCATCAGCTACTTGTTGAGGGGTTTCAAAGCAAGCAAGAGACTGAACTATAAAGACTTTTACAGGCTCTCTTAAGGTTGCCATAAACACCCCTTCGTAAAACTACGTAAAACAAAATAGGCAAAAAAAGAGCCTTTCAGCTCAAATCACACACGTCCCACAACACTTAGAAATATCAACATCAGCAACAAACGGCGCATTCTTTGTGATTTCGACCAAACGTTTAACTGATTCATTTGCGCCCCAACGTCTGACCACACCAAAGAATTCTTCAACGTCGTGACCTGCCAAATAGTGTTTAGGTAAACCGGTCATATCGCTATACAGCATTTCACCATCTTCATCGCGTTCTACACCAATGTGATAAAGCTCATGATCCAGTAGCGCGCAAAAGTTACGGTCATTACTATTTTCACAATAACTCGCATCAATCGTAATTAAATACGTCGGTACAAAACCATACCAGTCCCGCATCTGTTGTTCTTGTCGTGCTTTCTTCCATCCACCAACATTAAACATCACCTTTTCACATTGACCCAATACCATACGTTTTTTAGATTGAGCCGCAGATGATGCCCAAGCAAATGCTAAGAACTCGTCATTGTCATGAAGTAGCTCAGCAATGTGGTCATGATCTGGATTATGTAACGCGCCGCCAATGGCAAGAAAGTTTTTAACAACCCAATCTTTTAGATCTGGTGCAGGTGCCAAGCGAATGGTTTCTTCTTCCTCAGCTTGATCAAGCAGTTCTGTTGGTGGAAATGGTCTGATCTGTTCCATATTTCATCCAATAAAAAACCCACATACATAATGTGGGCCTTAATCAATTACTTTACTCTTTTGCTGAGCATGCAGAATGTTAGTACACCTCTAACACTGATTTGATGCTCAACATGTCTCAACATCTATTTGAAAAAGTTATTTCTTAAATTTGATAATTTAAATTTGAGCGTAACTGGTCTAAATAAGGTTGTATTTTCTGAGTGACCTCTAAACGATTTAAATTATCTGCAACCCAAAAAGTTTGTGGGTGATTCATCCAAACTACTTCTAGTCTTCTATATCTTGTAAGCTTACTCGTTGCCCTATCTTTTGCTAAAAAATAATTTGTTTTTTGGTCTACCAATAATTTACTGCCATGCCAGCAGCCACCTATACAGATATTCATCATATCCCCCTAATTCATATTATTATTTCTAATATATAGCATAAATTTAAATAAAAAAAACCCACAATTTTGGGGAAATTATGGGTATAAAATTAAATAGGTAATTGGGGAATTACCTATTCTGACTATATTACTATGATTTTAATCATATGTTAATTAAAAACACATAAAAATATTACTTTTTTACAAAACGTATAAGTTTAATTAGAGACTCTCTTGATCCACTCCATCTCCTAATACATATAACTGTGATTTAATCCAACGAATCACATAACCCGACTCAACTGTATGTGGTTCAAATCGTTCAATCATATAACCCATGTTTTCAGCGAGTTCATATTTATTAAATGCGTTTGCAATCTTCTTACCACCACGACCCACTGACCATGGGCTACCCACAATTTCAATAAGAAGATTGACCTTCACAATATAGAAATCGAATCGCCAATTTTTAGTAGATTCAAATTGAAATTTTCTTCGATAACCAATGTTATTTTCTTCTAATTCTTGGAATAAGGTTTCTTCAGCTTCTAAATATTTTTGTGTTGCTTTGGGTAATGGTCGAGTTTTGGATTTTGGTTTTAATGGTTGCTTCTTGGTGAGTGCGGTGTATTCGGAAGTTTCCATAAATTTTACCCATAAAAAAACCTACAATTTTGCGGAGATCGTAGGTATAAAAGTTACACACATAAGCAATATGGGGAATTACTTATGCAATTCAATATTACTTGAATTTAACTTTATGCCAAGTAATTTTTTTGTAAATTTTACTCAAAAAGAAGCCCCACATCTCTGTGAGGCTTCCACCTTAATTTTTTGCGCTGATCAAGGTTATTATGTTTTTTCATTAGTATGAATAAAACAACCATATTATTACAATCAAATTTGAATCAAATCAATATGGGTATGTAATTAAAGGTATTGAATTCGAAACCTTTAAATGGTACGAAATCGATCTAATTAGAGTTGATCCAATAAAAAAACCTCCCGAAGGAGGTTGAATCATTCATAACTAGGGAATATGAATGTAAAACTTACAGCAGTATATGAGTAGTTTAAGAATTTAAAAAACCTCACTCCCTGTGAGGTTTCCCCGATTCTTGCGCTGATTCAGGTTTTTTACTGCGAGTGCAATATAGTACAAAATCTAGACCTATTCATTTGCAAAATATTACATATAATCAATTAATTCAGCTTTAAATCAATATCAGGAATGATCGACTGTGGCTTGAATGCAACTTTATAGTGATAAGTACTCACACCTTTACTGTAGAACTGCTCTGAAAAACTAGTCACATTATCTGAGATATTAACTTTTCACATCCAAATTATAATCAAGCTCATCAAATGAAGCTTTCGTTTAGTATATTAGACACTCTTTTATAATAAAAAAAATGCTCGTACAAAATGAAGTGTACGAGCAAAAACTAAAAAAACCCTTTCAAGGGCTTAGAAACTACAGCTAGCTTCTAATGAATATTCTGTAAAATAAATTATTAATTTTCAGTGGCATAATATATCATTTTTCAAATATGAATAAATTCATCAATAAGCTCCTAACAATCCTTATCTGTTTTAAAGACTATTAGTGCCTTACACCCATCTATTGGGTCAGCAACATGATTAATAGAGATTAAACAGAAATTTTTATAGTGTTCTGGAGCCTTACTCAACCAATCTTTAATTTTTATCAATAAATTGCTAGCAGCTTTTGATTCTATAACAAAAACATCATAATTCATTTTTTACCCCTAATTTCAAAAATTTAAATTTATTTAAAAACTAAAACTTACCACAAAAAGTTGCTATATTCATTAAGTTTTAATTAATACAATATTCTAAATATTATCTATTAGCTCTAGTAGAACCAACGACTAGATCAAACTAAGGTAAATGCTCTATCCACTGAGCTAATGGGACGTTAAAAGGATGTAGTGATCTACCACATCCTTGCCTTAGATTACGATATTAATCAGCTCGGCAACTGATCTACCGCTACTCAACACTACTGCTTCTCAAAGTTAGCTATTGATACGCTTTGTGTCTTTCAGTCTCTTTTGGTCGGGGAGTCACCCACAATTTAAGGCTCTGAGGCTAACTCAATGTGTGACGAAATCACATTGGATTCAGACCGATTTATACGGCTGGTTTCTGCATCCCACCGTTTGCGCTTATAGCTAGTATATGTAAAGCATACATCAGCGTCACAAATCCTAGTTGCCCTTAAAGCTAACGATTTTTCATGAGTCGATCCTCCGTAGACCACTTGTATGCATCATAAGCACCTTTTAATAAAATTTAGGCAACAAAAAAGCCCACTAAAAAGTGAGCTCCACTCGTCTATTCCGAGCTGTCAACAAATTCGCAATTAAAACCATAA
>NZ_JACANU010000029.1:0-6569 GCF_030329325.1 Acinetobacter sp. 226-1
TTGAATGGGTTCATGTGCAGCTCCATCAGCAAAAGGGGATGATAAGTTTATCACCACCGACTATTTGCAACAGTGCCAAAAAAATTATATGTCATAATTAGATGTCCTTTTTTAGGAGGGCTTAGTTTTTTGTACCCAGTTTAAGAATACCTTTATCATGTGATTCTAAAGTATCCAGAGAATATCTGTATGCTTTGTATACCTATGGTTATGCATAAAAATCCCAGTGATAAAAGTATTTATCACTGGGATTTTTATGCCCTTTTGGGTTTTTGAATGGAGGAAAATCACATGAAAATTATTAATATTGGAGTTTTAGCTCATGTTGATGCAGGAAAAACTACCTTAACAGAAAGCTTATTATATAACAGTGGAGCGATTACAGAATTAGGAAGCGTGGACAAAGGTACAACGAGGACGGATAATACGCTTTTAGAACGTCAGAGAGGAATTACAATTCAGACAGGAATAACCTCTTTTCAGTGGGAAAATACGAAGGTGAACATCATAGACACGCCAGGACATATGGATTTCTTAGCAGAAGTATATCGTTCATTATCAGTTTTAGATGGGGCAATTCTACTGATTTCTGCAAAAGATGGCGTACAAGCACAAACTCGTATATTATTTCATGCACTTAGGAAAATGGGGATTCCCACAATCTTTTTTATCAATAAGATTGACCAAAATGGAATTGATTTATCAACGGTTTATCAGGATATTAAAGAGAAACTTTCTGCCGAAATTGTAATCAAACAGAAGGTAGAACTGTATCCTAATATGTGTGTGACGAACTTTACCGAATCTGAACAATGGGATACGGTAATAGAGGGAAACGATGACCTTTTAGAGAAATATATGTCCGGTAAATCATTAGAAGCATTGGAACTCGAACAAGAGGAAAGCATAAGATTTCATAATTGTTCCCTGTTCCCTGTTTATCACGGAAGTGCAAAAAACAATATAGGGATTGATAACCTTATAGAAGTGATTACGAATAAATTTTATTCATCAACACATCGAGGTCCGTCTGAACTTTGCGGAAATGTTTTCAAAATTGAATATACAAAAAAAAGACAACGTCTTGCATATATACGCCTTTATAGTGGAGTACTACATTTACGAGATTCGGTTAGAGTATCAGAAAAAGAAAAAATAAAAGTTACAGAAATGTATACTTCAATAAATGGTGAATTATGTAAGATTGATAGAGCTTATTCTGGAGAAATTGTTATTTTGCAAAATGAGTTTTTGAAGTTAAATAGTGTTCTTGGAGATACAAAACTATTGCCACAGAGAAAAAAGATTGAAAATCCGCACCCTCTACTACAAACAACTGTTGAACCGAGTAAACCTGAACAGAGAGAAATGTTGCTTGATGCCCTTTTGGAAATCTCAGATAGTGATCCGCTTCTACGATATTACGTGGATTCTACGACACATGAAATTATACTTTCTTTCTTAGGGAAAGTACAAATGGAAGTGATTAGTGCACTGTTGCAAGAAAAGTATCATGTGGAGATAGAACTAAAAGAGCCTACAGTCATTTATATGGAGAGACCGTTAAAAAATGCAGAATATACCATTCACATCGAAGTGCCGCCAAATCCTTTCTGGGCTTCCATTGGTTTATCTGTATCACCGCTTCCGTTGGGAAGTGGAATGCAGTATGAGAGCTCGGTTTCTCTTGGATACTTAAATCAATCATTTCAAAATGCAGTTATGGAAGGGATACGCTATGGTTGCGAACAAGGATTATATGGTTGGAATGTGACGGATTGTAAAATCTGTTTTAAGTATGGCTTATACTATAGCCCTGTTAGTACCCCAGCAGATTTTCGGATGCTTGCTCCTATTGTATTGGAACAAGTCTTAAAAAAAGCTGGAACAGAATTGTTAGAGCCATATCTTAGTTTTAAAATTTATGCGCCACAGGAATATCTTTCACGAGCATACAACGATGCTCCTAAATATTGTGCGAACATCGTAGACACTCAATTGAAAAATAATGAGGTCATTCTTAGTGGAGAAATCCCTGCTCGGTGTATTCAAGAATATCGTAGTGATTTAACTTTCTTTACAAATGGACGTAGTGTTTGTTTAACAGAGTTAAAAGGGTACCATGTTACTACCGGTGAACCTGTTTGCCAGCCCCGTCGTCCAAATAGTCGGATAGATAAAGTACGATATATGTTCAATAAAATAACTTAGTGTATTTTATGTTGTTATATAAATATGGTTTCTTGTTAAATAAGATGAAATATTTTGAACCGTCCTGGTTTTATCGGAGACAGGTTTGCTTGAGTCAGGCAGCATAGCCTGACGGAATTAATGAACAATAGTAGATATTTTCCGCATCAACAGGCGATACATATCCATTGGTAGAATGCAATCGTTCATGGTTGTACCAGTGTACCCAATCAAGGGTTGCTAGCGCAACATCATTTACGCCATCCCATTCCTGTTTCAAATAATCAATCACCTCCGCTTTATTATGTGAAAGCAATAAAGTATCATACTGTTTTGTGTGTAAGTGTTTAATTTTATTGATATTAAATTCAAATAATATTTATTAAAGTACCATACTATCTGCAAGGTTAGTCTAAGTACAATTCTATTAAAATAAAAAAAAGTTTCATACTAAGATCTCAATATACTGAAAATAATGAATATATTTCCTTTCTATTGAAACCCGGTATGAAACTTTTTTACTGAGTATTATTGTTTATTACATAGTATTAAACTTTATTACTCAAAAACACCAAGGTTATCCTCCAGCGCTTTCACACGCGCGCTGACGCTCGACTGGCTGATACCAAGTGCCTTGGCCGCATGCCGAAAATTCAGATGCTCGGCGACGGCGATGAACTGAACAAGGGAAATGAGCGGTATCCTGCCAGACAGGATACCGACATTCACGAGGTTTCGATGGTTAGTGCGCCGCATCGGAGCGGGCCTGCTACCAGTCGTCGGTTAGACGACTGGCGACTTCTCGGTGGCAGCCCCACGGAGCCGAAGGAGCACCAGCCCCAACGAAACCAGTACCGCCATCGCCGTGGCGTAACAGATCACGGGCCACGCTGTGTCACCGTTTAAAAGTGCCACCGCCAATGTCCCGACAATGCTGACTATCAGGCTTTGAACGCAGAAGTAGAACGCGACCGCTGATCCCGCGATGTCGTCGAACTCTGCCAAAGCGCCGTTCGCGGTAACGGACACCGTGAAGACAATACCGACCGCGACAACCCACATCGGTAGGATGAAGGTGAGGAATGACGGCGAGCCGTAAAGTTCGCCGATCCCCAACAGGACCGCTCCGCAAACAAGCAACGCCATCCCACGCGCCACGCATCCTGCGATGCCCCATCTGGCGACAAAGGACTTCGCGAAACGGGTTGTCACGATCATTACAAGCGCGACAGTGGCGAAGGCAAAGCTGAATCCGATCTCGGAATATTCCGCTTGGCCTATGAGCACACGGGGAGCCGTCGAGAAGAAGACGAAGTAGGTGCCCATACCGGCGCTAAAGCCGACAGTGTAAACCCAAAAAGCCGGACTCGCGAAGATCGGCAAGACAGATCGGCGCGTCTTGACTTGATCCAGAGGGCGGGTTTCGTGCCACCTGAAACCCGCATTTAGGAGTGCGAGCATCGCCAGTATAGCCAAAGTAATGAATATCGCCTGCCATCCCAAGAACTCGCCGATCAATGCTCCGGCGATAGGGCCGAGCGCAGGCACGAACGCCAGCATCGAACTGAAAAGGCCGTAGATGACGACACCCTCAGGACGGTTGGCATAAACGTCGCGAACCGTCGCGAACGTCGCCACCAGCATGGCCGACGCGCCCACTGCTTGAAGTAGACGGAAAGCGACAAAGGCCGGTGCAGTTGAAGACCAAGCTGCTCCCAGAGACGCAATGACGAAAGCCGTTGCGCCCGCAAGTAGAATTGGCCGTCGCCCGATTCTGTCTGAGAGCGGACCAAAAATCACCTGGCCCACGCCGAGCATCACCATATAGAGGCTCAACGTGAGTTGGATCATAGCGGGCGTCGTGTTCAGGATGCCGGGCATCGCTGGAACGACAGGGAGATAAATATCCATCGCCAGTGAAGCGAGGATGTCGAAAGGAGCCATCAGCAGCAGTGCTGCCGGCAGCGTATAGGCCCACGCGGGGCGTGTGGTGGTCATGACGAATCAACCCTCGATTAAGGAATACCGGGCGACGTCTGCTCGTCAGCAATCAGATGAGACTAGCCTTACAGAGCGCCGCAACAACAATACTGGTTGTTGCGGCTTACTTGTCTGCTGACTTGGAATTTCCCATCTGATTACTCCACGCTTACGAATATGAATTGCTACATTTTATCCGATTATCTTTTGCTTTGTCAACGGCATTCTAAAATTGACCCCTTTTACCTTACAAATGGCAAAGTAAAATTGACCCCTTTGATCTCGTATTAAATTTCAACCTGAGGCTGAATCCCTATTCTTTTTTTATCCTTCAAACGATAACTCTCACCCGATATTTGTACCACATGACAGTGATGCAATAACCGATCTAACATCGCAGCGGTCAACGTGACATCATCCGCAAATGACTTAGACCATTGGCTAAAGGGTAAGTTACTCGTCAATATCGTACTGCCTTTTTCATAACGCTTGGCAATCACGTTAAAGAACAGATTCGCTTCTTCACGTCCAAACGGTAAATAACCAATTTCATCGATAATCAGTAATTTTGGGGCGAGTATCACCCGTTGCATATAGGTTTTCAATTTACCTTGCTGATAGGCTGTACTGAGTTGCAGCATGAGATCGGCGGCGGTAATAAACTTGGTTTTGACATTGTTCATGATGGCCTTATAGCCTAATGCCATGGATAAATGCGTTTTCCCTACACCGCTAGCACCAAGAAACACCACATTTTCTGCTCTAGCAATAAAGCTCAGGTTGAACAACTCGACCACCTGTGATTTGGGAGCACCCAGTGCATAATTAAAATCGTAACCTTCCAGCGTTTTCACTTGAGGCAGGCCTGAGAGTTTCATCAGTACCTGCTGGCTGCGCTGTTGCCTGGCAGCATATTCATGCGTCAAGATCGCTTCAACAAAGTCGGCATAACTTCCATCCTGACCTAATGTTTGTTGTGCATGATGTGACCATTGTGATGCGATGGCAGGCAGATTGAGCTTTTGGCAAAGCTGCTCTATACGGTCGTATTGCAGATTCATCAGGAAACTCCCAGCAACTGGTCATATACAGATAAGGGATGCTGCAAACTCTCGTAGGGCATGACATGCTGTGCTGCTGCAACAGGTACAGTGCTGGAACCTGTATCTGATTGCGGTAATGGCGTAAATTTTTGCTGCTCCTGTTGCAGTCGAACAGCCGGTTTTTCCTGCGTGGTGGCATGAATCCGCTGATTGGCGGTTTCATGCAGCCACCGGCCAATGTGGGCATTGGCGACATCAACATCTAACAGTAAACCCGAAGTCTTCAGGCTTGCTTTCAATGGCACAATAAAGCTTGATTTGAGGTATCCATTAAAGCGTTCAACTTTGCCTTTGGTCTGTGCACGGTAGGGCTTACATACGCGAGGACGAAAGCTGTATTTCTTGGCGCAGTCGAGCAGTTTGGGATTCCATTTATGCTGCCCCTCCTGATAGGCATCCCGTTCAATCATGATCGTTTTAGCGTTATCAAACAGGATTTCCTGAGGTACTCCTGCAAAGAACTGAAATGCATTTTCCAGACCATCGATCCATGCATCGGTACGTTCATGATCATAAAATTTCACGAAAGTCGCTCTGGAATACCCTAATGTTGCGACAAAGGCTTTTAAAGTCGAGTTGTTGCGTCGAATCGTGGTGAAATCTACCTGCATTTGTTGGCCAGGTTGGGTTTCAAAACGAATGATCGGTTCCGGTTTAGCAACTGATTTTAATGTTGCAAGATATTCCCTCAAGATCCTGATCTTTCCTGGATATCCCAACCTTAAAATTTCCTGGTAGAGCACAACAGCAGGAATCCATTCAGGATGAGCTGCGTTTACACGTTTGAGTAAATAGGGTTTATATGGATCAAGAATACTTGTTCTAGGTTGTGTACGCCGATACTGAGGTGTTTCCTTCTGCCGTAAATATTTACGTACGGTATTTCGGGACACCCCCAGTTCACGACTAATGGCTTTAATAGATTTACCTTGTTGATGAAGTATTTGGATTGTCACTGCTTGCTCCAAAGTTAACATGTTGAGCAGTCCAAAATGACCGCTATATTAACCAAGGGGGTCAGTTTTTAAATGCCATTAGGGGGTCATTTTTACACTGCCGCTAACAGCTTCGCAATGCGGCATGGGCGCACTCAGCGTTCCAGCCCCCTCTGCCGCCCTAACTGCCACGACACCGACCCGCCCTGCACGATGCCCATAACCTCGCGGCCGAGTTGGCGGTCGATGATCGGCCGCCACGGGACAAGGGTGAACTCATGGGATTTCAGCCAAAGCATTATCGTATGAATCACCAGTCGTACCGACTGATGCTCGTAAATTTGCTGCTTCTAAACGATTG
>NZ_JACANU010000002.1:0-69592 GCF_030329325.1 Acinetobacter sp. 226-1
GGGTTACCCATGTGAGAGTAAGTCATCGCCAGCTTTTAAATCTAAAAGCCCCCTCAAAGCGACGGGGCTTTTTTTATCGGCGTTGGAAAGGGAGTAAAATAATTTAAACCACCATTGCAATTTTATTTAAGAAAAACTTAGTGCGTTCATGGCGTTCTTCAGATTTATTGAAAAAGTCATTTGTTGCACAATCTTCTAAAATTTTACCCTGATCCATAAAAATCACACGACTAGATACTTTACGTGCAAAGCCCATCTCATGTGTCACGCACATCATGGTCATGCCTTCTTTGGCTAGGCTGCTCATCACTTCAAGTACTTCACCTACCATTTCTGGGTCTAGCGCAGAGGTTGGTTCATCAAAGAGCATACAAACAGGGTCCATACAGAGACCACGTGCGATAGCAACACGTTGTTGTTGACCACCTGAAAGTTGACCAGGAAATTTATTTTTATGTGCAGCTAAACCCACACGATCTAAATATTGTAAGGCTTTTTTTTCAGCTTCAGCTTTAGAGCGTTTGAGTACTTTGATCTGTCCAATGGTTAAATTGTCCAAAACAGTCATATGTGGGAATAGTTCAAAGTGCTGGAAAACCATTCCGACACGTGAGCGAAATTTTGCAAGATCTGTTTTTGGGTCTTTAAGCGCTGTTCCATCGACAATAATATTTCCTTGTTGAAAAGGTTCTAATGCATTTACAGTTTTGATCAGTGTAGATTTCCCTGAACCAGAAGGTCCACAGACCACAACAACTTCACCTTTTTCAATTGATGTTGTACAGTCAGTTAAAACCTGAAAATCTCCATACCATTTTGAGATCTGTTGTATTTCTATCATTGGCATATTGATTCTCCAATTATCGAATTATTGCTATTTTTTGATGTAAATGCTTTACGAGTCTTGAAAGCGCAAAGGAGATACAGAAGTAAACGATTGCAACGACCAAGTAGAATGTTGCTTTAGTTTCGGCACCATATGTGTTCGCTAGTGTATTTGCATTGCCTAAGAAGTCGGGTGCGCTGATTACATAAACCAAGGAAACATCTTGGAATAACACAATGGACTGTGTTAGTAATACAGGCAACATATTTCTAAAAGCCTGTGGAAGTACCACATTGGACATCGTTTGCCCATAGGTAAAACCAAGTGCATATCCTGCATTGACCTGTCCCTTAGAGACGGATTGAATCCCTGAACGAACAATTTCTGAGAAAAAAGCCGCTTCAAAAATTGCAAAAGTCACTACACTAGAAAAGAGAGGTCCATAATATGTATCTGACTGAAACTCAAAAAACTTGGGAAGCAAAAAGTAAAATATAAAAATGACTTGAATCAGTGGCACGCCACGGAAGAAATCAACATATACTTTTGCAAAGTTACTCGCCACTTTGTTATTTGATAGACGCATCATAGCTAAGGGCGTACCAATGAGTATCCCACCAATGATCGATAAAATAGTGACTGTAACCGTAAATTTAAACCCAGCAAGAAATGTTTGAAGAACATCTTGGTTTTGTAAAATACTAAAATCCATAGCTATTTACCTCCTGAGCCTAAACCAGGAACGGTCATACGTTTTTCAATCCAAGCCATGATTAACTTAATGGTATAAGTGATGATCAAATATACAGGTGTGGAAAGAATGAGAATGACAATATCTTGTGAGGTTTCTTCACGCATGGTTTTGGTATAAGCAAAGAAATTCAAAATACTTAAAGCATAGAGTACTGCTGAGTTTTTGAAAATATTCATTGCTTCTGAAGTCAGGGTTGGCCAAACGATACGGTATGCAACAGGGAGTATGACATAGCGATAGCTTTGATTTTGATTTAAACCAATTGCTAAGGCAGCATTTTTTTGCCCACGAGAAACAGTATTTATCCCTGAACGTATTTGTTCTGCAATACGCGCTGCCGTATAAAGTCCAAGTGCAAATACCCCAATTACAGCAGGATTATCATTGAGAATGTTTTGCCACCAGCCTCCATTGACCATTTCACCGCTGCCTGTACTTAAGCTTTTTGGTAGTAACTCTGGAAATACAAAAGCCCAGAAAAAAAGCTGTACAATTAATGGGATATTTCGAAATAATTCCACATAACAAGTACCAATAAATGCTAATTTTTGATTTGGTAATGTTCTTAGAATACCAATAAGTGACCCCAATAAAAAAGCAATAAAGAATGCAGCAACGGCTGTCCAGACCATTGTCCAAACACCAGAACCAAGAAGTTGTAGCCATGTCGGTGCATCTGCGACTGCTGAATAGCTTTCGCCCCCAATAGCTTTACAAATAGATTCTGCCCACGCGGCTTTCTCTAAACTATATTCATTTGAAGGTAGACAATATGATGTCCAGTTAAGTGAGCCTACTGCCATGTGTGCTCCTTGTCATTTTAATTTTTCATGAAGTTAATGGATCAAAGCCGTTAAAATGTTTTGATCCATATGTTCTTTTTAAATTGAGATGATCTATTTAATCCCTGCATCTGTTGGTTTAGCCATCAAGTTTTTATAGGACGAACTCATTGGCATATTCATATTAATATTTTTAGGTGGAATTGGGGATAAGAACCATTTTTTGTATAGTGCAGCCATTTGCCCATTTTTCCACATACCTGTAACCACACGATCTGCAATCGCTTTGTAGGCAGCATCGCCTTTTGGAATCATGATGCCGTAAGGCTCAGATGAAAGTACAGGTCCCACAACTTTGAAATCTTTAGGGTTAGATGATTTAGCGATTAAGCCTGCCAAAATATTATCATCCATGACAAAAGCAGCAGCACGACCTGACGCAACCATTGCAAATGAGTCTGAGTGATCTTTACCATAAACGTTGTTTACGTTGACTTTTTCGCCTTTTTCACCCATTTTGATGTATTTGTCAGAAGTTGTTCCTTGTGTCGTAACCACCGCTTTACCGTTCAGATCTGCGATTGATTTAATTGGAGAAGTGGCTTTGACAGCCATACGAACTTCTGTTGCATAGTAGTTGGTTGAGAAACTGACTTGTTGCTGGCGCTGGATAGAGTTTGTAGTTGTTCCACATTCCATATCAATATTGCCTGCAAGCATCTCAGGAATACGGGTTGACGATGTCACCGCTTTATATTCCACTTTAAGATTTGGTAGGTTTAAAGTTTTTTTCAACTCATTTGCAAAATTATTACAGATATCAATGGCATAACCCATAGGTTTGCCACCCACTACATAGGAAATTGGATCAGAAGACTCACGATAACCGATGATGACTTTTCCAGATTGCTTAATTTTTGCAAGTGTGTCGGCTGCTTGAACCTGAGTAAATGCACTACCTGCAATTAAGACACCTAAAACCGTTGTTAAAACTTTGGTTGAGTTTTTATTCATTTTGATCACTCCAATCACAATTTATTTATGTCAATTCATCATGCTCAGTAAAAACAAAGCACGTCTTATGCCAAACTTTTTATTTAGAAATAAGGATCCTTCATATTTCTTATATCATTACTTTTATACGTTCATTTATGATAAGTAAAGTAATAAACAATATAAATTTTGTGCAAAAAACGAATAGATACTGAACGATTGGAGTGGATGCTCATTTTGTATAGTAAAATTGGTACGGATGTATTGCATTGAGTATTATTCTTGATTTAAATAAAACAAAGATGAAACTGTGCATAATTTCTTATCAAAACTAAGGATAATAAAAACTTATTCATTTTAATATGCACTATTTTTCTGAAATTTTTGAATATTGAGCTGCTATTTTTACTATGAACAGGTGAATTGCTGTGCTATAACAATAAAAAGGCATGATTTTTGCTTATTAGAAATGTGATTTTAAGGATGTCGCAAGATGAAATTATCGGTTGGGTTGAAAGTTGCAAATTCATTATCATTAACACCTCAATTGCAACAAGCCATTCGATTATTACAACTTTCTAGTTTAGAGCTTGAACAAGAAATCCAAATTCAATTAGATAGTAATCCTTTGCTTGAAAAAGTTGAAGATGAAAATAATGAAAACCTTGAAAGTTTAGAAAATCTTAAACAAGAACAACCAGAATATGAGTTATCTGAAAGTTTAAATGCAGATCATTTACCTGATGAGTTGGCTGTAGATACAAATTGGGATGATATTTATACACACCAATCTACAGCAATGGAACGTCCTGAATTTGATGATCGGGAAGATAACCGTTATGCCAATGCTTCATTGAAAGAGCATATGCTTGCACAAATTAATTTATTGCATTTCTCGCCTGTTGATAAACTCATTGCCTATTGCATTATTGACGCATTAGATGAAAAAGGTTTTTTAGATGCGAGTCTTGATGAAATTGTGAGTTCAGTACAGCATTTATTACAGCAAATGGATTATGAAATAGAGGTCGAGGAAGACGAAGTTATTGTTGTGCTTAAGCATATTCAACGTCTTGAACCTATGGGGATCGGAGCAAGAAATTTAGCAGAATGTCTTTTTGTACAAGTAGATGCATTGCCAAATACAACTTTGTTTAAAAAAGAAGCTTCACTTTTGTTAACGCATTATGAACTGTTGCTAAGCAATGATTTAAATAAACTGATTAAACAAACAGGTTTAGATGCTGAGCAATTAAAGTCTGCGGTGGATTTATTAAAAACCTTGAAGCCTTATCCTGGAGCGGAGTTTGATCAAAAAGAATCTGATTATCAGATTCCAGATGTTGTTGTATCTAAGAAAAATGATCATTGGCATGTGCAACTTAATCCTGATATTTTGCCTAAATTACGTATTAATCCATTTTACTCAGGCATGATCAAACGTGCTGATCAAAGTGATGATAATCAATATTTGCGTAACCAAATGCTAGAAGCGAAGAATTTTATTAAAAGTGTTGATGAACGGCATAAAACCTTACTCAAGGTGACGACTTGTATTGTGCAACATCAACGTGACTTTTTAGAGCTCGGCGCAGAAGGAATGAAACCTTTGGTGCTACGTGATGTTGCAGATGAAGTGGAATTACATGAGTCTACAGTTTCCCGTGTCACGACCAATAAGTTTCTACTCACTCCACGTGGTTTATTTGAATTAAAATACTTTTTTTCAAGTCATGTCGGAACAACATCAGGTGGAGAAGCTTCTTCAACGGCAATTCGTGCAAAAATTAAAAAATTAGTCGCCGATGAAAATCCTCGTAAGCCATTGTCAGATAATAAAATTGCAGATTTGCTTAAAGAGGATGGTGTGGATGTAGCACGACGAACCGTTGCAAAGTATCGTGAATCGTTACATATTCCATCGTCTTCAGACAGAAAAGTCTTGATCTAAAATTTAAAGTGTGAGTATTCTAGAGATTCATTATGACGAAATAATGAATCTCTTTTTGTTTATATAGGTTACCAAAATGATGAATTAATACATTACGAATATTACTTTGTTATAGTTCAATCATTTTGGTGATGACATTTCATATCCTGAGAGAAGGAGAGGGATAGAATTATGCAAATTACAATTCGTGGACATCATTTAAGTATTACGCCTGCAATTGAAGAGAATATTCGTAATAAATTTGCTGAAATGACCAAACATATCGATCAGGTTAACAGCATGCAGGTCAAACTGAGTAAGGATCATCAGTTAGATAAAAGATCAAAAAAAGGCAGTGCCAATCATATTGCAGAAGCGATTGTACGATTGCCGGGGGTGGAACTCTTTGTACAAGCCTGTGCAGATGATATGTATAATGCAATTACAAAACTTACAGATAAATTAAAAAGACAATTGGAGCGACATCGTAAAATGCAGTTAAATTATCAAGCGATATTTGCACCGAGCTAATCATTTTATTTATTTGAAAAGAGGTTGAAATATACCTCTTTTTTTTATCAATAATTTTTGTACAAGATAATGCAATATTGTGATGAGTTTATAGTAAAATACTCGGTTTTTACACTGTCAGTCCTATAAAGAGGTCATGCAATGAATAGTGAACAGCTCACTGAAATCCTTAAAGCAGCTTTTCCTGATGCTGAAGTTGCTGTCAGTGGACAAGCAGGTAAGTTTGACCTCCGTATTGTTGATGATCAATTTGAAGGCAAACGTACTGTTGCACGCCAACAAGCAGTTTATCAACCACTTAACTCTTACATTGCCAGTGGTGAAGTGCATGCTGTAACAATTCGTGCAATGACTAAAGAAGAATGGCGCAAAGCTAGTCTTTTTGGAGCTTAATAATAAATGGATAAGTTTTTAATTACAGGTGGCACAACACTTGAAGGCGAAGTCCGTATTTCGGGCGCGAAAAATGCAGCATTGCCTTTATTAGCGGCAATGATTTTGGCTGATACGCCCATTACCTTAAGAAATGTGCCTAATCTTAAGGATGTTAATACTTTAGTAAAACTAATCGGTGGCTTAGGTGTCACGATGAAGTATGAAGGCGATACCGTTATTGCGGATACGTCTACACTTGACAATCAGTTTGCACCTTACGAACTTGTTAAAACCATGCGTGCATCAATTTTAGTGCTTGGTCCTTTAGTAGCGCGCTATGGCAGTGCAAAAGTTTCACTTCCTGGTGGTTGTGCTATTGGTTCACGCCCTGTCGATCAGCATTTAAAAGCCTTAGAAGCTTTAGGTGCTCAAATTGAAGTCGAAGCAGGTTATGTGCATGCTAAAGTTGATGGTCGCTTAAAAGGTGGTGAAGTCGTCTTTGATATGGTGACAGTTGGCGGTACTGAAAATATCTTGACTGCGGCAGTACTTGCAGATGGTGTTACAACAATCCGTAATGCTGCACGTGAACCTGAAATTACCGACCTTGCACAAATGCTCATTAAAATGGGTGCAAAAATTGAAGGTTTAGACACAGATACCTTAGTGGTTACAGGTGTTGAAAGCTTACATGGTTGTGAATATTCAGTGGTTGCAGATCGTATTGAAACAGGTTCATATCTTGCGGCTGCTGCGATCACAGGCGGTAAAATAAAAACCACACATACCGATCCAAACTTACTTGAATCAGTACTCGATAAATTTGAAGAAATGGGTGCAGAAGTTACCCGTGGTGACGACTGGATCGAACTTGATATGATGGGTAAACGTCCAAAAGCAGTCAGCTTTCAGACTTTACCACATCCTGATTTTCCAACTGATATGCAAGCACAAATCATGGCAGTGAATGCGATTGGTCGTGGTTTTGCCACCATTTCAGAAACGATTTTTGAAAACCGTTTTATGCATGTACCTGAATTGGCACGTATGGGTGCAAATATTCAGGTTGAAGGTAATGATGCTGTCGTGACAGGCGTGGAAAAATTATCTGCTGCACCTGTCATGGCAACAGATTTACGAGCTTCTTTCTCTTTGGTTTTAGCTGCCTTGGCCGCTGAAGGGGAAACTTTGATTGACCGTATTTATCATATTGACCGCGGTTATGAAGATATCGAAGCAAAATTACAAGGTCTAGGTGCCCAAATTAAGCGAGTGAGCGAGTAAGTTAATGAGCGATATGAGAAACGATGATCCAAACTTTGACGTAATGGGCAATTTTGATCATGGTTTAACTTTAGCACTAAGTAAAGGTCGTATTTTAAAAGAAACTTTACCTTTACTAGAAACCGCTGGAATCAACTTATTAGAAGATCCAGATAAATCTCGTAAGTTAATTTTTCCAACGACACATAAGCATGTACGTATTTTGATTTTACGTGCTTCAGATGTACCGACTTATGTAGAAAATGGTGCGGCAGATATTGGTGTTGCAGGTAAAGATGTATTGATGGAGCATGGCGCACAAAATGTCTATGAACCATTAGATCTTAAAATTGCTAACTGTAAACTGATGACCGCAGGTAAAGTTGGTATGGAACGTCCTAAAGGTCGTTTAAAAATTGCCACTAAATATGTCAATTTAACCCGTCAATACTATGCGAGCCTTGGTGAGCAAGTCGATGTAATTAAACTTTACGGCTCAATGGAGCTTGCGCCATTGGTGGGTTTAGGTGATTACATTGTCGATGTGGTCGATACTGGAAATACTTTACGTGCCAATGGTTTAGAGCCTTTGGAAGAGATTTGTAAAGTATCTTCACGTTTGATTGTTAATAAAGCCAGCTTTAAGCGCAAACAAACGTTATTGAACCCAATTCTTGCTCAGCTTGAAAAAGCAGTTGAAGAACGTGAAAATGCGAAAAAAGCTTAAATAGATTTAAGTGTAAATGACCGCCCAAAAGGGCGGTTTTTTATTTGTCTAAATTTTATTTTCATATTTCAAGAATTTGCTTTTGAGCCAAGTATATATGTCCTAAGGATCAAGATGTTCGCGATTAAAATCATGAATAAATAAAAATAACTCGCATATTTTTGCTTTTGATAATATTGCGTTAGTTCAGTATATGACCATGTTGTTGTTTCAGTTTCTAAATTGAGTAGCAGCGCTTCCTGTAGACTAAAATAAGGATATTCTGCAAAGTATTTAATTTTGGCAATTTGTTGATCAAATCTGGACATGCTTCTTTTGTATCAAAAAAATCACATTTAATTTTGAGTTGCGGATGTCCTTGCAGATTTAATAATTCTATATCGGTATAGATTGAAGAGCTTCTACCCGAACCTACGGTGTATTTATTTACATGAATTTTTCCTTCAGCGACTGTTTTTGCAGTGTTGAATTGAGTAGCTGTTAATGCATTGATCGATTTAAAATTGGAATAATTGGTGAAAAGGTAAAGATTAGAGATGATCAGTGACGCAATAATGCTGATATAAATGAGAAAAGGAGGTTCTTTATTTATTTTATCTTGGTCGGATTTTTTCATAAATATTGAAAGATTAATGAAAATTAAGTAAGCGAATGGCATAAAAGCCAAAAATTCCAGTGTCTTAAAGACATCAACAAAGAATAGGATGCTCAGCGTACAGATTGCAAATACTAAAGAAAAATATGTATTTTTCCGCTGAGCTTGTTGCGCAAGTTTGATTTGAATAGATTTTCTCATAAGTAATTTTTATCAATTTAAGATTTTAGATTTAAATAAAATGTTGTTATAAAATACATTCTACTTTGCTTTCACTCGTTGAAACAAACGACTTGAGATGAATTAGTGATAAATTTTAAATAGTTGAGATTTTTCATTTATCCAGTTTTCCTATCAAAGTGAATAAAATTGACCATGTTATCTTCCCCACAAATCATCTAAAACAAGGTAAACTAAATCTTTCTTAAATAACCTTGTGGGTAAATTGATGCGACGTTTATCGACTCAAGAGCCGAACTTCAAGCAAGACTTTGCTGATTTGTTGGCTTTTGAAACAGTGAGTGATCCTGAGCTTTTAAAAACAGTAGACCAAATTATTGCAGATGTACGCCATCATGGTGATGCACATATACTGAAACTCACTCAACAGTTCGATCGACATCCAGCGCATCAATTTTCAGATTTAGAACTGTCACAAGCGCAACTTAAAGCGGCATTTGAAGGTTTAAGCACAGAAGTACGTGAAGCATTGGAAATGGCAGCCGATCGTATTCGCTCATTTCATGAAGCACAAAAACAGGATGGCTGGACTTATGTTGATGCTTTAGGCAACACATTGGGTCAAAAAGTCACTCCACTCGATCGGGTTGGAATTTATGTACCGGGTGGTTTGGCTTCTTATCCATCTTCAGTGCTCATGAATGCTGTACCTGCGCATGTGGCAGGTGTAAAAGAAATTATTATGGTGGTACCTGCGCCCAATGGTGAGTTAAATCCATTGGTACTTGCAGCTGCACATTTGGCTGGCGTGCATCGTGTCTTTACGATTGGCGGTGCGCAAGCTGTTGCGGCTTTGGCTTATGGCACTGAAACCATTCCTCAGGTCGATAAAATTACAGGTCCGGGAAATCGTTTCGTCGCTGCTGCTAAACGTGCGGTGTTTGGTCAGGTCGGTATTGACATGATTGCAGGACCTTCTGAAATTTTAGTGTATGCAGAAGGTGAAAATAACGCCAAATGGCTCGCTATGGATTTATTGTCCCAAGCGGAGCACGATACCGTTGCACAAGCAGTATTTATTACTCCAGATGAACAGTTGCTGAATGATGTGGCACAAGCCATTGAAGAACATCTTGAAGCATTGCCAAAAGTTGAAATTGCACGAACTTCAATTGCCAATCGTGGTGCTTTGATTTTGGTCAAAGATCGTGCAGAAGGTGAGGCATTGATTAATCAGGTTGCTCCAGAACATTTGATGTTATGTCTGGATGAAGCCGAGCAAATGTCGGAACAGATCCGTCATGCAGGTGCGATTTTCATGGGGCGTTATACCCCTGAAGCAATTGGCGATTATTGTGCAGGTCCAAACCATGTATTGCCAACATCAGGCACAGCGCGATTCTCTTCACCACTTGGCGTCTATGATTTCCAAAAACGCTCAAGCTTGATCATGTGTTCTGAGCAAGGGGTGAAATCACTTGCCAAAACAGCGGATATTCTTGCACAGCAGGAAAATCTGGATGCACATGCGAGATCTGCGAGATATCGTTATCAGTAATTAAAAAAATAACCCCCTTATTTCAGTAATGAATATTCCTCTCCTTGGGGAGAGGTTAGGTGAGGGGGAGTATTAATAATTCATTTTGGGAAATGATAAACCTCTCCCAAACCCTCTCTGAAAGGAGAGGGCTTACAATCTTGTAAGTTGAGTGTATTAGAGAAAATAAAATGTCAAATATTACACCTGAACAAATGCGTTTCTGGAGCCCATCAGTACGTGAGTTAGAACCTTATGTACCGGGTGAACAACCTAAAATTCAGAACTTATTGAAACTGAATACCAATGAAAATCCGTATCCACCATCGCCAAAAGTGGTTGCAGCAGTACAGTCCGTATTAGAAAACTCAGCGGATGCATTGCGTTTATATCCAGATCCAGATGCAAGCGCATTAAAACAAGCCATTGCTAAACAGCAAAATGTTGCTGTTGAAAATGTCTTTGTTGGAAATGGTTCGGATGAAGTGCTTGCTCATATTTACAAAGCATTTTTTGTCCGTGACGAACCGATTTTAAGCCCAGATATCAGCTATAGTTTCTATCCAGTTTATAGTCAGTTTTTTGCTGTTAACAGCAAACAAATTGCATTGAATGACGATTTTGAAATAGATATTGCTGACTATAAACAAGCAAATGGCGGCGTGATTATTGCCAATCCAAATGCGCCGACCAGTATTGCATTGTCATTAACTAAAATTGAAGAATTGCTTGTTGCCAATCCTGATCGAGTGGTGGTGATTGATGAAGCCTATGTCGATTTTGGTGCAGAGTCTGCGGTAACATTGGTTGAAAAATACGACAATTTGGTGGTGTGCCAGACCACCTCCAAATCACGGTCACTTGCAGGTTTACGGGTTGGTTTTGCAATCGCACAGCCACATTTGATTGCGGCACTTGAAGCGGTGAAAAATAGCTTTAACTCTTATCCAATTGACCGTTTTGCCATTGCTGCTGCGGTGGCTTCATTTGAAGATCAAACTTATTTTGAAGCACAAAACCAAAAGGTGATTGCAAGCCGTGACAAGCTGACAGCACAACTGACTGAACTTGGTTTTAAGGTTTTGCCTTCTAAAGCGAATTTTATTTTTGCGACATTGCCAAGCGATGATGCAGGTGAGTTGGCGAGTAAATTACGTGAACAAGGTATTATTGTGCGCTATTTCAATAAGCCACGCATCAATCAATTCTTACGCATTACCATTGGTACAGACGAACAAAATCAACGTCTTGTTGATACCTTGAAGAATGATATTTTAGGTTGATTAGGAATCTCCCCAAACCCCTCTTTTCAAAAGAGGGGCTTAAAGTGCATCTTAGGATTCGCTTTTTTCTTTTGAATTTTCAGGTAAATACCATGTATTGATTAAATCCAGTAATGCAGAAACTTTGTCAAAACATTCCTGATATTCCGCATCACAATCCGATGCGATGGTAATCCCTCCACCTGCCCAGATGGATACCTGATCCTGATATTTTTGAATAGAACGAATCAGAATATTCCATGAACCTGTTCCATCAAAATTAAAATAACCCAATGAACCACAATACGCGCCACGTGGACTACTTTCTAACTCTTCAATAATTTGCATTGCACGAATTTTGGGTGCACCTGTGATAGAACCACCAGGAAGTGCAGACATCAAAACATCAAAAGGGTTGACTTCAGGCTTTAAGGTTGCAGTAATTTCACTCACCATATGATGAACCTGATTAAATGACTCAATATTGAATAACTTCGGCGTTTTCACTGATCCTATTTCTGCATAAACACTCAAATCATTACGTAATAAATCCACGATCATGACATTTTCTGCTTGATCTTTTTTAGAGTGAATGAGCGTGTTCTTAGACTGTTCATCTAAAATTGGATCATCATAACGTGGCATCGTCCCTTTGATGGGTTTAGTCAAAATTTTATGATTATCCTCAAACTCAATAAATAATTCAGGCGAACAACTTAATAATTCAAAATCATCTATTTTTAAATAACCAGAGTAAGGTGCATTCGTTAATTGCCAAAATTTTTTAGCAGTATCAATTAATGTACCTTGAGCTTTTGCAGTAAACGCTTGGGTTAAATTTATTTGATAACAATCACCTGCTTTAATATAGTTTTGTATTTTTTCAAAAGCTTGAATATATTCATTTTTAGTCCATTTTGCCATACATAATGTATTTAATTTAAATCCTGTAGGTGGATGAGAATAAATATTGAGTTTAGATTTTAATATATCTAATATCCTTTGAGGATTATCTTCTTGACTATAAAAAGTCCATTGTCCTTGATGGTATTTTAAATAACTTAAATATTGACCTAAAAATAAATTAGGTTGAGATTTATATTGATTGTTTATATTTTGTTGTGCTGAAAAGTTATAGTCAATAAAGCCAATATAGCCACCTGAAAAGCCTATTTTTGTTTGTTTGGTTGACGTGGTTGGTATAATTTTTATAAATTCATAAACATTTGATTTTTTTTGTTTTTCTATATAGTTAAAGCTTTCTGTACGCTCAAAATAAGCATAATGTCCAGATTGATGCAATAAATATTGTTGAGGCAAAAAAGCAATAACAGGATGATGATCATCTTCAAGATAAACACAACCAAATAGTTCGTTTAGTCGTTGTAAAATATCAGCAGGTGTAAGTTCCTGAATATCTAAATTTATACTGAAAATTGATTGAGTTAGCATCTTTAAAACTAATAGAACAGGTGCTATGATTATACGATATTTTTTGTACACTGAGTCACAAAAACGCCGTTTATCGGGAATTACTGTTTTTTGATAAACAACTATTGAACAAAAAATAACATAAGGTTAATTTAATAGTGCAAATCGGACTACTCAAGGAAGAAAGTTTCTGTTGTAAAAAAACAAAAACAACGTGAAGCGACGGCGAGTGGTTAAAAATGAAAAAAAATGCTCTTGGGAGAGTACAGATGAAATTATTTACTAAAGTTGCTTTAGTTTCTGCGGTAGCAATCAGTTCGAATGCAATGGCTATGCAAGCTATGGATGATGCAGCATTAAGCGCAACAACTGGTCAAGATGGTATTTCAATTGGTATTGGTATTTCAAAAATTGAAATTGATAAATTACATGTTTTTGATGGCGATGGTTTAGCTGCTAAAGGTGCTGCTGGTGATCCTGGTTTTGGTGGTACAGGTACAACAGGTGCAATTACACTAAATAATGTTGTTGTTGGTGCTAATGCTGCATCTTTGTTGGCTTCTCATAACTTAGCAGATATCACAATTGACACAGATGGTGGTGCAGGTAGTCCTTTCCTAAACGTTGCTGCAGAAGTTTCTGGTTTAACAATTGATCTAGGTAAAATCGAAGTTAATGATGCAACTGGTGCTGCGGGTGCATATGTAGCGGGTACAGGTAGCGCTGAAATTTTAAGTGGTTTATCACTTAAAACTGGTAAATTGGCTGCAAATATCCAGTTAGGTAATACGCCACAAGGCGCAATGATCAAATTAGACGGTGCAATGACTGGTGGTTTAGAGATTAACGACCTAGCAATTAAAGATGCTGCAAATGGTGGTTATATTGTTCTAGGTGGCATTAAGTTAAATGATACGGGTAGTACTGATCTTGCTTTAGATGCAGATGTTGCTGTAAAACCAGAAGGTTTAGCAATTACTGCTCTTAAAAATGCAGCAGGTACAGATATTTATATCAAACAAGTTGTGTTAGGTGGTGGTACAGGTTTTGTACCTAAGTCAGGTGCTACAGCAGCTGTTCCAGGTACTGGTACTGGTTCTGGTTCAATCGGTGATGTTGCAATCTCTGGTTTGAAAGTATTTAATGGTGCAGGTGCTGCAAATGCAGGTGCTGTAATCACAATTTCTGGTCACTAATCTGATCTGATTTAAAAAGACGCGTGAATTTCACGCGTTTTTTTTTAACAAAATGATCAAATCAAACAAAAGTAAAAAAAAGCTGTTTTTTTTTGAAAAAACAGGTATCTTAAAAGCACATGGAAGTAGAGTGTTCACTCTAAAAATAAAATTAACACTTCAGGCAATTGTTTGCCGATACTTGAATAGTTTAAGAATATGTTAGAGATTACTTTAGGTTCGGCATTAATATACTATTTTGCCAGCCATGCATTAGATATCAAAGAAAAACCAACCGATGCTGTGTACTATACAGAGCTTGCCGATCCTCGTAATGCCTCTTTTTCTCGAAACCATCGTGAGATGGTTCAAATCAAACCTGCCTTAGAAAATCAATTTCGTGGCATTGTCCGTCAGGCATATGACTATAGTTGTGGATCAGCAGCATTAACAACATTATTAAATGGATATGTTGGTACGAATCTTACTGAACAGCAGACAATGGAAGGTTTATTACGATACGGTGAATATAATCGTATCGTAGAGCGTCGTAGTTTTTCGCTATTAGATATGAAACGTTTTGTTTCTGCGCTTGGCATTGAAAGTGGTGGCTATAAGGGCGAGTTCTCAGACTTAGTCAAGCAACAACAGCCAGCAATCGTGCCAATTTCATATGCGGGTTTTAAACATTTTGTTGTCTTTAAGGCGTATAAAAATGGTCGAGTTTATGTCGCCGACCCTGCTTTAGGGAATATTAGCTTCGATGAAAATCGTTTTAAAGAAATTTGGGAAAATAATACATTATTCTTAATTAATGTACCTAAAGATCAGCAGAAAGATTTTTTAGCCTTGCAGGATGCTGATTTAAGACATGTTGAAGATGCTACAATTAATCGATATGCACTTGTTGATATGCAATACTCATATGATTATATTAATAAAATAGCAGATAAGGCATCTACAATGCGTAGAGTCATTGACCGTGGTGATAATTCAGAGACACAAGGTCAGCCAATTACATCATTCATGCGACTATATTATAAACGTAAGTAAAAGCAGATTAGAAAAAATTTAAATAATCACACTTTTAGGTAGGAATAAAATGAATAATCACTGGATGAGAAGAACTTTACTAGCCGTTAGTATTCAACTTGCGATAGGTGGAGTATATGCAGCAGAAACCGACAATGCTTCAGAAACAGCAGAGACTGTTCAAAGCAGTGAGGTAAATGATCAAGTTGCTACTGCAAGCACAGATGCGACTTTACCTCAAGATAAAGTGGCAGAAGTTGCAACAACACAAGCTGCCCCAGTTTCTGATAAAGTCGAAATTGATAAAGATGCTACACCATCACTGGTACCATCTGCTGGCACTCAAGCGGCTAATGCTTTACAGCAGAAAGAGGGTGATGCAACTCAAGAAACAAACTTGCAAGAAGTATTTACATCAAATGAAAGACAATATTCATTAATTAAAAAAGGTGAAATTTCAGCTTTTTATGATTTAGATTATTCATATTATCGTGATCAGCAGATTAATGCTGCAATGAATGATGGTGATTTATATCAACTCCGTATAGATGAAGATGCAAGCCATACCATTACCAATACATTTACAGCACAATATGGCGTACTTGATAATTTAACTTTTAGTGCATCGTTACCTTTTGTTGCTAAGTCAAATAATATTAAAGATACCACTGCTGCGGGTTTAGGTGATATTAACTTTGGTGCACGTTGGGAACCTTTTCCATTAAAAGCGGGTCGTTTACCACTGATTTTATTTGGAAATTTATCAACTAAAACAGGCGATAGCCCATACGAAATTAATCCAAACAAAGAATTGTCAACAGGTAAGGGATATTACTCGGTTGGTGTTGGTGCGAGTACCCGTAAATATATAGATCCAGTTGTATTATTTGCCTCCGTTTCAGGTAACTATGGTTTTAAAGAAACGGGGTTAAATCAAGTGCGTGGTGGTGGTGATGGTGGTGCACGTATTTTAGATGAATTTGAACCAGGGATTACGGGTGGTTTCTCCTTCGGATTTGCTTATTCATTTAACTACGATGTTTCTATGACGATGTCATATCAACAAACCTTCAATACAAATACATCGTTTACTTATACCAATGGCGAATCTTATAAAGCAGCAGATCAATCGAGTGGTATGTTCTCGATTGCTTTAGGTGTGCGTGTATCACCAGAAACGATTGTAAATGGTACTTTAGGAATTGGTTTAACTGAAGATTCACCTGATATTTCTCTAGGTCTATCATTCCCACTAGATATTTTAGGTTTCGGTAAGAAAAAAGCGAGCTAATGGAGAGGTGGTATGAAATACCCACGCTTACGCCCGTTAGTTACAGCTATTTTCTTAACGGGTTGTTCAACTCAAGTTTTTGCACATTTAGGTTTGAACTTATCTGTAGATATTCGTTCATTATCCATGGGGAACGCTGTTACTGCTGACCCTCCTGGTATTAGTGCAATTCACTTTAACCCTGCTGCGTTAACTAAGCTCAAGGGTTTGCAAACAGATGTACAAGGCATTGTTGCTAACTTTGATGTGCAACGAGAGTTTTCTGCACCTCAGGGTTATAACGTTTTTGGTTATTCTGATGATCCTTTAATTTGTAATGATACGCCAGATAATCAGTCAAATTTATGTACGGACTATAAGAGCTCTGTAAAAGGTGATGTGGAATATGCCAGTTTATATATTCCAATTTTGAAAAAAGTTGTTGATTTAGGTGCGGGTTGGCCTGTACTTGCACCTACAGGTGGTGTTTCTTATAACCCACCTGGTTCAAAGTTGACGTATGCAACGGCTGTTTATGCACCGATGGTTGCTGGCTTTGGTTCGGAAAATGGTAATGCTGGTAATTTCATGGGGCAACAAGTTGCGATTGAGCGTATTACATATTTATCACCATCTATTGCTTATGAAGTGAGTGATGAGTTATCAATCGGTGCATCTATTGGAATGTCTTATAATGCTATTGCCTTAAAAACAGACCTCCGTTTCCCAAATGAAATGATTGGTGTGTTACGAATGGTTGATGAAGCTGTTTGTGCACCATTTAGAGAAAATTCAAACGTTATTACAGATTTACTTTTATTTGGTATTTGTAATGGTAATGAAGCGGTTAGCCCATTTAATAAATTTGCTGCGATGGAGGTTTCTTTAGAGCAGAGTTTAAGTCCAAGTTATAATCTTGGTTTAATGTGGGAGCCGAATGAAGAGTTTGGTTTTGGTATGGTTTATCAAAGTGCAGCAAAAATGCGCATGAAGGGTAAATATTTTATTGATAATGCCAATGCACCTCGTGAATTAATTAAAGGTTTGAACTCTTCTGCAACAGGGCAAATTTTAGCTGCTATTTTAGGCTTTCCTGGTTATATTCCTCCAACAGAGTCTGGCTTAATTGCAATGGATTTAGAATATCCTGCGCATTTTCAAGCAGGGATAAAATATAAGGTCTTACCTGATTTACAAGTGAATTTTGACTTGGGATGGACAGATTTCAAAGCATGGGAGAAATTCCAATTTGAATTCGATCGTCAAATTTCAGCACTTAAAATTGCAAAATTACTATCAAATCAGGTAACAGATAGTTCTTTATCACTTCCTTTAGGATTTAAATCACCTTGGAGTTGGGGGATTGGTGTTGAGTATTCAGCAACAGATCGTCTGAAACTTCGTGCAGGTTATGAGCCACGTGCAAGTGCAATTCCTGATGATAAACGTAATACTTTAGTTCCTATTAATAATGCACAATTATTCGGTTTAGGATTGGGCTATCGTTTTGATGAAGATACAGATATTGATTTATCTGTAGGTTTTTTACGTAGCCGAGATAATATTCCTGCGAATACCAGTAGTATGGCAAACCAAACTGGGGTCGATAATTTATTATTAAATCCTTATGCAGGTTTAGATATTAAAACCAATACCAAAGTCACCATTTTAGGTCTTAATTATAGAACGAGATGGTAATGTTGTTGCACAAGAAGAGAGTTAGCATGATGAGATTAAGTTTTGTATTTCTAGCGATGAGCTGTATATCTGTAACTTATGCTGCTAACTTTTATACTATTATTGGTCCAGATGGACGACCGATGGTCGTCCAAAAACCAAGTGAATCCGATAAAAAAGAAACAGTACAGCTTCAATCTCAGGTTGAACATAAGCCCATAGCCTCAACTCAAAAAGAGCAAGCGGTTTCTCCATCTGAAAAAATAATTGTCGTAAAGCCTGAAAAACCACAGCAGGTTGAATCAGTTCCAGTAGTTAAGCTGAATAATGAAACTGTAACTACAGCTAAAAATGTAGAAGTGAAAAGAGAGATTAGAGCGGAACAAAAACAAAATGTAGCTATACAGGAAGTCGAAAAACCTGTTCAACCTAAACAATCAGATCATGTTGTTTCTTCTAATGCATCCACTTCAGTTACAGTTCAAAATCAGCCTGTAACTCAGCAGCAAGTAGAAACTGTACCAAACAATAAAACGGTGTCAGCTTCTAACGATAATGTCAATATTACAGAAATTGATGGTGTTAAGTATGTCAATAATGAATATTTAGAAGATCATGAGTTTAATTTAGAAGGAAAAAAACGTTTTTATGTCATGCCTGAAACGGGAGCAATGGCAGGAGGACGTTTCGAAACTGTTGAAAGACAAAAAGGGTTAAGCCAATCTTTACTTGATAAAATTCGTCAACCAAAACACAAAGAACATAAAGCCATTGCATTAGCTACAACTTATTATCGTTTACCTAAAGATGAAGTGATCCAGACTTTAGAGCAGTCTTGTTTTTCAGGTAAAAAGATAGATAAGGCAAAAACAATTTCTTTGAAAAATCAGGAAGTCAGCTTTTTCCCAGTTGCTCCGATCAAAGAAAATTTTGCATATGAAGTTGTAAAGTTAGACAAGAATATTGAGAATATTTTATTTTCCTCATATGCATCTTCAAAGAAAAAGCCAAGTTACTATTGGCCTTTGGTGGTTTTTTTAGATGAAAAAGGTTGTGTTGTTGAAGGCGTAAGTGGGTTTAAGAATGATGAGCAAAATGAAAGTGCAACACAGTATTCTTCTTTAGAAGGTATTCTGAAAAAGCCAAATTCAGCATATTACTTATTTATGACGCCTTTATCAGAAGCTATTGATATTCAAGATCGTGAATTAACAAATCAAGGACAAATTAAGCTGAGTGTTATTCAGTAAGGATTAAACAATGAAAAAAAATTTTATACTCCCTTTCGCATTAACTGGTTTAGTTGCAGCATTGACAGCTTGTGGCGGTGGTGAAAGTGCCACGATTCATGAAGATCCAAATAAAGGTGTGGCGACATCAACCAATGGATGTGAAGAGACCAGTACAAATAAATGTCAATCTTTTGTTATTGATTATCCTGTTGCTGGTTTAAACTTTGATTGTAGCAGTGACACCAATAACCATTTTGTGACTGAGTTGGTCAGTAGTGTGGCAATGGGAGCTTGTCCTTCTACAGATAAAGTGAGCTTTTATATTCAAGGTGTTGAGTCTGCTAATAAAATATCTTTAGGTACTGTAGACCTAGCAAAAATACGTCCATTAAAAATAAATGGTCAACCTGCACAAATTAGTCTATTAGATTTAGCGAGTGCAATGACAGGGAAAGCGGCTGTAACAAGTAATGCTAACGATGAAACATATCGAGTGATGACCGCGCTGGTTCGCATTTTACAGACTGTTGGTGTAACACAAGATGCAAATATTGTGGGTGATATACAACCGATTACTTTGTCTAAAGACATAAAAGAAAAGTTAAGAAATATTAAATCAGATGTTGTTGCACTAAATTTATCAAATGGCAGTTATGCTGAAATTATTAAGCCATGGATGGATGTTGAAAAAGTAAATGCAGCAAGTGCCCAAAATGTGACAGAGCGTCTAGTTAAACAAAATCAGGTTGGCGTTTATACCACTAACTTCTTAACATTTACGGGTAGTAATGTTGATATTCGTGGTTTCAGTGGAGCAAGCCTGACCAATAGTAAAAAAGAGTCAATTGCAAACTTATATTTATTAACGACACGTCAAGGTTATACCACAGGATATACTGTCCAATGGACAGGTATTCCAGTGAATACGAATACTGAAAACCCAATTAGTTCTTCAATATTAAAATACTTTTTGTTAACTCAAGCTGAGCCTAAAAAGCTAAATGCAGATGCCCAAGGCGCTTTACTCAATCAGTTTAGTAATAAAATCACAAAACCATTTATTTTTAAAACAGCCAATAGTAATACAGACACTTTAGAGTTAACGCAGGGTGCTTTGGCAAATGGCACAAATATCGCTGGTACAGCCGACATGTATGAGCGTGTGACAGGAACTTCAACAAAACCTACAGATGAAACAGTATATGGAAAATGGCGTCAAACTTTAAATAATGAGAGTTTTGCTGGAACGATTGATGTCTATAAGTCAAATCCTGCAACATATTTAGATAAACGCGTATTCCGTACAGTGAATACGGTAAAAACAGGTGAAAAATATATTTTCCCGTTATATGCCAATATTATATTTAACTTTACAGACACAAAGATTGCGCCTATGAAGTTAGGTATTGTTATTGATGAACATGGTGATATTCGTACCAATATTGGTCCAAATGCTACAGCAAATAATTTAGCCTCAGATCAATGTACAAATGTGAATGCTTCTACCTATAAAGATGAAACAACAGGTGTTCAACAGTATCGAATTGGTACAACGGGTGCCGCAAACTATACGACCACAGATCCAGATAAATCAATCACGATTCGTATGATTTTAGCGAACCCTATTTTTGGTAATCTAGACGGTGCTTTATTAGGACTAAATGATGCGATCGTATATTTACCAAGTACTTCCGTTGGTGGTGATGGGACTCTTATTCCAGGCGGTGTCCGTTTGAATTTACAACGTTTATTGGCCGATGAAACAACAGATCGTGGGATTAATATTACAGGTTGGGAAGGCGATAAAGCGATTACAGCACAATGGGCAAATATGCATTCAGTTTATCAAACAGTTTATAACGCAGCACATAAAGATAAACTAAGCGATGCACAAAAAGCTTTAGCTGCACGTGCAAGTGGTACTTTAGGGGTTGAGTTACCAAGCTGTTATAAAATTCTAACTAAACAATAATTAGCTTATCGTTTGAAATAAAAAACCATCTTTCGAGATGGTTTTTTTATTTGCAAATATTGTATAAGGTGTTTAGCCAGTATGATCTAAACGTGAACCTAATGTTTCTAGATGTAGTTGGAATTGATTGTTTTTTCGGTCAGCAAAGTAATGACGAAGCGTTCTTTCTACACTCGGAAAGGCAAGTTCATTCCATGGGATATCTTCTTCTGCAAATAAACGGCTTTCTATCGTTTCTTCGCCTGCACCAAACTGCCCATCTTTAATATTTCCCTTAAATAGAACATAAATTTGCCCAATACGTGGAATATTATACATACAGTAAAGTTGTTCAATCTCAATTTCAGCTTCAGATTCTTCGCGAGTTTCACGTGCTGCACCTTGTTCCATGGTTTCAAATAATTCCATGTAACCCGCAGGTAATGTCCAAAGTCCATAACGCGGTTCAATGGCACGACGACAAAGTAAAACTTTACCTTCCCAAAGTGCAAGGGCGCCACAAATCACTTTAGGATTTACATAGTGAATGGTGCCACAATGGGTACACACTTTTCTAACTTGATGATCACCCAAAGGAATTTTTTCTATCGTTGTATGTCCACAGGCTGTACAAAAACTCATAAGCTTCATTGAAAAATGAATGATGACTCAGCATAACTGAATTTTCTGAATTTCGCATCATTTATAGCCCCTTGTATGAAATTTCATATATGATGTAAAAATAACAAAAAAGCGAGTGAGGTTTTATGCAGGAGCAATTATTAACACAAGTTTTACAGCAACGGTTACGTTTCGCTAAGCGAACTTACCCTGCACAGGCTGCTGTGTTAATCGCCATCACTCAAGAAGAAGATCCAAAAATATTATTAACTCGTCGTTCTGCTTATTTAAAAAATCATGCAGGAGAAGTGTCATTTCCGGGAGGAAAAAGAGACCCAAATGATACCAGTAATATTGTGGTTGCTTTACGTGAGGCTTGGGAAGAAACCGCATTGGATCCTTTTGAAGTGACTTTATTGGGTGATTTACCTATGGAGCGCGCAAAAAGTGGTATGTCTGTTAAGCCTGTGGTTGGTTTGATTCCACCAGATTTGAAATTAATTGCACAACCAACTGAAATTGATCGTATTTTTTATGCACCTTTAAGAAAGCTAATGGAGTCTCAGCCGATTCCTTATGAGGTACGATTAGCTCATCAGTCCGTTTATTTTCCAAGTTTAAGAGTTGAAAATGAAATTGTGTGGGGGCTTACGGCACGTATTTTAATTTCATTATTTCAGTATGGTTTGAATTATCAAAAAAATTGGCCATTTTTATTAAATTCACCAACTTTTCGTTCAAGAGTAATGAATAAAAAATAGCAACATTTTAACTAAAGGAATTGCATAAAATGATGTATAAATTTAAGGGATATGCTCCAAAAGCGCTACATGTACCTTTTGATGGTTGGGTTGCACCGAATGCAACCGTTATTGGGCAAGTTGAACTAGGGCAAAAAGTCAGTATATGGTTTGGTGCAGTGGTGCGAGGAGATAACAGTTGTATTCGTATTGGAGATTTTAGTAATGTACAAGAAAATGCAGTATTACATACAGATGCGGGTATTGAATTAAATATAGGGGAATACGTTACGATTGGTCATCAGGCGATGCTGCATGGTTGTACCATTGGAAATAATAGCTTGATTGGAATTAATGCAGTTGTTTTAAATCATGCTGTGATTGGGAAAAATTGTATTATTGGTGCAAATGCTTTGGTGCCTGAAGGTAAAGTGATCCCTGATAATTCTTTGGTGGTTGGTTCTCCTGCTCGTGTGATTAAAACTTTAGATGATCAGGCTGAGATTCGTTTGAAAATGAGTGCGATGCATTATGCTGAACATTTTCAAGATTTTGTAAATTTAGAAGAAGTACATTTTTAACTCTATGCAATCACGCAATAGATGGATGCAGATTAGACCAAGTTTTGACTTGGTTTTTTTATGTCAGATCAATGAATCTGGACAGAAATGGTCGCACGAAGTAAATGAGTGGAGTATTATAGTCAGCATTTTTAAGATAGGTTAATTGTGCATGAAATTGCTGGCATTGGAAACTGCCAATGAGCAGTGTTCCGTTTCGATAGTTGATGAAACTAAAACACTTTTTTTTCAACTTGATACGCGGGCAAAGGCACAAACTCAAACCATTTTGCCAATGATAGAGCAAGGTTTTGAGCAAACACAAACGCAAAATTCTGATTTAACTGTTATTGCTTTTAGTCGTGGTCCTGGCTCATTTAGTGGTGTACGTATTAATGCCGCAGTCACGCAGGCTTTGGCTTGGGCAAATGATATTCCTGTGATTCCTGTATCTACTTTACAAGCTTTAGCACAAGCAGCTTATCGTTTATTGGGTTTAGCTGAGGTTTCTGCTGTGCTTGACGCACGTATGAAAGAAGTCTATATGGCAAGTTTTCGTTTAAATGAAAATAACATTATGCAACTTGTAGATGAAGAAAAATTACTAGATTATCAGCAAGCTTCTGACTATCAAAAATTTACCTTGGTGGGTTCTGGTTCAGCTTTAGTTAAGCCTGATGCAATAGAATTTCAAGGTTTAGTTGCGAATGCTGAAGATATTGCAACGATCGCACGTCAGCATGCTTTACAACAAGATTGGCTGAGTGCTGAATTAGCATTGCCTGTTTATTTGCGTGACGATGCGTGGAAAAAAATTCCAGAACAAGGTAAACCTTAATTTTTAGGATTGAATATGGATCTTTTACTGCTCTTAAAAGCAGCGATTATGGGAATTGTTGAAGGGATCACAGAATTCCTTCCAATCTCAAGTACAGGGCATTTAATTCTTGCATCAGAATTAATGAATTTTTGGACCAAAGAAAAAAGTGATGTTTTTGTCATTGCAATTCAAATGGGGGCGATTGCAGCCGTTATTTATGAATATTGGGCAAAACTTTGGGGAGCGGCAACAGGGCTAGTTTCTGGTGAACCTAAAGGTCGCCATTTAGGAATTAGTTTAATTCTTGCTTCGATCCCGATTATGCTGGTTGGGCTCACATTTGGTCAGACAGTAAAAGCATATTTATTTAATGATATTTCAATTGCGCTTGGCTTGATTATTGGTGGTTTAATCATTTGGTGGGTAGAGAAAAATCCACCGAAAGTAAATGCACAAGAAGTTGAAAATATTTCAATTAAAGAAGCTATTTATATTGGTTTAATCCAAGTGTTAGCTTTAGTGCCAGGTACATCACGTTCAGGTGCAACGATTATTGGCGCGATGATGTTGGGTGTATCACGTAAAGCAGCGACTGAGTTTTCATTTTTCTTAGGTATTCCTGTCATTGTGGGTGCAGGGCTGCTTGATTTATATCAAAGTTATCATGTATTCCAAGGTACTCAAGATTGGGTTGTATTGGCTTTTGGTACATTGGTTTCTTTTGTTTCAGCTTTGATCTTGATTCGAGTCCTCGTTGCTTATGTAGCGAAGCGTGATTTCATGGTTTTTGCTTGGTATCGTATTGCATCAGGTTTGATTATTTTGTTATTTGCATTAACAGGTTGGAAATTATGGTAAGCGAAATTCGCTTATTTACCGAAACCACATTTTTTGAGAAAGCACAGTCTTACCAGTCTGTGCTTTCTTTACGTGGAGTGTTGGTAAATATTGAAGTGATTGAAAAGTTAAATGCTCGCTTTCTTCGTTTAAATCCAGAAATTGCTTTATGTGTAGATGAGTCAGGACTGAGTTTATGTGCGAATGGCATGAAAATGCAGCCTGATTGGAAAGCTGAAATTCCACGCTTAAAACGTGCGAGTTTAAAGTCGGAAATGATTGCACGTGCTTGTAACTTATCTGAAAAGCCTCAGCTTTTGGATGCAACAGCAGGTTTAGGTCATGATAGTTTATTATTGGCGAGTTTAGGGGCTGAGGTGACTTTAGTTGAGCGTCATCCTATTCTATTTACCTTACTGGAAGACAGCAAAGCACAAGCTGAAAATGATCCATTTTTAGCAAAAGTTGTTGCTCGGATTCATTTGGTTTTTTCTGATTCTGGCGATTATTTACAACAGCAAATTGATCAAAATAATCATGTCGATGTTATTTATCTAGATCCAATGTTTCCACAGCGTGACCAAAATCAACAAGCTGTAAAAAAACAAGCACAAGTCAAAAAACAAATGCAATTGTTGCATTTATTATTGCCTGAAGATGGAGAGATGGATTTAGGAGATCATCTTTTAGTCTTAGCACAAGATATTGCGAAGCGAGTTGTGGTAAAAAGACCAAGGCTTGCTGTATTTTTAAACGATCAACAACCTAACCATCAATGGCAAGGCGATGCTTGTCGTTTTGACGCTTATTTCAATGTCTAGCTCAGTCACTTGGTCACTTCTGGGGGAGTTTGGTAACTGCCTCAAAAAACATCAGAAAATTGGTATATAGTTGAAATACACATTGATAATATTTTAAGCAAGCATAAACTAGCTATGCTGATTTAAGTCACCTGCAATTATAGAATCTTTATGATAGACCTCAAACCCTCAATTAATTTTTGGCATGATTTCAAAAGTAATCAGCGTGCGGGACTTTGGTTATTTTTAGGGTCACGTAAGTCTTTACAAATTGTACGTCCTTCAATATTACAGTTGATTTTTTGGGGAGTTTTGGGTGGTTGTGCAAACAGTTTATTTAGTTGGTTAGTTGCTGGAGATGGCGGTGTTTTTAATCGACAAGGTTTAATTAGCTACGCTTTATGGCCTTTTATTGCTTTAATTGTCGGGATTTTTCTATCACAACGTACTGAAAACCCACGTTTAATGTTAGTACCCGCCTTGTTATGGTTGGTTTTAGATACACATATTGCATTTTTGCAAAGTTTTATTCAGTTTTTAGGTTCTTTAGAATATTTACCTGATTTTACTTATGATTATTTGCCCATTATTTTTATGGTGCTTTTTGTTTGGCAAAGTTTAGCTGTTGTCTGGGTTTTTGCACGTGAATTACAATGGCCATGGTGGGAACGTGCGCTCATTATGTTGGCAACTTTATTTACTTTAGTTGTTTGGCAAATGTCAGTCAAAGATCAACCGATTTGGAAGGTTGAAGAAAGCCCTGCAACTTTTGCAGAAAATGCTTTTTATGCGCAAAGTCGTGTTTTAAATAAAGCTTTAGATCAAATTCAATATGGCGAGTTTGCACAAACACATTGGTATTTTCTTGGTGTAGCAGGTGTAGGTTATCAAGATGTATTTAAATATGAAATCGAACGGATTAAAGAGCAGTTTGATACACGTTTTGGTACCTTTGGACGTTCGATTGAACTGATTAATAACCCTGCTACACGTACTACGATTCCTTTAGCATCTAAAACCAGTATGGAGCTGGCTTTACGTCGTATTGGACAGCAAATGAATCGTGAAAGTGATGTGTTATTTTTATATATGACATCGCATGGCTTGCAAAATCAATTTGAAATGGAAAATGATCCATTAGATTTAAATGATGTTGATCCAAAATGGTTAAGAGATACCCTAGATAAATCGGGGATTCGTTGGAAAGTTATCGTTATTTCTGCATGTTATTCAGGGAGTTTTATTCCTGCTTTACAAGCACCTGATACTTTAATTATTACTGCATCGGCAGCAGATCGTGCTTCATTTGGCTGTTCAAATGAAGCAGATTATACATATTTTGGTCGAGCGTTTTTCGATCAGGCAATGCGTGAGCAAACAACCCTCAAAGCCGCGTTTCAACAAGCAGCCGAAACTGTTGGAAAATGGGAAAGTGCTCAAGGTTTTGAGCCTTCTGAACCACAATGGGTGATGGGGAAAAATATTGAATTAGTTTTACCACAGCTTGAGCAACATTTATTTCCTCAAACTAATTCACAAGCCGTTGTTGATGTAGAACATATGAATAGCCATGAGAAAAAAACAGCTCAGGTAATTCCTGTAACCACACAATAGGATAGGAAATGATATGGAACTTTTACAAAAAAATAAGTGTTTTGATGGCGAACAACGAATTTATCAAACAACTTCAAAATCTTTAAAGCAAGTCAGTAAGTTTGGGGTCTTTTTACCGCCACAAGCATTAAAAATGCAAAAATGTCCTGCTGCGATTTATTTAGCAGGTTTAACCTGTACCGAAGAAACATTTGTGATTAAAGCACATGCACAGCGTTTGGCTGCGCAGTTGGGGCTGATTTTAATTAGTCCAGATACTTCGCCACGTGGTGATGACGTAGAACAGGGCGATTCTTGGGATATTGGTCAAAGTGCTGGTTTTTATTTAGATGCAATACAACAACCTTGGGCTGAACATTTTCAAATGGAGTCTTATTTAGTCAAAGAGTTATATCCTTTGTTAATGAAAGAATTCCCGATTGCTGAACAAAAGGTTGGTATTTTTGGGCATTCTATGGGAGGACATGGCGCGCTGACTTTAGCATGGAAATATCCTGAGAAATTTAGTTCTGTCTCTGCATTTGCTCCAATTTGTGAGCCTAGTGCTTGTCCTTGGGGAGAAAAGGCTTTTTCAAATTATTTAGGAGCAGATCAAACTGAATGGGCAAAGCACGATGCAACTCAGTTGGTGTTGAATAAAGGTGCTTTGTTTAGTGAGGTTCTGATTGATCAAGGCTTAAATGATCAATTTTATAGTCAATTACATCCTGAAAACTATCAAGCCGCTTGTCATAAAGTTGGGCAAAAACTAACATTACGTATGCATGATGGCTATGATCATGGCTATTTTTTCATTCAAAGCTTTATCGATGAACATTTACAGTTTCATGCTTTGCAATTACAAAAATAACGAATAGATCCAATACAGTGAATAAGATAGTTTGTATTATTTTATTCACTGTGTCGTATTTTAAATGACATTATGCGTATAGTTTATTTTAAGTTCAAAAGTAGCTAAACTGCTTTTGATTTATTTTATTGAATCCTTCTTTTGGTGTCTTGTGACAGTCACATATTAAAAATAAGAGATAATTATGCAAGAACAAATACCTCCACCATTTCCAAGCCAAGGTGGTTTAGATTTAACGAAAACCTCCGACCCTTTCTCTGATCATTCAAGTAATACCACCTCAAATCCTTCAGCGCAGGGGCGAGTTTATCGCTTCAAGTTTCATGGCGATGCGATGGAGTATTTTGGTATCTGGATCGTTAATATTTTATTAACAATTGTGACTTTGAGTTTATATGCACCGTGGGCAAAAGTACGCCGTCTACGTTATTTTTATGGTAATACTGAATTTTTTAGACGACGTTTTGACTTTACAGGTGTACCGAAAAAAATTCTGATTGGGCGTTTGATTGCACTTGGGATTTATGGCGCAATTTCGGCTATTTCTCAATATTCGATGACCGCAACTTTGATTGGTTTTATCGTGCTTTATTTGGCTGTGCCATGGTTGATTCGTGCAACCATTCGTTTTACTGCGCGAAATAGTAAATATGCCAATAGTCGATTTTATTTTGCAGGTACAACCAAACAAGCCTATGGTGTTTTTTTGAAATGTGTTGCGATTTATATTTTCACCTTAGGTTTATTTTTTCCTGTTTTGATTTGGTTATATAAAAGTTATTGTATTAATAATCTATATGCAGGACAGTTAAAATTTAAATTACAAGCAGATTGGTCAGCCTATATGGGCGCTGTTTATATTCCTGTATTTATGTTTATGGGTTTATTAATGGTTGTCGGAATTATTTCTAGCGTGTTTGGTGCTTTATCAAATCCACAAGCTTTTCTTGCAGTTTTTGGGGTTGTGTATGTCATTGCAGGCTTGTTCATATTTCCTTTAATGAGTGCTCGTATTTTTATGACGACATGGAATAACACGATTATTGGTAATAGTAAATTTGAAACGGATTGCAACCAATGGCGTTATGCTTGGATTGTTGGTACAAATTGGATTGCTAAAATTTTCTCTTTAGGTTTGATGTCAGCTTGGGCTGCTATTCGTCTTTATCGATATCAAATTGATTCTTTAAGTTTAGTACTCCTTGATGATCCAGACCAAATGATGAATTTAGCACAAGCAGATCATAGTGCTTTAGCAGAAGAAATCAGTGATATTTTTGACATTGATGTTTCACTTTAATTGAATGAGCTAATAATCAGATGATGCAATCTGTACAGGTAATTTTTTATGATGGTGTTGTGTCAAAGCCACACCAAGCTGAGGTTTTTGCGATAGATGATGAACATATTCAAGTTCGTTATGCTGAGCAAACACGAAACTATTCTTATGCTGATATGCAGTTGATAGGTGCTTTAGGGCAGCTAAAACCTGTAGTTGAGTTAAAGGATGATGCTCGCATTGAGTTTCAAGACCATTTACCTGATTGGTTTCAGATTGCACCTAAAAAAATTTATGGCTCGATTTGGAAATTGGAACGTTCTCCTTCGCTTATTTTGTTTAGTGTCATTTTTGTGGTGTTTTTTGGCTTTGCTTTAGTAAAATGGGGCATTCCAAGCGCTTCACATTATATTGCTTTTCAATTGCCTAAAAATAGTATGCAGCGTTTAGGCGATGAAGCTGAAAAATATGTCAATGAATATTGGACTGAACCGACAAAGTTGAGTAAAGAGCAACAAGAACAAATTCGACAGCAATACCTCAAACAAATAGCAGAAGGACAACCTGCCAAACTTGTATTTAGAAAGGGAACACGATTAGGTGCGAACGCGATTGCATTGCCAAATAATACAATTTTAGTGACGGATGAGTTGGTTGAGTTGGCACATAGTGACCAAGAAATTTTAGGGGTTTTAGCCCATGAGCAAGGGCATTTAATCGAACGCCATAGTTTGCAACAAGGTTTATCTAGTCTAGGGATCAGCATATTATATATTGCGATTACAGGGGACAGTTCAGATTTATTTTCATCCTTACCTACAGCAATGTTAGGCGCAAAATATTCACGTAAATTTGAGCAAGAAGCTGATTTATATGCATTGAAATTAATGGATCGTCAACATATTGAAGTTGCGCATTTTGCTAATTTTTTACAAAGATTAAGCGATGAATATGAAAAAGAAGAAGGAACAGCCACGCAACAAAAAGATCAAAAACAAAAGAAAAATGAACAATCTGAAAAAGATGATCAATTTTCTCAAGTATCTGAAATCTTTGAGTCACATCCTGCAACTGCAAAACGTATTCAAATGGTCAGAGACTTTGAAAAACAACAGAAAAAGTCTCCTTAACCTCATGGGATCTTTATTTTTATATCGAAATAAACATCAAGCTTGCCATTAAGCTTGATGTTGCCACTGTACACTAAACTCTTGTTGTGCCATGCGATTGAGATGATCTAAGATCACTTGCTCTAAACGGCTATAATCTTCACGATCTGTACGTAATTCTACGAATAACTGTTGTGCTTCAGGTGTCAGTACAACAGTTGCATCAGGCATGAAAATACTCAAATTTTCTTCAGTTTCGGCAACTTCAAATTTATGTTTCCAGTGGTTGAGTAGACGTTTTGCAATGCGTTTAGCGTCATCTGTTGAAATAATAGTATTGCTTTTCATTCTCATTTGCTCCATGTTGAGTTGATAAACTAACAAAAACAACGTGTAAAATGTGTTGCATAAATGGAACGCTTCGTTACAGATTTGCGATGATCTCATTGAAATTGTCCATTTTTCATGTCTTTTAGCAATGTGTCTGTGGAAGTTTGCTATAATTTCATGATTCCATATTTATCGCTAGGTTGATCCATGTCCAAGCCATTTTTGATTGCACCTTCAATTTTATCTGCTGATTTTGCTCGCTTAGGTGAGGAAGTTGAAAATGTACTTGCAGCAGGTGCTGATGTTGTTCATTTCGATGTAATGGATAATCATTATGTACCCAATTTAACTTTTGGTGCAGGTGTATGTAAGGCATTGAAAAAATATGGAATTAAAGCTCCAATTGATGTGCATCTGATGGTATCGCCTGTAGATCGTATGATTGGTGATTTTCTTGAAGCGGGTGCAGATATCATCACCTTTCATCCAGAAGCGACTGATCATATTGACCGTTCATTACAATTGATTAAAGATGGTGGAGCAAAAGCAGGTTTAGTTTTTAATCCAGCAACTCCTTTGCATTATCTTGATTATGTTTTAGATAAAGTTGATCAAGTGTTATTGATGAGTGTAAACCCTGGTTTTGGTGGGCAGAAATTTATTCCAATGACTTTGGATAAATTACGTCAAGCACGTAAAATTATTGATGCTTCAGGACGCGATATTCGCTTAGAAGTAGATGGTGGTGTAACGCCTGCAAATATCCGTGAAATTGCTGAAGCAGGTGCGGATATGTTTGTGGCAGGCTCAGCAATTTTTGGTAAACCAGATTATCAAGCAGTCATTAATGAAATGCGCGCTGAACTGGCTTTAGTTGGCGCTCAAAAAGCGTAATCAATTGATGGTTGAGCTTTAAAAAGCGATATTATTTTTTATAAATTTTAAGAAAGAACTCATCTGAGTTCTTTTTTATTATGAGCATTTTATTCAAGCTATTGATTTTAAAATTTCAACATAGATTTTAAACCTTTCATCTATACACAAAGAAATATTTTATGGATGTGTGAAGTAGGTTTGCGCATTGCATGATAGTTGTATATGCTTAAATCGAATTTGGTTTTCCTTTGATAAACATGTTGACGCAACTCTGCAAACAGGCTTGGTTTGTTTTGCTGATGGTTTTTGCCATTGGCTGGGGTGGTGTGTCTATGGCTTCTGTAAAAACCATGCAAATGGGTATGCAGATGCAACATCAACAGGATTCACAACAAAATTTACAAAATCAGTCAAACAATCATCCAAATGAACAGCGTTCTCATGCACAGATGATGCAGGGCATGTCTGTGCAGGAGATGAAAAATCATTGCACAGATCTGCAACAGCAAGCCATGTCTGATGCTGCGCAGAATCATGATCAGAGCCATGATCAGCAGATGCAAAATCTGAAAGCTTGTCATGCACAGTTGGTTCAGAGCAAACAGTTACAGCATGACTGTCAGGAATGTACGCTGTATTCGTGTCAGTCTTCCATCGTGTGGTTTAATGCGGACATTCCTCAGTTGAGTCCGCCTGAACATTTACAAAACCGCAATGTGATTTCCATTGCTTACCAAGCTCAGCACCTTGCAGGGTATTGGCAGGAAATTCTACGTCCTCCTAAAGCTTAACCCGTTTTTCCGAAGCATTATTTTCAAAATAATTTCAGAAATTTAGGTTGAGTTATGTCTATTCAATTTTCAAAAAGCGTTATTGTCGCTGTAGCTGTGTTGTCTTCAACATGGAGTTTTGCAGCTGTTAAGGAATATCACCTGAACATTGATGAAGGAATGGTCAATGTCACAGGCAAAGCGGTCAAACGCATCACCGTCAATGGCAAGTTTCCCGCCCCTTTACTTGAGTTTGAGGAAGGCGATGATGCAGTCATCCATGTGCATAATAATTTAAAAAATCAGGATTCTTCAATCCATTGGCATGGGCTGTTATTGCCAGGCATTATGGATGGCGTTCCGGGCTTTAATGGTTTTAACGGGATTCGACCGCAAGGTGATTTTGTCTATAAATTCAAGGTCCGACAAAGTGGAACCTATTGGTATCACGCGCATTCCAAAGGTCAGGAACAGGATGGTTTATATGGCGCTTTGGTGATTTATCCAAAGGACAAAAAGCCACTCGCTGCACATGAACAAACCGAGCGTGACTATGTGGTGATGCTGTCCGATTTTCATGACAAAACCAGTGATCAAATTCAAAAAGATCTGAAAATTTCGGCTGAATATTATCAAGATCGGCGTGAAACTTTGGGCGATGTATGGAAGCAAGTGCAACGTGATGGTGTCAAAGCTACATGGTCTGACCGCAAAATGTGGAATCAGATGCGCATGCTGAAAACAGATTTGTCTGATGTCACGGGCTATACTTTTTTGATCAATGGCAAAACCCCTGAACAAAACTGGACAGGCATGTTTAAACCAAATGAAAAAGTCCGTTTGCGCTTTATCAATGCCTCAGCCATGTCCTTTTTTGATGTACGTATTCCGAACTTAAAAATGACGGTAGTTGGTGCAGATGGTCAGCCTGTACAGCCTGTGCCTGTGGATGAGTTCCGTATAGGGACAGCCGAAACTTATGATGTGGTGGTTGAACCGAAGACTGGACATTATCAGATTGAAGCAGAGTCGATTGACCGTTCAGGTTTTGCCATTGGGACGTTGCACAATGAATTGACAGAAAATACGCATGGCATTCATCTGCCACAAGCACGTCCTCGTGCCATTTTAAATATGGCAGATATGGGGCATGGCAGTGCTGATATGCAAGGTATGGATCATTCGAAGATGGATCACTCACAACATCAACCAACAGCGACAAAAAAATCTGATGCTGTGGTCGAAGGCTGGGCAAATGCATCGACCCCGCAAGGTGATAAAGCGTTGCAATATAGCGACCTGAAATCCTTAACCCCACAACCTGATACCCGTGAAGCGACAAGTGAATTGGTGATTCGTTTGGGCGGAACGATGGAGCGGTATATCTGGACGATTAATGGTAAAAAATTTAGCGATGCTGAACCTTTAAAAGTGAAGTATGGCGAGCGTATTCGCATCAAATTTATCAATGACAGTATGATGGCGCACCCGATGCATTTACATGGCATGTTTATGCAACTGGAAAATGGTCAGCCTGCGGTCGATATGCCGAATAAGCACACCATTGTTGTACCTCCTGCAAAAACGGTGACTGCATTATTAACAGCGGATGAACTGGGAGAATGGGCGATTCATTGTCATTTGCTTTATCACATGAGCGCAGGAATGATGAATAAACTGATTGTTGCCAATGTTTCCGAGGGAGAAACCACCACCACACCGATTCAAAAAGCTATGACAAACACTTCGAATCAAGCTGAACAGCAAGGAGATCAACATGCACACCACTAAGTTATTTCCGCATACTGTTTTGGCAAGTTCATTATTGATGATGAGTAGTTGGGCAATGGCGGATGAAGGGCATAACATGATGTCAGCATCGCCAACCACAACGACGCCAAATAGTGAAATGGTGGATCACTCGCAAATGAATCATACGCAGATGGATCATTCAAAAATAGATCATTCACAGCATCAGCAACATCAGAATCCTGCGGTATCTACTGAAAATCGTACAGCACATCAAGGACATGATCATCGTAAGGAACATGGCGCACAGATTTATGCCATCAGTACGGTAGATACAAAATGGCTGGTCAATGAAGATGGTGAAGGTGCATTAAAGTCCGAGATCGAAACCCGAATCGGGACGGATGAAAATAAGCTCTTTATTAAGATTCATACAGATAAAGCGGAATCTCATGATGCGCACTTTGATGCCAAAGTATTATATAGCCGTATGATTACAGATTTTTGGGATGTTCAGACAGGTGTTCGTTACCGATCTCAAAAGGTCGAGTTGGATCATCATGTTAAAGATAGTGAAGAACAACTCGATGCGGTGATCGGCTTGCATGGTATGGCGCCGTATTTCTTTGAAACCGATGCTTATTTTTATGCAGGAGAAGACCATTATTCAGGAATGAGTCTGGAAACCGAACGAGATTTGCTGTTGACGCAAAAACTGATTTTTAAACCCTATTTGGATCTCGATGTGGTTTTCAGTGATGATTCTAAATATACAAAAAAATCGGGTTTAAGCAGTCTGAGCACAGGCATTGAAACCCGATATGAGATCAGTAAAAAAGTCATGCCGTATCTGGATATTGCCTATGAATACAGTAAGGGCAATGATGAAACACCATGGCAAGTTAAGACTGATGCTGAAAAGAGTTGGCGCTATGGTGCAGGGGTGCGGTTTAAGTTTTAAACTTTCAGTTTGATGTTTTAAAGCTGAAGATGTTTTAGGGTTTTAATTTTTTAAAACCCTACTTTATATAGGTGTATTTTGGGTCAAGATTTGTAAAACACGCTCATTTCTGGGGCAAAATACGTTAGTATGTGTTTATTCAAAGGAGGAACGACCTCCCTTTGTGCGATATCATCAAAATCTGCACCAAGAAAACTCGTCAGGACGACCTGACTCTAATTTAAATTTGGAGCTGGTCATGGCTTGGGTCATTCTTGTTTTTGCAGGCATCTTTGAAATTGTTTGGGCATATACCATGAAAATGTCCGAAGGTTTCACAAAGCTCACCCCGAGCGTCATTACGATTTTCTTTATGATCCTGAGTTTTGGTTTATTGGCTTATGCCATGAAATCATTGCCTTTGGGAACGGCTTATACGATTTGGACAGGAATCGGGGCAATTGGTTCATTCCTTGTTGGTATTTTTATTTTAGGCGAACCTGCCACGGCAATGCGTATGTTGGCGGCGGTACTGATTGTATCGGGTTTGATTCTGATGAAACTGTCTTCTTCTTAAACCCTCTATTTTCTGATCCAAGTTGACTGATGTGGTTAACTTGGATTTTTTTGATTTTAATACATTGATTTTGAGGAGTATTGGTATGGCTTGGGTATTACTTGTGGTGGCGGGTTTATTGGAAGTGGTCTGGGCATACTTTATGAAAGTGTCAGATGGCTTTAGCAAACTCATGCCCAGTATTCTGACCATTGTATTTATGATCGCAAGTTTTGCGCTATTGTCCTATGCCATGAAATCTTTGCCATTGGGTACAGCCTATACCGTTTGGACTGGAATCGGTGCGGTCGGTTCATTTGCCGTCGGTATTTTCTTTTTAGGCGAACCTGCTACTGCCATGCGAATGTTGGCTGCTGTTTTAATCATTTCTGGGTTAGTATTGATGAAGCTCTCATCATCTTAAAGTGTATTTGTTCAAGGAGAAGTCGATGAAATTATCATTTATGGAAATGCCTTCTCCTGTGGGCGTTTTAAAGCTGGTCGCCACGGACACCGCTTTGGTGGCAGTCCTTTGGGAAAATGAAGATCCCAAACGTGTTCGGTTGGCTGAGTTGATTGAAAATACACAGCATCCGATTTTGCTTGAAACGCAAAAGCAGTTGAATGAATATTTTGCAGGGCAGCGTCAAAAGTTTGACGTGCCTTTAGACTTTGAAGGGACAGAGTTTCAACAAAAAGTCTGGCAAGCATTACTCACCATTCCATTTGGAGAAACCCGCAGTTATAAAGACATTGCTGAACAGATCGGCAATGTCAAAGCTGTTCGTGCGGTGGGTGCGGCAAATGGTAAAAATCCGATTTCAATTATTGCGCCGTGTCATCGGGTGGTGGGCGCAAATGGAAAATTAGTTGGCTTTGCAGGTGGCTTGGAGAATAAGAATGTGTTATTAAAGTTGGAGTCAGCATAAATTCTGTACTCCACTTAATATTATCTAATTTTTTAGTTGTTGAATGTATTTGATCGTTTCAGAGTAATCACCAATATTATTTTCATGATAATAGGTTAAGTATTCAATAATATTACGATTTTGATAGTCTGTAGCAGAAAAATCAGCACCTTGATCATGGAACCATTTAATTAAATTTAAATAACCTAAACTTGCGATTTCAAAGATAATAGGTTCTTTTGTAATTTCTGTTTTGTTATCTAGACTGAAGCCTTGATGATATAACCATTCAACACCTTCAAGATCATTTTCCACAGCTAAGAAATGCAAAACTGTTTCACCTATTCTATTTTTAATATTGATGAGCGATGGTTTAATGTGTAATAAATGTGTGGCTTCCTCAAAGTTTTTTGAATAGACAGCATTTCTTAATCTGTACCAATACCCTTTGTCTTCGCCACATTCCCAATATAAAATTTTGTAATTAGTATCCTCTAGTCCAGCTGTATAAGTAATTTTATCAAGGTAAAAACTGATAAAAAAAGCTTCTTGATCATTATATTTTGAGCGATCTAATATTAATAAGCTTTGTGAAAGTTGCTCTAATAAATCTTCCTGAGAGCTTCGATTATTTTTGATTAAGTTAATAAATGTCGTAATTATTAACTTTAAATCATGAATAATATTTGAAGAAATATTTTTTTCTTCTACCTCTGGATCATAAGCTTCTCGATAAATTTCTATAAAATTTTGGGTGAGAAGTTGTTTTAATTTTTCAATAATTATGGTTTTTTCATTTGTCATATGCAGTATATTAGCCCTAATCTTGGTAGGGTAGTGAATTTATTTTTTTAATATATGATGTTTTCTAGAGTCTATTCAATATAATTTTTTAATTAATTTACAAGAAAATTTATTTAACTAGATATCTCACTTTATCCAAAGAGTTTTCTTTCTGTTGTTTTAATTCTTATAATTTTAAATCAAATCATTCAAGCTTCAATGTACTGAAGCTTGAATATCAAGCAAGATTAGAATCGTTTTGGTATTTTCTGTCCACCCTCAATCGGTGAATCCGCATTTTTCAACACACCAAATAACCAAGTTTCAGCATGATTCACCGCAACATTTAAAGCATCACCCAACGCCAGACGACCTGCAATAAAGCTTGCAAGCGAGCAGCCTGAACCATGATATTCACCCTCTAAACGTGGACATTTTGTTTCAGAAATCATTTCACCATTCACATATAAAGCATTACGAATATGGTCAGGCGTGTCTTCATGTCCACCTTTGACCAAGACTGCTTTGGCACCCATTTCAAATAACTTGGCTGTGGCTTTTTCTAAGTCTTGTTCACCTGTTAAAGCACGTAACTCAACGGTATTTGGTGTGAGTACAGTCGCCAATGGAACCAGTTCGACAAAGGCTTTAACCAAAGTTTCCTGATTGCCCAATGAGCCGCCGCTATTTGCGACTAACACAGGGTCAAGCACATATAAATAATCAGGATGTTCACGTAAAAATTCAGCTAAGGCTGCAATATTATCAGTAGTACCTAACATGCCAGATTTGACCGCTTTGATGGGTAAATCCTGAACCACGGCATTGGCTTGTGCCAGCAGTAATTCTTTTGAAGTGGCTTCAAAACCAAAAACCTGTTGCGAGTTTTGAATGGTCAGCGCAGTACAGGCAATTGCTGCATGTGCGCCACTTTGTCCAATGGCTTCAATATCTGCTTGCAAACCTGCGCCACCAGAAGGATCGAGACCAGAAAAACACAATACAGTAGGGCGCACAATGATATCCTTAAATTTATAAATTTGAGTTAGTATAGGCAACTTTAGCAAAACTCTCGACTGTAATTTTGCATCGCTTGAATTTAGTAAAAGGTAAATCTGTGCTTAAAAATATTCTGATTGATTTGGATGGAACATTGACTGATCCTAAAGTCGGTATTACCACTTCGGCACGTTATGGTCTGGCAAAAGTCGGGCATCCGATTCCTGAGTCTGAAAATATCGATTGGATCATTGGTCCACCGCTGAAAGCTTCTTTGGCAAAATTACTTGGTGTTGATGCCAATGATATTTTGGCTGAACAAGCATTACTTGGTTATCGTGAGCGCTTTGCTGTTACAGGTCTATTTGAAAATCATGTTTTTGAAGATGTGGCACAAACGCTTGAAACACTAAAGAATCAAGGCTATCGACTGTTTTTAGCTACAGCAAAACCTGAAATTTATGCACGTCAGATTTTAGATCATTTTAATTTATTACAATATTTTGAATATCCGTATGGTAGTGAACTGAATGGTGAGCGTACTAACAAAGGGGATTTGATCGCTTATATTTTGGAAAAAGAGCAGCTCAAGCCTGAAGAATGTTTAATGGTCGGTGATCGTGAGCATGATATTTTTGGTGCACGTAAACATGGCATTGAAACTATTGCAGTGGAATATGGTTATGGTTCGGCTCAGGAACTGGATGAAGCACAGCCCAAAGCACGAATTAAAACTTTTGCAGCACTTTTACATGTGATTGCCTAAGCGTGACTCAGCAATCACATGTGATAAAAATTAAATATTCAAGAGTTGTTTAATTTGCTGAACCAAATGTGGTGTCGAAATTTGATGATGTGGAATGGTGATACTACGTAGTTGATCGCCACGAAATTTACGATCAACTTCAAGCATGACATGGGTTTGATGTTCTTGAGCGACAAATGAGACTTCAACTTCATTGATTCCACTAAAATGCTGTGTTGGTAAAAATTCAAGCTCTTGGTAACAACCAATGGTAGAAAAATAGTGACCACCACGTAATTGACCTTTTTCTACATCAGCAGTTACTAAAAAGAAGCCACATTGTTGCATGGCTTGTAAAAATGCTTGCATCGCAGGTGTAGGAGCGATGTTTAGATTATCCTTGTCTGTAGCGTCAACCGCCCAATCAATGTCTAAATGGGTATGTAGCCATACACGTGTTTTGTTATGACGACATTGTATTTCGGTGATTGGCGTTTCAAAAGGTAATTGTATAGAAAATGGAAAACTATGTGATTGATTTGCTTGAAGTTCAAAAGCACCACTCACATGCCATTGTTGAATGGTTAAATCTTGGTTAAATTCATGATCACTGCTTTCAACCTCAGCAGAGGTCATGAGTTTCAAATAAATACCATTAATATTTTTATTAGATGCAGCACCTTTAAAAATAATCTCACCATTCACGATTTGACCTGCTTGTGGTGTAGATGTATAGATGCAAGTATTGACTTCAACACCTTGTAAACCAAGGTTAGACATAAGCTTACTGAACATTTTTATAGAAAACCAATATTTAGTGTTGTTAATATGGCTATTGAAATCAGAATTTAAAATCCTGTCAATGCTATGATTGTGTTTATTTTCAGATCAACTTTATTTTTTAATTTAAAATAAAATGAAAAATATTCTATGAATGATAAAAGTGTAAGGTAAAGGATATCTGTGCGAAATTATAAAATAGATGTATTACGTGGTATTTCAATTTTATTGGTCTTAATTCACCATTTTAATATTCCATATAAATTACATGATACCTTTTTAGGGATACAGATTTTTGGTGAGAGCCTAAGTACCTTAATTGCTCGTAATGGCAATTATGGCGTGACCATGTTCTTTGTGATCTCAGGTTTTTTAATTACTCAGCATAGTTTGCAACGTCATGGTTCATTGGTACACATCAAACTTAAAGACTTTTATATACGCCGTGTTGCACGAATTATTCCATGTTTGGTTTTATTGGTGGCTATGGTGACGGTATTGGGAAGTTTTGGGTTAAAACCTTTTATCAACCAAGCACCGAATGGTATAGAAGTGTCTTATGCCTTAACTATATTTGCAGCATTTAGTTTTTGGATGAACATTCTGATTATTGAAAATGGTTGGGTAAATTATGCTTTAGGTGTGCTGTGGTCATTGTCTGTCGAAGAAGTTTTTTATCTCGCATTTCCACTTTTATGTTTGCTTTTAGGGCGTAGTCAAAAACACTTTATTTTACTGTTGTTTGCTATTATTGCTTATGCACCTTATTTCCGTTCACTGCATTTTGGTGCAGAAAATGGTGCTTATCTTTACCATTATTTTTCCAGTTTTGATGGAATAGCAATAGGTTGTTTAACTGCGATTGTCGTGCAAAATTTTAAAGGAATCCTCGCTTATAAAAATCTGATTGTGAGCATTGTTTCAAGCATGATGGTCATGCTTTATTTTTATGCCCCCATCAAAGAAGTCAGCACATGGGGAATTTCGGTCTTTGCTTTGTTCACTGCAATATTAATTTTCTGTTTCTCGCAAAATGCTGCATCAAAAGCATCTTCTATCACCTCAAAAACGATGGTCTGGATTGGGCAACGCAGTTATGAAATGTACCTATTTCATTTAATTGTTTTAGGGTTATTTAAAGTGGTTTATTTTCCTAAAGAAACGCTGCCTGCTGAAAAATTAATGTTATTACCGATTTATTTTATCTTGGTGTTTATTTTAAGTTGGATGATCGAAAAATATTATTCAGCACCTTTAAATCGAAAAATTCGGCAACGCTTTATACGGTCAAGTTCTTAGAAAATGAGAACTGAGCTGTTTAATCTTTGAATTTGAGTGATTCGATGAGAAAATGATTGAGCATCAAAAAACAGAATTTACAGACAAAAATAAACCGACGATTCGAGTGATGAATAAATCGTCGGTCAAAATACTTCGCTTAATTTGATTTAGGCTGCTGTTCCAAATCAAATTATAAGAAGCATGAGTTTATAGGTCTCATGGGATAGAAGGTTACCGAGTCAAATCTGCGGATGCCAGTGCAAATTGTTCGCGGTTGCTGCAACCTTATACTTATATAACGACAGCTCTTTTGCTTTGGTTGACAAGAAAGTGAAAAAAAATTAAAAAATTTTCCTATAATGTATTTTTGAGTTGTGGAAATTCCCGTATGACATCACTAAGTAAATATTTTTTATGGTTTTTTGTACTTTGTTTGGTGTTGACAATGGTGGTTGGCGTTTTGGTCGCTTTATTACCTAGTCAGGTTGCAGGTGTTTTAACCGCATTACCTTATCTGATTTCTATGATTATTGTTTTACACTTATTTCTAAAGCAGCAAAAGCGCGCTCCAAGTAAAGCAGAACAAAAAAAATTCTCTATCGGGTTTAGTCTGATTTTTTGGACATATAATTTTATTGGCATCTTCATTGGGGTGATGATTTTTGCACGTCATGATGCTGAAGTCTGGAATAATTTTTTACTCTATATGCAAAGCCCACAATTTTTAATGATTTCGGCAATGATGTTATTAATGTTAGCGATTCCATTATTTCTGATTACTTACTGGTTTTATGGTAAACAGGCGCAACGTATGGCAGCAAAAATGTTTTCATAGGTAAATAATGCAGCTTTATGAGTGTTTAAAAAGTATGCTTGAATGGAATTTATAATAATCAAAAGAGTATTTAATTCATGCAGACCGTTTTAGTCACTGGTGCAACAGGTTTTATTGGCAGCCATTTGTTGCACTATTTGTTACAGCATCATTTTCAGGTCATTGCATTGTCACGGAAAATGCATATTTCAAACCATGTAAATTTACAATGGATTGATTCACTCACTGCACTCGAAAATATTTCACTAGATTATGTGGTGAATTTGGCAGGTGAGAGTATTGGTCAAGGTCGTTGGACAGTAGCACGTAAACAAAAACTGATTCAGAGCCGAGTCGATACCACAAAAAAATTGTATCAAGCGCTCGCACAATATCAAATTAAGCCTAAATGTATTATTTCAGGTTCTGCGATTGGCTATTATGGGATTGATTTGAATGAGCAATGGTTAAATGTTTGTGATGAATCTTCATCTCCTCAAGCGATTTTTATGTCTGAACTTTGCCAAAAATGGGAAGCTGAAGCGTTGTCTGATCCATTGCAAAACACCAAAATCATGCGTTTAGGCGTCGTATTTGGTAAAAATGGCGGCATTCTTCCACAAATGTTATTGCCAATTAAATTAAATTTAGTCGGGCGAATTGGTTCAGGACGTCAACCGATGACTTGGGTGCATATTGATGATGTGATTCAAGCGATTTTATTTTTATTTCAAAGCGCATCAGACCAAAAAATTTATAATGTGGTTGCACCTGATCATATTGATCAAATGCAATTTGTCAATGTTGCTAGCAAAGTGTTCAAGCGTAAACCATTTTTGCCATTACCGAGTTTTGTGATGAAACTCTTGATGGGCGAGCAGTCTCAATTGGTGTTAAATGGTCAATATGTGCAACCCAAAGCTTTACTGAATGAAGGCTTTAAATTTCAATATGCAGACTTGGACAGTGCGTTAAAACAAACGATCCATTCATAGTTTGGCATCATCATACTGTGTCAAGTTGGGTTAAGCGTTGAGTTGAGTACGCATATGGGGCGACCAAGGTATCTTGTTTGAGTATCATCTGACGTAGCAAACGTGCTGATGCAGGTCCCATACAAAGCCCATTACGATAGTGCCCAAAGTTTGCCCAAAGGTTTTTTATATTTGGCATTTGCCCGATATAGGGAATCCCTGTAGGTGAACTTGGTCTCAAGCCTGCCCATTGTTTTACGATTGGGAAATTGGCGAGTTCAGGCACCATTTCAAGGCAGGCTTTATAAATATTTTGCTGTGTTTGAATGCTTGGACGTTGGTCAAAACCAAGATGATTCATGCTTGAGCCACATACAACATGTCCATCCATACGGGGAATAAGGTACATGACATTGTTCATACACATGGTCGGTAACCAGTTTTCAGGGGTTTTAAAAAGCATCATTTGCCCCTGTACAGGCTCAACAGGAATGCTGCATTTTAGTTGTGCTGACCATGTATTTGACCAAGCACCTGTCGTCATCACAAATTGATCTGCTGCAAAATGTTGACCATTTGAGGTTTGAATAGACTGAATTTGATTATTTTGAAGATTAAACTTTTCAATCCAAGTATTTTCAATCACTTCGGCATTAGGATGCTGTTTTAAATATGAAATTAATGATTTGAGTAATCTTGGATTACGTACATTTGCTAAGTATGGGAAATAAATCGCATGTTGGAATTGTTCGGCAATATGTGGGTTAACGGCTTCCAGTGATTCACGTTGTAAATACTCACAATGTTGCATCGGTTCTTGGTATTGATCTTTGTAATTCAAACCAATTTCAAAATCAGCTTCATCAAAGATCAACATTCCTGTTTCATGAATTTCAAAATCAATACCTGTTTCAGGCAAAAGTTTTTGATTCCAATCTTGATAGAGTTGTTTACCATGTTGTGCGAGATGATTCACTTCTCGTGGATAACGCCAAGGATACATTGGAGAAAGAATTCCTCCACCTGCCCATGAGGCTGCATGACCTGCATGTTGTTGGTCAAATATGGTGACTGTGCAACCTTGTTCAACAAGTTCGAGGGCGGTGAGTAAGCCACTTACTCCTGCACCAATGATGGCGATATGCATGAAAATCAATACCACTTTTTTAAGTTGAAATGATCTGGATTAGATTTCAACTCATAACACTAAAAAATGAGTACAACCACAAATATTGATTTGAGGGCATGTACCTTTGCGTAGGTAATTCCTTACTTTTCAGAGATGAAAAGTAACAAAAATCTTTTGTTGGACTGAGGGGAATTCCTTTTCCCCCAGTCCAACGGTGGCATCCATGCCACCTACCGCGAATTAAATACTGAGTAGAATTTAAATTAAAAAATAAGAAGTAGAAAGTCTTACTTCATCTCTTTTAATTGGCGTGCTGCTTGTTCTGCATAGTACGTCCAAATTCCATCTGCACCTGCGCGGCGGAAGCACATGAGTGATTCCATAATCACGCTTTCAGAAAGCCAACCATTTTGAATGGCAGCAGCCAACATCGCATATTCACCACTGACTTGATAAACAAAAGTAGGCACGCCAAAAGTGTCTTTGACTTCACGAACAACATCAAGATAAGGCATACCAGGTTTAACAATCACCATGTCAGCGCCTTCTTGAATATCTAAAGCGATTTCATGTAAAGCTTCTGCACGGTTACCAACATCCATTTGATAGTTATATTTATTACCACCTTTAAGGTTGGATGAAGAACCAACAGCATCACGGAAAGGTCCATAGAAGCTAGATGCATATTTTGCTGAATACGCCATAATGCTCGTATAAATATGACCATTGCTTTCTAAAGCTTGACGAATTGCACCAATACGTCCATCCATCATATCACTTGGTGCAATAACATCTGCACCTGCTTCAGCATGGCTAAGTGATTGTTTAATTAGACATTGTACGGTTTCATCATTCAGTACATAACCTGTATCATCAATGATACCGTCTTGACCATGCGTTGTGTACGGATCTAATGCGCCATCTGTAATTAGAACCATTTCTGGTAGTTCTTTTTTTAGTAAACGTAAGGTATTTTGCACTAAACCGTCTTCGTGCCATGCAGCTTCGGCGGTTAAGCTTTTATCTTCTTGTGGTGTTACTGGAAATAATGCGAGTTTAGATACACCAAGTTCTAACAAAGTTTCTGCTTTTTTCAACAATAAATCCGCAGATAAACGTTGTACGTTTGGCATACTAGGTACATCCTGGGTTTGATTTTGCCCAGGAAGTACAAATACTGGATAAATGAGATGATCTGCTGTGAGTTGAGTTTCTCTGACCATGGCACGGAGCTTGTCATTTTTACGGATACGGCGCATACGAGTGGCTGGAAAAGCAGGACGATTGAACGTATAAGTCATAACAATCTCAATATTCAGTATTAAACTAAGCATTATTGTAGCCCTTTCACATATTTTTTGGGGAAAAGCTGCATTTTTTTCTTAAGATTGGTTTTGTATTTATTATGAGTGATTCTCCTAAAATTGATTCGACCTCGAGCGAGTCACAAAAAAAGTGGACTGGAAATTTACATCTAGGCGCTAAAGCTGATTTAAATGTTGTTCTGAAACAGTTAACCAAAGCATTTAATAGTTCACCTTATTTTGCACATAACACCATGCAAATGCGTGTGGTCAATGATGAAATCGAAGGCTACATTGAGATGCAACCTTTTTTGATTGGCAATGTTGCATTTCAAATTTTACATGGTGGCGTCGCTGCAACTTTACTCGACAGTATTGGTGGAATTGTGGCAATGGGTGAGTTATATAAAAGAGCTGAACCTGATCAATTGCCAGATACATTGAAGAAGGTTTCTCGTTTAGCCACTGTAGATATGCGTGTCGATTATTTATCACCAGGTCGTGGAAAGTTTTTTATTGCTAAAGCTGAAACGTTGAGAATGGGGCGTAAAGGCTGCACCATGCGTATGACCATGGTGAATGATGAAGGTAAGGCGATAGCAACAGCGATTGCATCATATGCTTACTAAAAAATAGTGTACTGCCCAGTACACATTGTATTTATTTTGTCAATATAAGTGGTCGAAATTTAGATTTTGATCACTGAGTCTTGCAAAAAAATAAGATGAATATCAATAGTTTTCTATAAAATCAACCGATAAACTCTAGAGTAAATATTTTTATTCTCATATTATGATTTTTACCTGTAAAATTGACCCCCACATTTTTAAAACAACCTTGACGCTTTCATTGGCATCATTTCAAGTGATTTTGAACATTAAAACCATGATTCAGTTCGATCTCTAGTTTGATGTAATGTGGTGATGAGGTTCCTAAAAGCTAGGAATATGCGATGACTGAAGCGCAGATGACGAATGCCTCCCCAAATGAAACTCCATCTCCAGCAGATGATGAAGCAAAACAAAAACGTAAAAAAATGCTGAAAATATTTGCATTATTGGTGCTTGTTATTGGCATCTTATATGCACTTTGGACATTTTTTTTCGGAAATAAGGTTGAAACTGACAATGCTTATGTTGGGGCTGAAACTGCTGAAATTACCTCAATGGTCAGTGGTCAAGTTGAAAAAGTGCTGGTGAGTGATACACAGCAAGTTAAGAAAGGGGATGTCTTAGCAATTATTGACAATCGTGATGCCAAAATCGCAGTTGCTCAGGCAGAGGCAGAGTTGACGAAAGCGAAACGTCAATATACACAAAGCTCAGCAAATAGCAGTTCATTATCTTCACAAATTTTAGTCAGTGCTGATGATATTAACAGTGCAAAAGCACAAGTGGCACAAGCTGAAGTGGGTTATCAGCAAGCACAGCAAGAGTTTGCCCGTCGTCAACAATTAAGTGCTTCAGGAGCGATTTCTAAAGAAGAATTTACCAAGTCGCAAAGTGCTTTGAATAATGCAAAAGCCAGTGTCGATGTTGCTAAAGCCTTTTTAGCTCAAGCAGAATCAAAACGTAAAGCAGCACAAAGTAATTTAGATGCAAATGAAGCACTCATTAAAGGTACATCACAAACATCAACACCAGATGTTTTAGTGGCTCAAGCCAAACTTGATCAGGCACTTTTAGATTTAGAGCGTACAGAGATCAAAGCGCCATTGGATGGGGTGATTGCGCGTCGTAGTATTCAAGTTGGACAACGTATCGCACCGGGTGCAAGTCTAATGAAAATCGTGCCATTATCTGAGTTGTACGTCGATGCAAATTTTAAAGAAAGCCAATTACAAAATGTGAAAGTCGGGCAAAAAGCGACTCTAACCTCAGACTTATATGGTAAAAAAGTTGAATATCACGGTACTGTAATCGGTTTTTCTGGGGGGACGGGTTCTGCATTTGCTTTGATTCCTGCGCAAAATGCCACAGGAAACTGGATTAAAGTAGTACAGCGTTTACCTGTGCGTATCAAGTTAGATCCTAAAGAGTTAGCCGAGCATCCTCTACGTGTCGGATTATCGATGACAGCTGAGGTTGATACCTCATCAGCGAAGTAATCGCCTATGAACAGCTCAACATTTCAAGGTGAGTTAAAGGGCGCTAAGTTATTACTGGCTGCCTTTTTCTTGGCATTGGCAAACTTTATGGTCGTCTTAGATATGACCATTGCCAATGTATCTGTTCCTCATATTACAGGCAGTTTGGCAGTTTCAAGTTCACAAGGAACTTGGGTGATTACCTCTTATGCGGTTGCTGAAGCAATTTGTGTTCCATTAACTGGATGGTTGGCAGGGCGTTTTGGCGCTGTTCACGTTTTTAGCATTTGTTTGATTGGATTTACGACATTTTCAATTTTATGTGGTTTATCAAATAGTTTAGCAATGTTGGTAATTTGTCGTATTGGTCAAGGTTTGTTTGGTGGACCGATTATGCCGCTCAGCCAAACTTTACTGATGCATATTTTCCCTCCCGAAAAGCATTCGCAAGCCATGGGAATGTGGGCAATGACGACTGTCGTAGGTCCAATTTTAGGACCGATTTTAGGTGGTACGATCAGCGATAACTGGTCATGGCATTGGATTTTCTTTATCAATATTCCTGTCGGGTTGTTGTGTGCTGTAGGTGTTATGCGTCTGCTCAAAGTTGCGGAAACACCAACTGCAAAATTGCCGATTGATGGGATTGGTTTGGCTTTGCTGATTGTTTGGATCGGCGCTTTACAGTTAATGCTCGATTTGGGGCATGAACGAGATTGGTTTAGTAGTGGTCTAATTTGTGCTTTAGCCGTTATTTTGGTGGTTGGTTTTATTGCTTTCTTTATTTGGGAATATTACGAAAAACATCCAATTGTGAATATTCAAATCTTTAGATATCGTGGTTTTACCATTGCGACCTTATCTCTTGCTTTTGCCTTCGCGGCATTCTTTGGCAGCATTGTACTCATTCCACAATGGTTACAAATTAACTTAGGATATACCGCATCATGGGCAGGTTATCTGACTGCAACCATGGGTTTTGGTAGTTTGATGATGTCACCTATTGTGGCGAAGTTAGCGACCAAATATGACCCACGTGCTTTATCAAGTTTTGGTCTTATGATTTTGGGTGGTGTGACCTTGATGCGGTCATTCTGGACCAGTGATGCTGACTTTATGGCATTGGCATTACCGCAAATTATTCAAGGTTTTGCGGTACCATTTTTCTTTATTCCCCTTTCAAATATTGCATTGGGTGTGGTACGCCCTGATGAAGTTGCTTCAGCAGCAGGTTTAATGAACTTTATGCGAACGATGGCAGGAGCGATAGGGGCATCCATTGCGGTAACGATTTGGGATGATCATACCAAAATAGCACGCAGCGAAATTGTTTCTACAATGCATGTTGAAGAGACTCAGCGGAATTTGGTCAATAGCGGCTTTAGCCCAGAAATGGCACTTGGTACAATTTCAAACTTGGTGGATAAAGAAGCTTTAACCATTTCAGTGAATCATGTGTTTTTAATCTTTGCGATGGTTTTTATTTTCGCAGGTTTAATCATTTGGTTATGCCCAAGACCAAAAGGTAATGTGGGGGCAGGGCATTCACATTAATAAATAGCTGTCTAGAAAGGCCCGATATTTATCGGGCTTGTTTTTATGTCTGTGAATAAAAATTGAGGTATTTTGAATACATTCTCATGTGACTTGAACAATCGAACCATCCAAAGAAATCAGCAAACAATATTGGTCAAAATAGCTCACCAAAAAAAATGCAAAGCCTTGAAAAGATGAGCAAGCGAGATCTATAGAGCGGAATGAGTTATTGAAAATAGTCAAAGGTTTGGAAGATCACCTTGGAGAAAATGGTCTGGTTATCATCGACGTAGTTTGGTTGAAATCAAGATACACTGTATCAAACTTTTAGAAGATAAATGAACAGCAAGGAGTTTTTCTAGTCAGGTGAAAGAGATTTATGGTTTTAATTTTAGTTGAGAAAACACAATGGTAATATTTGGAAAACCTTTTGGAACATGGGTGTTTACGAAAGAAATAAACTCGATAGAAGATGATTCTATTAAAGATCAATTAATTAATAACTTATGTAGCTTGCTAATAATATTAGAAAAGTATGGGGTTTTTTTTCCAAAACTTATAGAACTATATGATAATGCAGAAACTAAAGAAAGTTCTTCAATTGATTATAATTTTGAAAAATATTCAGTTTCAGATCAGGATGATTATAAGCAGAGTAACTATTGGTATCAATTATTTTATAAGTTTAATCATGCAGAAAAAAAAATTCCATTTACAGTTGATATTAGTGGCTTGACTCTGTTGTTGGATAATAGCAATAAAATTTTTGTAGAGGATGGTTTCTTTGTTAACACTTATTTTAAAAACCATAAAGTAATATTTATTTTGTCAACCTATGCAACGGATTGGTTACCTTATCGTGCGGATTTACGTGGTGGTATTAACCCAGATTATGAAGTGAATGCAGAACGTTTGGAGCAAGCTTTACTGGAGTTTACAAAAACATGTTCTGATTATGAGGTCGAACAAATTGAAGATGAGATAGAGGCTTATGATCCAAACAGATTATTTCGTTTGGTAAATCAACGTTATGCTGAGTTTGAAGGTGTTGAAGAAATTGTACTTTATGATCCTTCGGGACGAATGATGGGGAGCTATAACCCTGTGACAGGTGAAGTTGAATAAATAAAATGTGTAATGTACAAGACAGTGTACACGGTGTATGTACACTATAACTATTTATGTTTGGTTATGTTCAGGCAAGAAAAAAGGCTTAATCCCTTTAGAATCAAGCCTTTTATCTTTAAAACTTGGCATATTTTGCGATGGCGACAATTGAACTGAGTATTTAAGATATTGTTATTTAATGATTAAAATTTATATAAAAATATAGGGATACATATGGGGATACAAATTGTCTGTTGCTAGGCATTTTTTAGCTCAGTTTGGTGGACATAATGGAAGTCAAACTCACATAAAAATAATCATTACAACAATATCAATTCAGTGGTCAATTTGGGAGATGAACCAATGTTCCATAAATTTAAAGATTTGAAAAAGGTAGGGGGATGGTCAAAATAACCATGCCTTAAAATTAATGACCAACTCTATAAACATATTTTTATACGCTCGAGATTAAAAATTGAGGGTCTTGACTTGATGAATGATGGGTGAATGGTTCGGCTGCTCTGCCTCATGCGCTCCAGTGCGTTTTATTCTACTGGTGACTTGTTCAGGTTCATTATGTTTTTTCACATTTCAAATGGCGAGTTCAACTGCTTTGATCTGTAGGCGATGACAACTATAAACAACCGCCTAAAAGCTTGTCGTCAAAAAAGATGGACAGGCATATCCAAGCTGCTCCCTCAAATGGAGGATGAGATAATAGCAGTACCTTTTATCGGCAGTGCTTTTTTCGATCTTATTGGATGTACTTGGATGAAGTGAATTACATTTCGTATTTTATTTTTTACAATTCTTCCTTGTTGTACCTTGTGGAAATGATGGAAATAGCACATAACAGCGAGTTCACCATATTTAAACCTATCGATGATGGTAAAAACATACTTACCTGTTGCTTGATTAACTCAGGTGAAATCTTGCTTAGTTCGACACAACATCTGACACAAACTAGCTAAAAAACTATGTAAATAATTGATTAATATTAAATATGTTCTGACATTTTCACTGACTTTTTAGCTAGTTATTTGCTTGATTTAAACTCGCTTAATGACAGTTTTCCTTGAATTTCCTTGATGAAATGGGATTTACTTAAAATAGTGGTAAACCTTGCCACGTATAGCTTATAGGCTGTTTTATACCGTTATTAATTGATAGCTCATCAAGGAAAATATCTATAGGTTTTAATTAGGTGTAATTACACCAGTTTTCTTGATGAATCTTGATGAGATAAGTAATCGTCAAATTAAGCGTAAACCCTGCTGTATATAGGTTATAGGGTGCTTTTAATTGTTTTTATTTGTGGTTCATCAAAATAGTACCCCCTTGGCATGTACCTACATGGTATGTATAAGGATGCCATTTGAAATGTGACCCTTTGAGATTTCAAATCTAATAGGGCGTGTTCTTGCTATACGTAGCTATACGAAATGCAAATTTATAAAAGTGTGTGAAAGCATTGGTGTGTATGGCTTAGAGGGTAGTTTTATAAGAATTATTAATAGAGGCTGTAAAGCAAAATAAAACACGCTCATAGTATGCACAAAACAGCCAATCTAGTTGCACATATCCACCATACTGCACCAGTCATTAAATCAATCTTGTTTTACGTAGCTTTACGGATGGCATATTTAAAAATCCACTGTAAGCATTGATGTATATAGGCTTGAGCCATATTTATAAGGTTTTCTCGTAAAACAAAAAAATTACGTTGATGAAATAGAAAAGTATTCATGTTTTTATGCTGTGCTGTTTTATTGATTACTGGTGAATCTTGCTTGACGTAGCATGACAAAACGAATATTTATGAAAAATGATGTAAGCCTTATATAGCTTGGCTTTTAGCGTGTTTTTATGGTTGTTTTTCTGAGTACCTTGTCAAACAAATATAATAGGGTCTGTCATGCAAGATTTTGTGATAAGTAGTGATACGAAATTAATTTATTTACCTTGATGTACCTTGATGGAATGCAGTTTTAATAAAATAGCTGTAATGCTTGTCTAACAAGGGTTTGGTCGAGTTTTATAGTCTTTTTTGGCGAGTTGCTGTCAAGGTAAATTCCAAAGGTGCTGTATTGCTAAATTTAAATAATTTACGTTGACGCACGTTGACAAAACGCATGTTATGCAAAATAACTGAAAGCCTTTCTATGTAATCGCTTAAGGCTCTTTTGGGTGTGTTTTGATTTGTAGTCTGTCAACCTAAATTAAGAATCAAATTATTGTTTTTAAAGCAAAGCGTAAAATTGCGTTTTGCAATTTATTAAGGTCGTCAAAAAAGACGAGCTTTCAATCATCATGATTTCAGTGATAGATCAACTTGGTCACATTTAGAATCTCAGCAAGTTAAAACCTGAATGGTTAAAATGACCATGCAGATACTAAAAAGCTCCTCATATTTAAGGAGCTTCTTTTTTAAATTAACTGCAATACATCCGCCCGAACTTCGACTATCTCCCGATCTGCACCGCTTTGATATAAAAACTTAATTGACTATCATGGTGATAAGGATATTTAACATAAATAAGGAATGGTGTTATGAAAAAATTAGTTATAGGTTTATCTGCAATTTTAATGACAGCTTGTACACATAATAAGTTATTACTTGTATTACCTTCACCAGACAAAACTTATCGTATTGAGGTATTACAATGTCAACAAAATGGTTCATTTTGGGGAACTGCGAAACTACAAATTGCTGTACCATCGGAAGGTAGTTCAAAATGCCAATCATCAGTAAATACTTATATTAAATTTTATAGTGAAATGCCATTAAGTGATTTGCAATTAGAATGGATTTCAGATACTGAAATACTGGCTTGGCATCCAAGCTTTAATCCTAAATTTGGTCCTTATTCAGCTACACTAGGAGGTCCCAATGATCCAATAAAAATAAGTTTTAAACCAAAATAAAAAATTGATGAATATCCCTTGTCATAAAGTGAATGGAAATTAATCACTGTTATGTCATAAAACATAATGGTCTAACTCATTTAGTTGATATGCGTTGAATGACTCCAACATCCGTTTAATTTTTTCATTTTTATATATTTTCTTAGAAATCTTGGCTTAATGGCTTAATTGAGCTGTAACCCTTATGTGGTAAGGTTTTTCACTTAGCCAACATCCTAAAAAGCGATTGGCATAATGGCTTAATCATGATGATTTATTCACTCATTAAGCCATTATGCCACCATATAAAATACTATCATGCTTAATGAAAAGCCTTTGATAGAAAGGCTTTCATTGCCATTAAGCCATTAAGCCATACTTCCTAGCAAAATAGGGTTAATTGAAACATAACGAATCTTGGATATTTCCTCTACTTTTAGATAGTGGCTATCAATAAGTTCATCTAATACAGGCTCTAGTTTTTGCTTACTACCTCTCATTGGACGAGGACAGCTATTCATAAAACTTGAATAAGTCATTCTTTCTATATTTTTGTTAGAACAATATTTAGCGAACCACTTAATCAACTTCTCTGCATCACTTTCGGTTTTGACCTCAATATCTGCATACATTGCCCATTCATTTAATGAGTGCTTAACGACTTCACAGGCTCCTTTTAGGGTACTGGCATCAATCCATTGTAAACCCTGAAAATAAGCAAATACGGTAGCCAAACGCCGTGCTAATTGGCTCGCACGACTGGCAAACGCCTGTAGGTATTCATAACGTTTACCTTTACCCTGTAATTCCTCAAACATATTGTAAAAGGCAAGGTCAATTTCTCTTGCTTGTTCATTCATTGGAATGACGTAGCGACCGTTATACAGCTCTTGATCGGCATGAGGACGCGGACAGTCATCTAATAAGTATTCACAACGTGTCCAGTAAGCAATTAAGCGATGGTCCATATTGGCATTCTTATTTTGATAGATTGCATCCTGTAGGCGTGTTCCTGCCAAGTTCTCAGGAATGGTTAAAATAAATCTAGGTAAAAATCCTTGTCCACGTAGTACTGGGTCCTTGAGGGCATCAGCTAATACTTCATGTTGCCCTTGTAGATTAAACGTCAAGCGAACGTCATAAGCACGACCACTACCGTTTAAATTGGACTTGGAGCGCGTTCTCTCTACAAAACCATCATCAAACAACTTGGCATAGCCTCCAATGGCTTGAGTACGTGTGTCACCTTTCATGGTATAGCCACCAAAAAATTGACCTGCTTCATCACTGGCGATAGAAGCGTTATTAAGTACACCGTCCACGTAAAGCCCCGCAATAGATTCAAGGGTAATATCACTGTAAAGCGTACTAGGGTCATGTGGTGGCGGATTCTCAGCGCAATAGGCTTCACGATCCTTTTTATTTAATGAGGCTTGTCCACTTTTCCATTGCTCAAGGTCACGGCGGTATTGTTCATATTGTTTACGTTCATGTTGAATAATGGCTTTATCTGCCATATTTCGACTGGTACTTTTACGACTTCCGCTTTGTCCCTCAGTGAGTAAATACAGACTGCATGGTTCACCTTGAGCATTAAATGGGTGTGGTGCATTGACATGGGCTTGGGCAATATGGGACATGGCACCTATGACGCATTGGGCAGCCATTGCAATAGGGGCTTGCACATATTCAGCAATGGCAAGTACAGCCTCTTTCGCCAATGGTGGCAAGGCATGAATAGGATAAGGTGTATTAACGGATTCTTCATTTTGTACTAAGGGCAATAACTCGCCCCACTGGTTCTGTTTAGGCAACAAAGAAATTGCCTCATGAATAAATGCTAATACCTCCTCGATGTCATTATCTTTATTGAACTCAGTAAAAAACTCGCTTTCACCAATCTTGATATATTGATTGAGCAAACGGACAGGCGTGTTGTGTTCAAGCTGCTTGAATGGCTCAAGCTGTATATGTTCAGGTCTAACAGGCATATATAACTGTTGATAGCCTGCATTAGACAACTGCTGAATGACATACTGGATCTGTTCAAAATCAAATGCTTTGAGTTTTGTTAAGTTCTTACTGGTGAGATTAGGCAACATGACCAAAACAACGGCATAATCTGTCTGAGCCACTTTAAAAAATGCCTCTACATTATGGGTAATAATGACAGGTTTATCCTGGTGCAAATGACCATAGTAGGCAAAGCCTTTTGCTAAACCATCAGGGATGACTTGAACTCGCTGTTTATCCTGTAATACCGCACATTGTACGAGTTCCAATTGAGCGTTATAGATTGGTAGAATCAAAGGCTGTTCATACATCACACCGTTAATGTCTACCTTGCATTGATCAACATAGATCGGCTGTGATGGACTGCCAAAGCGTTCAATGATGGGATGGTTTAAATATGTGTCATCCGATGGATTAAGCAACGTACAATTTGCTAGAATCGAATCGGGTTTGATGGTGGAGGTGGTGATATTCATAGTGTCACCGCCTTTTTATCTTTTTCATCTCCCTCAAAAGCCAATGGTAGGATTTTTTCAATCATTTCTAATTTTGTTTGAATCTCAGATATAAGATTGGCAACAATTTCACCTTTCATAACCAATTTTTCACCATCTTCAAAACAGTTCCATGTTGCTATAGACATGTTCTTGGCACTGTTCACAAGATCAAAAATAACATCCTGAGCATTCAAGTGATTGGCATCTTTATGGGGTACAAAAAATTCGCTTGTGAGGCAAAGTAATGGAAAATAATCTTTATTGATTGGATTCGGTTTTTGGGTGTTATTTTGATTAGGCATGATTATGCGCTCCGTTTGAGTTTAAAGGAGCTTTACCATTCACGACCAAATGAGGGTGGCAAAGCTGTAAAGGGTTGGTCGATAGGTTCAAACGGATACCTACACACGTAAACGTGTCCCTCCACAGCTTCACCATAAAATGCGAACGCATAGAGATATTACGCACAAAAAAAGCCCTTTCGGACTGTGCGCCGTTTGAATCATAGCCGACCAAAGCTAACTTTGAGATTTTGCTCAAAGCAAGGGAACTATAACCATACTTTGGCATGTTGGCAATATTAAGTGATTTATTTTTCATGTTTAAGCGTAAAGCCAATTTTGGATTAATCTTTGAAAACAGCATGTTATATGCCTCAAAATATTGTAGGGGTGTGTCCAGTTTTGGGCATACCCACATAGGATTTAAAATACTGTCAGAATAAATGTGAGCAAATTTGCTCATATCTAAATAGATACGCTCAAATCTGAGTGCATCTAAGGCTTGAGTTTTGGCTTTAAAATCTATTATTTGATTCATACTTTCACCTACTGCACACGGTTAATATGAATGTCTGAATTAATCAAAATGCCGTCATTGGATAACCCCACCTGTTGACGGTTATCCATCATTTTTAATAACTGCTGTTCAGCTTCTTCAAAACTTATGCCTAAATGCTTGGCAATATCTTCAAGGCTATACATTGGGTCGCCCTCATCGGTGTATCCGCTTGGCGGTGGCAGTAGGTTTAATTCTTTGGCTTTGGCATTCATTTCCGCTTTGATGTGTTCAGGCGTGTAATGCAAGGTCATCATAAAAGCCTGTTCAGTGATGGGGTGGCGTTCCCCATACTGTTTAAGCATTGCTTTGTAGTGGTCAAAGGCTTTGAAAAACTCAGGGTTTACATGCTCAGTCATTGTGTAACCCCTCAAAACCAAGTTGAATATTTGCCTTACATGTTTCAATACGTTTGGCATTTAAGTGTTTTTCATGTTTACGGCGGTGCATACCATGACTGTGAAAAGTACCTTTATCCTTTGATACCTTTTCTTGCATACAAAGGCGGTTTAATTCCTCATAAGCGGTTTGTCGTGCTGAATAACTGCCAGTCTTACGAATTGTTGGTAATACCTCTGCAAATACCCAATTTTGGAAGTTCAATGCTTCGGGTTTGTTAGATCGGAAGATAACTCGATATAAGTTTTCTTCATTGATAAAAGCGAGTTCTTGCATACCGCCATTAGTTGAAATGCGAATTTTATGCACTCCAGTAGGGTTTAATGCTCCTTGTCGCTTAGGGGTTTCGTTTTTAACATACCCCTTTGATACTTGTACCAAGTCAGATGAGCGAGAAATATTCATCACCTTACAAACATCAGGTAAACAAAACAAAGGTTCACCATTTGCACCATAAACAACTCGAACGCCGTGTTCATTAAAATTAAAAATAGAAGGGTTCATGCTTGCACCTCATTTAATTCATATCGAGCATGTGTGCCTTTGTTGTTTAAGTTCGGCTCTTGGTGGGTCACAATGTCATGACCTAATAGGCGTAAACGCTGAATAACAGCACTTAGGCGATAGCAATCAAAGTGATGAATTGCCTCTGCTTGGCTCAAGGTTTTACCTTGTTTGAGGTGGGTTAAGACTTGGGTTTGATGGTTCATGTTTAAGCCTCCAATTCTGCATTGGTTAGGCTTTGCATTTGGTTCTTATGCCATTCGATCAATTGAGCATAGTCAAAATAGACAGGGGCTTGTTTTGTTTCACCTGTTTTGATTGCTTGGGGAAATGTTTTATCTGTGCGGACTAAGTGACGTAATGATTCACGGCTAATGTCTAGGATTTGGCAAGCTGTTTTAAATTGAACTCGGATTGGTTGGATAGTCATAAAAATGCCCATATATGAAAAGATATGGGCAGTATTTAATAAGTAATGATTTATTAAAAATTGATTGCTAGTACTTTCAGTGATTTGCTAGCAAATTCATATTTCTTCTAGCTAGACTTATTTTTCAATTGAAAAAAATTCTTTAATCCACCTATTTAGAGTTGCATCTTTTACCCATTCTTTTTCATTCTTTACAGATGAATTATGGGTTACTAAAAAATAGTTTTTAAATTCAGTTCTGTTTTTCCATTTTCTATTTTGTGTTGGGTGTCCAATTTTGAAAAGATCTAAAGCTTTTTCTTTAAGTTCTTTTTCATTACTTTCTCTATTTATTGTTTGTCTGTGTTTATTTGATAATGCTAAAGTGGATTTATAGTATTCAATATCGTTAAAATTTGGGATTAACTTAGTGAAATAATTTACTAATAGCTGGAGTTCGTATAATGGTTTTTTTGTTTCATGATTAAGCCCATTTTCAATCTCCTTTAAAACATGCAAAGCATGTAGTACTCTGATAGTTAACTCTATCTCAATAAGAGGTTGATTTTCAAAAACATAAGAGGTTTTCATTTTTGTTATTTTTTTTATAGCTTCTTTAGATTGTTCTAGCGGATTATCTGCATCAAACATACTTTCATGCATTATTGAGAAATACTCAAAACTATCACCGAGATAATGTATTAAATCTCGGTTTAGATCGTTTTTTATATTTGTTATTTGTACACCTATCAAATATTTACAGAAATCTATTTCAGGGTTATAGGCATTGATTGCATCGCTATATAGCTGTTCCTTTTCTTCTTCTAAGGCTTCGGGTCTAAGTTCAATAATAGCTTGTTTATATTGATTCTTGAAAAAATCAATTTCTTTCTGTATTTCTTGAAAGGTTTCTTCATATTCGACAAATAATGTTTCAATATGTTCTTCTGAAACATAAAAACCTGATTTTCCTATACCGTTCAATTTAAGCCTCCCACAGCTTCCCAATAAAATGGCTAAGTCAATCGAATTGGGTATTCGACTTTCGGGAGCAAACCTAGACTTAGCAAACTGAATATAAATGATATTTAATTATAACTGTGCATACTTTGGTATATTGTGCGACATAAGTTGTCACTTAGCTTTCTTAAACTGGGTAATGCTTTGATCTGCAATTTCTTCCAAATAATTGGCATACCATTGCATCATATTGGCTCTGTCCTCTAAATACTGAGCCTTGTTATAAACACCCGCTACACCATCCTTTACGTGTGCCAATGCAGCTTCAATATGACGCTCATCAAAACCACGATTATTTAAAAGGGTACTTGCAATGTGCCTAAAGCCATGTGGAGTTTGTCGTCCCTCATATCCCATACGGCGCAAAGCCATAATGAAAACGGTATCTGATTTAGGTTTACTCTTGTCTGATCTACTTGGAAATAAAAACTCAGAATTGGTTTCATACGTTTTTAATTCTTGCAGAATGGCAACGGCTTGTTTTGATAAAGGCACAACATGCTCACGGCGTTTCTTCATACGTTCTTCAGGGATATTCCATATAGCATGATCAAAGTTGAACTCATCCCATTTTGCTTGTCTTAATTCACTTGGACGACAAAACAACATTGCCAAAAGCTGTAAACCGATTCTTACGTCCATCGTAGGGTAGTTATTAATGGCTCTGATCAATGTCGGTAATTCCTGTTCACTGACATGCGCCATGTTTTCTTTTTTACCTTGTTGCAAATACTTTTGAATACCCTCTAAAGGATTGTAGTCAATACGACCAGTGACCTTTGCATAATCATAAATATCTCGGCACATTGCCCGAACTCGGTTGACCTGTTCATAAATGCCTTGCTTCTGTTGGATACCTTGTAAATGATTCATCCATTCAATCGGCTTGATCGTGGTATACAAGCGTTTGCCAAAAACTGGGAATATATGCTTTTCCAATGCGCCTTTATTTCGGGTCATGGTGTCATTCACCCAAGTATTTACTTTGGTGTCTAACCATTCTCTAGCCAATAATTCAAAAGTAGCATTATTCTGTTCTAACTCTTGGCGTTTACGTTCTTGTTTTGAAATGATTGGATTTTCACCCTTAGATACATCATCCAAAAGTTCTTTGGCTTTCTTACGTGCTAATTGTCCACTGATTTCAGGATAGCCACCTAAACCTAGCCATGACCACTTACCATCAGGCTTTTTATATCGAAGTTGCCATGACTTATTACCATCAGTTTTGACACGAATGTATAAACCATTGCCATCGAGTTCCCGATACTCTTTTAATTCAGGTTCAAGATTGGCAATTACAGTATCAGACAAAGGACGGCGTTTTATTTCTGATCTTTTCATTTATCCGTGTATCCCTTGAGTTCAATATTTCTCAAAGGATACACAAGGGGATACATGGAAAGCAACACTATAGCTAGTTATGTTTGGTTATGTTTAGGCAAGAAAAAAGGCTTAATCCCTTTAGAATCAAGCCTTTTGTCTTTAAAACTTGGCATGTTTTGCCATGTTTTGGAAGGTATTTGGTGGAGATGGCGGGAGTTGAACCCGCGTCCGCCAACACTACACTCGAGAATACTACATGCTTAGATATCGTTAATTATTTTAACGACAAGTGACCCAACGAACAGGGTACAAGCCGCGATCCTCTAAGTTTGGTATAAAGCCCCGAGGCTTGACTTTATACGGACTTGTGTGCGTGCGCTTCGGTCGGGTTCACTGACCACAAGTATTCAGTGAAGCGGACAAACTGCCCTTAGGCAGCTAGAGCGTAAGATTCGTCGTTTGCGACTAAAATATGCAAATTTGATTTACGAGAGAAAATGCGCTCTCGGCATGCATCTATGAGCTTCATCATCAGCGTCGAAGCCAAAAACATCCCCTAGATAACAATGCAATCATAACATAAATGTTGAAAATTACGCAGTGAATTTACGACATTTAAGTGAAATGATGCAATTGCTTACATCATTGCGTTAATATGAGTATTTTTCAAGGGTCAAAAACAAAAAAGATGAGCTATTTACTCGCACTTGATCAAGGAACAACCTCTAGTAGAGCAATTATTTTTGATGAGCATGGAAAAATCCATGCAACTGCACAACGTGAAATACAAATCAAGACCCCTAAATCAGGTTGGGTAGAGCAAGATGCGCAAGAAATTTGGACGACTCAAATTGCTGTGGTACAACAAGCAATCGCATCTGCGCGATTATTAGCCAAGGATGTCAAAGCTTTAGGTGTAACAAATCAACGTGAAACAACGGTGATTTGGGATAAACGCACAGGTCGAGCTTTAGCTCCTGCAATTGTGTGGCAAGATCGGCGGGCAGTAGAGTGGTGTAATGACTTACTACAAAAAAACTATTTAGAAAAAATACAAGATAAAACAGGTTTAAGAATAGATCCTTATTTTAGTGCTGGAAAATTAGTATGGTTATTGGAAAATATTGATGGACTCAGAACACTTGCAGAGCAAGGACATGTGGCTTTTGGTACGATTGATAGCTGGCTGATTTGGAACTTAACGCAAGGTTCAGAACATGTCATTGAAGCCAGTAATGCATCTCGAACAATGTTGATGAATTTAAAAAGTCAGCAATGGGATGATGAACTGATTGAGTTGTTTAATATTCCACAATCAGTTTTACCTAAAATTATTGATTCAGATCAATATATTTCCAATACAGCAGCAGGTTTATTGGGTGCTGAGATTCCGATTGCAGGTATTTTAGGAGACCAGCAATCTGCATTATTTGGTCAGTCATGTTTTGAAGTCGGAACAGCAAAAAATACCTATGGCACAGGCTGTTTTATGCTGTTTAATACAGGTCATGACATTCAATACAGTCAAAATCAATTATTAAGTACATTAGCATGGCGCTGCCAAAATCAGTCGAATTATGCACTTGAAGGCAGTGTGTTTATGGCAGGTGCGATTGTGCAATGGCTTAGAGATGGTTTAGGCATTATCCGAAATAGTACTGAAGTCGAAAAATTGGCGTGTAAGGTGAAAGATACCGATGGTGTTGTATTGGTTCCTGCATTTACGGGTTTAGGTGCGCCACATTGGGATAGTGAGGCGCGTGCTTTACTTTGTGGTATGTCACGAGGTACAAATAAATCTCATATTGCACGAGCAGCTTTAGAATCCATCGCATTTCAAGTTTCAGATGTACTGACTGCCATGCAATCTGATATTTCACAACCATTAAAAGAGCTGCGTGTAGATGGCGGTGCAAGTCAAAATGATATGCTCATGCAATTTCAAGCAGACATTTTAAATGTTCCTGTACTGCGCCCTAAACTTTTAGAGTCAACGGCTTGGGGTGCAGCAGCGATGGCAGGTTTGAAAATGGGGGTATTTTCAAATCTAAATGAAATATCTGAGTCTTGGCAATTAGACCGAGCGTTTGAACCCAATATGCAAGAAGATAAACGACAGTTCCATTTACAACAATGGAATGATGCTTTGCAAAGAGCAAAAAGTCATTAACTGATTTACAGGCACGTATTTCATTCATCAACCTAAAAAAGATGCTGATTATTTACAGCATCTTTTTAGATCTTGGATTTAAATGGTATTGAGCGCTTCAAAGCGAAATGAAGCGCCTCGGTGTTCTTCTGGTAAATACGCCCCACGCCCAAAAAGTTTTTCACGTAAAGTTCCTTCACGATAATCTTTTTGATAGACGCCACGTTTTTGTAGTTCAGGAACAATATATTCCACCACATCTTCAAAAGTTTGATGCGCTAAGATATAAGCTAAATTAAATCCATCAATGTCTGTATCTTCAACCCATTCCTGTAACCGATCTGCCACAGTATGAGCAGCACCGACAATAACAGGTCCATTGCCGCCCACACTTGTCCACTTCGCGATTTCTTCAATCGTCCAAACTCGATTTGGGTCAGCTTTAACATAAGAATTTAATAAAGACTGAATCGCATTGGTTTCAATATATTCAACTTGATCAGTTGATTGATATTGAGAAAAATCTACGCCTGACCAGCCAGAAACCAGCGTTAGTCCACCATCATAACTGCCATAGCTTTGATATTCTTCAAATTTACTTTGAGCTTTAGCATCAGTTTCATCAACAACAATAGAAAGCATGGTATAAATTAAAACGGATTTTGGGTCTCGACCTTCTTCGACCAGTTTGGAACGAATGCCTTGTACAAGTTGTTTAACCGCAGTTTTGGTGGGTGCAGAAATAAATACACATTCAGCATTTTGACTTGCAAAACTTTGACCACGATGAGAAGCACCTGCTTGATATAAAACAGGTGTGCGCTGTGGTGATGGTTCACAAATATGAATGCCTGGGACTGTAAAATATTGCCCTTCATGTTCAATGGGATGAACTTTATTGAAATCGGCAAAAACACCACGCTTTTTATCACGTATTACGGCATCATTTTCCCATGAACCTTCCCAAAGCTTATATAAAACTTCTAAATATTCATCAGCGATATCATAGCGATTATCATGTGTAACTTGAGTTTTTAAACCAAGATTTTTCGAACCACTTTCTAAATAAGAGGTGACAATATTCCAACCTGCACGTCCTTTGGTCAGGTGATCTAAAGTACTCATCCTTCTTGCAAAAGGATAGGGATGTTCAAATGAAATGGATGTTGTTACACCAAAGCCTAAGTGTTTGGTTACGGCTGCCATTGCAGGCACAATTTGTAAGGGATCATTGACTGGAACTTGTACCGCACCTGTTAGCGCATGTTGAGCATTGCCATGATAAACATCATAAATGCCTAAAACGTCGGCAAGAAAAATACCATCGAATTTACCGCGTTCTAAAATTTTAGCTAAATCAGTCCAATATTCTAGATCTTTATACTCTGTAGAACGATCAAGCGGATGTCGCCATAAACCAGGTGATTGATGAGCAACACAATTCATTTCAAAAGCATTAAAGCGGATTTGTTTGGTCATAATAATAAAAATCTTAGTGGATATTTTTATCTTATAAAAAATAAATGCATTATTTTATATTTAAAGCTGAGATATAAATCTGTTTTTTTACTTATGAAAATACTTGTAAATGATATCAGTTAATCTTTTTATTCATAAATAAAATAATTTTTTTGTTTAAGATTTTGATTATTAATTGAATATTTATTATTTTTAATTTTTTTATTCTATTTAAAATGAATTGCTTTTCATCTTAATATATAAGTGAATAATAATATTGGTGCTAGTTTGAATATAGAAAATCAAACTAGGGAAATCTAAATGACAGCAAAGATTAATATCCAATTAAATTCAGCAGAAAATATTCCAAAAGAATTTTATTTATTAAAAAATAAAGCGCATATCATTCAAAATGATGCTGAGGCAATCCAAATTGCTCAAAATTTGGCGCAAGAATTTAAAAAAGAAGCAGCAATTCGAGACCACGAACGGCGTTTACCCTTAATCGAAATTGAAAAATATTCACAGTCTGGTTTATGGGGAATTACCATTCCTAAGCAATTTGGTGGGGCAGGTGTGAGTTATAAAACGCTTGCTGAAGTTGTGAAAACGATTTCGAGTGCTGACTCTTCATTGGGGCAAATCGCCCAAAATCATTGGGCTTTTGTTGAACATATTCGTTTAGATGCAACACTTGAACAGCAAGCTTTTTTCTTTGATCAAGTGCTACAAGGACATCGTTTAGGTAATGCATTTTCAGAAAAAAGTTCGAAAACTGTTGCAGATTTAACCACAACAATTGAATTTAAGGAGGATCATGCTGTAGTAACGGGGCAGAAATTTTTTGCAACAGGTGCACTTTTAGCGCATTGGATTCCTGTGGTCGCTGTGAGTTCTGAAGGGAAACCTTTTGCCGCTTTAATTCCACAACATCGTGAAGGTTTAACCATTAGCAATGATTGGAGTGGTTTTGGACAGCGAACAACGGTGAGTGGTTCTGTCACTCTAGATCATGTAAAAGTTGATTTGGAAAATATTGTTCCAATTTATCAAGCCTTTGAACGTCATACTGCGGCAGGTGCTATTTCTCAGTTTATTCAAGCCGCAGTTGATGCGGGCATTGCACGTGGTGCAATTCAAGAAACCATTGATTATGTACGCCAATATACTCGCCCTTGGATTGATTCTGGTTTAGAAAAAGCGACAGATGATCCTTATACCATTGCCAATATTGGCGAATTAAAAATAAAACTCCGTGCTGCTGAAGCTGTTTTAGACTTAGCTGCATTGGCAATAGATGCGGCTTTAGCCGAACCTTCTGAGCATCATGTTAATGAAGCAACTTTGTTAAATGCTGAAGCAAAAGTATTAACCACCGAAATTGCGTTATTGGCAGCCAATAAATTATTTGAACTTTCAGGTACACGTTCTACTTTGTCAGAATTAAATTTAGACCGTCATTGGCGCAACGCAAGAACACATACTTTGCATGATCCTGTACGTTGGAAATTAAATATCGTAGGCAATTATTATTTAAATGATATTCCACCACCACGTCATGCTTGGAGCTAATAGGAGAATAACAATGACAACATTTACACAAAATCATGAGCTTTCTTTGGGTGGAAACTATGAGCAAGTTGCCCAAAAGTTTCGCCCAATTTTTTCTAAAATTGCAGAGGGTGTTTTAGAGCGAGAAAAAAACCGTATTTTACCAACCGAGCAAATTGAGTGGTTGAAGCATGCAGGCTTTGGGGCTGTGCGTGTCCCTGTACAATATGGCGGTGAAGGTTTATCTCAACGTCAGTTATTTCAGCTACTGATCAAATTAGCAACGGCTGACTCAAATATTGTACAAGCATTGCGTGGGCATTTTGCTTTTGTGGAGGATCGTTTGGTTGCCCATAGAGATTTTTCCCAAGAAATTTGGTTTAAGCGTTTTGTACAAGGTGATTTGGTGGGGAATGCATGGACTGAAATTGGTAAAGTTGAAATTGGCGATGTCATTACACGTGTTTCACAAAATCAACAAGGTAAGTTAGTGGTAAATGGTGAAAAATTCTATTCAACAGGGACTATTTTTTCAGATTGGATCGACCTTTTTGCTTATGATGAAACCTTAGACCAACATGTGATTGCGGCTGTATCGACACATGATCAGGGTATTTTGATAACAGATGATTGGGATGGATTTGGGCAAAAAACCACGGGCAGTGGCTCACTCAAAATTAATCAAGTTCCGATTGAGCGTGATCATATTTTGTCATTTGAACAGCGTTTTAAATATCAAACAGCCTATTATCAAGTCTTTCATTTAGCCACTTTGGCAGGTATTGCATTGAGTGCAGTTGAAACTTTTTCAGAGGAAGTTCGCCAACGGACTCGTATTTTTAGTCATGGCAATGCAGATCTGGTTCGTCATGATCCACAAGTTTTACAAGTGATTGGTAAAGCATCTGCACAAGCTTTTGCAAGTCAATCTATTGCATTAACAGCAGCAGAAACTTTGGATACTGCATATTTGAGTCATTTTCAAAATAATGATATTTCAGATCAAAAAGCCAACAATGCAGCTGAGCTAGAGTCATCACAAGGGCAGGTGGTGATTGCAGATTTGGTTTTAGATTTAACTACATCTTTATTTAATGCTTTGGGCGCATCTGCAAGTACAACAGCAAAACAATTAGACCGTTTTTGGCGTAATGCACGTGTAGTTTCTTCACATAATCCACTTATTTATAAAGAAAAAGTGATTGGGGATTGGTTGGTAAATCAAACACCTTTACCTTTTGTTTGGCAGATCGGAAATAGCCCATTGGCAAAACATATTTCTGCTTGATATTTATACTTGGCTAGCTTGGAGCTTTCATTTTACAATGAAGGCTCTTATTTTTATGGTGATCATCTAAAAAGTGGCGTTATAAAATAAGCATAAAACTGAGAATGAAAAGATGGAAATTTCACAGTTTAAAATGCCAAGATAAGTCTAAAAAGCAACAATGAAACGAAAAAATAAAACCCGCTAATTTGGGCGGGTTGAATTCAATTCTAGATGAGTATTTTTAGTTTAAGCAACTTGTACAGGAATACAGTTCGCTGTGTGATTGACTGTATTGTCTGGATTTGCATATACAAGACGTGGTTTATGTGCATCTGCTTCTGCATTGGTAAAGTCACCAAATGTTGCGATAATCATTAAATCACCAACATCAGCTTGAAGTGCAGCACCGCCATTAACTGAAATAATGCCTGAACCTTCTTCACCACGAATCGCATAAGTTGTGAAGCGCTTACCATTGGTGACATTCCACATATGAATTTCTTCATATTCGCGGATACCAGCTAAATCTAAAAGAATGCCATCGATTGCACAAGAACCTTCATAATGTAATTCTGCTTGTGTAACGACACAACGGTGGATTTTAGCTTTTAATAAACGAGATAGCATGGCTTGCGTCTCCTAGTTGTCCTACGACAGTTATATGTAATTAAACAATAACCTTTACAATGGGATACTTTCGAAAGCGCATTTTGCTCTTAAAATAACCACATAGCAAGAAAAATTGTTTAACAAAGCTTTATTTTAATAAATGGAAATCAAGGTTTATATGCATTGATTTGATTCATTGCTTGTTGAATCTCACCATTGACTAAAAGTTTAGCCTTACTTAAAGCATGATGCAGTGCATCATCCATTAAATTTTGCTCACTACTTGGTGCACGACCTAAGACATGCCCAGAAACTTTTTCTTTTGAGCCGGGATGACCGATACCAATACGTAAGCGATGAAAGTTTGCACCAATATGTGGGACGATATCACGTAAACCATTGTGACCACCGTGACCACCACCTGTTTTTAAGCGAATGATACCTGGATCCATATCCAATTCATCATGTGCGATTAAAATTTCTTCAGGTTTGATTTGGTAAAATTTGGCGAAAGGTACAACACTTTGACCGACAAGGTTCATAAAGGTTGTTGGTAATAACAGACGAACGTCTTGACCTTCAATGTTACCACGACCACTGATTCCTTTATATTTAGGATCAGCTTTGAGTTGAATGCCATATTGTTCTGCAAGGCGTTCTACGAACCAGAAGCCAGCATTATGGCGGGTTTGGGCATACTCAGAACCTGGATTACCCAAACCGACAATCAGTGAAAGTTTACTCACTCATTTACACCATTTAACACTTATGCGCGTTTGAAGTCAGCGTGCATTGGCGTGTTTTTAGCAGGGTGACGTTGTAACGCTTGGATTTTAACGCTTTCAACTTTACCTTCGATGTTGATTTCAACAACTTCTTCAAAGAAAGCATTGCTTTCTAAAGCTTTAACAAGCTCACGAAGTTCTAAAGTAACTGCTACAGGCTCAGCAGCACCACCGTAGATGATCGCTGGAACTTTAGCTTGATGACGAAGGCGGCGGCTCGAACCTTTCCCTTGAACTGCTTCTTCACGTGCTACTGCATTTAATACGAAGTTTGCCATGATTAGACATCCTATTTAAGTTTAATTGACTGAACTTTCGACCAGTCCAGTGATAGAAAGCCCCACCAAAGGGCAGGGCTTTGAAAATTTCGCGCTATTATAGATAAGAATCAAACATTGCGCTAATAGATTCTTCGTTGTTAATACGACGAATTGTTTCAGCAACCATACTTGCTACTGAAACTTGGCGAATCTTACCAAGTTTTAAAGCTTCTTCAGAAAGTGGAATGGTGTCAGTAACAACCAATTCATCAATCACAGATTTACTTAAATTTTCAAGTGCTTTACCAGAAAGTACTGGATGAGTTGCGTAAGCAACCACTTTACGAGCACCAAAAGTTTTGAGTGCATCAGCAGCTTTACACAATGTACCTGCTGTATCGACCATATCATCGACAATCACACAATCACGGTCTTTCACATCACCAATCAAATGCATCACTTGTGATTCATTCGCTTTTTGACGACGTTTATCGATGATTGCAAGATCAATATCACCCATTTGTTTTGCAACTGCACGTGCACGAACCACACCACCAACGTCAGGTGAAACCACCATTAAGTTGTGATGCTGTTGTTGACGTAAGTCAGCAAGTAACGCAGGTGTACCGTAGATGTTATCTACAGGAATATCGAAGAAACCTTGGATTTGGTCAGCATGCAAGTCGATCATCACCACACGGTCAATCCCAACTGTTGTCAGCATATCTGCAACAACTTTTGCAGTAATTGGAACACGTGTAGAACGAGGACGACGGTCTTGACGAGCGTAACCGAAGTAAGGAATCACGGCAGTGATACGACCAGCACTTGCACGACGCAAAGCATCAGCCATAACCAAGATTTCCATAAGGTTGTCATTGGTTGGGGCACAAGTAGGCTGTACGATAAATACGTCTTTACCACGCACATTTTCAGTAATTTCGACAGTGATTTCACCATCAGAAAATTTACCTACGGCAGCAGCTCCCAGTGGGATATGCAAATGGCTTACGACTTTTTGGGCGAATTGCGGATGCGCTGATCCACTAAAAACGACAAGATTGGGCATGAAGCACCCTTGGCGGTTGGCAAAATTTGAAAATAGATGGCAGGGGCGGCTGGATTCGAACCAACGGATGCCGAGATCAAAACCCGGTGCCTTACCACTTGGCGACGCCCCT
>NZ_JACANU010000002.1:69692-543723 GCF_030329325.1 Acinetobacter sp. 226-1
ATGGCAGGGGCGGCTGGATTCGAACCAACGGATGCCGAGATCAAAACCCGGTGCCTTACCACTTGGCGACGCCCCTAATGCGGCAGAATTTTAGTATTTTTGCTTGGCTATGTCAAGGAATATTGACACTTTAAGCAAACAACCATGTTCTGTCTTTTTTGAGAAAATGGCAGGGGCGGCTGGATTCGAACCAACGGATGCCGAGATCAAAACCCGGTGCCTTACCACTTGGCGACGCCCCTATTACAGCGATGAACAAACATCTACAGGTGAAAATGATGGCAGGGGCGGCTGGATTCGAACCAACGGATGCCGAGATCAAAACCCGGTGCCTTACCACTTGGCGACGCCCCTATCATTACACTTTAACATGAATCAATGGTGATTCTTTTAAACCATTAACCAAGTAAGCTTTACATGGTGAATTTTTTAAAACGTCATCAATGATCATATGCTCAGTGACTTCAACAAAAACACAAGCACCTGTACCTGTTAACTTTGCTTTACCGAACTGATCTAAGTATTGCATCGCTTCATTTACTTCTGGATATAATTTTTGAGCGATAGGCTCAAAGTTATTTCTAAAATTAAATGAGTTTTGTTGATAGGCGCAAAATTTAGTGGGCTTTGTATCTCTTGTCAATGTTTTTTGTGAAAAAAGCAACTGAGTGCTGATAAAACAATCAGGTTTTAACACAATGTATTGTTTTTGAGCTAAGTCTATGAATGTTAAGTGTTCGCCAACTCCCTCCGCCCAAGCATTTTTACCATGAATAAAGATGGGAACATCTGCACCTAATTTTAAGCCCAATTCAGCCAATTGTTCAATATTTAAGCCACATTGCCACAATTGATTGACGATGAGCAGCGTTGTTGCTGCATTAGATGAGCCACCACCTAGACCCGCACCCATCGGAATATTTTTTTCAATGTTAATTTTTAAACCCGTTTGCTTTTTTGCATAAGGCTTTAAAATTTGTGTGGCTTTGTAGATTAAATTTTGTTCCAAATCGACATTGCTTAAACCATCAATTGTGATTTGAGCGTGATCTGTTTGTTGAAATTCCATCCAATCATATAAATCGATGAGCTGAAAAATAGTTTGCAACTCATGATAACCATCAGCACGACGACCTGTGATATGTAAAAATAAATTGAGCTTAGCAGGGGAAGGGACACGAATCATGAGAGCCTAAACTTATATCAATTAGCGGTTTTGAATGATCATTGTAATACGATTTTCTTGTCCTGCTTCAAGCGCTTGCTTTAAAATCAGCTTATTTGGCAAGTTCGCTGCATCGTTGTAGCTTAAATCAACCGTCCAACCATCTTCTTCAATTTTGATAGGGCGTTGTTGTGAGTCTTTTTGTACAATTGCCGCTGTGGTTGCAGGTTTTGCTTGTACCCAGTCAATAATATGTGTGATTGGTGCAATCCAGCCTGTTGCTCGTTCAAGTAGTTCTTCAGGCGTTTCTGCAGTAATTTCTCCAGTTTTTGAGCTGTTTAATGTCACTTCACCCGATTTGCCTTGAATAACAGTTTTGCCAATACCTAAAATTCCAGTGAGTTGAATGTCAAAATTTTCGTTATTTTGTTGCCATGTATAAAAAGCACTGCCTGATTGCTTAGGTGTTTTAACGCCAATTTTCCCTTCAAGCTGAAAGTTTTGAGCTGTTTCGATCTGGGGTGGATTTTGTTGCGGCTGAACATATTGTTGACAACCCGTTAAAACAAAGACTGCCATAGTTATAGATGCAAAAGCGGTTTTAGCGATGAAGCGCATAAAGAAATTAACTCTTATTTAAGTGTTGGGGTAACAATAACGAATCAAGTTGATGTAATTCAGCATCATTTGGATGATTTTTTTTGAGTTGTTGTAACACTTGATTAAATTTGTCGAGAGAACCTTGCATATATAAAGATTTTGCATAACGTAATCCAATATTGATGCTGCCACTCATTTCATAAGCTTTTTGTAAGACTCGAGATGAGGTCGTAAAATCATTTTGCAAAAAGGTAATATAGCCTAAAGTATCTAAAATAGAGGCTTGTTCTGGCGCAAAATCAAGCGCTTTTTCAGCATAACTCCGTGCTTCTTTTAGGCGGCGGTTCTGCAAGGCTAAAGTGTACGCATAAGCATTTAAATATGTTGGGCTATTTGGTTCTAAAATAAGTAATTGTTTGAGTGCTTTATCCAATTGGTCTTTATTTTCATAGGGATCTAGCAATAAAACTTCTGAATAAAGTAATTCTGGATCATCAGGTAAATTATGTACTGCTTCGTTGAGTAAGCGTAAGGCTGCTTTTTTATTATTCATTTTTTTTAGAATTTCAGCTTGTGCTTGATATAAAAAACTCGCATGTTGTGGATAATTTACACGCTCTTGCGTTAAAAAACGCAATACATCATTGAGTTTACCTTGATGGTCATAGATTGAAATGAGGTTACGCCTAGAAACGGTATATAAATTTCCATCGACTAAGCGATAATATGCTTTTGCTGTTTCAAGTTGTTGTTTGCGCTCTGCATTTACAGCAAGGTAAAAATAGGCATCATTTTGATATTTACTCGAATAGCGCAATTCGACTAAATATTGTTCAGCTAAGTCATATTGTTTAAGGTCAATCGCTGTTAAGCCACCGATAAATAATGCTTCCTCAGCATTTGGCCAAGTTTTAATAATTTTTTCGAGTTTGTCTAAAGCCTGTTCAGATTGGTTGATTTTGATCAGATAACGCACCTCAGCCAAACGAACTTCTAGGTTGTATTTATGTTTACGGCTACTGTATTCAAACCATTCTAAAGTCTGTTTTTCATCGCCTAAAGCCATTAAAAGATTGGCTTTCATGAGAATAAAGCCTGTGACTTTAGGGCGTTTTTTAAGTGCTTTATTGATTGTTGCTAAAGCAGTTTCAATTTGATTGTTTTGTGCTTCAAGCCCTGCAATTAAAATGAGAACAGAGGGATTATTTTTCTCTTTGCTTGCATATAAGGTGTTCAGTAGATTGAGGCGATCTTCTTCTGATTCGGGAGTGATTCCTGCTAAAATTTGCTCTAGATCAGCATTGGCATCAATATTTAAAATATGATCTAAGGTTTCAGCAGCAAGTTGATATTCATGTGCTTTGAGTGCGATATGAGCTAAATAAAATTTAGCTGGCACATCTTCAGGCTCTTGTACAACCCAATGTGTTGCAATATCGAGTGCTGCTTGCAAATCATGTTGCTCAATCGCAATGTCTAATGCACGTTGTTTAATTGAAGTTGAATTATTTCGAATAGCAAGTACGGTATAGTTATGTAGTGCAGTTGGTGTATCATGATACGCTAGGGCAAATTCGGCGATCATGGTTTGTTTTAATGCTTCTGTATTATAATTTGCATGATACAATCCTCCAGCCGCTTGAAGATGAGCGCTAGAAGCCATACTACCGACAAGTAAGAATGTGGTAGAATATTGCTTAATTGTCGTGCCGTTAATTCGGCTGCTTATTTGACGCAATTTTTCTTTATCCAAGTATGCTTTTTATGACACCGTTATTGCACAATAACATAAATTTAGCGAAATGATGATCTGATATGTCTTTCTTTGCATTGGGTGTCAACCATCAAACTGCTTCCGTAGAGTTACGTGAAAAAATTGCGTTTAATCCAGAGCGATTAAGCAATTTGTTTGCAGGACAAGGTCAACATCACGAAATGAACGATATGGTGGTGGTTTCGACCTGTAACCGTACCGAAGTTTATGCCATGGCTGAAAATGCCGATATGGTATTAGATTGGCTTGCCCAATCAAATGGTATTGATGTAAAACAATTGTCAAATCATGTATATCGTTATGAAAATACAGATGCTGTTTCACATCTCATGCGTGTTGCAAGTGGTCTTGACTCTTTAATGTTGGGTGAGCCTCAAATTTTAGGTCAAGTAAAATCTGCACTTGCTTTGGCAAAAGATGCTCATATTGTTTCGCAAAATCTAAATCAAATTTTTGAATATGCATTTTATGCAGCTAAACGTGTACGTTCTGAAACTGCGGTGGGTAGTCATGCTGTTTCGATGGGTTATGCCGTTGCTCAGCTTGCATTACAAGTATTTAGTAAACCTGAAAAACTGACTGTAATGGTGGTTGCAGCAGGTGAAATGAACAGCTTAGTGGCAAAACATTTAGCTGAAATGGGTGTTGCCAAAGTTCTTATTTGTAACCGTGGGCGAGAGCGTGCTGAAAAGTTAGCACAAGAAATTGCACATCGGGTTGAAGTTGAAATTATTCCATTTTCAGAATTAGCTGAAAATTTGCATCGAGCAGATGTCATTTCAAGTTGTACAGGTAGTTTATATCAAGTCATTTCTTTTGCAGATGTGAAGACAGCTTTGAAAAAGCGTCGTTATCAACAAATGTTATTGGTTGATTTGGCTGTACCACGTGATATTGATTCAAAAGTTGAAAGTTTAGATGGTGTGTATTTGTACGGGGTTGATGATTTACAATCTGTAATTGATGAAAATTTAGCACATCGTCGTCAAGCGGCGGTTGAAGCTGAAGTGATGGTCAATCAACTCGTGACACAGTTAGTGACACAGCAAAAAATTAATGATGCAGGTGAAACAATTCATGCCTATCGTCAACAAGGTGAAAATTTAAGTCAGCTTGAACTACAAGATGCGTTGCAACGTATTCAAACAGGCGAAAATGCGGAACAGGTTTTAAAAGATTTTCAACATCGTCTGACACAAAAACTTTTACATCCTACTTCAATTTTGCTACGCAATGCTGCTAAAGATGAAGATCCTTCACATTTTGAATGGTTGAAAGAAAATATTCAGGATATTTTTGCTAATGGTCGTAAGGTGAAGTTGAAGCCTTGATCTTAAATATATTTGATAAAATATGTGAATAAAAAAGACCGATCTTTTGATCGGTTTTATTTTTAGATTAACTATGCACCAATTTTAAACTAATTTTCTTGGTGAGTTCATTGAGTTGTCGACGTAAATTTCGCATTTCAATGAGCGAAGAAGGAGATTTGAGCTTTTGTTTAACATATTTCTCTTGTAAGGCGAGAGAATAATCTGAGGCGAGTTTATCTGCCATTTCTGGTGAGTCAGTTAAAGCTTGAATATTGGTACGTTGTATAATTTCTGAAAGTTGCAAATGATAGGCACTACATGCGCCTAAAATATAATAGGTTGCAAGTTCTTGATCATCAGGTAAGTCATCAAAAATCACATCAAAGATCGTTAGAATTTGTGCAATAAAATCATTGGGTTGAATAAAAGCACGTAACACTTCAAAATGAATATAGAGAAAAGGATGCTGCATTAAAATTGCGATGGCAAATTCTTCATTACCTGTATTTTGCGCAAAAGATAAAGTTGCGTCTAAGCTGACTTGAGGTTGCCATTTTTTGTTAAATCCAAGCTTTTCACGGAAAAACTGACGTAATAAATAGCGATATGAACCTTGTTTAGGCAGTAGTTCAATCAATTGATTGAGTTCAGCCATGACCTGACTTTTGCCTTCAGGTGTTGTAATTTCATAGTTTTGGCTGAGAAGTGCAAACAAAAAGTCTGAAAGTAAAGGCGCGTTTTGCCATAAACGATGGAAACTTTCTACGCCTTCTTTGCGGATCAGAGAATCTGGGTCATGCTCTTTAGGTAGGACAAAAAACTTAAGTTCTCGTCCGTCATTAAGTAAGGGTAAAGCAATTTCTAGTGTTCGACGAGCTGCTTTTTGACCTGCGATATCACCATCAAAAGCAATTGTAATTTGATTATTTTGTTTAAATAAAATTCCCAGATGGTCTGCATTACTTGCAGTACCTAGCGTAGCAACAGCGCCTGAAATACCATATTGTTGTAAGGCAATGACGTCCATGTAGCCTTCAACCATGAGCCAGTTTTGTGCACGTTCTTTACGACCTTCATATAAACCATAAAGTAGCTGATTTTTATGGAATACTTCAGAGTCAGGCGAGTTGATATATTTCGGTTTAATATCGTCATTGAGCGCACGACCACCGAAACCAACCACACGACCTTTACTGTCTCGAATAGGAAAAATCACGCGATCACGGAGTAAGTCAAAGTCACGACCATTATCACTGGTGCGAATTAACCCCAGTAATCTTAAGCCTTCAATATCTTGTGGGAAGGCTTTTTCTAAATGTTGCCAATCTTCAGGTGCATAGCCCAAACGCCAATATTGGATCGTATTTTTACCTAAGCCCCGATGTTTAAAATACTGTTGAGCACTTTGACTTGAAGGAAGTTGTTTTTCATAAAATTGCGCTACATTTTCTAAAAGATCATACAAATTCCCTTCTTGTGGAATTTGTTGATCACTCATCATATTAAACTGAGTCGGATCAAAATCTTCAGGGTCAGGATATTGGCTGAATGCTTCAAAAGGATCAATTTCAGGTGCAATATCATTTTGGTTTAGATCAGGTGTTTTAGGTGGTGCAGTAAAATTAGGCGCTGTCGATGGTTTTGCGGCTTCACGCTTATAAGATATTTTTTTATTGTCTTGATTATCTTTAGGTAGCTCAATACCTGTTTGATTGGCTAAGTCTTTCATCACATCAACAAAGTTGCGATGGTCAATATCCATTAAAAAACGGATTGCATTACCGTTCGCTTGACAGCCAAAACAATGAAAATATTGTTTATCACGATAGACATGAAAGGATGGCGATTTTTCCTGATGAAAAGGGCAGCAACCTGAATAAGTACGTCCTGTCTTTTTCAATTTCACACGTTGACCAATCAGATCGACAATATCAGTTCGATCTAAAATTTGATCAATCGTGTGTTGAGGAATTGCCATAGGTCAAAGCCAAATTACATCTAAAAAGAAGCGGGTCGATAAGTTTAGCTTAGATTTAGCAAGGCGTATATGCGTATTGAATTTACTTACACATAAAAAAGGCAGAATTTAATTCCGCCTTTTGTCTATTGAGCTGAATGTGTGAACTTATTGTTCAGCTTGCTTTGGCTCTACAGGTGTTTGTTGAGTACGTTGACGATCATACAAACTTTCATCTGCACGTGCAGGTTCCGAAGAAACTTCACGGTCTGGACGATCAAGTAAACCAAAAGTTGCACGATTTAGCCAACTTGCTTGATTGTCATTTTTTTCTTTGGCACTAGATTCTGTACTTTCAACTGCACCACGTGTTTTTTCACCACGCCCCAAGATCCCTAAAGTTGCACGGTTCAGGAAACTTCCTTCTTTACGTGCAGCACGTAAATTAACTTCACCATTTGATTTAACAAGATTTGGATAGTTGAGTTTCAGGAGTTCAACATATTGTTGAGAGGTTGCTTTGTCACCGAGTTTGTCATAACCATATGCCATTGTTGCAAGTGCTTCAGGAATCTGAGGAGTCTGTGGATAATGCTCAATCACCCATTGTGAACGTTCAACAGCAGCTAAATAAGCTTTACGTTTGACATTAAAACGCGCTGCATTCATTTCACTTTCAGCAAGTTCTTGTCCAATAAACTTCATACGTTGTGCTGCATCAACGGCATATTGGCTGCTTGGGAAACGACGAATGAAGTCAACAAAGTTTTGATAAGCGACTTTTAAATACCCAATATCACGATGCGATTGCTTTAATGATGTATAACGCATAATGCCATCGTAGTTTTGTTCCATATTTGCCACGCCACGCACATAGTAAGCATAATCTACATTTGGATGCTGTGGATTTAGGCGAATAAAACGATCTGCTTGAGCAATTGTTGCTTCATAATCTTTTTGTTTAAATTTGGTATAAATCAGCTCTAACTGAGATTGTTGCGAATATTGCCCAGTTGGATAATAGGTATCGATTGCTTGTAATGATTTTTCAGCATCACCGTATTGTCCTTTATCTAAGGCTTTCATCGCTTTGTCGTAGTAGCTTTGCTCGCTTGACTTAGGACCAGTATCAACGATATCTTTTTTACTCGGATTGCTGCTACAGCCTACAAATACCGTTGCTATGCTCAAAGATAATGCGAGCATTGTAACTTTATAACGTGGTAGCGACATAAAAATTCCTCTGTTTATACGGGCAATAGGCTACAATTGCGCTATTAAACCACTTTTGTCCGAATGAGCAAATGACTTCAGCACAATCTTCTAATTCTAATTTCTCAGAAAATGATTTCAATTTACTTGAAGATTCTGAGGATGCAGATAATCATACTTCAGCCACAACTGCAACACGTTTATCGTTGCAATTTCAATTGGATGACGGTTACTTAGGGCAACGTATCGACCAAGTCGCAGCGACTGTTTGGAATGAGTTTTCGCGTGAAAAACTCAAGCAGTGGATGAAGGATGGTCATTTGTTGGTAAATGGTAACATTGTTAAGCCAAAGTACAAATGTGAAGGTAATGAGCTTCTTACTTTAGAGGTTGAATTAGCAGCACAAACTTCAGCACAACCTGAAAATATTCCTCTTAATATTGTATATGAAGATGATGATATTCTAGTGATTAATAAACCAGTAGGTCTGGTGGTGCATCCGGGTGCGGGTAATCCAACAGGAACTTTGGTGAATGCTTTATTGCATCATTTCCCAAAATCAGCAGAATTAACACGAGCAGGTTTAGTCCATCGTATTGATAAAGACACCAGTGGCTTACTGGTTGTTGCAAAAAATTTAGAAGCTCAATTTGCCTTAAGTAAGCAGTTAGCAAAAAAATCTGTTTACCGAATTTATGATTTGATTTGTTATGGCAATATCATCGCAGGTGGCACGATTGATGAGCCAATTAAGCGTCATCCTGTTGATCGTATTAAAATGGCGATTTTACCGGGCGGGCGTGATGCTGTGACACATTATAATGTCAAAGAGCGTTTCCAAAACTTTACCCGTGTACAAGCGCAACTAGAAACAGGTCGTACACATCAGATTCGTGTGCATTTTTCTTATATTGGTTATCCTTTAGTGGGTGATCCTGTTTATATGAGTCGCGTTAAAGTGCCTGCGGGGGCATCTGAAACTTTGATTAATACATTACGTGGTTTTAAACGCCAAGCGTTACATGCTGCAAAATTGGGTCTTATTCATCCTCGTACCAAAGAAGAGATGATGTTTGAAGCACCTTGGTCAGAAGACTTTGCACAGTTGGTTGAAGTATTGCGCTCAGAAAATAAAGCGTATTAATGTAGAAATAAAGGAGAATCACATGCAATTTGTTCAAGGATTACCACAAGGCGTCTTTGTTGGACAAACTCAAATCCAACATCCGCAAGCTTTACCTTCAAAGCAAGCTGAACTTGCAGGTTTTAACTTGGCATTGCATGTGAATGATAACCCGAAACGTGTGCAACAACATCGTATGATTTTATTGGATGAATTTTCACAATATGCGGTGAATAAAATCACATGGATGACTCAAACGCACAGCACGATTTGCCATACAGTAAATGACAAAATTGAATTACAGGCACTCGAAGGGGATGGTTTAGTAACTCAAACTAAAGGTCATGCATTAATGATGATGACGGCTGATTGTTTGCCTGTGGTTTTAGGAAATGCACACGGCACAGAAGTTGCTAACCTACATGCAGGATGGCGTGGGCTAGCAGGTGGTATTATTGAAAATACAATTCAAGAAATGCAAACACAACCGACTTGGGCATGGCTTGGAGCCGCAATTAGTCAACCTTGTTTTGAGGTTGGTGCAGAAGTAAAAGCAGCTTTTTGTGCGAAATATCCTGAATTAGAGCAAGCTTTTCAAGCGGGTGAGCAAACAGGTAAATATTATGCTGATCTTTATCATATTGCCCGATTTATTCTCAAATTAAAGGGTGTAGATTTGATTTTAGGTGGAGAGCAATGTTCATATTTACAGCAGCAAGATTTTTATTCATATCGTAGAAATGCAAAGACTGGACGTATGGCGACATTCGTCTTTATGCAGTAATTCATGTAAACTTGAGTAAATTTGTTTGTTTTAATTGATATGTCTTTATCTGCTAAATCTCTTGCGATTGTTTATCATAGCCCTTATGGGCATACAGCGAAAGTTGCTCAACATATTGCTCAAGGCGCAACCCAAGTTGGCGCAACAGTTCATCTTATGAATATTGAAAATATAGATTGGGATGTTTTGGATCAAGCAGATGCCATTCTTTTCGGTTGCCCAACCTACATGGGAAATTTAACTTCTGGTTTAAAACAATTCATGGAGCAATCTTCAAAACGTTGGTTAGCACGTACATGGCAAGGCAAACTTGCAGCAGGTTTTACCAATGGCGGCGGTCTGAGTGGAGACAAACTGGCTGTACTTCAGCAAATCAATTTATTTGCAATGCAACACGGCATGTTATGGACAGGTTTACCTTTAATGCCGACAGGTCGTAATACCGAAGACTTAAATCGGATGTCGAGTTTTCTAGGATTAATGACTCAATCAGATAATGCACCAACAGACATTACGCCACCCAAAGGAGATTTAGAAACAGCAGTTTGGTTTGGCGAATATGTTGCCTTATTGTTAATAAGAATATCTAAATAATGTTTTTTTAAACAGTTGGTTGAAAATTAACAACTGTGATTTGGTTCATATAATTTATATTTCTATATATATTTTGTAAACCTATTTACTTTCAAAAGTTTAATTTTAATTAATAATACTCTGACTTGCTTGATGGAATCAGCATGTAAAAAATAAAATAAAAATTGGAGTAAACGTAATGATAACTAAGAGATTAGTCATCTCTAGTGCTTTGTTTTTTTTAACAATAGGTCTAACACACGCAGATGACTCAACATTAAAATTATTATCAGATTCTGAGCTTTCTCAGGTGCAAGGTCAGGCACTAATGAATCTTACTTATACCGATCCTTCCAAAGCAAATGCTTCAATGGCTTCACAAAATATCGGTTTTTATAAACTGGGTATGGAAGCCGATGTGGAATTAAATGCCAATATTAAAAAGTTACAACTGGGCTGTGGTGGTGTAAATGGTGCAGGTGGCTGTGATATTGATATTGATAATCTAAGTCTTTCGGGGCTTGCTGAAACACGGGAGGGGCGGGTCGGTTCTTCTGCAAAAATGACCAATCCTTTTATTGAATTTGCCATTAAAAATCCAAATTCAGCATCTACCCGTGAAATGATGGGTTTTCGTCTGAGTGCGGAAAAAGTATTGGGAATGCTGACCCTAGGTGAGGAAAATACAGGTACACCTAATGGGATCAATAGCCTCAGTGGTTATATGAAAATTAAAGAAACGACAGGAACTGCATTTACTGGCGCAAGAACCCTTAAATCATCAGATGTTGGTGGACAGCAGATCAGTGGTAAAATTAGAGGGATAGGAACTTATGGTTTTAATACAACTGATTATAATTTAAATCTGCAATCAACGCAGGCTGATATTCTGGTAGGAGAAACGGCAATTACAGGTAGCCGTATTAATTCCGCGCAGTTAAAAGGTTCAGCCAACATCAATGAATTATTTTTTAATGGCGGTATTAAAGCTCAAATTCAAATTTTTCCAATCAATTTGGTATCTATTCCAATTAATGCAAAAGGGAGTATTACTGGATTAAAAGCGGATTTAGATATTTCTGAAAACCTTGGGTTTATCCATAAAATCAATCTGAATAATCCATTTTCATTGTCACTGCAAAAACAAGATATTAATTGGAGTGGTTCTACAGTTGCAGCCCGAAGAGGATGGTGGTTAGCAATTGAAGATCCTATTGATATTGGTCATCTTAATCCTACTGATCAAGTTCAAATTACAAATGATGTGTTATCTCAAGTGATACAACCACTATCAACCTATTTAACTGATCATCCAACAGATTGTAGTGGTATTACAATTATTAGTTGTGTGGGCGGTGTAACCATCCCACCTGTAAATTTAGCAGGTCAAACAGTTAAATTTCCATTGAAGGATATTCAACTTGCCACCCAAAACTTCGCTCCAAACTGCTACGGTAGTCTAAAATTTTGCTAATGCTGATATAAGAAAACCTCCAATTTTGGAGGTTTTTTTTACAGCTTTTATTTATGAAAAATATGTATTTTACCTGTTAATAAAAATGTCTAGTGCTTAAATCTAGTGCTTAATTTATGGAATAAATAATGGATCCTTAATTGTGATATTTATCACGTTAATGTTGTTTTATGTGTTTGATTTATTTATTTAATGATGTTAGTTTTGCTTAATAATGATAAAACTTGTGTCATTGAGTGTATCGAGTAAGAAATAAAAAAATGGAGTAAATATGATAAAAATAAAAAAGAGCTTAGTTATCTTTAGCGCTGTCTATTTTTTAGCGAGTGGTCTAACCCATGCAGATGACTTAACATTCAAATCATTATCAGATTCTGAACTTTCTCAGGTGCAGGGTCAGGCATTAATGAATCTTACTTATACAGATCCCTCAAAAGCAAACGCTTCAATGGCTTCACAAAATATCGGTTTTTATAAACTGGGTATGGAAGCGAATGTGGAATTAAATGCCAATATTAAAAAGTTACAACTGGGCTGTGGTGGTATAAATGGACCAGGTGGTTGTGATATTGATATTGATCATTTAAGTCTGTCAGGTCTTGGTGAAACACGTGAAGAGCGGGTCGGTTCTTCTGCAAAAATGACCAATCCTTTTATTGAGTTTGCCATTAAAAATCCAAACTCTGCCTCTACTCGTGAAATGATGGGTTTTCGTCTGAGTGCGGAAAAAGTCTTGGGGATGTTGACTCTTGGTGAGGAAAATACAGGTACACCTAATGGGATTAATAGCCTCAGTGGTTATATGAAAATTCAAGATACAACTGGGGTAGGATATACTCTACCAAGAACCATGAGCTACACTGATACAGGGATGAAAATAAATGGTAATGTGAGAGCATGTGTTTTAATTCTTTGTCCAACACTTGGTTTTGACTCTAATAATTATAGTCTGAATTTGGATTCCGCTTCTGCAGATATTTTTCTTAATGGAACAACGGTTAATGGTCGTAGATTAAATAGTGTTCAATTGGGTGGTTATGCAAATATCAATCAACTGAATTTTTCTGGTGATCTGAGGGCTTCAATCACTATTTTACTAGGATTATTAAAGCTTCAGAAAAAAGTAGATGGAAATATTACAGGCTTGAAGGCTGATATTACAGTTAATGAGAATTTGGGCTACATTCATAAACTTAAATTAAATAATCCTTTTTCACTCTCTATGCAGAAACAAGATATTTTTTGGAATGGTACAGCAGCAACAGCTCAACGTGGGTGGTGGTTAGCCATTGAAGATCCAATTGATATTGGTAATGTTAATCCAACTAAAAAAATTGATATTACTAATGATGTTTTAAAACAAGTTGTGAATCCTATTAGTAACTATATAAAAGCAAATCCACCAACTTGTGGTGCTATAGATTGTTTATTTGGTGACTCTTTAACTGTTGGAAATGTAAATTTACCAAACACGCGTGTTGATTTTCCATTAAAAGACTTACAGCTTCAAAATCAAACATTTGCCCCAAACTGCTACGGCAGCCTAAAATTTTGCTAATGCTGATATAAAAAACCTCCAATTTGGAGGTTTTTTACCGCTTTTATTTATGCATAATGCGAGCTTTATCACGTTGCCAGTCACGGTCTTTTTCAGTTGCACGTTTGTCGTGAAGTTGCTTACCTTTCACTAAAGCGATTTCGATTTTGACCAAATGACCTTTCCAATAACATGCTAAAGGCACACAAGAATAGCCCTTTTGATTCACTGCACCTTGCAGTTTTTCAATTTCACGTCTAGAAAGCAGTAATTTACGTGTGCGTGTGGCTTCAGGGACAACATGTGTTGAAGCCGATAATAAAGGCTGAACTTGTGAGCCAAATAAGAAAGCTTCGTTATTTTTAAAAATAATATAGCTTTCAGTGATCGTCATGCGACCAGCACGTAAAGACTTGACTTCCCACCCTTGTAAAGCTAGACCTGCTTCAAACTTTTCTTCAATAAAATAATCATGGCGTGCACGTTTATTTTGTGCAATGGTGCCACCATTATTTTTTTTAACTACAATATTTTTAGACATAATTCAAAATTTCCAAGATTAATCTTATTTTGCCTCAAACTTGGCTGTAGGTGAAGTGCTTTCATTTGCATTGAGATGGTTCGCTTCAAAATAAGTTTTTGCTAAACTAGGCATCTACATAAACAACTAGAGTATAAATGGATGTCTAAAACTCGTGTCATCTATCCTGGAACTTTTGATCCTATAACAAATGGACATGTCGACTTAGTGGCTCGTGCTTCACGAATGTTTGATGAAGTCGTCGTCGCTATCGCAATTGGACATCATAAAAATCCTGTATTTACTTTAGAAGAACGCGTGGCATTAGCACAAGAATCTTTAAGCCATTTACCGAATGTAGAATTTGTCGGTTTTGATGGACTTTTGGTAAACTTCTTTAATGAACAAAAGGCAACAGCGGTGCTCCGTGGTTTAAGAGCAGTTTCAGATTTTGAATATGAATTTCAATTGGCAAATATGAATCGCCAATTAGACCATCATTTTGAAACTGTGTTTTTAACACCTTCGGAACAATTCTCTTTTATTTCCTCCACGATGGTGAGGGAAATTGCACGTTTAAAAGGTGATGTACACAAATTTGTTCCACAATGTGTCGTCAATGCTTTTGAACAAAAAATTCAACAAGGTTGGTAGTGTGTCTTTATATATAACTGATGAATGTATCAATTGTGATGTCTGTGAACCTGTATGCCCTAACGAAGCAATTTATATGGGGGAGTTGATTTATGAAATAAATCCAAGCCTTTGTACAGAATGTGTGGGACATCATGAGCAGCCACAATGCGCACTTTTTTGTCCAGTTGATTGTATTCCTTTAGATCCAGAGCATGTTGAAAGTCAAGAACAGCTTATGGATAAATATAAAAGGCTGATTGCGCAAAAAAGTACAAGCAATTGATATAAAAATTTGTTAATATGCGCCCCTTGAAGTGAGCTAGACGATCGCTGCTGTGGAGATCTCCGTGATTGAAGCAGGGGAGGAAAGTCCGGGCTTCATAGGGCAGGGTGCCAGGTAACGCCTGGGCGGCGAAAGTCGACGGCAAGTGCAGCAGAGAGTAGACCGCCATCTTTGCAATTTCCTTTCGGGGAAACCAAGAGAGATGGTAAGGGTGAAAGGGTGCGGTAAGAGCGCACCGCATGGCTGGTAACAGTTCATGGCAAGGTAAACCCCACCAGAAGCAAGACCAAATAGGAATCCTGAGGCACGGCCCGTGCTGGATTCGGGTAGGTCGCTTGAGCGTATGAGTGATTGTACGCCTAGAGGAATGATCGTTCACGACAGAACCCGGCTTATCGGCTCACTTCAAACATTTTTTAAAATAGTGCTTGACGAGTTAGTAATAACAGTAGATAATTCGCGCACAGTTTTCGGCTATGTAGCTCAGTTGGTTAGAGCACCGCACTCATAATGCGGGGGTCACAGGTTCAAGTCCCGTCATAGCCACCATTTTTATAGACCACGTTCCAAAACGTGGTCTTTTTTTTATCTATTCAACATGAAAAATAATGAGATAAAGTTAATCTGCTGCTTTTAAAAGCAGAAGATTATAGGGTTTAAGGTTGGAAATTGATTAGATTGTCAATTATTCACATTGAATCTGTTTTTCATCAAGTTTAAGCTTTGGTAATTGCTGTGCCATTTGTAAATAATGAGCGCTTTCTTCAGAGAAAATCTGTTGTTGTAATTTTTCAATTTTACTTTCACTCACATGCAAGTGAGCGCAATGAAGTGCTATCGCATTTTGTTTGTTAATTTCAAATTTTTGAGCTTCATCTGCTTGTTCAAGCTGATAAAAACGTTGTTGAGCCTTGCTGAGTTGAGCCAAGCTACGTTTTTGCTGCATCGTTAAGAGTTGTTGTTGATTAATCCATTTTGCAACATCCATGCGAACGCCATTATAGTCTACAAAAATAGGACTGATCATCTGACAAGCAGTGATTAAAAAAGAGAGATTAACGATAAGTAAAATAGATTTAAACTTCATTTTTATGACCAGATGGATGATTTACTTTGCTCTATTGTCCGATAAATAAAATGAAATATGTATTAATTTTAAACATTTGTTTTTCAATTGTTTAAAGCATGATCATTAGTGCGTGAGAGGGCTTGACGTATTATCTATAAATTTAGATAATGCGCACACAGTTTACGGCTATGTAGCTCAGTTGGTTAGAGCACCGCACTCATAATGCGGGGGTCACAGGTTCAAGTCCCGTCATAGCCACCATTTTTATAGACCATGCTCACCGCATGGTCTCTTTTTTTGTGCGTAAAAATATAATTTTTTAATGCTTGATAAAATTTATGCGTTCAAAGCATCTATAGAAAAAGATTATACTCTGGTTAAAGTGTCAATTTTTTTGATTAAATCAGGAATTCGATATTGACCTGTCATTTTTGCAATATAATTTTTTGCATCTGTTAAGTGAATATCTTTGCAAGTAATATAAAGTGGTTTTTTGCTATTTCCTCGATATAACGCACAGTTTGCAGGTGTATCTTTATAATAATTTTTTGCTACGCCAATAATCGTTTTTTTATGGGTTAAAGCATTCCATAAATGTGTGCCTAAGCCTGCTTGTTGTTCTGCACCAAGTTGTACATAGCCATCAATCACTATATATTTAAAATCTTTATCAATACATTCAAGAAGTTGTAATATGCAAGGAAGTTCTCTTTTGTAAAAATTTCCTGCAATATATTCAGCAACTTCGGTAATATGGAGGGTATAACATTGTTCAAATTCTTGGCTATCCCAATCTTGGATTAAACCTGCAACAGCATAAGCACCTGTTTCTCGATAATGAACATCAATAATTAAAATCATTTTTCACTCTATTTATATTTGTTAAATTTTAAGCTTTAAATGGTAAATTTGTACTCATTAAATGGGCAATTGTTTGTTGAGTATGTTCATTTTGATAAAAAGGCGCAATTAATGAGGCAATAATTGAGTCGAGTAGATCATGTTCATCCAGTGCTTTAATGCAAGATGGAATAAAGCGATATGCTTCTAGACGCAGATCATGTTCATTTAAACCGACAGAATGTAATAATTCTTGTAAGCTAAATTCACTAAAATATTCATAAAATGCAGCAACAACATGCAGGATAATGTGTTGCATAAAATCAGTTTGACGTAGTCCTTTCCATGTTTCATAGACTAAAATAAAAAATTCTTCAAAATCGATAGATTGGAACTGAGAAAAAGTTTCTTTTAATGGACGTTGTTTAAGATCAGACCAAATCAAATAGGCAAGATTTGCAAGGTCTTCATTTGGAAGTTGAATGATATGAATCAGTTGCGAGCGGATTGCTGCTGCAAGTTGTTGTTCTAGCTTGAGTTCCAGATTTTGATGTTGTTCTTGAATGAAACTCAGTACTTTAGAGCGCAGATGATCTTGTTTGACGGTATATTGGCGTAATTGTCTCAGCCAAGGTGTATTTTGTTCTAAAATTTGATTAGCAAGCTGAATGCTTATATGTTGAATTTGTGGGTTATGTTCAAGATGATCTTGTAAATAGGTTTTTAGTTGTTCTAATTCTAAAATTTTAAATAACCATAATTCAAAATTTTCATCAGATAATAACTCATTGAGTACAGTCGAATTGTGAGCAGCAGAATGATGGATTTTTTGTGCTGCAACGCCAATAAACTCAAGTATATCGGGTCCTAAATTAAGCTCAAATGCATACTTTTGTATAACTGCTTGAAGTTGCTCTAGTTTGATGAAATCACGCAGTAAAATTTTATCTGCATTTTGGTAGGACTGAGCGATGAAACCTTCAATATAAATAGGGTTTTGAGTTTCAAGTAACTGTTTTTTAATAAAGCGAACTTGCTCAAGCTGAAGTGCTTGAGCAAGTTGTTGAGCAAAGCTCATGAATGATAAAGCGCTTTCGCTACTCACAAGGATTAAACACCTGCTTTCCAGCCATTCACGATTGGATAGCGACGTTCACGACTAAATGCACGTGATGTAATACGTGGACCAATCGCACCTTGACGGCGTTTATATTCGTTACGATCAACAAGCTTAATTATTTTTTCGACAACATCTTTGTCAAAACCTTTGGCAATAATGTCATCTTGGCTTTGATCTTCTTCGATATATGCATAAAGAATTGCATCTAAAACATCATAAGCAGGTAAAGAGTCCTGATCTTTTTGGTCAGGGCGTAACTCAGCAGATGGTGGGCGGGTAATCACGCGCTCAGGAATCACAGGTGTTTCACTGAGACTATTACGGTATTTTGCTAATTCAAATACAATGGTTTTATAAACATCTTTCAGTACTGCAAAACCACCAACCATATCACCATAAAGTGTGCAGTAACCAACTGATAACTCAGATTTATTTCCTGTTGATAAAACTAGATTACCAAATTTATTTGATAAACCCATCAGCAATGTGCCACGTGCACGTGCTTGTAAGTTTTCTTCTGTTGTATCCGCAGGTGAGTTACCAAAGAATGGGAACAGTGTTTGCATAAAGCTATTTACGATTGGATGAATTTCGGCAATTCCAAAAGTCACGCCCATACGTTTTGCTTGCTCTGCGGCATCTTCAACACTGATTTGAGAAGTGTAAGTATATGGCATCATGACAGCTTGTACTTTTTCAGCACCAATTGCATCTACAGCAATCGCTAAAGTAAGTGCAGAGTCTATTCCACCTGAAAGACCTAAAATGACACCTGGGAAACCAGAACGTTCGACATAATCACGTGTTGCCATGACTAGAGCCTGATAAATTTCAGCCATTGTATCGAGGGCAGGTGCAGTGGTAACCGCTTTGTAGGCTTTATTTTCAATTTCATAATCAATGAAATACACTTGCTCTTTGTAGCTTTCTGCACGTAAGACAACATCACCTGTATTGTTAATTACAAAGCTTGAACCATCAAAAATGAGATCATCCTGACCACCTACTTGGTTGGTATAAACCAGATGAATGTTGATTTGTCTCGCAAGTTCTTGCAATGTTGCAATACGATGTTGTGGTTTACCTACTTCATAAGGTGATGCATTGAGAACTAAAACGCTTTCTACGTTAAGTTGAGCAAGTTGTTGCACAGTTTGAAGTGACCATACGTCTTCACAAATAAGTACACCAAATTTATGACCTAAATACTCAAATACAAGGTGTTGATGACCTTCATTAAAATAACGCTTTTCATCAAAAACACTATAGTTTGGAAGATTTTGTTTGTTATATACACCAAGCACTTGCCCATCTTTCATGACTGCCGCAGAGTTATAACGTTGCCCATCTTCGGTTGTGTTGACAAAGCCAAAGACCATGACAATATCTTTAACCGTATGTAATTGCTCAAAAGCTTGAGCTGTACGTTTACTTATACTTGGGCGTAACAACAAATCTTCAGCAGGGTAGCCTACTATTGAAAGTTCAGGAAAAACAATAATATCAGCATTTTGTTTTTTTGCTTGATTTGCTTGTTCAATCATTTTTTGAACATTTGCTTCAATATTACCAATATGTGGAGAGAATTGCGCGAGAGCAACTTTAAAACTTTTCATTTAAACCTTGTCCTATTCCTATAGGGTAGTATGTTTACACACAATAGATTGATTTATATATAATTATTCAATAGTGTGTGATTCGGAAATTTAAAACACTGCCAAAAGGCATAAAATAAAAAATCATTTTCATGACAAAAAATCTTTATTTCTTGCACGGCAAAAATTACAGACTTGAGCTATTTTAACGAAAATCATGCCAGATGCTAGATGTTTAAAAAGATTGTCTAAAACTTCTCTATCATCTTTTTGAATTTAACAGGTTTTTGATGAAAAAACGAAGATTTTTGATGATTAATTTTGTTTCTTATGTATTAAAAATGCTGAGAAAATCTTACTCTTTGTGCAAACCTCCACATATTTAAAAATGATTTGCAGAAGTTTCTAAAATAATGTTCTTAATTTTTCTTAGAAAGATATCTCGAGCAATATCTCCTTGTTGTTCAATATTATAGTCTTCATATTTTTTGTGATTTTCTAAATTATAGGTATAGGGGTTATATTTTCCATAAGTGATATAGAATGCAATTTGTAAAATAGCACCTTTGAGAAGTACATTAACATGTTTTTGATGCTGATAAATATGTGCCATTTCATGAATAAAAAGTGCTTGAGTTGATAAGTTTTTTTGAGAAAAATCCTCAAAAAAGTCAGCATCTTTCATGTGAATACAGCCGTTGGGTGCCATTAAAATACCAACAGGTTGCCAAGGGAGATAAGGCTGATTCATAATCAAAACTTTAGAGTAATCAATAAGATCTCCAAAAACCATTTGACTGATTTTGATTTCGCCTAGACTTAAACGACGGCATTTAAATGTTTCAATATCGAGTAGCCTGAATAACCACCAATAAAAGTACAACATTTATCTTAATCCTAGGATGAAATTATGGATAAAAATGATCATCAAATTTCGACGTGAAGCTGATATTTTGCTTGAATTTTCATATTGAAAGTAGCATTGCAAAGTGAGCAAAACGTAAAAATATGAAAAAGAAAATAGCCTTAGAGGTCAAAAATTGTTAATAGGTGTTAACTCAAAAAATATTGTCTAACAATTTTTTAAATAGTCATAAAATGCTAACTCAATGACCTCAAATGCTAATGGTATTTAATAAAGCTTAGCGTAATTTTTACATATTCAATAGAGTTTTTACTCAAAACATGAGCAGTAGGTCACAGGATGAGTTGCTGTTTATACATTAATCAAATAAAGAGTATGTAGCCATGTTATTCACTAAGCCAGTTAAATCTATCTTTTCAAAAGTATTTTCTAATTCTCCTTTTAGTTTAGATGAGCAAACCCCGATTATTCCAATTCGTCATATGAAATTTAATTTTGAACCAGAAAAATTGGATCACAAATTTTATATGGATGCTGAATTGGCAAGCGCATACTTTGCTTCGTTGTCTATTTTTCTGACTTTAGGTGAAGATTTAGTCATCGATACAGCGCGTTATCATCGTGATTTTATTAAAGATCCGTTGTTAAAACAGCGTGTGACATCATTAATTGGACAAGAAGCGATTCATTCCAAAATGCATGAAGAATTAAATGATGCTTATATGGAACGTGATTTACCTGTTAAATTATTCCGTTTCTTAGCAGGTCATGTGTTTGATTACGGTTTTAACCGTTTGCCACAACCGATGAAGTTATCTTTGATGGCAGGAATTGAGCATTTTACTGCGGTACTTGCTGAATATATGATGAACCACGAAGAAATTTTCTTTAGATCTACAGATGAAAAGCAACGTGCAATTTGGATGTGGCACATGCTTGAAGAGTCTGAGCATAAAGATATTGCTTATGATGTGTTCCAAACTTTATCAAATAATTATGCATTACGTATTGCGGGCTTTTTCCCTGCTTTGATTACGATTTTAGTGCTTATTTCAGTCGCATCGTTATTGGTTCCTTTTTATCGTAAGCCAAGTAATTTAATTAGTTGGAGTTATTGGAAAGATATTCCACGCAGCTTTAGCTTAATTTTTGGTTTAAAAGATGGTGTATACGGAAGTTCATGGGGACATATTTTTGACTATTTACGCCCAGATTTCCATCCAAATGACCACGATACAACCGAGTTCTTAGAATATTACAAAGAAACTTTATTGAACCCTGAAAATGGCGTATTAACTCCATTTTTTGTTAAAGAATTTATTCCTGCACTCCGTGTTTAAAATAATTTAAAAGTTAAATGGAAGAACTCAATGGGATTTTTTTCGAAAAAGAAAAAGCCAACACAAAATGCATATGCTGTAGTTACAGGTGCAGGAAGTGGAATTGGTCGTAGCTTTGCTTTGGAGCTTGCAAAGCGTGGCGGAACAATTGTTTGTGCAGATATTAATTTAGATGCTGCACAAGAAACAGTACAGTTAATCGCAAGCCAAACTTCAGGTAAAGCATTTGCCGTACAGTGTGATGTAACGGATAAGACACAAGTTAAGGCATTGTCTGAAAATGCTGAAAAGTTAATGAATCATGCAGTCACTTTGGTCATCAACAATGCAGGTGTAGGGTTGGGAGGCAAATTTGACGAGGTTTCCCTTGATGATTGGCAGTGGTGTGTCAATATTAATCTTTGGGGCGTGATTTATGGCTGCCATTATTTTGTACCTAAGTTTAAACAGCAGGGATATGGTGCAATTATTAATGTCGCATCAGCAGCAGGTTATACTGCCGCGCCTGAAATGACGGCTTATAATGTAACCAAATCAAGTGTTTTAGCGCTATCTGAAACTTTATCGGCTGAATTACGTAAAGATAAAATCAGTGTCAATGTGCTTTGTCCAACACTTGTACCCACCAATATTATGAAAAATGGACGCTTGCCTGATAGTTATTCTGGCGTAGCAGATGATTTATTAATGAATCATGCTTTTACGACAAGTGATGCTGTAGCAATTAAAACGCTTAATAATTTAGACGCAGGCAAGCTTTATACCATTCCTCAACCTGATGCTAAATTATTTTGGATTTTAAAACGTGCATCGCCTGCACTGTATACCAAAGCATTGGGAATTGGTTATCCAATATTTGATAAGTTTATGAAATAAGCCAACATTTGAGATAAAAAAATGACAACAGAAAGTACCGTAGATCAGTTACCAGAAGATAAATCAACAGCGAAAAAAGCGTCACAAACAACGACTGTAGAAGAGATCAAACAAGTGACTCAACCAGAGGAAGTGAAAGCAGCAGCGAAAGCTGAAGTAAAAGCTGAGCCAAAAATTGAGGTAAAGCAAACAACGGTTGAGCCAAAAGCACCTAAAGCTGAAGCTCAGCTTGAAGCAAAAGTAGAGCCACAGATTCAACCTGAAAAAGTTGTGGAAGAAAAAGCTGAAGCACCAAAAGTAATTGCAAAATCACAAGCGATTGAAGAAAAAGCAACTGTAGCTGAAGCAAAAGCAACAGTGAAAAAACCTCAACCCGTTCATGTCTATGACACGATTGTGGTGGGTGCGGGTATTTCAGGAATTGCCGCTGCTTATAAAATGAATCAAGCAGGTTATCATAATTATATTGTGCTCGAAAAAGCTGAGCGCGTTGGTGGTACATGGCGTGATAATAATTATCCAGGCTGTGGTTGTGATGTGCCTTCAGCATTGTATTCATTTTCTTTTTCGCCAAGTCATAAATGGAGTCATTTATTTGCGAAGCAACCAGAAATTCTTAGCTATTTAGAAGAGGTTGTAGAAAAGCATGATTTGGGTGGGAAAATTGAATTTGGCAATGAGCTGTTGAGTGCGAAATGGGATGAAGCTCAGCAAGTTTGGCATTTAGAAACTTCAAAAGGTTCATATCAAGCAAAAACGACTATTTTCACAACAGGTCCGATCACAGAGCCTTCTATGCCAAAAGTTAAAGGTATTGAAGGCTTTAAAGGTAAAATGTTCCATTCTGCACGTTGGGATCATGATTATGATCTTAAAGGTAAGCGTGTGGCGGTCATTGGAACGGGTGCATCAGCGATTCAATTTATTCCGCAAGTACAGCCATTAGCAAAAGAGTTATTTGTATTCCAACGTACAGCTCCTTGGGTTTTACCAAAAGCTGATCGTGAATTAGGGGATACGGCAAAAGGCATTGTTGAACGTTTCCCTGTGATTCAACAAACTTGGCGTAATAGTATTGCACAAATTTTGAATGGTATTAATTTTGGTTTACGTCATCCAAAGATTTTAAAGCCTGTTAATTTTTTAAGTAAACAATTGCTTAAATTACAAATTCAAGATGAGCAACTACGTCAAGATGTCACACCAAACTTTGATATTGGTTGTAAGCGTTTATTATTTGCTAACAACTATTATCCTGCTTTACAACAAGATAATGTGAGCCTCATTCCACATGGTTTGGTTGAAATAGATGGTAATGCAGTGGTTGCTGCCAATGGTGAGCGTCATGAAGTTGATGTGATTATTTGGGGCACAGGTTTTGAGGTTTCTCATCCACCTATTGGACAGCGTGTCACGAATTCAGACGGTGTATTATTGTCTGAGTTATGGAAAGACAGCTCTCCAGAAGCTTACTTGGGTGCAAGTATTGAAAAAGTACCAAACGCGTTCTTGGTATTAGGTCCAAATATTTTAGTTTATGACTCTTTTATTGGTATTGCAGAAGCACAACTGGATTATATTATCAGTGGCTTATTGAAAATGCGTGACCAGAAAATTAAACGTATTGAAATTAAGAAAAATGTTGTGCGTTATCATAATTTGAAAGTGCAAAGAAATCTGAAAACGACAGTATTTAATGCAGGGGGTTGTAAGTCTTATTATTTAGATCAAAATGGTCGTAACTTTGCAGCTTGGCCGTGGTCATTGCAAGAGTTAAAAAATCAGTTAAAAGATTTAGATTTGAAGCATTACGATACAGCATCATAAGTTATTGAAAGAATTTTAGCCCTAACTTAGTTTAGGGCTTTTATTTTTGTTTAATCTAAAAATAATGATTTCTGCAATCAAAAGATTAATTGTCCAACCTAACCATGCTTCAAGTTGATAAATATGAAGTGGTGTAAGCCAATCAAAATAAGGTTGTAGCTGATATAAAACGATTTTCCATGTTCTTAAACTTAAGGCTGAAAGCCCTAAAGCAAAACTACGAATCATCCAATTTTGGTGAGCTTTCCATTGTTTTTGAAAAATTTTATAGAGAGCAATACAAGTAGTCATTCCCCATAAAATACTCAGTAATATAAAACATAGCTGTGTTTGCCAACCTCCTGCGGCTGAAAGTGCCATAATAAAGCCGCTAGGTAAGGCAAAAGCTAAGACAGTTGTAATGTAAAGCCAACCACTATAACGATGGATTTTTGGGAGTTTTTGTCTAATTTGACTCGAAAATTGAGTGAAACCTGCGATTAAAATCAATGAACTGACAATGACATGAGCTTGGAAGGCAAAGCGCCAAGGTTGCGTGTGAATGACGTCTTGTTTTAAGGCTAGAAAATTAGTGTCATTTTGCCAAGGAAAATATTGTAGGCAAATTTTAACCATGAGAAGACTCAAATATAGATAAATCATCAGTATAAAAATCAAGAAAATGTTTCTGAGTTCTATTTTTTTCATGGTTGTATTCTGCATGCTTTATGCAAGATCAATATCAGTGAAGTCGTTTTGTAAATGATGACTAAAAATCTTGATAAAATTTTACGTTTTCAATCTTAAAAAAAGTTAAAGTTGAATTAAAATTATAGTGGAGATTTATATAAATACATACATAGGTATAACAATGAAAAAGCAATTATTTATGTTTTGCTTGCCTTTTTTTGTCATGCAATCGAGTTTTGCATTGAATATACAACAGCTTAAAACCTCTTGGTCAGGTATTTATGATGGGCAAAAAATAGGGGTGTTTATTGAGTCAATTGATCGTAATCAGGTCAAGGGCTACAGTATTTTAGGTAAAAATAAGCAGAATTTCTCAGGCAAAGTTCAAGCAACTTCACAAGGTTATAAAATCACGGCGGTTGAAAGTGGTCCTAAAGCAAGTAGTGGTACATTTACATTTTTAGTCAGTGAAAATCAGCCTAAAACACTACAATCGAGTTGGGAATCTACAACCGCTAAAGTAAAACCTAAATATTTTGACTTAAAACCACAGCAGTGTCGTTATGCAAAAAATGAAGGTTCATTTGCAGAGGCTTCAAATCGTTTGCTAAAAGATGATGATTTACAACTTCCACCTGATGAACTTGATTATATGCGTAATAGTATTTATGCGCGTCATGGTTATTCATTTGCAAATAAAGAAATAGCGAATGCTTTTAGTGAAGCAGATTGGTATATGCCGTGCAGTACCAATGTTGAAAATCAGCTTACACAAATTGAAAAGACCAATATTCAGCGAATTAAAAAAGTTCGTCCTTATATGGAAAAGATGGAATGGGGGCGCTAATAAAACTGAAATCGGGAAGTGACTTTTAATATTAATTTTTTCAATCAATCTGTGATTATTTTGGTTTTTGCAAAAATTCTATTGTGCTATTGATTTGAAATAGAGAAAGCAAACTTATGATGAAAAAAAGTATTTGTTTGATGGTTGGCGTGTTTGTATGTTCTATAGGCTTTGCAGCAACGCCTACATCAAAAGAAATTATTTCAACTTTAACGAATTTAGATGATTCTTATGCAACACCAAAAAATGCAATTGATATTAATAAGACGCAGGCTGTACGACTAAAATCAGGAGAGGTCGCTTACTTGTCTGGTGTGGAATTTCAAGATGCAGGGCGCAATTTTTGGGGTGGTTATATTTTGACTCGACCAAAGTTAAAGCAGTCACAAATCCTTGAATATGGCGGGCAAGCCAATAGATTTAAAATTTATAATGCTCAAGCTAAAAGCAAGCCGATTCAACTTGTGCAATTGACTTCTGCAAGTTCTGGTCAGGGTGAAGTCTCTAGTCGAGATGACTTAGTTTATTTTGATGGTTGGAAAGCTTATGTGGTTGCGACGGCTGAATCTTCAAGTTATCCAGGGCGTTATAGTGAAAAGTTAGGTGAAGAAGATTGTAAAACTGGAGAGAATATTGAAAGTACATTAAAAGTAGTTGCTGAGGCAGATTATGTATTGAGAACAAGTAAAACATCAAATGCGTGTAAAGGCGCTAAAGTGACCATAAAAGAAGATAAAATACCCTTTAAAATTCGATAAATTGAAGTAATAAAAAAACCACCAAAAGGTGGTTTTTTTATGGTCAAAGCGTATAACGAATTAACGTTTGATATCGCGTTGAGTTTCGCCAGTGTAAAGCTGACGAGGGCGACCGATTTTGTAAGGTGCGCTGTGCATTTCTAACCAGTGGCTGATCCAACCAACAGTACGTGCAAGAGCGAAGATTACAGTAAACATTTCTGTTGGGATACCAATCGCTTTAAGGATGATACCTGAGTAGAAGTCTACGTTAGGGTATAAGTTACGTTTGATGAAGTATTCATCAGAAAGTGCAATACGTTCAAGTTCCATAGCAAGTGCTAATTGTGGATCATTGATACCAAGAGCGCTTAGAACTTCGTCACAAGTCTCTTTCATTACTTTCGCACGTGGATCGAAGTTTTTGTAAACTCGGTGACCGAAGCCCATAAGTTTAACTTCTTTAGTTTTCACTTTTTCCATGAAGTCAGCAACGTTTTCAACGGTACCGATTTCATCAAGCATCTTAAGAACAGCTTCGTTTGCACCACCGTGAGCAGGACCCCAAAGCGCAGAGATACCCGCAGCGATACATGCATAAGGGTTAGCGCCAGTAGAACCCGCTAAACGTACTGTAGATGTAGACGCATTTTGTTCATGGTCAGCATGAAGTGTAAAGATACGATCCATTGCTTTAGCAAGGATAGGATTTACTTTGTAATCTTTGTCAGCAGGTGTAGCAAACATCATGTACAAGAAGTTTTCAGCGTAACTTAAATCGTTACGTGGATACATGAATGGTTGACCCACTGTGTATTTGTAGCTCCAAGCAGCAAGTGTAGGAACTTTTGCAATTAAGCGAATTGCAGTAATTTCACGGTGGTTTACATCTTCAACATCAAAACCATTGTGATAGAACGCAGAAAGTGCACCAACAACGCCAACCATTATAGCCATAGGGTGAGCATCACGACGGAAACCGTTATAGAAGCGGCTTACTTGGTCATGTACCATAGTATGGTTGCGTACTTTTGCTTCAAATTCAGCTTTTTGTTCAGCAGTAGGAAGTTCACCACTTAATAATAAGTAGCAAGTTTCTAAGTAAGAAGCTTGAGTCGCAAGTTGGTCGATTGGGTAACCACGGTGTAAAAGAACACCTTTGCCGCCATCGATGAATGTGATTTTTGATTCACAAGCAGCAGTTGCCATAAAACCAGGATCAAAAGTAAAGTGACCTGCGGCCAATACATCTTTAACGTCGATTACATCTGGGCCCAATGTACCACTGTAAATTGGTAATTCAATTTCTTTGCCATCAAGTTGTAAAACGGCTTTTTTGCCAGTTGCTGCAGACATTCAATTGATCTCCTGTCCTGGTGAATGTTTTATCTAACTTGTAATTGTTATTTGTTACCAAACAAGTTAGACAGATCAAAAATTGCTATTAGCTTAGTGAGTACTGAAATTTTGTCAATTATACTTATGGATAAAAAGTGACGTTAGCACAGTAGCTTAGTCATGCAATCTCATTCAAAGAATTTTAAATAAAATTACAGTATCGGCTCAGTATAATAAGGCAAATTCTAGATTTGGTGCATAAAAATAATTGATCTTGCTAGACAAGAATAGTGATCAAAGCCTAAAAATTATTGAATTTTTAAATATTGTTAAAAGTATGCAAATCACCTAAAACCATCTAATTACCATGACTTACAATTCATAAAAATTAATACTGTGTGAAAAAACCACACAAAAATGATTGAAATATTTTTTTTCATTTTCATTATTGATTGGTTAAAAAATAGTTTGAAAAAAGTTTTTACTGTTTAAAAAATGATCTTTAGTGCGAAAAATATGCTAAATTCCGTCTTAAAAATAAACAATTATTTGCTATTTTTAAAACTAAAATTGATTTATTCACAAACTAAGTACTTATTTCTGTTCAAAAACTCTTAAGTTAAATATTATATTAATGATATGCACTATTTATTTTAAAAATAATGGTAGTGTTTAATTTATAAATATCTTTATATACCGTTCATGATTGAATATGATTAATGATTGAAATTTTAAATAAAACACAGTTTCGTATTTATGTTGTGCTTTAGTCTAAAATTTAAAAAACTTAAAAATAAATAAAAATATATTGGCATATTAAAATTAAATGTTTAAAAAATAAATAGATAGCATGGTTTTATTGATTTTAATTTTTTGTATGATGAGATATTTTGTTATAAATGATTCTTATTTGTAGAGTTTTTCATTAAAAAGCCAAATCGCATCGTTTGTATTTTGACAGTTCACGATTTATAATTCAGTGTCGTTTATAAGTTTAGGCAATTTGCTTGCCTAACAATGCCAGCTTTCCTTCGAATTAATTCCAACAAACTCCGGATGGAGTTTTTACTTACAGGATGCCCGCTGTGAAAAGCAACAGACCTGTCAATTTGTCCATGGGTCAAGTTTTAGATGTAAACTTAAAATCCCCTGTGGCTATTGCATCAATTCTACACCGTCTTTCAGGTGTCATCGTATTTTTACTCGTACCGGTACTTCTATGGCTTTTAGACAAATCATTGTCTACGCCTGAAGGTTTTGCGCAAGTGCAAGCAATCTTTAGCGGCTTCGTTGTACGTTTTGTTGTATGGGTATTTGTAGCAGGCTTATTATTCCATTTGATTATGGGTATTAAGCACTTACTTGCTGACCTTGGTTTTGCTGAAGAACTGCAAAGTGGTCGTGTTGCAGCTACAATTGCATTAATCTTGGCTGCGATCTCAGTTATCGCATCATTTGTATGGATTGTTCTCTAATGAAAAGTGCTACAGGTTTAACGGGTTCAGGTTCTCGTGATTGGTATATCCAACGTGTGAGTGCTGTTGTTTTAGCTGTTTATACTGTTGTTGTGCTTGGTTGGATTCTGTGCAATGGCGGATTTGACTACGAACAATGGAAAGGCTTTATGATGACATTGCCAATGAAGATTTTATCTTTATTGTCAGTCTTGTCTCTTGTTGCACACGCTTGGATTGGTATGTGGCAGGTATTCACTGACTATGTGACTACACGTCAAATGGGTCCTTCAGCTTCAGGTCTGCGTCTTGTGTTGACGTCTGCAGTGATTATTGCAGTATTTGCATACGCAATTTGGGCAATCCAGATTTTTTGGGCGAATTGATAGGAAACAATCATGGGCGCTATAATCCCTAAAGAAGATTACACAAATATTCCACACGAAACTTTCGATGCAGTCATCGTTGGTGGTGGTGGTTCAGGTATGCGTGCATCTTATCAGCTTGCTCAAGCAGGTTTGAAAGTTGCAGTGCTAACTAAAGTATTCCCAACACGTTCACATACGGTTGCGGCTCAAGGTGGTATTGGTGCATCTCTTGGTAATATGCAAGAAGATAACTGGCACTACCATTTTTATGACACCGTGAAAGGGTCTGACTGGTTAGGTGACCAAGATGCAATCGAGTTTATGACTCGTGAAGCACCTCAAGTTGTTTATGAGCTTGAACACCTTGGTATGCCATTTGACCGTAATGCTGATGGTACAATTTACCAACGTCCTTTCGGTGGTCACGCAGCGAACTATGGTGAAAAGCCAGTTCCACGTGCATGTGCTGCTGCTGACCGTACAGGTCACGCGCTTCTTCACACGCTTTATCAAAGCAACGTGAAAATGGGCACTCAATTCTTTGTAGAGTGGATCGCACTTGATCTTATTCGTAACGAAGAAGGTGATGTCCTTGGTGTAACAGCGATTGACCAAGAAACTGGTAAAATTGCAGTATTCCAAGGTAAGGCAACATTGTTTGCTACTGGTGGTGCTGGTCGTGTTTACCGTGCATCGACTAACGCATATATCAATACTGGTGACGGTCTTGGTATGGCAGCTCGTGCAGGTATTCCATTACAAGATATGGAATTCTGGCAATTCCACCCTACGGGTGTTGCGGGCGCAGGCGTATTGTTGACTGAAGGTTGTCGTGGTGAAGGTGCAATCCTTCGTAACAAAGACGGCGAACCATTCATGGAACGTTATGCACCAACTTTGAAAGACTTGGCACCACGTGACTTCGTATCACGTTCTATGGACCAAGAAATCAAAGAAGGTCGTGGTTGTGGTCCTAAAGGTGATTATATCTTACTTGATATGACACACTTGGGTGCTGATACCATCATGAAGCGTTTACCATCTGTATTTGAGATTGGTAAAAAATTCGCAAACGTGGATATCACTAAAGAAGCGATTCCAGTTGTACCAACAATCCATTATCAAATGGGTGGTATTCCAACGAATATTCATGGTCAAGTGGTACTTCCAGAGTCTGCTGAAACTCAGGAACTTGTTGCAAACTATAACAAGGACACTGGTGTTTATTCGCACAATGGTGGTGAGCGTGACTTCACTAAACCTGTAAAAGGTTTCTATGCGATTGGTGAATGTTCTTGCGTATCTGTACATGGTGCAAACCGTTTAGGTACGAACTCACTGCTTGACTTGGTTGTATTTGGTAAAGCGGCTGGTGAACACATTATTGACTACGTGACTAAACATCATGGCGATGACTACACACCACTGCCTACAACCGTACTTAAAAATACAATTGCTCGTATTAAACAACTTGATGACTCTACATCAGGTGAAAATGCGCAGGAAGTTGCAGATGCAATCCGTGACATCGTTCAGGATCACGCAGGTGTATTCCGTACTCAAGCATTGCTTGACGAAGGCGTAAAACAAATTCTTGCGATTGAACCACGTGTACGTAACATCCACTTAAAAGACAAATCTAAAGTATTTAACACTGCACGTATTGAAGCTTTAGAAGTTGAAAATATTTACGAAGTAGCAAAAGCGACCTTGATTTCTGCTGCTGCGCGTAAAGAATGTCGTGGTGCGCATACGGTTGTAGATTACGAGTTACCACCTGATCATGCAGATTACCCATATGGTCGTCGTGATGATGAGTGGATGAAACATACTTTATGGTTCTCAGCAGATAATCACTTAGAGTACAAACCAGTACGCTATAAGCCATTACTTGTAGATCCAATTCCACCTAAACCACGTACATTCTAATTGGGAGAACTAAGATGAGTAGAGGTACCCGTACATTCGAAATCTACCGCTATGATCCTGATAAGGATAAAGCACCGTACATGCAGACTTTTAAACTTGAATTGACTGATAAGCACCGTATGTTGCTTGATGCTCTTCTTGCATTGAAAGTACAGGATGAATCATTGACTTTCCGTCGTTCATGCCGTGAAGGGATCTGTGGTTCTGATGGCGTGAACATCAATGGTAAAAATGGTCTTGCTTGTTTATGGAACTTAAACGATTTACCAGAAAAAATCGTGATTCGTCCATTGCCAGGTTTACCAGTGGTTAAAGATTTAGTTGTGGATATGAATCAGTTCTACGATCAGTATGACAAGATTCAACCATTCCTGATCAATAACCAGCCTGCGCCACCAAAAGAGCGTTTACAATCTCCTGAAGATCGTGAACATCTTGATGGTTTGTATGAATGTATTCTTTGTGCATGTTGTTCAACTTCATGCCCATCATTCTGGTGGAACCCTGATAAATTCTTGGGTCCTTCAGCATTATTGAATGCATATCGCTTCATTATTGATTCTCGTGATACAGCAACTCAAGATCGTTTATCGCGTCTTGATGACCCATTCTCATTATTCCGTTGTAAAGGGATTATGAACTGTGTGTCAGTTTGCCCTAAAGGTTTGAACCCAACGAAAGCGATCGGTCATATCCGTAGCATGTTGCTCGACCAAGCAGGCTAATTTTGCTGAAAAAGAAAGCGCACATCATGTTTTGATGTGCGCTTTTTTATTGAGTTTAAAAATGAATTGAATTTAGTGATTTATTGTATGGATTGTTTATATAAATGGGCGAATGATAGTAGATTATTTAACACATGTATTTCGCCAATTTATAAGAGGTATGTGTCAAAAAAATCAATTGATGTTATAGTTCATGTTACGATTTAACAAACCGTCATAAGTGTGAAAAAGTACTTAATTATCGTACATATTTTCAACATAAGACTGCTTCATATAGGTTTATAACTATTTATATGAATAAAAATGAAGTCGTTTTAGAAAAAATAAATCTGAATATTTATTTTTTCTAAGTCGATTTGCAAAAAATTGCTCAGCCTTGGTTGAGTATATCAGTGAGTGATGATGCCATGAGGGCGTTATGATTCATTATTTGCATTAGTGTTGAGCTAATGTTGTAACGCCCCATGGTCATAAGTACCTGATGGGTGAATGTCAATTTACCGATTTGGCATGATCAATCATGGGAGTGCTTAAAAAGCACCCTCTAATGTTTTTGCAATAGGAAATGGGTCCACAAATGCAAGAAATTGCTGACGCACTGCGTCTTGATACTGAACTTTCCGCTGATAGTGCAGCGTATATTGAAGAGCTTTACGAGCAGTACCTATCTTCTCCAACCTCAGTAGGCGAGGATTGGCAGCAATATTTCGATAAATTCCCTAAAGGTGATCAACCACATGGAAATATTCGTGAGCAATTTTTATTATTAGGTCGTAATTCAAGTCGTGTTCAGCCTGTTGTGCAAAGTGAAGTAAGTACTGAGCATGAACGTCGTCAAATTGGTGTTTTACAACTAATCGCGGCATACCGTAACCGTGGTCATCAAAAAGCAAAACTTGATCCACTCGGTTTGGCGAAACGTGAAGACGTACCTGATTTAGATCTTGCAGCGCATGGTTTAACCAAATCAGATTTAGATACCGTATTTAATGCTGGTAATCTTGCAATTGGTAAAACCGAAGCGACTTTAGGTGAAATGGTTGAAGCGATGGAAGCAACATATTGTGCTTCTATTGGTGCAGAGTATATGCACATTGTTGATACCAAAGAAAAACGTTGGATTCAACAACGCCTAGAGGGTGCACGTGGTCAATTCAATTTTTCTGCTGACCAGAAAAAACACGTACTTGAACGTTTAACAGCAGCCGAAGGTTTAGAAAAATTCCTTGGTAATAAATATGTTGGTGCTAAACGTTTTGGCGTTGAAGGTGGCGAATCTTTCATTCCAATGGTCAACGAACTGATTCAACGTGCAGGTTCTGTAGGTTGTAAAGAAGTTGTGATCGGGATGCCACACCGTGGTCGTTTAAACTTACTTGTAAACATCATGGGTAAAAACCCTGCTGATTTGTTCGGTGAGTTTGAAGGTAAAGCACTACATAAAAAAGGTTCTGGTGACGTTAAGTATCACCAAGGCTTCTCATCAAACGTAATGACTCCAGGTGGTGAAGTTCACTTGGCATTGGCGTTTAACCCATCTCACTTAGAAATCGTTGGACCTGTAGTTGAAGGTTCTGTACGTGCACGCCAAGTACGCCGTAAAGACATTGGTGGTGATGATGTATTGCCAGTGATTGTACACGGTGATGCTGCATTTGCAGGTCAAGGTGTCAACCAAGAAACCTTCCAAATGTCACAAACTCGTGGTTATACAGTGGGTGGTACAGTTCATATCGTGGTGAATAACCAAGTGGGCTTTACAACTTCTGATCCACGTGATGCGCGTTCTACAGAATACTGTACTGACATTGCAAAAATGATCCAAGCGCCGATCTTCCATGTGAATGGTGATGATCCTGAGTCTGTATTGTTTATTGCACAGTTAGCACATGATTTCCGTCATACATTCCGTAAAGATGTTGTGATTGATATGTTCTGTTACCGTCGCCGTGGTCATAACGAGGCGGATGAGCCAGCTGCAACTCAACCAATGATGTATCAAGTGATCAATAAAAAAGCGACAACTCGTACGCTTTATGCTGATCAGCTTGTACAAGAAAAAGTGTTGGATCGTGCTGATGCCGATGCTTTGGTTGAAAAATATCGTGAAGACCTTGAAGCAGGTCGTCATGTTGCCAATGCACTTGTTCTTGAACCAAACAAAAAAATGTTTGTCGATTGGACACCATATCTTGGTCATGATTATACAGATGACTGGGATACAACTTTCCCAATCGAACGCTTAAAAGAACTTGGTCGTAAAATGCGTGAGTTGCCTGAAGGCTTCGTGATGCAACGTCAAGTATCTAAAGTGATTGATGATCGCTTGAAAATGCAAACTGGTGAAATGCCATTGAACTGGGGTGCAGCAGAAACACTTGCTTATGCTTCTATTCTTGATGATGGTTTCCTTGTTCGTTTGACAGGTGAAGACGTTGGTCGTGGTACATTCTCGCATCGTCATGCAAAATTACATAACCAAGTTGATGGTTCAGTTTACATTCCATTATGTAACCTAAAAGAAAACCAACCACGTACTGCAATTTATGACTCATTATTGTCAGAAATGGCGGTTCTTGCATTTGAATATGGTTATGCAACTACACTTCCAAAAAGTTTAATTATTTGGGAAGCTCAGTTTGGTGACTTTGCTAACTGTGCACAAGTCGTTATTGACCAATTCATTTCATCTGGTGAAACCAAATGGGAACGTGTGTGTGGCTTAACGTTGCTTCTTCCACATGGTTTTGAAGGTCAAGGTCCAGAGCATTCATCTGCACGTTTAGAACGTTTCTTACAGTTATGTGCTGAAGAAAATATGCAAGTGATTACGCCAACGACACCAGCGCAGATTTTCCATGCAATGCGTCGTCAAGCGGTTCGCCCAATCCGTAAACCATTGATCGTGACTTCACCGAAGTCATTGCTTCGTCACAAACTTGCAACTTCGACTTTAGAAGAGCTTGCAACTGGTACATTCCAAACTGTGATTGATGAAGTAGATCAAATCAATAAACAAGATGTAACACGTGTTGTACTTTGTGGTGGTAAGGTTTATTACGACTTACTTGAAAAACGTCGTGAACAAAACTTGAACATTGCAATCGTACGTGTTGAGCAACTTTATCCGTACCCAGAAAAACGTCTTGCTGAAGTATTGGCGACTTATCCAAACGTAAAAGAACTTGTTTGGTGTCAAGAAGAGCCGAAAAACCAAGGCGCTTGGTTATTCATTGCTCCACGTCTATATGAAGGCGTGATGAAAGCAGGTCAACAAGTTCAAATTAGCTATGCGGGGCGTGAAGCTTCAGCTGCACCTGCGTGTGGCTCACCTTATTTGCATGCAAAACAACAAGCTCAGCTTGTAAATGACGCTTTAGCGATCGTCGCTGATCAATCAGGAGAATCTAAATAATGGCAACCGAAATTAAAGCACCTGTATTTCCAGAGTCAGTTGCTGATGGAACAATTGCAACTTGGCACAAACAACCAGGTGAAGCTGTATCACGTGACGAAGTAATTTGTGATATTGAAACAGATAAAGTTGTTTTAGAAGTTGTTGCTCCTGCTGACGGTTCTATTTCTGCAATCATCAAAAATGAAGGCGATACTGTGCTTTCTGCTGAAGTGATTGCAACTTTTGAAGCAGGTGCTGTTTCTGGCGCTGCACAAACTCAAGCTGTTCAGTCTGAAGAGAAAGTTGAACAAGCAGTTGCACAAACTCAAGCAGGTAACGCACCTGTTGTTGAACGTGCTCAAGTGGCAGACCAAGCTCCTGCAGTACGTAAAGCATTGTCTGAAACAGGTATCGCAGCAGCTGATGTTGATGGTACTGGTCGTGGTGGTCGTATCACTAAAGAAGATGTTGCAAATCATCAAGCTAAACCAGCAGCTTCTGTAACGCCATTAAGCGTTGCTGTAGGCGAACGTGTTGAAAAACGTGTTCCAATGACTCGTCTTCGTAAGCGTGTTGCTGAGCGTTTACTTGCTGCAACGCAACAAACTGCGATGTTGACAACGTTCAACGAAGTGAACATGAAACCAATCATGGAAATGCGTGCTCAATATAAAGACGCATTTGAAAAACGCCATGGTGCACGTTTAGGCTTTATGTCATTCTTCGTTAAAGCTGCAACTGAAGCGCTTAAACGCTATCCAGCAGTAAATGCATCTATTGATGGCGATGACATCGTTTATCACGGTTTCTATGACATCGGTGTTGCTGTGTCAAGTGAGCGTGGTTTAGTTGTACCTGTACTTCGTGATACTGACCGCATGAACTATGCTGAAGTTGAAAATGGTATCCGTGCATATGCTGGTAAAGCGCGTGATGGTAAATTAGGTATCGAAGATATGACTGGTGGTACGTTCACTATTACTAATGGTGGTACTTTCGGTTCATTACTTTCAACACCAATTTTGAATACACCACAAACAGCGATTTTGGGTATGCATAAAATCCAAGAACGTCCAATGGCTGTAAATGGTCAAGTTGAAATTTTACCAATGATGTACTTGGCACTTTCTTATGACCACCGTCTAATCGATGGTAAAGAAGCTGTAGGTTTCCTTGTAGCAATCAAAGAATTGTTAGAAGAACCAGCTCGTCTTATCCTTGACCTTTAATTCTTTAGAATAACAATACGAGCTTAGGGCGATCCTCTAAGCTCGTTTTTGGAGATAAACATGTCTCAACAATTTGACTTAGTTGTAATCGGCGGTGGACCAGGTGGTTATGAAGCAGCGATTCGTGCTGCTCAGCTTGGTTTCAAAGTTGCGTGTATCGAAAAACGTGTACACAAAGGTAAGCCATCACTAGGTGGTACTTGCTTAAACGTAGGTTGTATTCCGTCTAAAGCACTTTTAGATTCTTCACATCACTATGAAGATACGCTTCATGGCTTAGATGTACACGGGATTACTGTTGAAAATGTACAACTTGATCTTCAAAAGCTTCTTGCTCGTAAAGACAAAGTTGTAGATAACTTAACAGGTGGTGTTGCTCAATTATTAAAAGGCAACGGCATTGAGTGGTTACAAGGTACTGGTAAATTACTTGCAGGTAAAAAAGTTGAATTCACACCATTAGAAGGTGCTGATGTTCAAGTTTTAGAACCTAAATATGTAATCCTTGCAACAGGTTCTGTTCCTGTAAATATTCCAGTTGCAAAAGTTGATGAAGACTTAATTGTTGACTCAACTGGTGCATTAGAATTCCAAGAAATTCCTAAACGTTTAGGTGTGATTGGTGCGGGTGTAATCGGTCTTGAGCTTGGTTCAGTATGGCGTCGTCTAGGTTCTGAAGTTGTTGTGTTTGAAGCATTAGATGCATTCTTACCAATGGCAGACAAAGCACTTGCGAAAGAATATCAAAAAATCTTGACTAAACAAGGTTTAGATATTCGTATTGGCGCTAAAGTTTCTGGTACTGAAATCAACAATGGTCAAGTGACTGTTCAGTATAACCAAGCTGGCGAAGACAAAACTGAAGCGTTTGATAAACTCATCGTTTGTGTTGGTCGTAAAGCATATGCAGAAGGTTTATTGGCTGAAGATTCAGGCATTAAATTGACTGAGCGCGGTTTGGTTGAAGTGAATGATCAGTGCTTAACATCTGTTGAAGGTGTTTATGCGATTGGTGACTTGGTACGTGGTCCAATGCTTGCACATAAAGCAATGGAAGAAGGCGTAATGGCGGTTGAGCGTATTCACGGTCATGCTGCTCAAGTGAACTATGACACCATCATTTCTGTGATTTATACACATCCAGAAGCGGCTTGGGTTGGTTTAACTGAAGAACAAGCGAAAGAGAAAGGTCACGAAGTTAAAACAGGTCAATTCCCATTTGCGGTGAATGGTCGTGCTTTAGCAGCAAACGAATCTCAAGGTTTTGTGAAATTTGTTGCTGATTCAAAAACTGACCGTTTATTGGGTATGCATGTGATTGGTCCTGGTGCTTCTGATATCGTTCACCAAGGTATGATCGCACTTGAATTTGTATCAAGTGTTGAAGATCTACAGTTGATGACTTTTGGTCACCCAACTTATTCAGAAGTCGTCCATGAAGCAGCACTTGCTGTAGATGGACGTGCGATTCACGCGATCCAGCGTAAACGTAAATAAAATGAAATAGAGCGGTTCCGACCGCTCTTTTTTTAAAAAGATGGTTGTTTTTATTTGAATAATCATCTAAATATAGAAGAACAAATTTTAATAAATGCCAATATTTAAAGCGATGGACGTTTAAGTGTTGGTGGTAATAACAACGTGAAAAGTAGTAAAAGGTAAAAAATGAATCTACATGAGTATCAAGCGAAAGCGCTGTTAAAAAAATATGGTATGCCAGTTCAAGAAGGCATTTTAATTACATCACCAGAAGAAGCAGCGGCAGCGTTTGAGCAGATTGAAGGCAAATTTGCTGTCATGAAAGCCCAAGTTCATGCAGGTGGTCGTGGTAAAGCAGGTGGTGTTAAAGTTGTAAAATCTGCCGAAGAAGCAGCTGAATATGCGAAAAGCCTATTAGGCACACACTTAGTAACTTATCAAACAGATGCAAATGGACAACCTGTAAATAGCATTTTAGTTTGTGAAGATGTTTATCCTGTAGAACGCGAACTTTATTTGGGTGCGGTTGTAGATCGTTCATCACGTCGTGTGACTTTTATGGCATCGACTGAAGGTGGCGTAGAAATTGAAAAAGTTGCTGAAGAAACACCTGAAAAAATCTTTAAAGTAGAAGTTGATCCATTAGTAGGCTTACAACCTTTCCAAGCACGTGATGTTGCATTCCAACTTGGATTAAAAGACAAACAAATCAATCAATTTGTCACGATTATGACGGGTGCATATAAAGCTTTCATTGAAAATGATTTTGCTTTATTTGAAATTAACCCACTTTCAGTTCGTGAAAATGGTGAAATTTTATGTGTTGATGCCAAAGTGGGTATCGATTCAAATGCGCTTTATCGTTTACCTGAAATCGCAGCGATGCGTGATAAGTCCCAAGAAAATGAACGTGAATTAAAAGCATCAGAATTTGATCTGAATTACGTTGCGCTTGAAGGTAATATTGGCTGTATGGTGAATGGTGCTGGTCTTGCAATGGCAACGATGGACATCATTAAACTTTATGGCGGTCAACCTGCAAACTTCCTTGATGTTGGTGGTGGTGCGACGAAAGATCGTGTTATCGAAGCATTTAAAATTATTCTTTCAGATACTTCTGTTCAAGCTGTATTGATTAATATTTTTGGTGGAATTGTACGTTGTGACATGATTGCTGAAGCGATTATTGCAGCAGTTCAAGAAGTAAATGTCACTGTTCCTGTTGTTGTTCGTTTAGAAGGAAACAATGCGGAATTGGGTGCAAAATTACTTGATGAATCTGGTTTGAAATTAATTTCTGCGACAGGTCTTGCTGATGCTGCAGAAAAAGTTGTTGCTGCAGTAGCGTAAGGAGTATCGATCATGAGCGTATTAGTAAATAAAGACACCAAAGTATTGGTACAAGGTTTCACAGGTAAAAATGGTACTTTTCACTCTGAGCAATCTCTTGCTTATGGTACAAAAGTTGTTGGTGGTGTGACGCCAGGTAAAGGTGGAACAACGCATTTAAATTTACCTGTATTTAATACCATGCGTGAAGCTGTGAAAGAAACAGGCGCAAATGCAACTTCAATTTATGTACCAGCACCATTTGTACTGGATTCAATTGTTGAAGCTGTTGACTCAGGTATTGAGTTGATTGTTGTGATTACTGAAGGTGTGCCAACTTTAGACATGCTCAAAGCAAAACGTTACCTTGAAACTTATGGTAATGGTGCTCGCCTCATTGGTCCAAACTGTCCAGGTATTATTACACCAGGTGAATGTAAAATTGGGATTATGCCAGGTCATATTCACCAAGCAGGTAAAATTGGTGTAATTTCACGTTCAGGTACATTGACTTATGAAGCAGTTGCACAAACAACGAAGCTTGGTTTAGGTCAGTCTACTTGTATTGGTATTGGTGGTGACCCGATTCCAGGTATGAACCAAATCGATTGTTTAAAATTATTCCAAGAAGATCCTCAAACTGAAGCAATCATTATGATTGGTGAAATTGGTGGTACTGCGGAAGAAGAAGCAGCTGAATATATCAAATCAAATGTAACAAAGCCTGTTGTTGGTTATATCGCTGGTGTTACTGCGCCAAAAGGTAAGCGTATGGGACATGCAGGTGCGATTATTTCAGGTGGTCAAGGAACAGCCGAAGAAAAATTTGCAGCATTTGAAAAAGCGGGCATGGCATATACACGTAGCCCAGCTGAGTTGGGTTCAACAATGCTTGAATTGTTAAAAAGTAAAGGCTTAGTTTAAAGTGATTTAAACTGAGTTACTCAGAAGAGGAAGTGTAAACTTCCTCTTTTTTATGAAAGAAAATCGGAAAATATTCAAAGCTATTGTTCAAAATAGTGCTATAGTTTTTTAAATCAATTGGATTAAAAATGTCATGGGACAATAATGACGGGTAAAATCTATTGCAGTATTTTTCTATTTTGTCTAGAAACCTATGCGATCGCAGCAGATCAAGTAAATTTAGAAAATAATGATCAAATAAAAAATAAAACGTCTTTCATCAAATATGATTTTTTTAAACATTTGAAAAAAGATAAAAATCAACAAATAGATATAGAAAAAGCGACTGAGATTGCAAATGAAGATTTGAATCAGGAGCAAAAAAAACTCGCGGAAGAACACGAACAGGAGTTAAAAAACTATTCAGTTTTGAGTAATCAAATTTATGCTGACGAGCGTTTTAAGCTTTTTAATTATACTGCTTTTACATCTGATGATTTTAAAAATAGAATTAGCGCAGGTCAGTCGATCCATCAAGAAGTACAAGGATTGAATATCTCAATGGGGTATGGAATGGAATTTAAACTCAATAAAAATAATACATTAGGGTACGAGTATTTATCGAGTTTTCCTTATGATCGTGGGCAAATGGTACGTATTTATTGGACTAAAGCATTGTAATTTTTCGTTATTTTTTTGATTTTCTGAGCGCGTCATTTTTTAAATGGCATTTCATTTTTTTGGAAAAATTTCCATAACATCATTTTAAATATCACGACAGACAGCATAAATGTTGTGCTATTGGACAAGGAAAATAAACAGATTTTCTTTGTCCAATAATAAATTTTTGCTAATTTTTTCAATATAATAGGTGAATGTATAAACTGAAAAAATTCATTTAGCTTTACAGAAATATATGATGCAAGATTAGAAGAGGGTGAATAGGTTTATCCCTTTACTAAACCACCATCTACAATTAAATTTTGCCCAGTAACCGCTCTTGACCACGGTGATAAAAATAATAAAACAGCATCAGCAAATTGTTCTGGTGTTGTAACTTCTTTTAATGGCGTAGATTGTGCGATTAAATCAAATACAAAATCTGGGGTGGCACAACTGGCATCGGTCTTACGTAGTAAGCCACCAGAAAGCATGTTGACATTAATGCCATATTGTCCTAAATCTTGTGCTGTAGTACGAGTAAATGCCAATAGTGCAGCTTTTGCGGCTGTATAATCATGATAAGGAACCACAGGATTTTGCACGAGATTTGTTCCGATATTAATAATTCGACCAAAATGGTCTTTTTTCATATCTTCAAGTGCAGCTTGGGTGGTATTCAATGTTGCTTTAACCGCACTTTCAATTTGTTGTTGCATATTTTGCCAGTTCAATGTTTCAACTTTTGGTCTTGCATCACCATTAAATTGAAAGTTGAGTAGAGCATTGTTCACCACAGATGTAATTGCATGCCCAAAATGTTGCTTTGCTTTTTGGAACATGATGTTTACCTCTTCAAGCTTGGTGACATCAGCTTTATAACTAAAAACTTGCTCTGGAAATTCTTGGCTGAGTTGTAAAGCACTTTGTTCACTTGTGTAATAATTTACGACAACACGTGCTCCTTGATGAAGTAAAGTTCGTGTAATGGCTAAACCTAAACCACGTGCTCCACCTGTAACAAGTACAATTTGATCTTGAATGTCCATATTTAGCTTCTAAATTAAAAAATAATGATATTTTAACAGTAGATCAGTTCAATAAAGCTATTCTGCAAGCCTATTTGAAAAATATAACAATGAATATAGAAATATGAATTAAATAAGTGTGAGTTTTATACAAGACTTACACAGAGTGTCCAGTAGCTCTACATCACCAAGCGATATCTTATCAATAGACAAAATAAATTAAGTGAGTAAATGCTATGCTTAAACAAGTGCTATTGGTTGGATTGCTTGGTGTTTCATTAACTGGTTGTATTGTTGCGCCATTAGATGATCATCCTAATCGTCATCATTCAGGTTATGATCGTGATGATCGCCCACACTGGAATAAAGACCGTCCAAATCGTCCAAATTGGAATCATGACCGCCCAAGCCGACCAGATTGGAATCAAAATCGTCCATCACATCAACACCGTTAATTTAAAAAAAAGCTCAGTATATTTTACTGAGCTTTTTACTTTATGCTTTTTGAAATAATCCAGCGTGTACAACACCTGCTTTGGTCTGTTTGACCAGTTGCCAATGTGCAGGTAAATCTAAATGTTGTAATGCTTGATCTGCTTCAACATAAATAAAACCTTGAGGTTGAATCAGAGGATCGACTGCCAAAGCTAGCTCTTGCCATAAATTCAGGCTATACGGCGGATCTAAAAACACTAAGTCAAATGGGTCTTTGAGTTGTTGAAGTGCTTGTTGTGCAGTCATTACTTTGAGATGACAATTTTCCGCTTTTAAGAGTTTAATATTGTCTTTTAGAACAGTGGCTTGGGTTTGGTTGGGTTCAATCATCGTGACTTTGGCAGCACCACGAGATAACGCCTCAAAAGCTAAAGCCCCAGAACCTGTACATAAATCTAAAACATGACTATTTTGCACATCCCACATTAACCAGTTAAATAAGGTTTCACGCACTCGGTCAGGAGTAGGACGTAAGCCTTCAATATCTGCAAATGGCAATACACGACGTTTCCATTCTCCACCAATAATCCGTAATTGATTTTTTGCTTTAGTCACTTAATTCAGTCTCATGTGGAATAGCTGCTACAGGGGCTGTAGGCTGGTGTGTTGGTGTAGTGGTATTTGGTTTAGTTGCATTTGGTTTTAGTACAGCATTAGGATCAGCTGCTAAATTAGCTTCACCACTTGGAAGCTCACCAGGTTTAATGCCTGCTGTCATTAAACCGCCACTGATTTGATGATTTGTTGGAAGAATCGGATTTTTTTCACGTTTCAGTAACCAATAATCAAAAATAGGACGTGCAATTTTGGCAGCCGAACCACCATGACGACCATTTTCCCAAATGACAGCAATCGCAATTTCAGGGTTTTCAGCAGGTGCAAAGCCAACGAATAGACCGTGGTCAAGTTGGCGCTCTGTTAAAATAGATTCATTATAGCGTTTACCTTGTGCAATACTTTTTACCTGAGCTGTCCCTGTTTTACCTGCGATTTGATACATTGGTGTACGAATACCACGACCTGTACCGCTTTGAATCACATCGACCATCGCTTCACGCATTTTGATCCAGTCATTATCTGTTCCATTGAAATTAATTTTTCCAGTAGGAGCATTGAGTACTTGGTGTTTTTTAGCGCCTTTAGATTCACGTAATACATGTGGAATAACATGTGCACCATGATTTGCAGTAATTGCTGTTGCCATAGCTAATTGTAATGGCGTTGCGGTAAATGCACCTTGACCAATACTGACCGAAATGGTTTCACCTTTGAGCCATTTACTTTTACGAGTACGCATTTTCCATTCAGGACTTGGGTATAAACCTGTACTTTCACTTGGTAAATCTACACCAGTTTTTTCACCAAAACCAAACTGACGCATCCACTCATTCATTCTTTCTATACCCATTTGATGGGCAAGAATATAGAAATAAGTATCACAAGAAACCACGATAGATTTGTGCATATTTACACTACCATGACCAGTTTTTTTCCAATCACGGAATTTGTGTGAGTCACCAGGTAAATGGAAATATCCGGGGTCAGAAATCGTGGTTCCCCAGTCAACTGTACCAAAATGAATGCCACCAAGCGCTTCCATCGGTTTAATTGTGGAACCAGGAGGGTAACTTCCTTGAACTGCTCGGTTATATAAAGGTTGGTCTAAATTGTCACGTAAAGCACTATAGTCAGCATGCCCAATCCCTGTAACAAATAGGTTAGGATTAAAACTTGGGCTTGAGACTAAGGCTAAAATTTCTCCTGTACGTGGGTCAATCGCAACAATCGCACCACGCCGTCCTGCTAACTGTTCAGAAGCAACACTTTGCAAGCCATAATCTAAAGACAAAAATAAATCATTACCACGTGTTGATTCTTTACGACCTAAATGACGTAATACATTACCATGTGCATCCGCTTCAATGGATTCATAACCGGGAGCGCCATGCAATAAATCTTCATAAGATTTTTCAACGCCAATTTTCCCAATTAAATTTGTGCCTGCATAAGCATCTTTATCAATCGCTTTAAGCTCTTTATCATTAATACGCCCAACATAACCAATAACATGCGCAAATAATTCGCCATGTGGGTAGTAACGTGTCATTTGGGTTTCAATATCAACACCGGGAAATTGAAACTTCACTTCACTAAAACGGGCAATATCCACTTCAGTTAAGTTTAATTTGAGTGTGACACGTTCAGTTTTCTTGGATGTTTTAATACGACTTGAAAAACGATCAATATCTTCTTCTGTTAAATTTAAAATAGGTGTGAGACGTTTAACCGTATCATCAATATCTTCAATATCAGCTTTACTTAACGTTGCTGTAAAGACAGGGTAATTATCGGCAAGTAAAATACCGTTACGATCATAAATATAGCCACGAGGAGGCGCTATAGGCTGTAGGCGAATTCGATTTTTATCTGAAGCTTGGCTAAACTCTTCATAATGAAAAATTTGTAAATAGGCGTAACGAGCCACCAGTAAGAGCAAAAAAAATGAAACAATGCCAATAGCAAAAAAAATGCGACTGCGAAAGATACGCTTTTCTTGCTGAACATTTTTTAAAGGAAACTGTTGTTTCATATTAAGTTCGACTTACTGTGTTAAATGAATGGATACTGCGGGCAGCCATTTTACCTTAGAATTGCAGCAAAATTAGAAATATTCGTTTTGAATCTCTATAAAAATCTGTAAAAATGGCATATTTATAAATAGGCTTATAAAAATACAGATGATTGCCTTAACGATTTATGCTTTGACCTTATAGACACTAAATTTCTAGGGTTTTGTATATGAGTTGCGTGATAATTCTGTTAAAGTCGGAAAAATATGGAAGATTATGTTTGACCCAAAATTAGGGACAATGGAGAAAATAATGAAAAAAATCTTTCCCTTAATATTACTTTTTGGATTAGGGAATAGTGCATATGCCGATTGGCAAGACTATTTACCAGAAGCCAAATTAAAATCAAGCGATACCTCAACTCTTAATGCTGGTGCAGGTCTAACACAAAAATTAGCACACTTTAATGGTGAATGGGTCAACCCCTATGGCATTGCTTATGCTAAATTGGGCGCATTTGTAAATGGTGATCATGAGTTTGGTGGGCAAGTCGGCTTTCGCTATCCTGTTGTTTTAAATGGAACTGACAAAAATGGCTTCTACGTTGGCGTTTATGGTGGTTCACTCAAAAGTAAAAAAGTAGATAATGGTGATAAAGTTCAATATGGGGCAGGTGTAGACTTGTCATATGTTTTACTCAACAAAGAGCGCATTAGTACATTCAGTGTTGGAATGGGTGCGGGCAGTGAATTACATGATCGAAATGGCAATATGATTGAAGAAACTCGACCACAAATTCAATTTGCTTACACATTGAGTGTGGGGCTTTAATTTTTATGTTTATCCATTTTCTTTAGACCGCAAATAGAAATAAATATGAGAGTCATGCATGTTGGAATACGTTAACGATTTGTGGCAAGCTTTTTTTAGTCGACCTGATCATCTTGCAATATTAAGTATTGTGCCGGTGACAGCTTTTGTGACGTGGATACATGTATGGATGGCACTGAAAATGGTGTTTTATCCAATTAAGTTTTGGGGATTTCATATTGGTCCACTGCCTGTAGGCTGGCAAGGAATTGTGCCACGCAAAGCAGGACGTATCTCAGGCATTATTACTGATAATACTTTGTCCAAGCTAGGTTCACTCAATGAGTTCCTGAATGCTATGGAGCCAGAAGATATGGCACGTATCATTGGTGAGCAAGTCGGTTTTGAGCTTGAACATTTGATCGATGAAGTCATGTTAGATCGTAATGCTGTCTTGTGGGAAAATCTACCTTATTCCATTAAGCGTCGTATTTATGCCCAAGCGCATCAACAAATGCCAAATATTTTAAAAGGTCTCGTGACTGAGTTAACCATGAATGTTGAATCATTGGTTAATATGAAAGAAATGGTTGTACGACAAATGGAAGGTGACCGCCGTTTAATGGTACGCATGTTCTTAAAGGTTGGACAAAAAGAAATTAATTTTATTTGGCATATCAGTGCATTAATAGGAATGCTCTTTGGTATCTTCCAAATGGCAGTCTATATTCTGATTCCTGATCATCGTACTGTGCCTGTATTTGCAGCAATTTGGGGCTTTTTAACCAACTGGATTGCAATTTGGATGGTATTTAACCCTGTTTATCCACATTATGTTCGCTACCCACAATTTTTTGAGCGTACAAAAGACAAGAAATTTCCTTGGATTAAACCTGTAATTCCGCGTATCGGTACATATAATGTGCAAGGTGCATTTATGAAACGTCAGGATGAGGTATCAGATGTCTTTGCAAGTGTAGTCACAGAAGACCTAATTACTTTAAAATCCATCATGACCGAAATGATGTATGGACCAAGAAAGGAAAAAACACGTCGTATTATTAAGCGCCATGTGAATAGCATCATGGAAACGCCATTGATACGAACAGCTTTACAACTTTCTATAGGTCCTTCGGAATATGCTAAACTTAAAACAGACTTGATTGATCGTTCCATTGAAATTACGATGGTGCCTGTAAGCGACCCAGCCTTTAATGCGAGCCGTGCACAGAAAATCTTTCAAATGTTTAGAGAGCGTATCCGTGAACTGACACCAACAGAATTTCAAAATTTATTACGTCCTGCCTTTAGAGAAGACGAATGGCTTTTGATTGTTTTGGGAGGAGTCACAGGATTTTTAGCAGGTCTAATCCATTTGTTTGTTGCTTTCTTATAAATAGATACCCGTGCATCCCAGAGGGATCATCGTAGGTATCATACATATTGTTTTAAAAGAGGATGTTTTTTATGCGCATTATCCTACTCGGACCACCTGGAGCAGGCAAAGGTACTCAAGCTCAGTTGATCTGTAAGCGCTACAATATCCCACAAATTTCAACCGGTGATATGCTCCGTGCTGCGATTCGTGAAGGTACTGAATTAGGTCTTAAAGCTAAAAATGTTATGGAATCTGGTGGTTTAGTATCAGATGAATTGATTATTGGTTTAGTAAAAGAACGCATTGCACAGCCTGATTGTGTCAATGGTTGTATCTTTGATGGTTTCCCACGTACGATTCCTCAAGCTGAAGCTTTGGAAAAAGAAGGGATTGCTATCAATCACGTGATTGAAATTGATGTACCAGATGAAGAGATTGTAAAACGTCTTTCTGGTCGTCGCCAGCATGCGGCTTCTGGTCGTGTTTATCATACGATTTACAACCCACCAAAAGTGGAAGGTAAAGATGATGAAACTGGTGAAGATCTTATTCAACGTCCAGATGATCAAGAAGAAACGATTCGTAAACGTTTAGGTTCTTATCATACTGAAACTGAACAATTAGTTGGTTTTTATCAAGGTCGTGCTGCCTCAGGTGAAAATGCACCAACTTATGATAAGTTAGATGGTTTACGTGATATCGAAGTTGTTCAAAAAGATTTATTCGCAATCTTAGATAAATAAAACCATTGTGCAAAGTTGTTAAAACTTTGACAAAAAAAGAGTCCTCATTCATATTAGGGCTCTTTTTTATGGCTGAGGAATAAAATCTTGATTAAAATTGCATTAATTGCCTTGGTTGTTTTAAGTGTTCTTGTTTTACTGGGCTTATTGGTGATCAGTTTTAAATTATTACGTAAAGCACAAAAAGAAGAGTTGCAAGAACGTAGAGAAATGAGAAAAACTGCGGATTATAAAGTTCATCCACAGCTTGCTGAAGAGTGGAAAAGATTAGAAAAAATGAAAAAAGATTTGGAAAATAAAAATAAATAATACATCTGGAGTTGCATGAAGATAAAAGCTTTATGTTTATTGTTTAGCTTGTTTTTAATGGCATGTACTCAAGAGATTCAGATTACGCCGAAAGTTTTGCCCAATGCGGTCGTGGGACAATATTACAATGCGAAAATTGAGATTGAAAAAGTTACCTTGATCGATGGTTTATTTGTTGATACTTCTATACCTATAAATTCTGGGTTGAAAATGTATACAGGGGTAGGGCAACTTCCTTATAGTGAGCATACCATCGAAATCAAAGGTACACCCACGCACTCAGGTCAGTATCGAATCGTTTTGGAAGGTGCAACCCGTAATGCTTATGGTGGAAATATTTATTTTCGTAAGGAATATGACTTGGTTGTTGTAAAGTAAATTAATAAAAGAAAATCATTTTGACTTCATTTTCATCATTCATTTCACTAGAAAAATCAATTTTAAAACCAAGTTTTTGATATAAATGAATAGCAGGAAGATTGGTCGCCATCACTGAAAGTGTGACTTGTTCTACATATGGCTGAGCATGTTGAATTGTTGCTTGTAAAAGTTGTGTTGCAATGCCTTGCCCCCGAAAAGCAGGTTCAACAAAAAAGCCATATAGCTGTGCTTGATGTTTGTTTTTTGAGTCATTTTCTAGATCAAGAATCAATACACCAATAATCTTTTGCTGAGAATAAGCAGCAAAAATTGTATACTTTGAAATCACCTCTGCGAAAACACTCAATGGTTTTGTAGCTTCAACTGCATAAGATGAGCCAAACATTTCAGGCGTATTTTTGAGTGCTGAAAGTCTGATTGTTCTAAAGTCAGCAACATCATCAGCGTTCAGTTGTCGAATCATTATTTTAGACATTTTGATGATTTTTAAAATGATTGTTTGATCTAAATTATAAGTATCACACAACTTTTATTTCAATTTAAAAGCTCCAAATATTGAAATAATTTAATGTTAAAACTCGAAAATCAATAGCCTAAAATCATGATTAGGCTTGGTCTAAGGGCTTATTTTTGATTTCTTTTGCTGCAACCAAACTCATATTTATCAGTCCAATTACAAACATGAGAAACAACACATTCGCCACACTTCGGTTTACGTGCAATACAGGTATAACGCCCATGCAAAATTAACCAGTGATGCGAGTCTAAAATAAACTCTTTAGGAATGACTTTTATGAGGCGGTGTTCAACGTCTAATACATTTTTACCCACGGCTAAGCCAGTACGGTTCCCCAAACGGAAAATATGAGTATCTACAGCCATTGTTGGCTGTCCAAATGCAGTATTTAACACAACATTGGCTGTTTTACGTCCTACACCAGGTAAAGCCTCTAAATCAGCTCTATTGTCAGGGACTTGGCTATTATGTTTCTCAATCAAAATTTTACAGGCTTTGATGACATTTTCAGCTTTAGAGTTATATAAACCAATGGTTTTTATATATTCTTTTAAACCATCTACACCAAGTGCATAAATTTGCTCTGGTGTGTTGGCGATGGGGAAGAGTTTGTCTGTGGCTTTATTGACACTGACATCTGTGGCTTGAGCAGATAGAGTGACTGCAACTAAAAGCTCAAAAGCATTTGAATAATTTAGCTCTGTTTCAGGATGAGGACGTTGTTCACGCAAAATTTCAAAAAAAGTCTGAATTTGCTTTTTAGTCATATTTTTAACGGTCACAATTTTCTCCTCTTTTAGCTTTGTAAAGCACTTAATTGTTGCTGTAATTCATTGAGTTGAATTTGCTTTTTCTCATCCATACGCACAGATAGTTGTTTTTCTAACTTCTTAATTTGTGTACGAAGTTTAGCAAGTTCAATCGTTGTTTTAGCATCTATTGTAGGTGTGCTCTCTGGGCTTTTATCACTGAGTTGAATTGATGGAAGCTCTTGGATTTGTGTCGAAAATTGTGCAAAAAGTTGAGTATCGATTTCAGCACGAACAACAGGTCCTTTACGATGAATACGGCGTTTTTCTTCACGTTGAATATGTGAATAATAACGTTGGCGTAAATCATCTTGCTCAGCGATACGGTGAAGCTCATCAGGAATTGCTTGAGTGTCTTCAACAAGGTCAATACAGTCTACAGGACATGGAGGAATGCATAGTTCACAGCCTGTACATAAGTCTGTCAAAATCGTGTGCATCAGCTTTCCAGAGCCAATGATCGCATCGACGGGGCAGGCACTAATACATTTGGTACAGCCAATACATTCATCTTCACGAATAATCGCTTTCATACGTTGTGGACGACCATCGCTTTGAGTCGCCCAAACACTTTCTTCAGCAACCAATTGTTCACGATTTAGAAGTTGTGCCAAAGCATCGGCAACAGGTTGCCCACCAGGTACACATTTATTCGCAGCTTCCCCTTGAGCAATAGATTGAGCGTAAGGCAGACAACCATCACGATGACCACATAATCCACATTGAGTTTGTGGAAGTAGGGCATCGATTTGTTGGATGAGAGAAATTTGCGAATTCATGCGATAAAAACTTGCAGGGTCAGGAAAATAAAATATGAATAAATTTTAACATATTCCTAGGGTTTTGTGGTTGATCCAAAATAGGACGAAAAATGCGCTAAATATGAGCAAAAATGCCACAGTGAATATATGAAAAATGCGACTGAATGGGCATAATTTTTTTTATTTATTAGTAAATATCATGTTGAATTTAATAATTATTTAAAAAAACATTAGAAAAAGTGTTGTAGATTGTTAACAAAAGAGATTAAATACTTTGCGCCAAAATATATCATTCTTTTGAAAAATTTGACCAATTTTGATTCACCCCTTATGCTGAGGATTGAGCGTTGAAATATACTAGCCTGAATGACTTCCTAGATTACGTTAAAGCACGTGATCCAAACCAACCTGAATTTCTGCAAGCTGTAGAAGAAGTAATGACCAGCTTATGGCCATTTATTGAGAAAAATCCACAATATGCAGATTATGGTTTGCTTGAACGTCTTGTAGAGCCAGAACGTGCGATTCAATTCCGTGTATCTTGGTTAGATGACCAAGGTCAAACACAAGTAAACCGTGCTTTCCGTGTTCAATATAACTCTGCAATTGGACCATTCAAAGGTGGTATGCGCTTCCACCCATCTGTAAACCTTTCAATTTTAAAATTTTTAGGTTTCGAACAAACTTTTAAAAATGCTTTGACTACATTGCCAATGGGCGGTGGTAAAGGTGGTTCTGACTTTAACCCTAAAGGTAAGTCAGAAGGCGAAATTATGCGTTTCTGCCAAGCATTAATGATCGAGCTTTATCGTCACCTCGGTTCAAATACAGATATTCCAGCGGGTGATATCGGTGTAGGTGGTCGTGAAGTCGGTTACATGGCAGGTATGATGAAGAAGCTCAGCAATGACACTTCATGCGTATTTACAGGTAAAGGTTTGTCTTTTGGTGGCTCTTTGGCACGTCCAGAAGCAACTGGCTTTGGTACAGTTTATTTTGCTGAAGAAATGCTTAAAACTCGTGGTGAAAGCTTTAAAGACAAAACTGTCGCTATTTCAGGTTCTGGTAACGTTGCTCAGTTTGCTGCTGAAAAAGCGATGTACTTAGGTGCGAAAGTAGTTTCACTTTCAGACTCTAACGGTACGGTATACGTTAAAAATGGTTTCACTACTGAACTTTTGTGTGAAGTGATGGAACTTAAAAATGTAAAACGTGGTCGTATTTCAGAATTTGCATCTAAACACGGTTTTGAATATCTTGAAGGTCAACGTCCTTGGTCAATCAAATGTGATATCGCACTACCATGTGCAACACAAAATGAATTGAATGAAGATGATGCTCTTGCACTTCTTGCTAATGGCGTGATCTGTGTAGCTGAAGGTGCAAACATGCCTTCCACACTTGAAGCTGTAGAGAAATTCGTTGAAGCGAAAATTCTTTATGCACCAGGTAAAGCATCAAATGCGGGTGGTGTTGCGACTTCAGGTCTTGAAATGTCACAAAACTCAATCCGTTTGGGTTGGACATTTGAAGAAGTAGATGAGCGTTTACATGCGATCATGAAAGAAATTCACCGTAACTGTGTGAAATACGGTACTGAAGAAGATGGTACTGTGAACTATGTAAATGGTGCAAATATTGCAGGCTTCGTAAAAGTGGCTGATGCGATGATCACACAAGGTGTATTCTAAGGTTTAAACCTCGAATAAATCTAAAAACCGATGCTTTTGCATCGGTTTTTTTATGGCATTGAATCAAGTTGATTTCAGGTCTTGTTTTCGCGGAATGGCTTGAAAGATCATATTGGGTTGATATTTTGATTCTAAAATTAAAGTTGGTAAAGCCGTTGAAAAGTTAAACCTGATATTCATAGGCTTGGACATGATGTGAGCAATATGTTGTTCATGTTGTGTATTGCCACAAAATTTCACTTGGCTTCTAAAGTCACCTTTTGGAATGAGCGTCTTATTTTCAAGGATATATTTTTGACTTTGACCATTACAGCCTGCATAAAACAGCATATGATCGGCTGTGAAATTAATAAGTAAGGGTTGAATTTGGTCAAGGCTTGGTTCATCAGTTAGATGTTGCCATGTAAATTTTTTTAATAATTCTGCATCATAATTTTTTAGATCAGCAATATAGGGAAGTGCCTGAAAGGTATATATAGCGCCATTTTTTAACGAAACATTCAGCTTTTTTTTATCTTTGGCATGTGTTTGAATATCTAAATGTGCATCCGTAAAAATTTGAGTCGCTAAATTTTCTTGGGACTCTAGTGCATCACAGCCCATCAAAGTTTGCACCTGAACAGGATTTGCTTTGAGGTGATTGCCATTGAGTACATGCGTTTTTGAGATTTGATTACAGCCGCTATAAATTTGAGTACCTTGAGTTGAAATATTAACAAGAATAGGCACTGAGCTGTTTGGTGGAGTATAGCTCCATGTATGTTGGGTTAATGCATCAGTGAATTGCTGTGCGGATAACGGAGCAGTAGGGCTTAGTGTTTGATTTTTAGAGGGGGAGTTTTGACAAGCTGAAACAGATAATAATGCACAGAAAAACAATAATGGCATGATTTTCATTAGTTATTCTCCATGAGGATGTTTGTTTTTACTCAAAATTTTTGTACCAATAAATATATATTCCTGCTGATTTTTTTGGAAAATAAGTTTGGGGTGTGGACTTGAAGCATATTTAATTTGAAATGGAACAGGGTGTTCAAAAAATCCTTTAATAAAGGATTCCTGTTTTTCTAAGTGTGGAGGACAACCCATTGCAGGATGTATATGCACCAAAGTGATTATCTTCAAAGCTTAACTCTATCGGAATGTCACTATTGGACGGTGTATATGCCCATGTATATTGACCAAGTAGCTTTTGAGTTTCTTGTGTAGATCGCGGTTTTTCAGTACAAGCCGTACAGAATAGGACAAGCATCATTATTTTAGTTTTCATGTTCTAATCACACATATTGGAATTATTGAAAAGGATTAAAAAAACCGATGCCTAAACATCGGTTTTAAAAAAACTATTTTGATGTATAAAAATTAAAGAGAACCTTTAACCGCTTCACGCTCAATGATCATGTCTTGTACATAAGCATATTTAGATTGATCAGCCGCAGGATTTTTAATTTCATAACGCTTAATACGCACGACTTGACGCTCATCGGTTGTATGAGTGAAACCATCAATATTATCGTAGAACAACGTCCAGTCTTTATCTACTTGTGTTTTAACGCCATTGTCCGCATATTTGATTTCACGAACTTGTAAGCATTGTTTCTTCATTACACCCGCAGTACATTCTTTAGTTTCAGGTGAAATTTCAAGGAAAATGGTTTCACCTTGAGATTGGTATTTTGTTTCAGGTGTTAATTGACCTGTAAATACCACTTTTTCACCTTTAGCAGATGTCAGGGTCAACGTTGGGTTTTGTGGATTACTTGTATTTAATACAAAAGCAGTTTTACCTTGTTCAAACAAGCTTGCTGCAAGACCTTCTTGTTTTGCTGCATCACCTGAACATGCCATCAATGTAGATGCTACATTGGTGCTAACAATTTGGTTATTTTCAATTTTCCAGCTCGTAGACATACCGTTACAGCTCGTAGAAATACCTAAGCTGCCATCTTGAGCAAAATTCAGTACTAATGGTTTAGCTGCACCAGTATCTGCTGACCATTGATAAGTCGGTAAAATTTTATCTGCATTTTGTTGTTGTAACACTGACACTGCTAAATCTCCAACTTTTTGAATGTCACTAGACTGACAAGCAGCCACAGCCAATGGCAGAATTGCTAAAGCTAAATATTTGAATTTCATGTTTATTCACAGTATCAATAAATTGTATATAGGATAAAACAGGTAGATTTAAAAGATATGGATAGAATTGAATTATTCGGTTTAAAAATGTAACTAATCAGGTAGAAAGTTAAATGAAACTGAACAAAATGTTATTTTTAAGTAATTATAGTTAAAAATAGAAAAAGAAAATAAAATTAAACTTGAGAATAAGCAATCCAGTGATCACTTATTCTCAATTAAATAAATTAGGATTTTAATCGAAACGGTAAAGATCCATACCTAAAGCACCCATTGAGAAACTGCTATGTACTACACTAAATCGTGTACCTGTACCCATAGCAAAAAACAGTGGGGCAAAATGCTCAAGTGTTGGATGATTTTTTTGCACAAAAGGAATTTGTTGCCAATCTAACACAGCATCATAATCACTATGGGTCAATTTACTGACGACATAATTTCTAAAAGTCGATGTCCATGTTGGTACATTGCTATTGTCGCCATTCCAAGACAGCTCTCTTAAATTATGAGTAATACTTCCTGAACCAATCAATAAAATTTGCTTTTCACGTAATGGTGCAAGCACTTGTCCAATCTGATAAATTTGCTCTGCACTCATCTTCATAGGCAAAGAAATTTCGACCACAGGAATATTGGCTTCAGGATACATATGTAAGAGAGGCATCCACACACCGTGATCACGAGGACGTGTGCTATTGGCATGCGCAGGAATATGCGCTTCTGCTAAAAGACGCAAAATTTCTTCTGCTAATTCAGGATGACCCGCAGCAGGATAACGAATTTCGTAAAGTTCTTGTGGAAAACCACGAAAGTCATGCCATGTTTCAGGACGTACAGCAGTGCTCACCTCAAGCGCTTCACTTTCCCAATGCGCTGACATGATGATGATGGCTTGAGGCTGAGGAAGATTCAAACTTAAACGTTGCAGTGCTGGACCAACTTGTTCAGGATCAAGCGCAAGCATGGGAGAACCATGTGAAATAAATAAACCCGGAAGTGTTTGTAAATTCATAACAATACGCCTAAACAGAAGAACAAAAAGATAGAGCATTCACCAGAACTGTATGAATGTTCCAATGATGCCTGAGTTTTTTTCAAGACATAAGCCCTGTAATTTCAACAGAATGTTGCATTGATGCAACGCTGCAAATTAAGGTTAAAAATAGTGTTTTAACCTGCACGGTGATAAGGATGATTATGGTTAATGCTCATTGCACGATACAATTGTTCAATCAACATAACACGTACCAATGGATGTGGCAGGGTGAGTTTAGACAGTGACCAATGCCATGCAGCAGCTTTACGCACAGCCTCAGAATGCCCATCTGGTCCACCAATGGCTAAAGCAACATCATAGCCTTCAAGCATCCAACCTTTCATGGTTTCTGCGAGTTTCTCGGTGCTGAATTCACGACCACCTACTTCAAGGGCAATGAGGACTTCATTGTGCTTTAACTGCGCAAGTATGCTGTCACCTTCAATTTGGCGGTATTTTAAAATATCGGCTTCAGAATCATTTTTTCCACGTTTTGCCATAGGCAGTTCAATGATTTGAGTTTGTACAAAGGGTTGAATACGTTTGAAATAATCTTCAAAACCTGTCAGTACCCAAGCAGGCATTTTTTGACCGATGGTCAGAATACGGATTTTCATATAAACATGATCTAACGTGGCAATCTCAATATTATAACGTTATATTGTTGATGCTCAGGACGAGAAAATTCATAGATGGTGTAAAAAATTCACAGATGATGTAAATCGTCATCCAATACAATTTGAATATTTAAAAAAATGCATAAAAAGGCGAGGAAATGTACATTAAAAATCTCTTTCAAGGATTTAAAAAATTAGCAAGTGTGAGCGTTATTTGTGGTTTTGCTTGTAATATTTATGCAGATACCAGTATTCATCGTCAAGCGGATGCATACCGTTTAAATGGTTATTTAGATTATATTATTGCACCTTATGCTTTTAGAAATTATGAAAATACCAAAGAATTAGATCGTGTTGCAGCTTACTTAAAAAAGCAAATTGAGCAATTTTCAATTCCTTGCGAATATCAACCTTATCAGGTAGAAGGCAAAACTTACCGTAATGTGGTATGTCATTTACAAACAGGAAACTCTAAAAAAGTCATTATTGGTGCGCATTACGATGTTTATGGAAATTTCAAAGGTGCAGATGACAACGCTTCAGGTGTGGCAGGTGTGATTGAAACTGCACGAATTTTGGCGGCAAATAAAACACGTTTAAAACATAATGTCGATTTTGTTTTTTATACCTTAGAAGAGCCACCCTATTTTCGTACTGAGCATATGGGAAGCTATGTACATGCTCAATCTATTTTAAATGAAAAATCTCAAATTCAAGCCGTTTATATTTTAGAAATGATTGGCTATTTTGATCATAAAGAAATACAAGAATACCCCTCAGGTTTAGGGTTGTTTTATCCTAAACATGGCAATTTTATTGGAGCAGTGAGTAACTTTAGTTCACGTCATTTAGGTGAAAAATATTGTGATTCAATGAAAGATTTAAAGCGTTTAGATTGTCAACGTTTGGTTGCACCATCCTTTGTCAAAGGAATTGATTTTTCAGATCATATGAATTATTGGAATGTTGAAATACCTGCAATTATGATCACAGATACGGCATTTTTTAGAAATAAACATTATCATACCAAAGATGATACGGTTGAAAAATTGAATGTAAATAAAATGACGGATGTTATTAATGGTGTGGTGTATAGTTTGCTAGAAAAAGAATAATCAAGATAAAATTGGCTATATTTTAAGTGACATAAAAAAACACAGTCTTAAAACTTAGACTGTGTTTTAACTTCGCTCTGTCTGGAGATTCAGATTGAAGTTAATCAACTGGAAACTATAAGAAGTTTAGTGATTACTATAAATATTGAGTCTATTTTTATTTTTTCAAGGTACTCAATTAAAATAAATATAGAATTAAGATAAACTATATAAACAAACTTGGTATATGACTCATTGCAATGTATATTTTTATATATAAGATTTTATCTCCTATAAATTATATTTGATTTCAATGGTTTTTGTTTAAAATATAATCACTATTATTGTGCTATAAATTTAATAAATTAAAATCTTTATATTGTAAGAGAACATGTATAAATGAATTTTTTGGTTCAATCATTTTATCTCTATATCATAAAAAAGAAAGAGCGCCGAAGCGCTCTTTCTTATGCGAGATCACTCAATATATTTTAGTGGCGAGCCGCTTTTTTACCATCATCAACTGCTTTAACAATTGGTGCTTTAACCAATGGTGTTGGTTGTTCAACCAAAGCAAGTGGCAGAATCTCATCGATACTTTTCACAGCTTTAATTTCTAAGCCTTCTTTGACGTTTTCTGGAATTTCTGCCAAATCACGTACGTTGTCCTGAGGAATGAACACCAGTTTCACACCACCACGATGTGCAGCCAAAAGTTTCTCTTTTAAGCCACCAATACGCATCGCACGACCACCTAGACTGGTTTCACCTGTCATTGCAATATCTGGACGAATCGCAATGCCTGTAAATGCTGAAACAAGTGCCGTAGTCAGTGCAAGACCCGCAGAAGGACCATCTTTTGGTGTTGCACCTTCAGGTAAGTGAACGTGAACGTCAGTTTCTTCAAAACGAGATGCTTCAATACCCAATTCATCAGCACGGGTACGAACCACTGTCATTGCCGCAGTAATCGACTCTTTCATCACATCACCGAGTGAACCAGTGGTGATGAATTTACCTTTACCTTTGACTGCTGCAACTTCAATGGTGAGCAATTCACCACCGACAGACGTCCAAGCCAAACCATTCACACGACCAACTTGTGCTTCTTCTTCAGCCATACCAAAGTCAAACTTATGTGGACCTAAGTAGTCTGGAAGATTTGTAGAAGTGACATCAATTTGAAGGTTTTTCGCCTTTTTACTCACAGCTTCTTTCACGACTTTACGTGCAATCTTAGACACTTCACGTTCTAGACTACGAACACCTGCTTCACGGGTATAACGTTGCACGATATCGCGAATTGCTTCTTCATGAACAGTCAATTCTTTGGCACGTAAACCATTGTTCTTAATTGCTTTCGGAACAAGGTAGCGGTCTGCAATGTTAATTTTTTCATCTTCGGTATAACCTGGTAGACGAATCACTTCCATACGGTCAAGTAAGGCTTCTGGAATGTTCATGCTATTTGCAGTACAGATAAACATGACTTCAGACAAGTCCAGATCAAGATCTAAATAATGATCGTTAAACTTGCTGTTTTGTGATGGATCAAGTACTTCAAGCAAGGCTGAAGCAGGATCACCACGGTAGTCCTGCGCCATTTTGTCAATTTCATCGAGTAAGAACAATGGGTTCTTTACACCGACTTTCGTCAATGACTGCACAATTTTACCTGGCATTGCACCAATATAGGTACGACGGTGACCACGGATTTCCGCTTCGTCACGTACACCACCTAAAGCCATACGGACAAACTCACGACCTGTCGCTTTTGCAACAGATTCACCGAGTGAAGTTTTACCTACACCTGGAGGACCAACCAAGCAAAGAATAGGACCACGTAATTTTTTCACACGTGATTGAACTGCAAGATATTCGACAATACGATCTTTTACATCGTCTAAACCATAATGGTCAGTGTCTAAAATTTCTTGTGCTTTTGCCAAGTTAATGCTGACTTTGCTCGCTTTATTCCAAGGGGTATCTAAAATCGCCTCGATATAGTTACGAACCACAGCCGCTTCACTTGAAGCAGGTTGCATCGCTTTGAGCTTACGGAATTCACCTTCAGCTTTTTTACGCACATGTTCAGGTAAGTCAGCTTCAGCCAAACGCTTTTCAATTTCAGCGATATCATCTTCAGCACCACCATTCATGTCAGAAAGTTCACGCTGAATGACTTTCATCTTTTCATTGAGGAAGTATTCGCGCTGATTTTTTTCCATATTACGTTTTACAGAGTCATGTAAAGTTTGCTCAATCTGTTGTTCTTCAGATTGTTGCAATAAATACGTCATGAGTTCTTGTAAATGTGCTTCAAACTCATCGTGTTCTAAGAATTTTTGTTTAACGTCTATATTCAAAGGCACACGTGTTGCAACAAAGAATAATAATTGTAATAAATCATCAATTTTATTCGCTGCTGCGATCAGTTCACGTGCATTACGTAATTTTGCTTCTGCATATTGAGCAAATAAAGCACGTAACTCTTCTACACGTGTTGCTTGTGTATCCTGATCAACCGATACAGTCATTGGGCTTAAAGCATGTTCAGCTGATAAATATTCATCGTTGTCAATAATTTGTACTAACTTAGAACGATGTAAGCCTTCAATTAATACTTTTATGCAGTTTTCGTCATTTTCGTGATTCACAACTTGCACGATCTTCGCGACAGTACCGTATTGATATAAGTTGTCGTGATCAATTTCTTCTGTAAGCGAATCTTTTTGCGCAACCACAAATACTAAATTGTCACTGTTACGAGCCACATCAACTGCATTGATCGATTTTTCACGACCTACAAATAACGCAATTTGCATGTGTGGATACACCACAACATCACGTAGCGCTAAAAGTGGTAATACACTTGGAACCTGTGGCTCTAAGTTTTCTTGATTCATAATAATCTCAGACATGGGCACTCCTAATGAGTGACAAAATAATTTGTCATGTTTTTTATAGTGATGTGTATTTCAAAAATTACAAGGGCTGTAATAAATAATTTGCATAAAAAATGTCAAGTATTTGATAATAAATAAATCATAAAAATGACTATTGGCTAATTTGACGTTGAAAGTGCAGTAGTTTCCTTGGTGTCACTAAGCCATGAAGTGCTTGATCCCAAGGATTTCGAACAAATTTTTCATCAAAAAACTGAAAATCATGTGCCAATCCTAAACGATAGGGTTTATAAGGCGCTGATGCTAAGGTTCTATCATAAAAACCACCACCCATTCCCATGCGTGCTCCAGTAAGATCACATGCCAAGAGTGGCATCAGTAACAGATCTAAACAAGAAACATGCAAACCGCGACTCGCCATAGGTTCAAACATACCTAATTTATGTAGAACAAAACGTTTATTTCTGTATTGTTGATGTGAAATTTTGACCCAACGTAAGCTTTGATTCATATTGCAAATTATCGGTAAATACACATTTTTTTGATGTTTAAAACAAAGTTCTATCAAATGTTGGGTGCGCAATTCACCAAACCCATCTAAATAAATACCAATATTTTTTGCTGAAAAAAATCGCGGATAATGTCTTAAATGTTGTAATACAGCTTGAGCATGTTGTTGTTGTTGAAATGCTGTTAATTGGCGTCGTTGTGATCTGAGTTGTTTACGTAGTTGTAAAGTTTGGTTAGACATAAGGTTAAGGTATTTAAAAACTGAAAAATCAACCTCAATATTAACAAGGCAATGCGTGATATTACCAATCAAATATCATTGAAATAAAAAATGATGAGTTCTATTCATACATTTTATTTAAAAATAAAGATCAGCTTAAGAAACAGAGACATTTTTAATGAAAAATCAGATAAACGGTGAGCGAATAGCTTTGTATTAAGTGATTCATATTTATATATAAAAAATAAAAAGTAGAACGATTTTTAGATTTTAACTTTTTTGACGACATTTGGCTTTAAGCAGTCAATTTAATCTAAAACAAGTTCTTTTAACTTAAGGCATAAGGATAGAAGGTCATAGACCATCACATGATATAAAAATGGAAAATAACATGAATATGATCAAAAAAAATGACTTGAAAAAGTATATTGCACCTGCGTTTAAAAGCAGTTTATTGGCAATGGCAATTTTATTCCCTTGGGCATTTTCAAATATGGCTTATGCTGCACCTAAACTGGATTTGACTTTGTCTGCACATTCACAACAAAAAATTAAACAATTAATGAATGATCCAAAAGTTTGGGCGCAAATTCCTAAACAAGTGACATTGTGTGTTTATTCACCTGATGGCGCCAATGGTGAAGCTTTTGAACAAGCAACAACCTATATTAGTGAATTACCTCGTATTGCGCAGATTGCAAAAGATTTTGGTGTTGATTTAAAAATCACTCGACCTTCTAAACTGCAAATGCGCATAGATATGGATTATCCAAAATTAAAGAAAAAAGCCACCACTGAATTAAATTTACGTGTTTATACCGATGAGCGTGTTTTAACAGAAGATTTTAGAAGTAAACGTTGTGATGGTGCAGGAATTAGTAATTTGCGTGCACGTCAGTTTAATCCATTTGTGGGCAGTATTGATGCCATTGGCGCGGTACAAAGCTATAAACAATTATCTGCTGTAATTCAATTATTAGCGCGACCTGAATATGACTCTAAAATGGTGAATAAAGACTATGAGGTGGTCGGTATTGTACCTTTAGGTGCGGCTTATATTATGGTCAATGACCGTCGTATAGATACTTTGGCAAAAGCAGCAGGGAAAAAAGTTGCTGTTATGAACTTTGATGGTACGCAAAAAAAATTGGTGCAAAACGTTGGGGCACAGCCTATTTCTGTTGATTTACTCACTGTAGGTGGCAAGTTTAATAATAAAGAGGTCGATATTATGGCTGGACCTGCTTTGTTATTTAAGCCCTTAGAATTACAAAAAGGAATGAATGATAAAACAGGAAAAACAGTAGGTGGAATTATTAAATTTCCGCTTATTCAAGTTACAGGCACTTTGATTATGCACCGTAACAAGTTTCCAATAGGCATGGGGTCAATTGCACGTGAAATGATCTCTAAACAACTAGATCCTGCGTTTGAATTTGTTGATAAAATTGAAAAAGAAATTCCAGAAAAATATTGGATGGAAATCCGTGAAGCAGATAAGCCTGGTTATATCAAGATTATGCGTGAGGCGCGTGTTCAAATGACCAAAGAAGGCTATTATGACCCTGCGATGATGAAAATATTAAAGAAAGTACGTTGTGGGCAAAATCCGAGTAGTTTTGAGTGTGCTTTAACCGATGAGTAAATAAAGTGTATTGGAAATACTAACTGTTGCTTAAAGCAACAGTTTTTGTTTTATATATAAGCATATAATTGATTTTAAATAATTTTATTCGATATTATTTGATACATTTCAGCAGTTTTTATTTATTGAGTTAAATGTATGCTGAACAAACTATGTGCGACCTTATTTTTGTGTGGAATGTCTTTTGCTGCTTCTGCACAGATCACAGGTAAAATGGAAAATCATCAAGGTGAATTTAAATTTAGTTATCAAAATCAACAGATCACATTGAGATCTGACCGTTGCCAAGCCTTTCTGGCATCAGGTAAAACAGCAAAAAATGTCAAGATAGACGGTTTAAATGATGCTCTTGAGCAACAGGGGCAACTAAAAGCAACTTTCGAAAACGGTCAAAGTTGTGTGCTAGATGACTTAACTCCTCCTGTTGCAATGACCATGCCGCCCGTGATGGCAATGCCGCCTGTAATGGCGATGCCACCTATTCATGCCCAAGATACAATGTCTCGCCAATTTACCATGGGTGTTGCAGATTTGATGCCTGTACATGCAAGTACACGTCCATCGGCAGTGATTTTATTGAGTCAAGGAACCAATGCAAAAAAAGCCAATACCGCATTATGTAATAGCTTTGTAAAATTAGAAACAGTAGAAGAAGCGACGGAAAATCAAGGTGTTGCTGAAACAGCTCAAGTTGTGACTAAAGTGCCTGTAACAATTGAGTTGCAACAAAATAATGATGACTGTGAAGAAATTTTAGCAGTTTATGATTATAAACTCGCAGCAGAGGAACTCACTCAACTCAATCCTAAACTTCGTCGTTCAAATGGACCATTTATTGCTATTTATAATCCAAACTCTGTCGAAATTAATCAAATTATTGACTTAAATGGTGCAAGTGAGGCAGATATTAAAAAGTTCGGTCAAAATTGGCATACAATTTTTACTGAATATGCAATGAAACAAACGCGTACAGTACAAACAAATGCTGTGGTTGAATCAGAAAAAACAAGTATTTGGATGACTTTAAAAGGTTTATTTAAATCGTCTGTTTGTTCTACAGACCCAAATTTAATTTATATTTTTGATGATGCGGCTGGAAAAATTGCAGATTACATTTGTAAAAGTAAAGCATAATTTGATCATTCACTAGACGAACTCAAATAGAAAAGCATGAACTATGCTTTTCTATCAAATTTACAAAAAGATTTTAAATCAAAAGATTAGAAAAAAATGAGATGGTTAAAGTTTATTGTAAAAAATTAAGTTCTCCGAAGATGCCGCTGCATGGTCGTTACCCTGAACCCGATGAGTTCAAGGTGGACACGACGCGTACTTACTGGGTTTCCTACTCGGGGTAGGCATACACTCAAAATACACAGAACGCATCCGTAAGTTTAAGTATCGGCAGGGGAATAGACGTACTGGCGAACACCTCAGAGTTATATTAAGTATACATATTCTGAATGCTGTGGCAAATACTCATTCTCAATAAATGTGTATTTTTATAAATTAGATTGCATCAAATGCACAAACAAAAAGCAGTTTATACTGCTTTTTCAACATCTTTTAAAATTTCCTCAAGGAGCCGTTCACAATGTGTATATTCTTGTAAGGACTTGTTAAGGCTTAAAACCTCTTGCATTAATTCTAAAGCAACCATGATCATAAGCTTGTTATGTTCCATATTTGGTGCTTTACGACGAAATTCTTGAAATTTCTCATTGAGCAAGTTTCCTGCACGCTCTAAATCGGCTTGTTTATCAGGTGTTGTACTTAAACGAAAAATTTGTTCAATTAAACGTAATTCAACAATAACAACATCAGACATGATTAAACTTCCTCATTTGTTTCAGCAGGATGAGCAAGTTGTTGAATTTCTTGCGCATGATGATCTTGTTCTGTACCTAAAATCGCTAAACGTTGAATAATGGCTTCAACTTTAGTTTTCGCATGATCATTTTTCTGAATTAAGCGTTCACGTTCATTATTTAATTCTTTAATCTCTTGGTGAGATTGGCGCTGTTCAGCTTGAAGCTTTTCTTTCATTACACGTAATTCATTACGCTCAGTCAAAATCTCTTGAAAACGTGTTTTTAAATCAGTACAACTTTTTTCTAGGCGACCATAACGTTCAGCCAAAGATTTTGCATCAGTATTGAGTTGATTAAACTGTTTTTGCAATTGAGACAGTTGTTCAGTCAAGCTTTCGATTTCATCTTGCTTTTGAGTGATAATGCCATTTTTATGCAAAATCTGAGTATGTGTCTGCTCTTCACTGTTAGCTTTCTCTTTTAACAGTGCTACATTTTCTTTCTCAGTTTTTTCAATACGTGTTTTTAAAACACCAATATGCGTTTGTAGACGCTGTAATTGTTCTAGCATAACGGGTCGCACAGATCTGCAATCAAAGGTAATATATACAGAAGTATAGAGATTGGAAAAGCGAATGCAAGACGATATTTCAGGTTGGTCAGATTGGGATCAAAACTTTGGTCAAATTGAAGAAATTTCAAGCCCAAGTGAGTTACATGGCTTACTTACAGGTATAATTTGTGTTACTGAAGTGCCATCTCGTGATGAATGGTTACAAATTTTATCAACCATTGATGTACCAAAAGTAAACGAAGATGCGCTCGCAATGTTAGCTGAAGAAGCCGAAGACATTGCACATGCTTTATCAGAAGATGAATTGGATTATTTACCATTATTACCAGATGATGAGCATAGCCTTGCTGAGCGCGTTTTAGCATTATCAGATTGGTGTGCTGGTGTAGTGCTCGGTTTTGGTTTAGCTTCAGGTCATATTCGAGCAGATGAACAAGAATTGATTGAAAGTTTACAAGATGTTGCTTCTGTTGAATTTGATGAGTCAGATGATGATGAAGAAGGTGAGGCAAGCTATCAAGAGTTATATGAGTTTGTACGTTTAATTCCTGTATCATTGTCAATGGGACGAAAGAAAATTCCAGTTTTAGAAAGCTCCTTATTACAAAATTTTCACAGTAAAATGAAGCAAGTCATCGATGCTTCTGATAGTAATAATGTGGTAGAGATGTTTACACCACATCGCCCTAGTTAAATTTACCCATCAAAATAAAGGTTTTTTAAGATGATATTGCACATAAAAAGCCTTTATTTTTGATTGAATAAGACCAAACTAATTTTTACCATTGAATGATAAGCTGAATAAAGAATGAAATTAACGCAAGTAGATTTTCGGGAACGTCGTGACCGCCTCGCAGAACAAATGGGTCCTAATAGCATTGCGATTATTGCAACCAGTCCAGAAGTGATGCGAAATCGAGATGCTGATTATAAATTTCGTGCTGATAGTAGTTTTTTCTATTTAACAGGTTTTGCTGAGCCTGAAGCTGTGGCAATTATTGAAACAGATGCAACATGTGAAGACTATAGCTATAGTCTTTTTTGTCGTGAACGTAATCGTGAAATGGAAATTTGGAATGGTTATCGTGCAGGAATTGATGGTGCAATAGACGATTATGATGCTGATGAAGCTTATGCCATTGATCTGTTAGATGAAGAGATTATTGAAAAATTACTCAATAAAGAAAAACTTTTTTATCGTATCGGGCAACGTGCTGAATTTGATGCGCGAGTCAGTCAGTGGATTGCTAAAGCAACAGGTGAGTCACGTCGTGGTGCGGCTGTTCCTGCTCAGATCATTCAACTTGATCAGATTGTAGACGAAATGCGTTTGCATAAGTCAGCCAAAGAAATTCAGCTTATGCAAATTGCTTCAGAGATTAGTGCTGAAGCACATACCCGTGCCATGCAAACAGTTCGACCAAATATGATGGAATATGCTCTAGAGGCTGAACTGAATTATATTTTTGGAAAAAATGGTTGTGTCCCATCATATAATAGTATCGTAGGTGGTGGTGAAAATGGCTGTATTTTACATTATGTAGAAAATAATAAACCATTGAAAAATGGTGATTTAGTTCTTATTGATGCGGCTTGTGAATATGAGCTTTATGCTTCTGACATTACTCGTACTTTTCCTGTAAATGGTCAATTTAGTCCTGAACAAAAAGCGTTATATCAAATTGTATTAGACTCACAAATTGCTGCGATTGATGCTGTACGTATTGGCAACTCTTATAAAGAACCACATCATGTTGCGGTAAGAATCTTAGTTCAAGGTTTACTTGATTTAGGGATTATGCAGGGCGATTTGGAAGAGATTATTGAAACTGAAAGTTATCGCCAATTTTATATGCATGGTACAGGACATTGGTTAGGCATGGACGTGCATGATGTAGGGTCATATAAAGATCAAGGCGAATGGCGCTGCTATGAAGAAGGTATGGTGGTGACTGTGGAGCCCGGTTTGTATATTGCACCTGATGATCAAACTGTAGATAAAAAATGGCGTGGTATTGGTATTCGTATTGAAGATGATGTCGTGGCAACACAAAATGGTCCATTGGTTTTGACTAAAAATGTTGTGAAATCTGTTGCAGATATTGAAGCACTCATGGCAGAGTCAAACTAAGAGAGGTACAGTAAAAATCAGTGGGATATTAAAAATTTCACTTAAAAAGTCATATTGAAAAATGACACATTTTGAAGATTTTACCCTCCTGAGTACAGGAGGGTTTTTTATGTACTTATTATTGTTTGAGCTTTGATTTATTTTTCTATTTTTAATGTTCTGTTCCAGCATAAATCCACATAGGTTGATTTTTTCCAGCACGACTAAAGCCAAGAGATTCATAAAAAGAAATGGCATTAGCATCCGCTGTCAGCATTTTTTGATCTAATTTTGTGCAATACGCAGAATAAAAATTTTCTCTGAATGTACTTGCTCCTTAAAATAAAAAGAAATATTATCAGTGTGCTGATAAAATCAAAAACGAATATGATGATCCAACAACAATACATTTCGTTAGGAAAATGATTTTTTCATCACTTAAAAAGTCCAAAGTGTGGATTGATAACGTAATCTCGAATTATAAGGAAATAAATGATGAGACACGAAAATGCGAATGATGGTGAGATACCACAAAAGCAGCACAGTTCTAAATATGCTTGGTATGTTGTTTTTTTATGCATGTTAGCCTATATATTTTCATATATAGATCGTCAAATTTTAGTTTTGATGATTGAACCCATTAAAAATGATTTAAATCTGACAGATACTCAATTTAGCTTATTACATGGTTTAGCTTTTTCTCTTTTTTACGCAATCATGGGATTGCCAATTGCATATCTTGCAGATCGTTTCTCAAGACCAAAAATTATTGCAATCGGAATTATTTTTTGGAGTTTTGCTACAGCTGCTTGTGGATTGAGTAAAAATTTTCTGCAATTATTTTTATCAAGAATGGGCATTGGTATAGGCGAAGCAGCTTTATCACCCGCAGCATACTCTATATTTAGTGATCTGTTTTCTAAAGAAAAGTTAGGAAAAGCTGTTGGTATTTACTCAATTGGCTCATTCATTGGAGGGGGAACTGCTTTTTTAGTCGGTGGCTATGTGATTAGTCTTTTAAAAGATGCAACGCATATACAGGTTCCTTTGTTTGGTTTAATGAAAGCTTGGCAGGTGGCTTTTATTTTGGTTGGTTTACCAGGTATTTTGATTGGTATCGTTTTTTTACTTACAGTACGAGATCCTATTCGTAAAGGGCAGCGTGTCAATGCGTTAGGGCAAGTAGAAAAAGTCAAATTTACGGATTCATTTAAGTTTTTAGCTAAGCATCGTAAAACTTTTACATGTCACTATATGGGTTTTACATTTTATGCGATGGCTTTATTTTGTATGATGAGTTGGTCACCTGCTTTTTATATGAGAAATTACCATTTATCACCTGTAGAAACAGGGTATATGTTAGGAACAATTCTGTTGATTGCCAATACTTCAGGCGTGTTTTTTGCAGGATGGTTAACGGATTATTTAACCATGAAAGGACGTAAAGATGCGGCAATGTACACAGGTTTTCTAGGTGGGTTAGGCATTCTTTTGCCGATTATGAGTTATACCGTGGTAGACAATCTGACTGTATCTTTAGTTATTTTAAGTATAGCTATGTTTTTTGCTTCTTTTCCGATGCCAACTTCAACTGCGGCGATGCAAATACTTGCACCAAACCAATTACGTGCTCAAATTTCTGCAATATTTTTGTTAATCAGTAGCTTGATCGGTTTAGGTATAGGCACAACTTTAGTTGCAATGATCACAGATCATGTTTTTGCAGATATTAATAAAGTTGGTTATTCAATTGCGATTGTTGGTGGAGTCGCTGCTTTATTGACAATTGTTTTATTAAAATCGGGATGTAAGCACTTCATTGAAAGTATGAAGGTTGAAGAGGGCAACAGTACAAATTAATGAACGCTTTCAATAGACTTTTACGACGAAATTTGATTGATAAATAAATGAATCATGTGGAGTAAAAGTCTATTTGAGTTGTATCTGTTTAAATGATAAGTTGATGTATAAATAGCATAAAAATCAGTTTTTTACCTTGCACTTATGAGCTTTCCATCTTTCCAATGCGGTAATGACGATGGGAAATCGATTTTTGACATGCAATCTTGAAATGTCCATAGACTTGGTTTAAATGTAAGTGGTGGGATGGGTAGATTTTTATCACGATATGCTAGCTCTAGCTGATAATTATTGAGATCAACGACAAGATAATGTGTTTTAGGGCAAGTCATTTTCTTAGCTTGATGAATGAAATGATAATCTTTAGCTAAACGTAAAAAACCTATTGTTGGTGAGATTTCGAGAACAGACATGCCATTGATTTGTACTGGATATGGAAATTGAATCCCATCTACATCATTTAAGTCGCGTGGTGCATTATGATCAAAACCCGCAGGAATATATTTGCTGATATGTGTCCCTTTGGGCAGAATAATTTCACCAAAAGGTGTATCTTTTTCGAGGGTGAAATAGCGATTTTTATCTTTTTCATGTTCAAATTTCACATATTTTTCATTCGCTTGAGCTGCCCAAAAAATCAAAGCTGCAAATAAAACACATAAAATGATTGGACTATACAGTAGAAAAAGTTGCCATTTTTTTAAAGGTGGAACAAGTAATCCTTGACGTGTATATCGACATCGCCAAAGAAAATAAAAACTTGCTGAACCCAGTGACATTAAAATCAACAAGAAAATAATGAGAAATAAGCCACCAGCACCACCGCCTGCAACAATCATTTCAATGCCTTATTTTTACGAATATATAAAATGAGTGCATAAGCGCAGATAACTAACTCGACCAAAAATGACCAATGAAAAATAAAATTTAACCACCAAGGTTGATAACGTGCTGTAACTTCAAAAAATACATAGGATCGATTTATAAAGGGTGCAAATAACCAAACATCGCCCACAAAAGTATCTAAACAAATATGTAAAAGTGCAGCACCTGAAAATAGCATAGCGATGAATGCAAACTTAGTATGCTGTTTAAAGATTTTCCATGCAGCAAATGCCAACAGAAAAAGTGGGATCCAGACAGAAAACCAATGTAAAAAATACTGATGATGGTGTACTGAGCGTTGATCAAAGAAATAAAAGTAAAATAGGTCAATATCTGGAAAAATAGCACCGAGCATAATCGTGCTATAAAACGCTTTACGACTGAGAGGATTGGGTTTTAATTTTTTGTCTAATAGATCTGCTAAAATATAGCCAGAAGGTACATGTGCAATAAACATTTTTTCATATTTTTATAAAACGAATTTTGCCTAGATTAACATAACGCTGCCAAATCACACCGAACAAGATACTAATCCAATATAAAAATCATTGCGCTTCATGTAATATAAAATCAATCAAGATAAGCAGTATTCAGCATGCTGAATTGCATATAGAAAGGGTTAAAACATGCAGCAAGAAGTCATTATTGTGGGTGGTGGGATGGTTGGGCTAAGTTTGGCTCTGATGTTGGCAAAAGCAAATATCGCAGTTAAATTGCTCGAGGCAATCAAATATCCAAATTATGATGATGCAACCCTTGCACCTTATCACTCAAGCTTTGATGCTCGTAATACAGCATTATCTCGTCGTACAGTGCAGATTTATCAGAAGCTTGGACTATGGGATGCATTACAACAACATGCTACCCCAATTTTAGAAGTGCATATTACTGAGCAAGGTAGTTTTGGTAAGGCACGTTTAAAAGCAGATGAAGAAAAAGTCGAAAGCTTTGGTCAGGTGATTGAAAATGCATGGTTAGGACGTGTGTTATTAACTCAAGTACGTCAACAACCCTTGATTGAACTCATTGATGGTGTGCAAGTCACGTCACTGACTCAAAATCAAGATGAAGTACAAATAGAAGCAACACGTGGAGGAGAGTACATTCATGCACTCAAAGCCAAATTAGTCATTGCTGCGGATGGTCGAGATTCATTTTGTCGTCAGGCTTTAGGTGTTGGTGTAGACGTACATGATTATGAGCAAGTTGCTATTGTGACCACTGTACAGACGTCTAAACCACATCATCAAGTAGGTTTTGAACGCTTTAGTCATTTAGGACCTTTAGCACTATTACCTTTACCTGGTGAATATCGCCGTTCAGTAGTTTGGCCTGTGACCAAAGGAACTGAACATGAATGGTTGGGTGAAGAAAATGATCAACATTTCCTTGATGCTTTGCAAAAAACCTATGGAGATCGTGCAGGGAAATTTATTAAAACAGGAAAGCGTTTTAGTTTTCCGCTATCACAAGTATTAGCACATCAACAAGCTGTAGGTCGTGTCATTTTAATGGGCAATGCTGCTCATACTATTCATCCTGTGGCAGGGCAAGGTTTTAATTTATGTATGCGTGATGCAGATGTTTTAGTTCGCTATCTTCATCAACAAGTGGTTCATAAAAACGATATTGGTGAGCCTGAAATACTCAAAGCCTATGAGCAAGCGCGTTTGTCAGATCAAAAGCGTGTGATTAAATTTTGTGATTCAGTTGTACGTGGTTTTAGTAATCAAAATCCAATGTTAAAACTGCTACGTAATACAGGTTTGGTGGCTTTTGATCTTATTCCTGGGATTAAACCTTTAGTTGCCAATTATGCAATGGGGCTAAAAGCATGAGTCAAACTACACAGAATATATTAGACGTGGTGATTGTGGGTGGTGGGTTAGTGGGTGGTTTAACTGCTTTATTACTTGCCGAAGGTGGTGTACAAGCGACTGTTTTGGATGCTGCACCTATTTTAGATGAAAGCAAAACTTTAGCTGTCGCAAATCCACGTGTTTTAGCACTCAGTCAGGCCACTATTCATTTGCTTAAAAAAGTGAATATATGGGATAAAATTGCACGTCAAATGCCTTATACAGGTATGCAAGTTTGGAATAAAAATGGCTATGGCGAAATTAATTTTGGTCAAGCTTCTACACATTTTCCCACAGATGAACAAAGTCTAGGTTCCATGGTAGAACCGAGTGTTTTAAATCTTGCCATTCAACAAACGATGCTGGAAAAATTAAAAGACTATCGTACCCAAGTTAAAGTGACTCGTGTAGAGCAAGCTGTTGGATATTGGATCATTCAACTTGCAGATGGCTCAAACTTGAAAACCAAATTAGTAATTGGTGCAGATGGGGCAAATTCATTTGTACGAGAGCAAGCATTTATTGATTTAGATATTTTGGACTACAAGCAAGCAGGGTTAACCTGTGCGATTCGTAGCACACAACCTCATCAATATGTTGCACGACAAATTTTTCATCCGACAGGACCTTTAGCATTTTTACCCATGGCAAGTTTAGTACCTGAACAAGCAGAACATTGGATTTCAATTGTTTGGACACTACCTGATGATTATGCAGATGAATATGCTGCTTTAAATGATGCCGAGTTTTGTCAGCTTTTAACCCAAGAAAGTCATCATATGTTGGGAGAAATTTTAGAAGCAACGCCACGTGCAAAATTTCCACTCAAGGCGCGTGCTGCACAGCGTTATGTTAAAGAAGGTTTAGCACTGATTGGTGATGCTGCACATGTGATTCATCCTTTGGCAGGACAAGGGGTAAATATTGGTTGTTTAGATGCTGCTATTTTATGTGATGTGTTATTACATGATTTAAAGCGTGGCGTATGGGCACATGAGCAAACTTTGAAGCGTTATGAACATCTACGCAAAGGACAAAATGATGCCATGATGCATAGTATGTCAATCATTGGTTGGTTAGAGTCGGCTGAATTATTTCCTTTTGTTTGGGCTAGAAACTTTGGTTTAAAACAGATTGAACATTCCGCATTTTTAAAAGAACGTTTTATGATGCAGGCAAATGGTTTATCAAATTTACAAAATACACGTTATGCAATTTAAATAGGATTTGATATTTTTTAGACAATCATTTAAATAAAATTACTAATTTGGTTAAAAAATATGCGCTTTTAGTGTATTTAGTACTAGGCGAATGCCAAAGAGATTGGTACATTTCTTCGTAAATAAACCTTATTTTGGTAATGATCTGAGTCATTCATGGGGAGAGCTTAAATGACGGATACAAATGATTATGATGAAAATGATGACAATGTAGTTGATGATGATGAAGCAAAAGCAGCCGAGAAAGGTGCAAATGCTGCTGATTCTAGTGTGACTGACACTGACTTAGCAGAAGCAGAAACTCTAACGGTGACTGCGAAGCTGAAACAACGCCAAGCATTGGAAGATGAAGTTGCTGCATTTTTAGCACGTGGTGGGAAAATTACTGAAGTTCCACCCGATGAGTCTAAAGACTAAGTAAACTTTGTCAAAAAAGCCCAAATATTTTAGGTAAATACTTAAAATAGTTTGGGCTTTTTTTATTGACGATGAATGTCAATGATGGATACTCATTCGCAATAAGATAGAGGTGATGAATAAGTTGTTCCAAAACTACTGACTCTCAAAAGAAGGATGGTTAGCAAGATGATACGTGAGTAGTTAATTTTTATTTCAGTGTTTCGATCAATGAACTGAGTTGATCTAAGTCATGATTTTGCAACGTCTCTCGCATTTTTAGAAACTGCTTTTCATCTATTTCATATAATTTAAGAGAAAGCAGTTTTGTTATATCTTCTTCTGAAAAACGATATTTTATAATTTTTGCAGGGACACCACCAACAATTGCATAGGGTGGTACATCTTGCGTGACCACAGCACCCGTTGCCACCACAGCACCTTCACCCAGTTTTACCCCTTGCATAATCATGGCACGACTACCAATCCAACAGCCATCGGCAATGACTGTATCACCCGCAGGCAAAAAACTACGGGTATCAAAAGGAAAGGTCGAAATCCAATCAGGACGGTGCAACTGATTTCCTCCCATCATGATCACACATTCAGCACCAAAACAGACAAAATTGCCAATATATAACTGATCAATCGGCTTTTCTGGCGTTGAAGGTTTATCATGTAAATAACGCACCACACAACGCTCAAAACCCTGATCCCAATAGGCTGAATAATAAGAATAATTTCCTTTAATATGAATATTGGGGTTTTTCACAGTTTTAGAAATAAATTCAAATTCACACCAATGTTTAACAGGTGAGTTGATGGCGTCAGTCATAGAGAGTACAAAGCAGAAAGCATATTTGGCTATTCTATATGAGCAAGAATCAAAAATTAAGTAAAATAGCCTAAGTAGTATCTAAAACTAGGCTATTTCAGTAATTTAGAGGATGTGGAAATTTATACAAGTTTTAAATGAATCAAATGAGAAGCATGTGTATGGCGAATATGATCAGGACGATGATGAAAATAACGCTCAGTAATATCAATGCCAGATAAATCCTCTATAACTGCATAACCCATTTTTTGCACAGCATTATGTAACTCTTTAGGAATAAATGCGCCCATCAACGGTTCTTTCATAAAACGTGTAAATTGAATTACAAAATGTGATCCTAAGCGCTCAAAACCTTTCAAGGCTTTATAGTCCACAGAATAGTCCATCACCACCTCACTATTTTGCGCTGCAATTGAGGCAATATTTTGCAATGTGGCTAAAGTTGTTTCAGGTATTAAATAATGTGTTGTGCCTAACCAAGAAAAAAATGCAGCATGATCAGAATCAAATCCACTACGTTTTAAAGCATCCGATAATTTTTCTTTTTCAAAGTCTATGCTGACAAATTCGACATTAGCGGGCAATTGATTCGATTTAGAAATTTTCTTTAGTTTTTCAATCTTAGTTTTTTGTGTATCGGGATGATCCACTTCAAAAATTTTTAGTTGTGGATATTGATCAGCTAAACGTAAAACAAAGGAATCTAAGCCTGCGCCAACTAATACATATTGTTGAACATTATTATTTTCAATCGCTTGCTGTAATAAATCTTCACTATAGCGTGAACGACCTACCACTTGCCCAGTCAGTTTCCCAAAAGTTTTGTTCATAAAACTTGAATTTAAGGTTTTACGAACTAACGAATTATTCAATAGTACACGCCAACGTGCATTGGTCATATCAAAAGCGTATGAGTCTGAAAATACAGGATTTTCAGCATTTAGATGATGGTTGGCACGTAATGCTGCTGCGGCTTCAGCGGTACGACTCACTCGTCCTGCTTTCATAATATTTCCACTTGATTTTTTATTTTATAACACTTTAAAAAGAATAGTGAAAATTAACAATGGCGTTTTGCTTTGAAGTACGTAGCTAATATGGTCATTTTCGAGCAAGCATAAAAAAGGGCTGAATGATCAGCCCTAAATTCTATCAAATATTGTGCTTTAATATGAATTAAAGATATTCAACACTGACAACTTCATATTCAACTTCGCCTTGTGGCGTGATGATTTTAGCTTCATCACCTTCATTTTTACCCAAAAGACCACGCGCGATAGGTGAATTCACAGAAATTTTATTAATTTTAAAATCAGCTTCATCATCACCTACGATTTGGTAGGTTTTTTGTTCTTCAGTATCTAAGTTTTCGATGGTCACCGTCACACCAAAAACAACACGACCTGTTTGTTCAAGTTCTTTAACATCAATCACTTGACAAGCACCGAGTTTACCTTCGATATCTTGAATACGTCCCTCACAGAAACCTTGCTGTTCACGTGCTGCATGGTATTCTGCATTTTCTTTTAAATCCCCATGTTCACGTGCTTCCGCAATCGCTGCAATAATACGTGGACGATCAACAGATTTTAACTGCTGAAGTTCTTTTTCTAAGGCTACCTTGCCTTCAGGTGTCATAGGATAACGTTGCATTGTTGTCCCTCAATTTGTGAGTGTATGAAAAAAACATAGGTTTAGAAATGAAAAAAGCCCGCCACCGAGAGGTGACGGGACTTCTCGGTAAACGAATTAACCTACAGTTTGTAAATCTTGCAAACGGTATACATCCATTGGCAATTTAATTGCTAAAGCTTGGCAAACAGCATCAGCGCCATTTAAGGTTGTAGTGTAATACACTTTACCTTGAAGTGCTGAACGACGAATCGAGAACGAATCTTGCTGAGCTTGTTTACCTTCAGTTGTATTGATAATGAGCTGAACTTCGCCATTTTTCAAGCGATCGACGATATTAGGACGACCTTCTGTGACTTTGTTCACACGTTCACATTCAATACCTGCATCTTTAATTACATCATAAGTTCCGCCAGTAGCGATAACTTTGAAGCCAAGATCAGTTAACTGTTTTGCAATACCAACAGCACGAGGCTTGTCAGAATCACGTACAGAAATAAATGCGTGTTTTACTTCGCCTTCGGTAGGAAGACCAGGTAAACGTTCATTTGCACCTAAAACAGCTTTATAGAATGCTTCACCAAAAGTTTTACCTACACCCATCACTTCACCTGTAGATTTCATCTCAGGTCCAAGAATTGGATCTACACCAGGGAACTTGTTGAATGGGAATACAGCTTCTTTTACTGCAAAATGAGTCGGGATGATTTCTTTAGTGAATCCTTGAGATTCTAAAGATTGACCCGCCATACAACGCGCAGCAACTTTTGCTAAAGAGTCACCGATACATTTAGAAACGAATGGCACAGTACGTGATGCACGTGGATTTACTTCTAAAATATAAACGTCATTACCTTTTACAGCATACTGAACGTTCATCAGACCAACAACGCCAAGTTCTTTTGCCATTGCAACTGTTTGACGACGCATTTCATCCTGAATCTCTTGAGAAAGAGAATAAGGAGGAATAGAACATGCTGAGTCACCTGAGTGAATACCTGCTTGTTCAATATGCTGCATGATACCGCCAATCACAACGTCTTTACCGTCAGATACGCAGTCTACGTCAACTTCGATCGCATCATCTAAGAAATGGTCAAGAAGAACAGGCGCTTCATTTGATGCTTGAACCGCATCACGTAAGTAGCGTTTAAGTTCGTCATCGTTGTATACGATTTCCATCGCACGACCACCCAATACATACGAAGGACGTACTACTAATGGATAGCCCACTTTTGCAGCTTCAGCCATACCTTCTTCAGCAGATTTTACAATGCTGTTGTTTGGTTGACGAAGTTGTAGACGTTGAATCATTTGTTGGAAACGTTCACGGTCTTCTGCACGGTCGATTGCATCTGGAGATGTACCGATAATTGGCGCACCTGCTTCTTCTAAAGCACGAGCCAATTTAAGCGGAGTTTGACCACCGTACTGTACGATAATACCTTTAGGCTTTTCAGTACGTACGATTTCAAGTACATCTTCAAGCGTAATTGGTTCGAAGTACAAACGATCAGATGTATCATAATCGGTAGAAACTGTTTCAGGGTTACAGTTCACCATGATGGTTTCGTAACCGTCTTCACGCATTGCAAGCGCCGCGTGTACACAGCAGTAATCGAACTCGATCCCTTGACCAATACGGTTAGGACCGCCACCGATCACCATGATCTTATCTTTAGTCGATGGGTTCGATTCACACTCTTCATCGTAAGTTGAATACATATACGCTGTATCTGATTCAAACTCAGCAGCACATGTATCTACACGTTTGTAAACAGGGGTTACGCCCAAGTTCCAACGGTGTTTACGGAATTGTTTTTGTGAAATGCCCATCAAGTTCGCAATGCGAAGGTCAGATAAACCTTTACGTTTGAATGCACGGATGTTGTCGGCATTCAAATCACCAAAACCTAAAGTTTTGATTTCATTTTCAGTTTTAACAATATCTTCGATTTGGATCAAGAACCAACGGTCAATTTTGGTCGCTTCAAAAACGTCATCTAAAGTGAAGCCGTGACGGAACGCGTCAGCTACATACCAAATACGCTCAGGACCCGGAACTTTAAGCTCAACTAAAATCTTTTCACGTGCACCTTCAGTACCTAGCGCGATTTTTTCATCAAAACCACAAGCACCCACTTCAAGACCACGAAGTGCTTTATTTACAGACTCTTGGAAGTTACGACCAATCGCCATCACTTCACCCACAGATTTCATCTGTGTCGTCAAAGTTGCGTCAGCTTGTGGGAATTTTTCGAAGTTGAAACGTGGAACTTTAGTGACAACGTAGTCAATTGACGGTTCGAATGATGCAGGCGTTGTACCGCCAGTGATGTCATTTTTCAATTCATCAAGCGTATAACCTACAGCAAGTTTTGCTGCGATTTTTGCAATCGGGAAACCTGTTGCTTTAGACGCAAGTGCAGAAGAACGAGAAACACGTGGGTTCATCTCGATGATGACCATACGACCATCTTTCGGGTTAATACCGAACTGAACGTTTGAACCACCCGTTTCAACACCAATTTCACGAAGAACAGCTAAAGATGCATTACGCATCAATTGATATTCTTTGTCTGTCAATGTTTGTGCAGGCGCAACAGTGATGGAGTCACCTGTGTGTACACCCATTGGGTCGAAGTTTTCAATCGCACATACGATGATACAGTTGTCGTTTTTATCACGAACAACTTCCATTTCGTATTCTTTCCAACCAATTAAAGATTCATCAATCAATAATTGTTTAGTTGGAGAAAGATCGAAACCGCGTTCACAGATTTCAATGAATTCTTCTTTGTTGTATGCGATACCACCGCCTGAACCACCCATAGTGAATGAAGGACGGATAATCACAGGGAAACCAAAACGTGCTTGGATCGCTAAAGCTTCTTCCATTGACTCAGCAATGTCAGCTTTTGGACATTCAAGACCAATTTTACGCATTGCGATATCGAAAAGTTTACGGTCTTCCGCTTTTTCGATGGCTTCTTTGGTCGCACCAATCAATTCAACATTGAATTTTTTGAGAATGCCATGCTCATCAAGTGCAAGAGCACAGTTCAAAGCAGTTTGACCACCCATTGTAGGAAGAACTGCATCTGGGCGTTCTTTCTCAATGATTGCCGCAACAGTCTGCCAAGTAATCGGTTCGATATACGTTGCATCTGCCATAGCAGGGTCAGTCATAATGGTGGCTGGGTTAGAGTTCACCAAAATAACACGATAACCTTCTTCACGAAGCGCTTTACATGCTTGTGCACCTGAGTAGTCAAACTCACATGCTTGACCGATGACAATCGGACCCGCACCAATAATCAGGATGCTTTTAATGTCTGTACGTTTAGCCATGATCGCTCCTTAATTACTTCTTAGATGCTTCAATAAGTTCGATGAAATGATCGAACAATGGTGCACAGTCATGTGGACCAGGGCTTGCTTCAGGGTGACCTTGGAAGCTAAACGCTGGCTTGTCTGTACGATGAATCCCTTGCAGGGTTTGATCGAACAATGATTTGTGCGTTGCTTTTAGAGTTGCAGGTAAAGTTTCTGCATCTACTGCGAAGCCATGGTTTTGAGAAGTAATCATCACTGTACCATCTTCAAGATTTTGTACAGGATGGTTTGCACCGTGGTGACCGTGAGGCATTTTCACAGTTTTAGCACCAGATGCAAGAGCAAGAATTTGGTGACCTAAGCAGATCCCAAATACAGGCATATTACGTGCATCTTCCACAATTGTTTTTACTGCTTCAATCGCATAGTCACATGCTGCTGGGTCGCCAGGACCATTTGACAAGAATATGCCATCTGGATTCAAAGCAAGAACTTTTTCAGCAGGTGTCTGTGCAGGAACAACAGTTAATTTACAACCGCGATCTGCAAGCATACGTAAGATGTTGGTTTTGACACCGTAATCGTATGCAACAACATGGAATTTAGCTTCAGGCTGAGAGAAACCTTGACCTAAAACCCAAGAGCCTTCAGTCCATTCAAAACCTTCAGGGTCGCAACATTCTTTGGCAAGGTCTAAACCATTTAAACCACCAAATGCACGTGCTTTTGCAATGGCTTCTTCTTCAGTGATATTTTCACCAGCAAGAATACAACCATTTTGTGCGCCTTTATCACGTAAAATACGTGTTAATTTGCGTGTGTCGATATCTGCAATTGCAACGACATTATGTTCTTTTAAATAGTCGCCTAAAGATTGCGTTGATCGGAAGTTGCTATGTAATAAAGGCAAGTCACGAATGATTAAACCATTCGCCCAGACTTTGTGAATGCGACCAGACTCAGCGTCTTCGTCATTACAACCAGTATTACCGATATGAGGATAAGTTAAAGTTACAAGTTGCTGGGCATAACTTGGATCAGTCAAGATTTCTTGATAACCAGTCATGGCAGTGTTAAAAACGACTTCACCAGTCGTACTTCCCGTAGCGCCGATCGATGTACCTTTAAAGATAGTACCGTCAGCAAGGGCTAAAATGGCGGGGGTGCTCAAACCAAAGCTCCTGAACTAAAACCACAAAAATAGGGCTGTAAAAAAGCGAGTAGACGAAAAAAAAGGAAGGTTAATTAAATCCTACCCTCCCTGTGTCTGCTCGCTTATAACTTAACACTGCATTATACGCATCATTACCTTTGAAGTCCATGTAAAAAATTAACAATATGTCAGATAAACGCCTTGTATTTAGAGCGAGTTTCTGTTTCATGGGAAATGAATATCTAATCGCTAAAATGTAATATTTATTCGATAAATCAAAATTTAAAATTTATTGTTATAGTTTAGCTTGTTAGCAAGGTTTTTATTAAAAATAGTAAAACGTAATAAATTTAACGATTGGTAAAAAATATTTCCCCATTGTTTTGAGTTATAAAAAAATAGCTTAAAAATAAAGCATGAGCAGGCGTTTTATTTGTGTACCATTTCATAAAAAATGTTCATTTGTATTATTTATTAGTCAGTTTAAGTGGGTTGGAAATAATCATCAGTTTAAAAATAAATTTTAAAACGAATTATTCAAAACATTAGAAAATGGAAAATGAGGTGGCATAACGCTCTTTTAGGCTTTGTATATGTTTGGAGTTTTGACACAGAGTTTGGGTGAATTTTATATGAAATTTATATTGGATTTTGTTTCTGGTTATGGGAGGGGCATACTTTATATGATTGTTCTCATCAGCAATTTATTTTTATTGTTTTATCTCCTAGTGATGTTGGTAGTTGGCTGTAAAAAGATAAAGCAAAAGGGGGGAACCTTTTGCTTTTGTTACTTTTACATTTCATTAAGACAATGTGGCTTAAAAGATATGTAGCCAATCACGTTTATTGTGAAAGTCTGCATTTTGCCCACTATGCTGCATAGCATAAAACTGCTGTGCTTGTGATGTTTCTAAAACTGCTGTTAGACCAATAAAAAGATCAGACCACTTTAACTTATGGGCTAACATAAATTCAGTTAAATCGAGGCTAACATTTAAGCCATAATGCGTGCGTTTTAATTGATTGAGTTCAATATCATACGCAACTTGTGGTGGCATAGTTTCAGGATAGCGATATTCTTCAAACTGATAAGCTTGCCATGCTTGCGAAGGGGAAAGGTTAATCTCACGATAATAATCTTCGCCCTGTACGCCTATAAAAATTTCAAAGCAAGTTTTTTCCCAAAGAAAATCTAAACGTGGATGAGATGCAACCAAGTCAGGATACAAAATGAGTTGATTAGGATCTCTTAACCAATAACCCACATTGAGTGTATAGGGACTGACTTGTTCAATCGCACCAACGAGAGAAATGCTTTGAAATCGACGATCAAAAGCATTGAGTTCATAACTTGCCATGAAACAATAATCTTAATTTGAAAGATGAGCGTGACGAACTAAGTTCGACAGTTTAGGATTTTGTTTTGCAGCTTTTTTATAAAGCAAAGCAATTTTACCAATGGTTTGTACGACTTCAGCTTCAGTAGTATTTGCAATTTCAGTGATGAGCGCAGCACGAGCTTCGCGATCTTCACCTGCAATTTTGATCTTAATAAGCTCATGATCGTGTAAAGCACGGTTTAATTCTTCAACGACACTATCAGTCAAGCCTTTATCGCCCAGCATTACGACAGGGTTTAATGCATGTCCGATTTGACGTAAACGTTTACGTTCTTGGATAGAGAGAGTTGCCATATAAGCATAACCTAATTTTAAAAACGACCTAGTATAACAAAAGCCATATCACTGCGCTGTAAATTCTGTAGAAATAATCGATTATGCTGATTTAAAAAAACACACGAATAACAGATGATTTAAATGCTGTTGCATACTGCAATACGAATATTTTTCACGTACAATCAAGAGCGGATTATTAATTTGTATTAAGAGAGTTATGGCTACACGCATTACCAACCAAAAGTTATCTAAAAGTAGTCGTGCGTGGATGAGAGAGCATTTAGATGATCCTTTTGTGAAAAAAGCACAAAAAGAAGGCTATCGTGCTCGTGCTGCGTATAAGCTACTTGAAATTCAAGAAAAATATAAAATGATTAAACCGGGTATGACTGTAGTCGATCTTGGTGCTGCACCAGGAAGTTGGTCACAAATTGCAGGAAAACTCGTTGGTGATAAAGGTTTAGTCATTGCTTCAGATATTTTAGAAATGGATGCTTTACCTGATGTTACCTTTTTGCAAGGTGACTTTCGTGAAGAAGAAGTTTTTGAAAAATTGTTAAATATTTTAAATGGACGTACTGTAGACGTTGTAATTTCAGATATGGCCCCCAATACATCAGGTAATAAGGCAGTAGATCAACCTCGTCAAATTTACTTGTGTGAGCTTGCACTTGATTTTGCGAATAAGGTTTTAGGACCTAAAGGGCAATTTGTAGTTAAGGTTTTCCAAGGGGACGGTTTTGATGAATTTCGTAAACAAGTCGTCAGTAGTTTTGATGTGTTGAAAACAGCGAAACCCGCTGCATCACGAGCACGTTCAAAAGAAGTTTTTTTAATTGGACAAGGTCGTAAAAAGGCTTCGCAGTAAGAATTTTTGATAAAAGAGAATGTGAATTTTTCTAAAGCATTTTCTGATGCATGTGTTATGTTTGAAATTGTTTCATGAAAGCTGTATTGGTTGAATAATGAGATAACATTATGCAACTGAAAGGCATTTTTGAAAAAAATTGAAATGAATCGTGTAATTCATGTATGAATTGTCAATAAGTCTTCTTGCCAAGTTGTTAAAAATTGTGCATTTTGTACGTTTTTAAAATTTATTGCGAAATTCATTACTCGCTTTTTGTTAGGATCACCCTCTATGGGCATGGTCAAATTAGATTGATATGGGAATAAAGCTTTGAGCGATCTCTTCAAAAACGCCGTCTTGTGGCTTGTGATACTTGGTGTGCTGATTTTAATTTTCAGTAACATTAGTGACCGCAATAAGCCTGCAGCAATGAACTATTCTGAGTTTGTTACAGCGGTTAATGCAGGTCAGATTAAACAAGTCACTATTGATGGTGAAAGAATAAGTGGCGAAAAAACCAATGGTTCAGATTTTGAAAGTATCCGTCCTGCGGTTCAAGATCCTGAATTGATGCCTACTCTAATCAAAAATAACGTTGTTGTTGAAGGTACTGCACCTCAGCGTCAAGGTTTATTGATGCAGCTTCTTATCGCAAGCTTCCCTGTGCTTTTAATCATTTTGTTATTCATGTTCTTTATGCGCAACATGGGTGGTGGCGCAGGCGGTAAAAATGGTCCAATGAGTTTTGGTAAGTCAAAAGCAAAAATGCTTTCAGAAGACCAAATCAAAGTAACATTTACAGATGTTGCAGGTTGTGACGAAGCAAAACAAGAAGTTGTTGAAATTGTTGATTTCTTAAAGGATCCAGCAAAATTCAAACGCTTAGGTGCAACAATTCCTAAAGGCGTGTTGATGGTAGGTCCTCCGGGTACTGGTAAAACTTTACTTGCAAAAGCGATTGCAGGTGAGGCAAAAGTACCATTCTTTAGTATCTCAGGTTCTGATTTCGTTGAAATGTTTGTGGGTGTTGGTGCATCACGTGTGCGCGACATGTTCGAACAAGCAAAACGTCATGCACCATGTATCATCTTTATTGATGAGATTGATGCAGTTGGTCGTCACCGTGGTTCAGGTACAGGTGGTGGTCACGATGAACGTGAGCAAACGCTGAACCAAATGCTTGTAGAAATGGATGGTTTCGAAGGCAATGAAGGTATTATCGTCATTGCTGCAACAAACCGTGCAGATGTACTCGATAAAGCTTTACTACGTCCAGGTCGTTTTGACCGTCAAGTGATGGTAGGTCTTCCAGACATCAAAGGTCGTGAGCAAATTTTAAATGTTCACTTGAAGAAATTGCCTTCTGTAACAGGTGTGGATGTTAAAGTTCTAGCACGTGGTACGCCTGGCTTCTCAGGTGCACAATTGGCAAACCTTGTGAACGAAGCAGCGTTATTCGCTGCGCGTCGTAACAAGAACACTGTCGATATGCATGACTTTGAAGATGCTAAAGATAAAATCTACATGGGTCCTGAACGTAAGTCGATGGTGATTCGTGAAGAAGAACGTCGTGCAACTGCTTACCATGAAGCAGGTCATGCGATTGTTGCTGAAATTCTTCCAGGTACAGACCCTGTGCATAAAGTAACGATTATGCCGCGTGGTTGGGCTTTGGGAGTAACTTGGCAGTTACCTGAACATGATCAAACTAGCCATTATAAAGATAAGATGTTGAATGAACTTTCAATTCTTTTTGGTGGTCGTATTGCTGAAGAAGTATTTATTAACCAAATGTCGACTGGTGCTTCAAATGACTTTGAACGTGCAACGAAAATGGCACGTGCAATGGTTACGAAGTACGGTATGTCTGAGAAAATGGGCGTAATGGTTTATGAAGATGAAAATCAAAATGGCTTCTTTGGTAATGTAGGTAGTCGTACAATTTCTGAAGCAACACAACAAATGGTTGATCAGGAAGTACGTCGTATTTTGGATGAGCAGTATCGAGTTGCACGTGAGATTCTTGAAAATAATAAAGATATTGCACACGCAATGGTAAAAGCTTTGATGGAATGGGAAACGATTGATCGTGATCAAATCCGTGACATTATGGAAGGTCGTGAACCACAACCACCAAAAGTTTATATTGCTGAAAACCCAGTTATTGATGTAACTCCAAATAATGGTCCATCAACACCTCCACCATTACCAGCAAATTAATATGTTGATGATGGTTAAAAGAGTCTCTATTTAGAGGCTCTTTTTTTATTCTATTTAAATTATTTATGGGGTGTAAAACATTTCAGTATTTTAAGGAGTGAACTTGTTAGAATATAGCAATGTAAAAATGGAGTGTTCTTATGCAGTTGATACCCTTAACTCAACGAGTTTTAAATTGTGGGAATTTGACATTAGATTTATCTAAACCACATGTCATGGGGATTTTAAATGTCACACCAGATTCGTTTAGTGATGGAGGAATGCATAATGAAGTTGAACAGGCGATTGCATTTGCTCAACAAATGATTGTAGATGGAGCAACTGTAATTGATGTTGGTGGAGAATCAACAAGACCGGGTGCTTCTCCTGTTTCTGTTGAAGAAGAGCTACAGCGAGTCATTCCTGTTGTGCAAGCATTGGCAAAATTAGATGTTGTTATTTCAATTGATACTTCTGAACCTGAAGTGATTAAAGCAGCGGTTCAAGCAGGTGCGCATATTTGGAATGATGTGCGTGCATTAACACGACCTCATGCTTTACAAGTCGCGGCTGATTTGGACATTCCTGTGATCATTATGCATATGCGTGGTGAGCCGACCACGATGAATAATTTGGATCAATATCAAGATGTGACAACGGATGTCATCTATGAGTTAAAACAACGTGTAGCGGATGCTTTAGATGCAGGTGTAAAACCTGAAAATATTATGATTGATCCAGGCTTTGGTTTTGCAAAAAATGCTCAGCAAAACTTAAAACTATTGAATGAACTGTATAAGTTAAATGAAATGGGATATCCAATACTTTCTGCACTTTCACGTAAGCGTTTTATTGGTGAGGCATTAGGTGGAGCAGATGCGCAAAATCGTGCGGTTGGGAGTGTTACTGCACATCTGATGAGTATTCAGCAGGGCGCATGTATGGTGCGTGCACATGATGTAAAAGCGATGCATGAAGCGATATTGGTATGGCAAGCAACTTTAGCAGCTGCAACTTAATTTTTAAATTTTGCTTAAAATAGTTATAAAATTTCACACAATGAGAACACAGTTCTTGTTGTGTTTTTTATTTTGAGATCTTTAGATTTGATAATTTGTGCTTTATTTATTTAAATATTTGATATTTATGATTAATTTTAAAATTACAAAATGACTATAAAATCATGTCAACCAAATTCAAGTCTCATATTGCTAAAATAGATTAATGTTATAATATAACAAATGAAGTATATCGATATAAATCAGAAAAATTACAAAATTTGAATTGAGGATTGAGTGATGAAAATGAAATACACAATTTTAGTAGCATCAATGATGACGGTACTACTGTCAGGGTGTTCTAAAAAAACCGAAGAAGCAGTAAGTGATATGGCAGCTACAGAAGTCGTCGCAGCAGATGCGGTTGTAGAAGCAGAAGCCTATGGTTCTGAGGGAAATACTGAAAACTACCAAAAAAATGAACAAAATACGGTAAAAATTGTTGCAAAAGAGCCTGTGTCAACATTTAGTGCTGATGTAGATACGGGAAGTTATGCCAATGTACGACGCTTCCTGACACAAGACAAAACCTTACCGCCTGTAGATGCAGTGCGTGTAGAGGAGATGATCAATTATTTTAATTATCATTATCCACAGCCTACAGGTCAACATCCATTTTCGGTCAATACTGAAACCGTAGATTCACCTTGGCAAGCCAATGCAAAAGTGATTCGTATCGGGATTCAGGCTAAAAATATTGATCAAAAACAGCTTCCTCCTGCAAACTTGGTATTTTTAGTTGATGTTTCAGGCAGTATGGATGAAGAGAAAAAGTTACCTTTAGTTAAAAAAACCTTAACAATTTTAACTGAGCAGCTTCGTCCTCAGGATAAAGTGACTTTAATTACGTATTCTGGACATGAGGAGGTTGTACTAGAGCCAACTTCAGGAAATGAAAAAAGCAAAATTTTAAATGCCATAAATGACCTTTCGGCAAGTGGTTCTACTTCGGGTGAAAGTGCGATTCAAATGGCATATAAAGAGGCGCAAAAATCTTTTATTCAAAATGGGATTAACCGTATTTTAATTGCTACAGATGGAGATTTTAATGTCGGGATTACAGATTTTGATACCTTAAAAAATATGATTGCTGAGAAGCGCAAAACAGGTATTTCATTTACGACTTTAGGTTTTGGTCGTGGTAATTATGATGAGCAGCTTATGGAGCAATTAGCGGATGCTGGTGATGGGAACTATAGCTATATTGATAATGAAAATGAAGCGAAGAAGGTATTAAAACAACAGCTTAGTTCAACACTTGCAACAGTGGCTCAAGATGTAAAAATTCAAGTTGAGTTTAATCCTGCCACAGTAAAAGAATATCGCTTGATTGGTTATGAAAATCGTATGTTGAAGCAAGAAGATTTTAATAATGATCAGGTTGATGCAGGTGATATCGGAGCTGGACATACAGTGACTGCTTTCTATGAAATTATTCCAACAGGTCAAAAAGGTTGGTTGGCTGATTCTCGTTATCAAAATGAGGCAAAAGCACAGGGAAGTAAGACGGAGTATGCTTATTTAAATTTACGTTATAAATTACCAAATCAAGCAAAAAGTATTTTATTAACCCAGCCTATTTCAGCGTCATCTAAGCCATTAACTCAGGCGAGTGGTGATACGCGTTTTGCGCTTGCGGTGGCAAGTTATGGTCAGCAACTTAATAGCAGTAAGTATATGGGTTCAATGGGTTGGAATGATATTTTACAACTGGCACAGTCAGCTCAGCAACCTGATGAATTTGGTTTGAAAGATGAATTTATTGGCTTGTTGAAAAAAGCAAAAAGCTTAAGTTCTGATAAACCGACAGTGCAACAAGTGAATAGAGCATCTTAATTTATGCAGGGATAAGTTTGTTGTTTTGTATGCATTATGTTATATAGATGCGCTTAACGAATGCTAAATATTAGGTTCATATGTTTAACGATTTACTTCTCCCTATGTTTGACGATGAATATTATCCAGATATTTTGGTTGCTGAGGTCAAACAGGTCATTGAAGGTTTTGCAAAAAAAATTGCAAAATCAAGCCTAAGTGATGATGAACTTTATCATGTGGCACATAAAACTGTAGTGGAAATTAATAAAATGAAACCACAGTTTGAAGATCTTGATTCATCTTTAGATGATACTGCGGCAGATTATATTGCGGAAGCAATGATGATGGTGGCGCAAGATCAAGGCTATATGGATGTTGAAATGGAAGAATTAATTTCAAATAGAGAGTGGTAATCCGCTCTTTATTTTTTTAAATTTTTACTGATTGATTTAAGCTCATTTTCAGCTCTATGAAAGTGGTCTTTTACACTAAAACTTCTCTTAAATACCATTCACAAAATCACAGTTACACTGAACTGCTTTATATTGTTGTGTTGATCATTTTCTGTTATTTATTTAATTCAGCTTTGCTTTGATGGGAATATCTTGCCTTATTCATTTTGATTAAAATTGCATAGAGAGAAGGTGTTAAATAGTGAAAATGGGAAGAATTGAAATACACCAGAAATAAATGATAAAAATTTCAGGCATAAAAAAACCTGCATATTGCAGGATTCTTTATTGCACCATTTTAAGAAGTATTAAAATGGTGCCCGAGGCCAGACTCGAACTGGCACGCTTTGTGGGCGGGGGATTTTAAATCCCCTGTGTCTACCGATTTCACCACTCGGGCATGAGCGCAATAATAAAGAACAAAATAAAACTTGGCAAGTATATTTATGATTATTTGCTTTATTTTCAATCAATTCGAAAGTATCTGATTTAAAAAACAGCATTTTTGCTTAATTTTTTAAAAATTCGCTTATTGTTATATGTGATTATTCATTTTTTATTGCTGCATTAGCTGGTGTATTTTGATGTATTGGCGAGTTTTGTTTACATTAAACTATCCATATAAGCATCTAAATCAATGAATTTATAATTTTTACACAATTCATTTTCATATTTTAATAGGCTGATATGTAATTCAAGGTACTCGTTCAGTTGGGCTTGTGATTTTTTTGCTTCTGGTGAGCCTTTTTTAGCAAGCTTTAATTTTGATTTGGTCTTTAGGGCTTGTTTGTATGACCAAAAGCAAGCACGACGAACTTGTTGTAAATAATAGTATTCAATGGTGCTGGTATGTGCTTTAAACATATTTTCTTTGTAAAATTTAACAAAGCCAAAGCTAAGTGCAAAGAAAAATAGAACGCCTTGTAAAAACATACTTTGTATAAAAGCAATATTAATGGTTTGTATAATAATGACAATCGCGAGTTTCAGCGGTACGTTTTTAAACTGTTGGTATAAATGGGTTGAGCTATGTTTCATTTGTTTAATGATTAGAGGAACAATCAACATAAAAAATAGCATGATGACTAGAATCGCAATGCCTTTAGATTGTGTTGCGTCAAATTGATGAAAATGAGTTTCGATGAAATTACCTAAGGCAAAATCAATGCTGACAAAAATCATGGCAGCAAGAACCCAAGGAATGAGTTCACGTAATTCATCCAAAATCCCTCTGGTTTTAATCTGACTATAAAATAAATAGTTGCGTTTAAAAGCTTGAGGATACTTCTTTTCTAATTGCTGTAAATAGAGGGCGGTCTGTTGGGTTTTGCTCATATTGCTCATGAGAAGTTAAATCGGGTAGAAATAGCTTCTTATCAAATTAGAAAGATTAGTCGGTGAATATTGTACGTGTTGAATAGAAATGAGGGCAAGAGATTGTCGATAATTACTGATTTTAAAAAATGATTATACAGAAAATAAATATAGTGGCTTTAAGGTGGCTATATAATAATTGTATTTCAATGATTTAGTAGGCGTTTTGTTATAATTTGGGTGAAGGTTATAGAAGTTGAGGAATTTTAGGCATAAAAAAACCTGCATATTGCAGGGTTCTTTATTGCACCATTTCAAGAAGTATTAAAATGGTGCCCGAGGCCAGACTCGAACTGGCACGCTTTGTGGGCGGGGGATTTTAAATCCCCTGTGTCTACCGATTTCACCACTCGGGCTTACAAGATTGGAGGTAGGAGCCGGAATCGAACCGGCATTTACGGAGTTGCAGTCCGCTGCATCACCATTCTGCCATCCCACCGTGTCTTGGTGATGCACATATTAGCAACCTTTGAAAAAAAAACAATACTATATTTATTCGTATGCACATAAAATCAGCATATAGAATAAAATTGTCTAAATAATCATGTATTATTTGCAAAATTGATTCATATCTACCTTGGAGATGTGCCGTGGCATTAGTTTTAGATGGTCGTGCATTGGCAAAACAAATTGAAACTGACTTGTTAACTCGTGTTGAAGCGTTGAAAGCAAAAACAGGTCGTACCCCAATTCTTGCGACGATTTTGGTTGGTGATGATGGTGCTTCAGCAACTTATGTTCGTATGAAAGGTAATGCTTGCCGTCGTGTAGGTATGGACTCTCTTAAAGTTGAATTGGGTACAGAAACCACAACTGAGCAATTATTGGCTGAAATTGAAAAATTAAATGCTAATCCTGATGTACACGGTATTCTTTTGCAGCATCCAGTCCCTGCGCAAATTGATGAGCGTGCTTGTTTTGATGCCATTTCTTTAGAAAAAGATGTTGATGGTGTGACTTGTCTTGGTTTTGGTCGTATGGCAATGGGTGAAGCTGCTTATGGTTCAGCGACTCCTGCGGGCATCATGACCATTCTCAAAGAAAATAACATTGAAATTGCGGGTAAACACGCAGTTGTGGTAGGTCGTTCTGCGATTTTGGGTAAACCAATGGCAGCGATGTTGCTTGAAGCAAATGCAACAGTCACCATTTGTCATTCACGTACTCAAAATCTTGCTGAGTTTGTCAAGCAAGCTGACATTATTGTGGGTGCTGTGGGTAAAGCAGAATTGATCCAAAAAGATTGGATCAAACAAGATGCAGTTGTCGTTGATGCTGGTTTCCATCCACGTGAAGGTGGTGGTGTTGGTGATATCCAACTTGTTGGGATTGAAGATGTAGCTTCTGCTTATACACCAGTTCCGGGTGGTGTAGGTCCAATGACTATTACTACTTTAATTCGTCAAACTGTGGAAGCTGCTGAAAAAGCATTGGGTTAATAAAACACCTCATTCTAGCCCCTCCAAAAGAGGAGAGGGAATTTCATTGTGAACAATAATGAGATGCTCCTTCTCCCTTAGGGAGAAGGTTGGGATGAGGGCATTAATTAAATTAAGACCTCTCCCTAACCCTCTCCTAGTAGAAGAGGGGATTTTCAAGATTAAAATGAATTAAAAGAAATCTTATGAGCTGTACATTTCAATTTCAAAAAGCCCCACAACACTTACTCGATGCTTTGCATGAAGTAATTCCAAACTGTGAACTGCTTGCACAGCAGTTGCCTGAAACCCCGATTTCTTTGTGGCTCATTCCACCTGTTTTCCCAACAGACCGTTTGGATGATGAAGTGATTCGTCGTATTTGGAATGACACACCCTATTGGATTTTTTGTTGGGCTTCTGGCTTAGCGATGGCACAATGGCTGCTGGCAGAACCTCATCATGTGAAAGATAAGGTGGTGCTTGATTTTGGTGCAGGCTCTGGTGTAGTGGCGATTGCAGCAAAAATGGCAGGTGCAAAACGGGTCATTTGTTGTGATATCGACCAAGTCAGTATAGATGCATGTCGTGAAAATGCATTATTGAATGATGTTGAACTTGAGTATTTAGATGATTTATACAAGGCTGAGCAGGTTGATGTTTTACTCGCAGCGGATGTCTTATATGATCAATGTAATCGCTTTTTCTTAGATGAATTTTTAAAATTTGCCCCAGAAGTGTGGGTGGCGGATAGTCGAGTGAAAAACTTTAGTCATGTTCATTATCAAAAGTTAGATGAGCGTAGCGCAACGACTTGGCCAGACTTAGACGAAGCTAAAGAATTTCGCAATGTAAGTTTTTATAAGACGCTGTAATCGCGCCTTATTTTATATCAAACGTTCAGTAAACAATTAAGAACAGGTATAACGTACGACATGTAAAGTGCTTGGACGTGTTTCAAGTGCTTGACGTGTCGCATAATTTTCACTGCTATTTACACTTTGTGTGTTAGATAAGCCTAAAGATGTACGTGAATGTCCTAATTGAACACCATATTTTTCTTCAGATTCAGTGGCAGGGTTGGCGATTTCATTGGTGCTTAAAACTGAAATTTTATAGGTTTTATTTAAGCCTAAAACTTTTTGACAAGCACGTTGTAATTTGTCGGCATCAATTTGTTGATTTGCTCGCCCTGCTAATGTGTATGCAAGAGTTGCGGAATTTTCACTTTGGTTTTCGATTTGGTAACCTGTTACACCATTAAATTGGCGTGGTGTGGTTTGACAAGCTGTTAACCCTAAAATAACAAATCCTAAACCCAATAATCCAATTTTTTTCATGTTTAGTTAATTCCACACTGTTGTTGTTTTAAGTATGCCATAGCTCTATCAATTAAACGATGACTGATTTGCTTGTTCAATTGAGTTAATTTTTTTCTAAATTTTTCATTCTTTTTTCTATTTTGGAAAATAAATTATAAATCATGCATATTTCACTGATTTTAAATGATGATCTTATAAAAATATTTGATATGGATTAAAACAAATTTGCATTTTTTATAAAAATGCAGCATTTTTGAACTAAATTAAAAGTAAAAATGAGCTTTAAAAATATGTGAATTTAAATTTTACGAACAGCAACTCAACCATCATGTGCATCTTGGGAGAATTATATGCAAGATAATTTAACAGTTTATGATTTGTGTGTCATTGGTGGTGGGATTAATGGTGTTGGTATTGCAAATGATGCGGCAGGGCGTGGCTTATCAGTTTTTTTATGTGAAAAAGATGATTTAGCAGGTCATACCTCTTCAGCGAGTAGTAAGCTTATTCATGGTGGTTTGCGTTATCTTGAATATAAAGAGTTTCGGTTGGTGCGTGAAGCATTGGCAGAGCGTGAGATTTTGTTGGTTAAAGCACCTCATATTATCAGTCCAATGCGATTTATCATGCCGCATCAACCTCATTTACGTCCTGCATGGTTGATTCGAACAGGTTTATTTTTTTATGATCATTTAGGGAAAAGAGAAAAGCTAGAAGGTTCTCAGGTCGTGCAATTTAAGCCTGAAAATAGCCCACTAAAAAATGAAATAACACGTGGTTTTGAGTATTCAGACTGTGCTGTAGATGACTCACGGCTTGTGGTTTTAAATGCCATTCAAGCACGAGAACAGGGAGCAAAAATTGTTACACAAACACGTTGTAGATCAGCACAGCGTAAAGATGGTTTTTGGATTGTTGAGCTGGAAAATATACAGGGTATTTACCAAATACAAGCTAAAGTATTGGTCAATGCAACAGGACCTTGGGTAGCCAAGTTTATTCAACAGGATTTAAATTTAAAATCACAATATGGTATTCGCTTGATTCAAGGCAGTCATATTATCGTGCCTAAAATTTATCAGGGTGATAAAGCATTTATTATGCAAAATGATGATCAACGTATTGTATTTGCGATTCCTTATTTAGGGAAATATACCTTGCTGGGTACAACAGATCGTGAATACACGGGTGATCCAAATCAGGTGGAAATTACTCAACAAGAAATTGACTATTTATTAGATGTTTCTAATGATCATTTTAAAATGCAGTTAACGCAAAGTGATATTATTCAAACATTTTCAGGTGTACGCCCATTATGTGATGATGAGTCGGATAATCCTACTGCAATTACACGTGACTATACTTTGTCATTATCACAAGAGTGTGAAAATGAAGCCCCATTACTATCGGTCTTTGGTGGTAAATTAACGACGTACCGTAAGTTGGCTGAATCTGCGATGGAGCATTTAAAAAAGTTTTTTCCAGAATTGGGGAAATCATGGACAGAAAAAGCATTATTATCGGGTGCTGAAAATTTAATCTCAATTGATGTATTGAGTGCTGAGATTGAAAATAAAATTATCGGTATTGATGCTGAAACAACAAGTCGATGGGCGCATGCTTATGGCACACGAGTTTGGAGGTTTTTGAATCATGTGACTTCAGTTCATGAACTAGGACAAGACTTTGGGCATGGCTTGTATGCGCAAGAAGTTGACTATTTGGTTGAATATGAATGGGCGGTCACAAGTGAAGATATTTTAAAACGTAGAACAAAGCTGTATTTGCAATTTGGTGACAGTGAGATGCAAGCTTTGGATGAATATTTACTTGACTTGCATGAAAGAAGATTGCAAAAAGATGTCGCATAATATGAAAAGGTCAGTAATTTGCTGACCTCTTTTTTAAATAAATGAGAATGAATTAAGTCCAATCAAAGGTAAATAAAACCCGTTTGGTTTCAGGTTGATAGAACATTAAAATCCAATCTGCACCGTGCGAGCAATAGTCCCAACCTGCAACACCTGCGATAAAATAATAGCGTTGACCTTGCTGATCATATAGATGTATTTCTTGTTCATCTGTATCTTCATTGATACATTTTAAGTCAAAGTGTTGATCAATTGGACTACACCAATTTCCATAATCGACCTCACCACCAAGCTGGTCTAAAAGTGTTGTTGTTGAAGTGCTATTATATTGAATTGATGAGGATGTAATAATTTTCCCTGTTTCTTTAAAGCGTGCTTTAAGCTCTAAATAGTCTTGATGCATTTCTTGGCTATGTTGTTTTAACTCTTCATCACAATCAGGATTTTCAAGTTGGAAATAGTTGGGATTGCCAAGCCATTCATACTGATTTTCATCATTTAATTGTAAAATAAACCAATTTTCATTGGCAAATTCATCTGCAAATTCAATTGTTTCACTACCTATATAGCATTCATAAGGTTCTATTGGATTCACTAGATGAATTTTTCCTTGCCATTTTGGGTTGACCACAGATAAATCAATTGAAATCAGAGGAAGTAAGTGCTTGGCTAAAAATGCACTTTTCGGTGCAAAAACAGCTTCATTGTCTGGTAATAACGTTAAATAGGGTTGTATTGTAGTAATTTCTTCTAACATTGTAATGATGGATGTTGTTGATGTAGGGGCTTTTATACGGAAAAATGAGGCATTTCTCCATCATAATTATGTAAGTAAATAGAGAATTTTTAGTAAAAAAAAGGTCACCGAAGTGACCTTTTTTATTGCTTTATATTAAGCAGATTTCTTAACCGCTTCTAAAAGTTCGTCTTGACGAGTTTTAAGCGCTTTTGGTAAACGTTCACCAAGTTTGTTGAACAATTCAGTATGGCTTTCAAGTTCTTTGATCCACTGATCTTTGTCTTGTGAAGTTACAAGATCAAATTGTTCTTTAGTGAAGTCAGAACCAGTCCAGTTCAATTGTTCAAATGTTGGAACGCGACCAATTGGAGTATCTACAGCCGTTGCACGACCTTCACAACGGTCAATGATCCACTCAAGAACACGCATGTTTTGACCAAAACCAGGCCATACAAAGTTACCTTCAGCATCACGACGGAACCAGTTTACATTGTAGATACCTGGAAGTTTGTTGCCAGCAGCTTCAGCTTTAGCAGCAACTTGTTCACCAAGCTCTAACCAATGAGAGAAATAGTCAGCCATGTTGTAGCCAGCAAATGGAAGCATCGCAAATGGATCACGACGCACAATACCTTGTTGACCAACAGCAGCAGCAGTTGTTTCAGAACCCATCGTTGCAGCTTTATAAACGCCATCAACCCAGTCAAAAGCTTCTGAGATTAAAGGCACAGTGTCGGCACGGCGACCACCGAAGATGAACGCAGAAATAGGTACGCCTGCTGGATTTTCCCAGTCAGCATCAATAGAAGGACATTGACCTGCTGAAACTGTGAAACGCGCATTCGGATGAGCCGCTTTTTCTTCACCAGTATGTGGTTGACCTTTCCAGTTAGTAAGGTTAGCAGGTGCTTCTTTAGAAAGACCTTCCCACCATACTTCACCGTTGTCATTTACAGCAACGTTGGTATAGATCACATCTTTATGAAGTGTTGCCATACAGTTCGGGTTAGTTTTGGTATTTGTACCAGGCGCTACACCGAAGAAACCAGCTTCAGGGTTGATTGCATATAAGCGACCGTCTTCACCTGGTTTGATCCAAGCAATATCATCACCTACAGTTTCAATTTTCCAACCTTCATAGCCTGCTGGTGGAATCAACATTGCAAAGTTGGTTTTACCACAAGCAGAAGGGAATGCAGCTGCGATGTAATGTTTTTCACCTTGAGGGTTTGTAACACCCAAGATTAACATGTGTTCAGCTAACCAACCTTGTTGACGACCCATAGATGATGCAATACGTAACGCTAAGCATTTTTTACCTAGCAATGCGTTACCGCCGTAACCTGAACCGAAAGACCAGATTTCACGAGTTTCTGGATAATGCACGATATATTTTTCTGGGTTGCAAGGCCAAGCAACATCTTTTTGACCTTCAGCAAGTGGCGCACCAACCGTATGTACGCAAGGGATATATTCGCCATCTGTACCAAGTACATCGTAAACAGCTTTGCCCATACGAGCCATTTTACGCATACTTACTGCTACATAAGGAGAGTCAGTTAATTCAATACCGATATGCGCAATATGAGAGCCTAAAGGACCCATAGAGAAAGGAACAACGTACATAGTACGACCTTCCATTGCGCCATCAAACAAACCGTTAAGACGAACACGCATTTCTGCAGGAGCTTCCCAGTTGTTAGTCGCACCAGCATCTTCTTGTTTTTCAGAGCAGATGTATGTACGACCTTCAACACGCGCTACGTCGGACGGATCAGAATTCGCTAAATAAGAACCAGGATGTTTTTCTTGGTTCAAAGCTTGCATAGTGCCGTTAGCGATCATCAAGTCGATATAACGTTGATTCTCTTCTTCGCTTCCGTCACACCATTCAATTTTTGCAGGTTTAGTTAATTTAGCAATTTCTTCAACCCATGCGATGAGCTTGGGATGACGAACGAATTCTGGTGCGTTCACTTGGGTCATGGTGAGGCCTATCTTAAATGTGTACAATTTTGTGTACAAAAAACAATCTAAATGGACGGATATTCCATCTAGATTTAAGTATGAAAAAAAGTGGCTGTATTAAAGCATATATTCATGAAAAAAATAAGACTAAAGGCGTAAAAGATACTTTATTTGTTGTGTCTTGTAAGTTGTTGATAAATAAGCTATATAAGTCCTAAGTATGGGTAATCTAAACACATTTTTTAAAATTATGTATATTATTTTTATTTTAAATAGTAATAATTAACAAATGTTTATGAATTTTATTTAACTTTCAATTGTTATTGATTAAATGAATGATCATAATTTGAATTTTACATAAAGCTGCTTTTAATTGTTTATAAAATCAGCGAAATTAGAATAAATACTTCAAAATAATCAAACTTATGTCAACTGAACTTAAACCACTTTCCATGATTTATAACGAAAAATCTGGGTTTCATGCCAATAAAAAAGAAGATATTTATGAACAAATGATGACAATTTGGACATCACATGGCTTTGAAATCCAAGTTTTTGATATTTCATCTGAGCCAAACATTCAAAGTTTAATGAAAAAAGTCTTTCAGCGTCATCAGCAATATATGCATCAAGGTGTAATTGTTGCAGCAGGAGGAGATGGCACATTAAATGCCGTTGCTTCACAAATGTTGCACCAAACTATTCCGATGGGAATTTTACCCATGGGAACATTCAACTATGTGGCAAGAGTTTTAAACATTCCACTTGATTTACTTGAAGCTGCAACGGTCGTTGTCACAGGTGAACCACGAGCATCGCATGTGGCGTGTATTAATGATCAAATTTATTTAAATAATGCAAGCTTAGGACTGTATCCCTTATTCATTAAAAAACGTGAAGAATACAATCGTCGTTTTGGGCGCTTTCCTTTAAATGCGTATACTTCAGGTTTGGATGTTTTAATTCGAGATCGTAAAGAGTTAAAACTAGAAATAGAGGTGGATGGGCAAAAATATCCAGTGAAAACACCTTTAATTTTCTTTGGAAATAATCAGTTGCAGCTTAAAGAGTTGAATTTAAAAATCTCAAAATGTGCAGCAGTTGGAGAAATCGCAGGTGTTGTTCTTGCTAAGGGCGATAAGGTCACTTTATTTAAAACTTTATTGCAAACCATACGAGGTAAATTAGAACAAGCAGCTGATGTGTATAGTTTTGGTGCGCAAAGGGTCATTGTTTATTCAAAAAAGCCTAAACTGACTGTTGCTGTAGATGGTGAGATTGTGAGTATGTCAACTCCGTTAAAATTACATGTTGAAAAAAATGCATTAAATATTATGGTGCCTCATGTTATTGCATCTGTCTGATTTACATTTTGGCACTGAGCGGCAGGAATGTATTCAAGCAATTCAAACTTTTTGCCAAGAGCAACGACCTGAGGTTGTGGTGGTGAGTGGGGATTTAACCCAACGTGCTAAGTTTAAAGAATTTTTAGCTTGTCGCCAGTTTTTAGATGGTTTAAAAATTCCATATTTCGTTGTACCTGGTAATCATGATATTCCACTTTATCAACTGTGGAATCGGGTCTTTAGCCCATTTGGTTTATATCAATTATTTTTTGGTAGCCTAGAAAATACTTTAGTAACTGAACATTTTTATTTGATAGGCATGAATAGTATTCGCCGTCGTTATCATACCCGTGGGCATATTTCACTTGAACAAATTCAACATGTGGATGAAATCTTACAAAAAGCACCACAGAACAAATTAAAAATTATTGTTAGTCACCAACCCTTTTATACTTCAAATGAAAATCATCATTTAAAAGATTGTCCAAGCTTAGGAAAGTTTGCCATTAAGGAATGGGGACAACATCAACTCTATGCTTTATTACATGGGCATTTACATTTAGTTGCAGTCTACGATCTTAATCGAGAGTTTGAACTAGATTTGCAACAACCTGTTTATGAAGTACATGCAGGAACAGCGATTTCAAAGCGATTGCATAAAAATATGCCGAATAGTTTTAATGTGATTCATTGTGATGGCTCATTTGAACATTATTTTTTTGATGAAATGAGTCAGGTATTTGTGCCCAAAAAATAATTGTTTATGCTTGATGAATGATAAAAATGCATGTGCTTGCCTAAAAATAATACAAAATTTGAAATTTTTTTTAGCTTTCCCCTTGAAGCAATTATTTCCATCCCCACAAAAGTGTCATATCAAAAATTTGTCGATGACCTAGGAATAAGAAGTCATCTTCACCTCGTAATCAATGACATTATTTAATGTCTATGGAGTTAGAAATGAGCAAGATTCGTCCTTTACATGAAAACGTAGTCATTCGCCGTGTAGAAAAGGAAACTAAAACTGCGGGTGGTTTAATCTTGAGTACTTCAGCTGCTGAACAACCAGCTCAAGGTGAAATCATTGCTGTAGGTAACGGCAAAATTACTGACAATGGTGTACGTGCTTTGGATGTAAAAGTAGGCGATAACGTATTGTTTGGTGCATATGCTGGTACTAAAGTGAAAGTAGATGGCGAAGAACTTCTAGTCATGAAAGAGTCAGATATTTTAGCGGTACTTGAAGGCTAATTTACGCAGTTTATTGTGGCTTTTTTAAACAAATCAAATTGTTAAAAATTTAAAAATATTTGGAGTTTAGCATGTCAGCTAAAGATGTAAAATTTGGTGATTCAGCGCGTTCAAAAATGATTGCGGGTGTAAATACACTTGCAGATGCAGTAAAAGTAACTTTAGGTCCTAAAGGTCGTAACGTTGTAATTGACCGTTCTTTCGGTGCGCCGCACATCACTAAAGATGGTGTAACAGTTGCCAAAGAAATCACTTTAAAAGACAAGTTCGAAAACATGGGTGCTCAATTGGTTCGTGAAGTTTCTTCAAAAACCAATGACATCGCGGGTGACGGTACAACGACAGCGACTGTACTTGCGCAAGCAATCTTAAACGAAGGGATCAAATCTGTAACTGCAGGTATGAACCCAATGGATTTAAAACGCGGGATCGATCTTGCTGTTAAAGCATTGGTTGCTGAGATCAAAGCAACTGCTAAACCTGCGTCAGATACCAAAGCGATTGAACAAGTGGGTTCAATTTCTGCAAACTCTGATGAAACTGTAGGTAAACTCATTGCTCAGGCAATGGAACGCGTTGGTAAAGAAGGCGTAATTACCGTTGAAGAAGGTTCAGGCTTCGAAGATGCGCTTGACGTTGTAGAAGGTATGCAGTTTGACCGTGGTTATATCAGCCCGTACTTTGCCAACAAACAAGATACTTTGACTGCTGAACTTGAAAATCCGTTCATTCTGCTTGTTGATAAAAAAGTAAGCAATATCCGTGAATTGATTACAGTTTTAGAAGCTGTTGCAAAAACAGGTAAACCGCTTTTAATCATCGCTGAAGATGTTGAAGGCGAAGCGTTGGCAACACTTGTTGTGAACAACATGCGCGGTATTATCAAAGTATGTGCAGTTAAAGCGCCTGGTTTTGGTGATCGTCGTAAAGCTATGCTTCAAGACATCGCGATTTTGACTGGTGCGACTGTGATTTCTGAAGAAGTGGGCATGACTTTAGAGCAAGCTTCTCTTCAAGATTTAGGTACAGCACACAAAATCACAGTTTCTAAAGAAAACACTGTAATTGTTGATGGTGCAGGTGATGCTGCTCAAATTGCAGAGCGTGTAACTCAAATCCGTGCGCAAATCGAAGAATCAACTTCAGAATACGACAAAGAAAAACTTCAAGAACGTGTTGCTAAATTGGCAGGCGGTGTTGCAGTGATCAAAATCGGTGCTGCAACTGAAGTTGAAATGAAAGAGAAGAAAGACCGTGTTGACGATGCGCTTCATGCAACGCGTGCTGCGGTTGAAGAAGGTGTGGTTGCGGGTGGTGGTGTTGCGCTTGTACGTGCAGCAAAAGCACTTGATGGCGTAACTGGTGCAAACGATGATCAAAATGTAGGTGTAAATATTTTACGTCGTGCGATTGAAGCGCCACTTCGTCAAATCGTTGCAAACGCAGGTGATGAGCCTTCAGTTGTGATCAATGCAGTGAAAAATGGTGAAGGTAACTTTGGTTATAACGCTGCAACTTCAGAGTATGGCGATATGCTTGAAATGGGTATTCTTGACCCAGCCAAAGTAACACGTTCTGCACTTGAACATGCTGCATCTGTTGCTGGTTTGATGTTGACTACAGAAGCAATGATCACTGACATTCCAGAAGATAAACCAGCTATGCCTGATATGGGTGGCATGGGTGGTATGGGCGGCATGATGTAATTCATCAGCGCAATCATTGATTAAAAAATCCCTGCTTTTAGCGGGGATTTTTTATGCATACTTAAAAGGTATTGTTTAATAAAAAAGCTTGAAGTAAATCAAAATTTGATTTAATTTGTAGAGGAAATTTTAAGAATTTTTTAATTTAATAATAAAAAAGAGAGGTGCCACTTGAACTCACTTAAAGATAATGATCAATTAACCACAATTCATAAAGATGAATTAAAACATTTATATGCAATGATTGTTGAGAACTTAAATAAAATTAAGAAATTGGAGTCAGAAAATATGTACTTAAAGTTACAGCTAGGGGAATCAAAAATAGAAAGTCTTACAGTAAACTATCAATTAAGTCCATAATGAGCTGCTGTTGTTTTGGAGCAAGTCGCTGAAATTTAGCATCAATAGATGAAAGGTACATGTGTTGGCTACCTGAAAATTCAGAAGATTGCTGTCCAAATCTTAGCCACTCACTACTCACCTGTAACCATACTGCTAAAATTTGTAGTTTTTCTTGGCTAGGGATAGCATTTCCATTTAACCAATTATGTGCTGTTTGTGTACTAATCGGTGAACCTGAATAACGTAGGTTAAATTCTCTACATAAGAAAGTGGGACCACAAGAATAATTAAGGTTCTCTAGACTTGATTTTAGTCGTTCACTAAATGCTTTTTTTTCATTAATTTTATCCATAATCAAGTGAAAAATCCTTTAAAAATATACGTTAGGAGATATTTGGTGAAATAAAAACTTTTTTAATTATAAGAACATAAGATTAAAAAACCAAGATTTATATACAAAAAGATAAAAAACTATTTAAAAATATTAACTTATTGTTAATTAGATATTTAACTTATAAAGATATAAGAAAATAAAAACCACGTATCAAGTAATATTTAAATATTCCATCAAGTTTTGATTGATAAAAATATAAAGCAATATTAGAATCCTCCATGGGAAACAAAAAATGTCTAACTTCTACAATAAATACTTATTAGAAGTTATATGTGCTTGAACAACGTTGATATAAAAGTATTCAGCAGGATTTATATATGAAATTAGTAATGAAAAAAACTTCACTTGCACTTGCAATTGCAACTTTATCTAGCGCAACAATCGCTGCCGATTATAGCTATCGTCCAGCAACGGATACAAAACTAGGGGCATATGATCAAACAAGTGGTACTGTAGATACCAAAGGCAATCCACTAACAACTGAAATAGCGAATAGTGATAAAATTGAATCTGCTACTGCAAAAGTGGCTGGTAAAAAAGTTGAAGATAATGGTGTTAATTATCAACAATATGCTTATACAGAAACACGTAAAGGTGAAGTAGCGACATCAAGTACGACAACCAATGACAAAGTTACTGATGCAAATACTCAACTCAGCCGTTCAGAAGTGATTTCACAAAATACTCAACAAAGTGGTTTAGTAACTCGTACTGCAAATACACGTGTGCAGCTAAATGATAAAGGTGCAGAGGTTAAAGATTCTGAACAACGTACAAAAGATAGTTCTTTTGAGTTCAGTGCTGATGACTTAGCTAAAGTAAATAATGCAATCAAACAAAGTTATTATAATAAAACTGTAAATACAGCTTATACATCAGCTGATGCACGTGCAACGTCTCGTGAATCACAAACTAAAGTTACAGATTTAAAATCTGAAGCAAAACGTGATGCGAATGGTAAAGAAATCGCGGGACAGTTTATTAGTACTGGTACTGTGGCGGAAGAAACAAATACTAGTGATGTTAACTTTAAGTCAAAAGTTAACACAGCTGGAAAAAATGTAAGCCAAGATACAGCTGGTCGTCTTTCAGTTTCTGAAAACAGTGTAACTTCTGAAACAGTAAATACTGATTATGCTCATAATGAGAAAGGTGAAGTTGCAGGTTATAGCTTAAGTGCTGACAAGAAGTCTTTAGATGAGTCTAAAGTTGTTAATACTAAAACAGCGTTTACAGACAAAAGTACAAGCTATGATGATGTTGCTGCATTAAAAGTAGATGAAAGTTCAACATCTAAAACAGAACAAACGTCAACTTCATTACTTGATAACTTTAATTATGTAAATAATTCGACTTCTTCAGACTCGAATAAAGAATATAAAGATGGTTTAAGTAATTTAGCTTTTGAACGTTCTTCAAGTTCTACGACAAAATTAACAAATCGTGAATTTGTTAAAAATGCTAAAGGTGAGTATGTTTTAACCAATGGTAAACCAACTGTAGCATTTACAACTGCAACTGAAACATCAAATGAAAGTTTTGATTCAGAATATCAACCAACACAATATACGGCTGGTAAAAACCAAGGTAAAGATTATGAAATCTTTAATAATGGTGGCTCTACACGTTATACAGATTCAGCAGTACAAAAATCTGTTGATAAATCATCATCTAGCGAAACTAAAACTTATGCTGATGGTTTCGTAGCACATACTAAAACGACTTCAAATGATTCTGCTGACTATAAACGTAGCCAACAAGAAAATATTGAAGTTAATCGTGTGTTAGTTGATCAAGCAACGTTTGATAGCAAGCAGTTAGGAACTAAAAATGTTGGTTCAATTGTAACTAAGCCAGGCAGTGAGTCGACATTTAAAGCGGGTACTGTTGCTCTAACTATTGAAGATTCAATTAATGACCAAATTGGTTCAACTAATGATATCCAAATTAATGAAATAAATGGACACATCGTACTGAATCAAGGTAAAGAGATTACAGAAGACCAAATTCAATCTTGGAAAGATGAAAATGGTAAGCAACGTTATTATGTTGTACTTGGTAAAGATCTAGATGGTAATGATATTCGTAGTGAAGTTACATTTACGAATGGTAAAGGTGATGAAACACAAGATATCAAAGTAGCTACAGTTGTTACTAGCAAATCATCTCATGACTATAAAGAAAATGTAGATCATAGTAATGCTACTGTTTATGATTTAAATGCAAAAGAATCAAGCGAAAATGCAACGACATCAAAAGATGGCAAAATCGTTTATGATTCAAATAAGGACTCAAAAGAAGAAACTGTTAAGTTATATGCGACTGGTAAAAATGCTTTAGATCGTGAAACAACACAAGCATATAATAAAGAAAGCACGCATACAAACTATGAGCTAGATTCAAAAGGTAATGTAGTTGTATTAGGTACAGATACTGAGTCAAGTTCAGGTAAGGCATCTTTACAGCAATATCAAGCTGGTCAAGAAAAAGTGTGGAGTTCTACTTCTACAGCAGCAAAAAACAATCAGTCTACAGATGCGAAGGGTAATGTTACTGCGTATGACAAATCTGATAGTTCGCTTGCAGCAACACAATATGCTGAAGGTAAGAATACTCTTGATCGTACAATTGCAACGAATGAAACTGCATCTAAAAAAGAATCAGGTCTTATTGATCTTGTAAATACACCATATTATGGCGTAGACGAAGATGGTAAAGCGTTATCAGCAACGAATGGTATTCTTGCTAAAGACGAATTAGGTCGAGATGTGGTTTCACGTCAAGAACCTAAAACTGCATCAATTGAAGCTGTTCGTGAAACAACTGGTGCTAAAAAGGTAGATGAAAATGTTTACCAAACAGGTGCTGTAGCTTATAAAAAATCTGAACAAGCTTCTTCTAGCTTAAAAGATACTTATAAAGATGGTACTGTTGTTACTCAAACGAATAAGTCTACAGATGATGTAACACTTTATAATCATGGTCAAAGTGATAAATATCGTGATTCTGTAAAAACAAATTCACAAGAAGGTAGTGGAAAAACTTATGAGCTAAATGCGAAAGGTGAAGCTGTTGTTGCAGAGACGTATGAATATACTGACAATGCAAAAACAACTGCTGTAAATTACCAAGAAGGTAAAAATGCATTAACTAGTTCAACAATTACAGAGTCTAATGGAACTGAAAAAGTTGTAACAGATGCTAGAACAACAGCATCTAAAGGTTCTGCTAAGGCTGAAGATCTTGTATATCAAGCAGATCAAAAAATTGAAACAGAGAAAAAAGCTGAGTCTAATTTTGAAACTGTAGTAAGTAACAAAGATAAGTCTGGTTATACATACACGCAAGCAACGAAAGCACATAATGTTGTAAATAACACAGATATGGGCTTGTTGGCATCACAAGATGTGAAACAAACAAATACTTCTGAGCGTACAGAAGCATTAAAACAAACTGGTACTGACGGTAAAACGACAGATATTAGTATTACACGTGGTAGCGATGTAACCCAACGTACAGATGAAAGTGCTACTGCAAAAGTTTATGGCTCTGAAACGATTACGGCAGCAGATGGTGGAAAAACTGTAGTTGCTAAAACACAAACTTCAGTAGCAGATAAGTTCAATACTTTTGAGTCAGATACTATTAATCGTACTGAAACTAAAGTTGCAGCGGACAAAACTTCTACAGCAAAATCTGAAACTCGTGTAGATAATGTTCAAGGTATTACATTAACTGAAGAAAAAATTACAACAGATGCTGCTGGTAAAGCAACAACTACAGTTGTAGGTTCTACTTCAATTAAAGCTGGTGAAATCAAAGTTGGTGATGTTACGATCAATGCTGATAAAGGCTTAAATGCTGGTAATAAAGTAATTGGTAATGTTGCAAATGGTGTTGTTGACTCTGATGCTGCAAATATGGGGCAAGTTCGTTCATTTGCATCTGATTTGAATCGTCGTGTAGATGATGTTGAATCAACTGCTTATCGTGGTATCGCAATTGCATTAGCTGCTCAACAACCAGTTCCTAATATCCAACCAGGTCAGTTTGCTGTGTTTGGTGGTGTAGGTCACTATGAAGGTGAATCAGCAGGTGCTTTAGGTGTAACTACAGTATTTGGTGATGGTCGTACATCTCTAAGTGGTGCAATCGGTGTTGCTGGTGGTAGCGAAGTTGGCGGTCGAATTGGTGTATCTTACGTATTTGGTGGCAAATAATTAAGTTTTTCATCTAAAATAAAAAAATCCTCGCTTCATGCGGGGATTTTTTATGGATAAAAATAATTCATTGATTTTTTTTTAAATATATTTTTGTTGGCAAATAAATTGGGTAAGACTATTGTTTGGTATTTTCTCAATTTGTATTGCAAGGTTCATATTCATTTGTATGGATGGTGTCTCATTTTAAAGAAAGAGGATATTCTGCAAAAGAATAAAAAATTCTTTATTAGAAATAAAAGGCGAAGTTTCGTAGGATATTGAGATCAGCTTCGCTCAACGGTGACATCCATGTCTTATGTGATAGTGTTGTTTAGTTAAGTTTTAAATTTATCTGAATTTTTAGATTTTAATGGAAAATTGGATCAAAATTTTTATAAAAATAAAATAATACACCATGTACTAAAAATAATAGACAGAGCAACAAACTGTGCTGCGCTCCCCATGTCTTTTGCATTTTTTGAAAGTGGATGTTGCTCTAAAGAGATACGATCTACAACAGCCTCTAGTGCCGAATTAAATAATTCAACAATAATAGCAAAGAGGCAGACAGCAACCATTAATGCTTGTTCAATAGCACTAATATCTAAAAAAAAAGTGATTGGAATAAGAATAATATTTAAAAAAATAATTTGCCGAAAAGCAGCTTCATTTTGGTAAGCAGCTTTAAATCCAGCTAAAGAATAGCCTGTTGCATTTAGGATGCGTTTAAAACCAGTTTTACCTTTTTGGGGAGAATAGAGACTCATAAGTTTGGAAAATAATAAGAATAGTTTGAATTATCATAGTTTAAGCTTAAATGAGCATTAATTTGAATTTTACTGGCTTTTAAAAGAAAAAATTGCTCAATACGATTTGATGTATTGAGCAAAATAGATTATTTGAGAGATGGATCCGCTTTTTGATAGTTCGTTAAGGCTTTACGTCCTAAAGCAGGATCATCAGTAAATACGCCATCAACGCCTGCTTTAAAGTACATTTCAAACTCTTTTTCTGCACCAGATTCACAACGCTGAGCAGCATCAATTTCTGCTTGGCTACATTTTAAATTTGGTGCTAAAAAATGATTTTCAGGGCGGAAGGTATAAGGATGAACTTTTAAGTTAACAGCATGCGCATTTTTAACAAAGTCTGAAGGTGCAGTAAATGTGTCATTAAAAATATAAGGTTTCCATGGTCCAACACCATCTGCATATAACGAGACTGTTTTTAAACCTTGTGCTGTTGCCATGTCTGCATAAGTAGTTTGGTTTTTTTGTTCTTTAAAGTCAGCAGGTTGTGCTGTTTTGTCATCATAAAGTTGGATAATTTTTGCATGTTTCAAACTTTTATGTAGTGTAAGCTGGTCTTTTAAATATTTTAGATTGCTGACCTCAAATGATTGTAGATAAATAGGGGCAATATCACGTGTATATTCATATTTTGCTAATGTTTTGAGTAAATTATCTTCCATCGCCAAATTTTGTTTTTGGAAATAAGTTGGATGCTTAGTTTCAATATATAAACCAATAATTTTACCTGTTTTTTTATAGTTTTGATCAGCAAGTTCAATGATTTGCTCTAAGGTTGGAATGGCAAATTGATCATTATATTGAGTATTTGCTGGGCGTTCTTTAGGAATACGTTCACGTGCTTTAATTTGATTTAATTCACTTAAAGTAAAATCTTCGGTAAACCAACCTGTCAGTGATGTACCATCAATAATTTTGGTTTTTTTACGGTCAGCAAATTGACTAAGTGTACTGATATTTGATGTGCCACCAATTTCATTTTCGTGACGAGCAACTAAAACACCGTCTTTTGTTGATACGAGATCAGGTTCGATAAAGTCTGCACCATCATCAATCGCTTTTTGATATGAAGCTAAAGTATGCTCAGGACGTAAAGCACTTGCGCCACGATGTCCTACAATAATGATTTTAGGTTCTTGGTACTCGGTTTTAGGGGGCGATGAATAGTCATCATCATTGTCATCATTGCATGCGGTTAATGCTGCTAAAAGGCTGAAACTCAGTACAGTTTTTTTAATCATGATTCGCTCTATTGTTTTGTTTGTGTCATTGCAATGTGCTCGATCTTTTTTGCAGAATAATGAAAAAGTATTTTGAGTTACAAAAGATAATTTTTAAGTTTCTACATATTTTCTTCTTATTTCACTTTAAGCGCAGTTTTTCTGTTATTAGTTCTTGTTTTTTTTAGTTAAGTCACAGAATATCCATATAAATGGATTTCATTATAAAGACATTGCACCTTTATATTTATCTGATACAGAATCTAATCTGATGCTCTCAAAATTTTTTATTTTTCGTCCAATTTTTGCTTTTGTTCTTGCTATTTTCGTGATGGCAATTGGTTTTTTTGCATTATTAAATTTACCTGTTGAGCGTTATCCTGACATAGCACCACCACGTATTGCGATTAGTACAACATATTCGGGAGCAGATGCAGAAACAGTTGAAGAAAGTGTAACGCAAATTTTAGAGCAACAAATCAAAGGTTTAGATCATTTACTTTATTTTAGTTCAAGTAGTGATTCGACGGGGCGTAGTCGAATTAATATTAGTTTTGAAAATGGTACAGACCCCGATACAGCACAAGTTCAGGTTCAAAACTCGATTAATAGTGTGATTAATCGTTTGCCAGAAGATGTTCAACGGCAAGGTGTCAATGTTTTTAAATCGTTAGGCGATACTCATATGGTGATTGGGCTATATGATGAAAGTCGTCGTAGTAATAATATTGAGCTATCAGATTATTTGTCTGCACATTTAGAATCTGAGTTAGCGCGAGTTGAAGGGGTCGGTGAAGTAGATGTTTTTGGTTCACAATTTGCGATGCGTATTTGGCTAGATCCTAATAAACTCACACAATATAAGTTAATTCCTAGTGATATTCAAAAAGCTGTAGAAGCCCAAAATACTCAAGTAGCAGCAGGAGGAATTGGTGATTTACCAACAGCAGAAACACAGTATTTAAGTGCTAAAGTCACATCAGGGACACGCCTAAAAACGGTTGAAGAATTTAATGACATTATTGTGAAATCGACTCAATCAGGCGGTTTTGTTTATTTAAAAGATGTAGCACGTGTTGAAATTGGTGCTGAAAATTATCAAGCTTATAACACGATTAATGGTTTTCCTTCTGCTGGAATGGCAATTTCTTTAGCCTCAGGGGCGAATGCGATAGAAGCGTCGAAATTGATTGAGCAAACAGTTACGCATTTATCTAAGCAATTACCACAAGGCTATAAACTGGTCTATCCTCGTGACAACACACCTTTTGTGCAAGAGTCCATCAAAGAAGTCGTTAAAACTTTATTTGAGGCGATTTTGCTGGTCATTATTGTGATGTTTCTCTTTTTACAAAATTGGCGAGCGACTTTAATTCCAGCAATGACTGTACCAGTTGTGTTGTTAGGCACGATGGCTGTGTTATATGTTTTTGGGATGAGTATCAATACCTTAACTTTATTTGCTTTGGTTTTGGCGATTGGTTTGTTGGTTGATGATGCCATTGTTGTTGTTGAGAATGTTGAGCGATTAATGCATGAAAAGGGTTTGGATGCCAAACAAGCTTCTATTGAGTCTATGCAGGAAATCAGTGGTGCTTTGATTGGGATCACACTAGTTTTAACAGCTGTATTTGTTCCAATGGCATTTTTTGGCGGTTCTACAGGTGTAATTTATCGGCAGTTTTCAGTGACGCTGGTGACCGCTATGGCAATTTCATTGGCTGTGGCATTGATTTTAACACCTGCGTTATGTTCTTTGATGTTAAAACCGACTGTAAAACCTTACCACTGGGCAGTACGTTTTAATAATTTCTTAGAGACTATAAAAAATAAATATATTGCTGTTGCACAAATAACGATTCAACATAAATTAATCACTTTAGTTATTGCTATAGGTTTAATTGGCACTTTTACATTAATTTATAAGGCTTTACCAACGAGCTATTTACCCAGTGAAGATCAAGGCACACTAAGCTTACAAATTACTTTACAAGATAATGCACCAATGTCTAAAGCGATTGAGGTTGGTGAAAATGTTCGACGTTATTTTTTAGAGCATGAAAAAGAAAATGTTGATTTGGTGATGTTGCGTTATGGACGTAATCGTGCAGGAACGGGACAACATTTAGCACAAGGTTTTGTTAAGTTAAAACCTTGGGATGAGCGTACAGGTCAAGCAAATAGTGCAACGGCTATTCGTGAGCGTGCAAGTCAATACTTTCGTAAAAGCAATATAGCTGCTTCAGTGATGATCAATATGCCTCCTGTGGTGAATGGTTTAGGAGATACCAATGGCATTGCAGTTTGGTTTCGTGATATTGATGGGCAAGGTCGTGATGCTTTAGCACAGAAATTTAATGCCTTAAAAGAAACATCACAACATGCGATGCATTATGAAAATTTAGATAAAAAAGCCTTACCTGATAAAGCAAATTTACAAGTTAAAATTGATCAAAAAGCAGCAATGGCATCAAATTTGTCGCTTACTGATATTAATAGCACCATGTCAGCAGCGTTGGGAAGTAAGTATATTAATGATTTTATTGATCGTGGTCGGATTAAAAAAGTCATTATGCAAGGTGATGCTCCTTATCGTGCCAAACCTGAAGATTTACAGTATTGGTCAGTGCGTAATAGTTTGAATGAAATGGTGCCATTTAGTAGCTTTTCTGAGGTCAGTTGGTCAGGCGCACCTGAAGTTGTTAATCGTTTTAATGGTTATGCTGCACTGGAGCTAGAAGCAGATAAGGCAAAAGCATCAAGTACAGGTCAAGCTATGCAAGAAATTGATGATCAAGTCAGTCAAATTTCGGGTGTAGATTTGGCATGGAGTGGTGTTGCTTTTGAAGAAAAGCAAACGAGTAATCAGGCATTATTATTATATTTAGTCTCGATTGGCTTTATTTTTTTATGCTTAGCAGCACTTTATGAAAGTTGGTCTATTCCAACAGCAGTGATGAGTGCTATTCCTTTAGGGATTGGCGGTAATATTTTATTTAGTTATTTTGCTGGTTTTCCAAATGACATTTATTTTCAAATTGCACTGCTCACCACAATTGGTCTATCGTGCAAAAATGCCATTTTAATTGTTGAGTTTGCTGCATTAGCCCAAGAAAAAGGGCAAAGTGTTGTACAAGCTGCTTTAGAAGGAGCAGGGCTTCGTTTACGTCCAATTTTAATGACTTCACTGGCATTTGGTGCGGGTATTGTACCTCTGGTTTTTGCTTTTGGTGCAGGTGCAGCAAGTCGCCAAGAAATTGGTGTGAGTGTTTTAGGTGGTGTTATTTTTGGTACGGTATTAGTTCTTGTTTTTATTCCATTTATGTATGTTATGGTACGTTCAATTTTTAAGTTAAAAGCAAAAACATAATCAATTTTTCACGATAAAATTTTAAAAATTGCTCACTTTGATGGGCAATTTTTGCTTTTATCGTCAATTCATGTGAATTTGTTTGCTTTACCAAAAGCGAGCATTTTATGATGTAGCAAAATAATGAGTGTTATCGGTATGCAATTATCTTCTCAACTTATTGTTAATTTAGAACAAGCCATTCAAGATCATAATATTGAGGAGATTAAGCGTTTAATTAAACAGGTCAATCATGCGGATCTTGCTGATGTATTGGCAACATTAAGCTTTGATCTTCAAGTAAAATTAATTGAATATTTACCACATGCAGCTTATGTTTTTGAATTTTTAAGTTTAGAGCAGCAGCTTGAGATTGCAGAGCAATTACCCATATCTCAGTTAGTACAATTAATTTCTGAAATGCATTCGGATGATCGTACAGATTTATTTAAAGCATTGTCTAAAAACCTAAAAAATGAAGTATATGCTCAATTAGACCCTCAGATACAACAACAAATTCAACAACTTGCTCAATATGCTGAAGAGTCAGCAGGGGCAATAATGAGTTCAGATTTTGTGGCTTTGTCACCAAATTTGACCATACCACAAGCCATTGAACAGATTCGTCAGCAAGCGTCTGACCGTGAAACCTTATATCTTATTTATATTGTAGATCAAGCCTCAAAGTTGTTGGGCGTGGTGTCTTTACGTGAAATTATTTTAGCGGAACCTACAAAGCGCATAGCAGATATTATGACGACTGATTTGGTGGTGGGGTCAGTACATGAAGATCAAGAGAGTATTGCGCAAAAACTTAGTCATTATGATTTTATTGCATTGCCTATTTTAGATGATGAGCAACATTTATTAGGAATCGTCACCTATGATGATGCGATGGATGTCGCACAAGAAGAAATGACGGAGGATTTTTTAAAATCTAGCGCAGTCAGTAGTTCACCCAAAATGAGCATTAAAACCGCTCCCATTTTTTTCTTATATAAAAAACGCGTATTTTGGTTGGTGATTTTGGTATTTGGTAGTTTGTTATCTGGAATTGGGATTTCACACTTTGAAGATATTATTTCAGCCAATATTGTTTTGGTGTTTTTCTTGCCTTTATTGGTGGGCAGTGGAGGAAATGCAGGCTCTCAATCAGCAACTTTAATGGTACGTGCGCTTGCAATGGGAGATGTACAATTAAAGGATTGGATGTATTTAATTGGACGCGAAACTTTAGTGGCTCTATGTCTAGGCGGCACGATGGCATTTGCTGTGTCTATTTTGGGTTATATCCGAGGTGATGCAATGGTCGCATTGGTTCTAGCATTGAGTATGATGGGGATTGTCTTATTAGGCTGTTTGATTGGAATGAGTTTACCCTTTATTTTAAATCGCTTAAAACTTGATCCTGCAAGTGCGTCAGCACCGTTAGTCACGTCTATTTGTGATGCGACAGGGGTTATTGTCTACTTATTTATAGCGTCTATTTTACTGGGGCAAGTTGCTGTATAAACATAGATAAAATTGAAAGTTAAATATTAAATTCATACACAATATACGGAATTTAATCGTTATGATTTTAATGTAAGATTTGGATTAGGTTATTACTCAAACATGAGCACAGAAAAAAAACTATCAACTCAAGAAGTCATTCGACTTGAACGTGATTTAGCCAAATTTGCCAATATGATGGATTCTGTTGTACGTATTCCATTTACCAAGCAGGGAGTAGGAGCTGATGCCGCACTGAGTACAATTCCTGTTGCAGGTGATGTTGCTGGGTTTGTATTGACCTGTTATGCGATTTATAAAGCCAAACAATTGGGTGTACCACAAACGAAATTAAATGGTGTGATGAAATTGGCTGTAATGGATGCGGTTGTCGGTTTTGTGCCAGTTGTGGGGACAGTATTTGATATTTTTATCCGTCCTAGCCGTAAAGCTTTAGATGTTGTGCATGAGCATATTCAGACTGAATATCAAATTAAAACAGAAGATCATGTGATTCATCCATTTTTACATGAACGTCTCGAACAAAAACAACAAAATTCGGCATTTTGGCGTAATCCTGTTGTGGCTTGGTTTTGGTTACATATTCCTGATCTTTTAGGCATATTTGTCTTAATCATGATTGGCTTGGCAATGTGGTTGGGTTTAACCATGCTGTGGGATTGGTATCAAGCGTGGAAAGCGCATTCAGCATAAAATCTTAAATAGATCGAATAGATTGGAAAATATTTGAGTTGTTGAAAAAATAAAGCCTTAATAAGTTAAGGCTTTATTGTTAAATTTTGGAACGTAGTGATTAAATTACGGTACATTCAACTGACGTAAGGCAGCGACACGTTGTTCAATACTAGGATGTGTTTGGAATAAAGCAGCTAAACTAAAGCCTTGTTCTTTACCTTCAGTAATGGCAAAGGCTTTCATTTCTTTAGGCATTTGATCAGGCATTTCTGATTCTGATTGCAAACGAAGTAAAGCAGAAATCATCGCTTCTTTACCTGCTAAACGTGCACCTGCTTCATCCGCACGATATTCACGGTGGCGAGAGAACCACATCACAATCGCAGATGCTAAAATACCAAAGACAATATCTAATACAATCGTAATGACAAAATATGCAATTCCTGGTGCTTCACCATCTTCACGACCAAAAATATTACGGTCAATAAAGTCACCAACAACACGAGCAAAGAACATGACAAAGGCGTTCACTACACCTTGGATTAAAGATAGAGTGACCATGTCACCATTTGCAACGTGACCAATTTCATGTGCAATAACAGCACGTAACTCATCTTTATTCATACGTTCTAATAAACCAGATGAAACAGAAACAAGCGCATTGTTTTTGTTCCAACCTGTTGCAAAAGCATTAGATTGATAAGATGGGAAAATACCTACATCTGGCATTTGAATACCAGCGCGTTGAGAAAGTTGAGCAACCTCTTGGAGTAACCAGACTTCAGCTTGATTACGTGGAGCATTAGGATCAATTAATTCTGTACCTGTTGTTTTTAACGCCATCCATTTAGACATGAACAGTGAGATGAGAGAACCCACCATACCAAAGACAAAACAGATAACCATTAGGTTGCCTAAGTTTAGACCGCCAGCGCCGTGGTAACTACCAACACCTAAAACAGATAGGATAATGCCAGCTACAACCAGTACCGCGAGGTTGGTAAGCAAAAACAAACCAATCCGCATCATCGAGAAAATCCTCATAATAATAAAATAATGTGATTTATAAATTATAAACCTATGGGGAATATGAGGATTAATATGTGAAAATTCAAGAAGAATTGAAAAAATCTATACCCATTAATTTGCTTTGATTCTGCAATGAGTAGAGTGAAGTGAGTAAAATAGTCAAAATAATTCGACTATTTTTCAGTATTTCTCTTATCAAGAGAAATACTTTTATTTTTAGATTATTTATTTAAGAAATCATTGTAAACGTAGTTTTTAATTGGATATATAGATGCGTGCAGAAGCTGTTGCATTATTGGTCGAATAAGAACCCGCAGGAGCATCAGTAAAAGTACCATCACTTGCAACAATAATCTGTCGTTGTGGGTATTTAGGTGTTGTAACCGTTGTTTCACTGTTTGAATTGTAGTTGTTGGATTGGGCGATCACTTGACCTTGAGGTGCTGTATTGTTGCTATTACTGGTTGAACTCGTGCTAGCACTTAACCCTGTTCCATTTGAATACAAATTATTATAACGACTTGAAACACGTCTTACATAATCTTGGGTTTCACGAAATGGCGGAATACCGCCATATTTATCAACATTACCTTCACCAGCATTGTAGGCTGCTAGGGCTAAATTGGTATTGCCTTTAAAGCGTTTTATCAGCCAACTGAGATATTTAGCACCACCGAAAATATTTTGTTGCGGATCATAAGAATTAGAAACATTAAAACGGCGTGCAGTTGCTGGCATTAATTGCATCAAGCCTTGAGCACCTACAGGTGAGCGTGCATTTGCATTAAAGCCTGATTCAGTATGCATGACGGCTTTAATTAGACCCTCAGAAACTCCATGTGTTGCGGCTGCTTGTTTAATAATATGGTCATATGCATTTTTATTACGGTTATAGCTTGGTAAAACGGATGCTTCAGAGCTTCCCCAGTTGCTATAACTGTGAATATTACTGTCTGGATAATAAGTGACTTTCACTTTTTGTAATGAGCTATCTGAACTTTTTTTGTTGGTCAGTAAAGTGCTTCCTTGTTGGTCTTTATAAATATAAATTTGCCCAGCAAAGCTTGATGATGTCAATACACTAAAACTGATACAACCTAACAAAAAAGTAGATCTGCGGATGAAATTTTTCATTGTAATATTATATTTTTCCCCAATTCTTTTGGAGTTTAACAAAGTTCATCATGAAGTAAAACCTTGAATTGATTTTTATCAAGACAAATAGAAAAAATCAAGTGCTATTTGATTTGCATTTAAGCAAAAAAAAAATTAATTTTTTTTATTTAAAGATCACTTGACTATTGTAAGGCATTGAAAAATATTCAAAAAAATAGTTGGTTAAAAAATGATCAATTTAAATAAAAGCTCCATTTATTCGGCGCTACCCTTTGTCAAGCCCTAAACAATCCACAGTTTTATCCACAGCTTTTGTGGAAAACTGTGGAAAAGTCCAAAAGATAAGCGTTTGGGCGAATATTTAACCATGACTGCTTATTTTATACCTTGCTATAAGACAGATGAATGACAAAATCGCATAATTGTAAAAAACAAAAATCTTTAGATGTTATATAAACGCAAATCGGCTAAAATCAGGCAGCATTTTTTTATGGGTAATTCTCCTCTATGTACTCGCCAATTGAGTCTGATCAAGGATTTAATTTCAAACCAGAGCTTCCTACAAGTTCAGCTTATTATCGTTTATTAAAAAAACTTCGTCGTCAGGTAGGTCACGCCATTCGTGATTTTAAAATGATTGAAGAAGGTGATAAGGTCATGGTCTGTGTATCTGGAGGAAAAGACAGCTACACATTACTGGATATCTTGTTGCAGTTTAAACGTATTGCGCCGATTAATTTTGATGTGGTTGCAGTCAACTTAGATCAAAAGCAACCAGGCTTTCCTGAAGATGTTTTACCACGTTATATGGAAGAAAATAACATTCCATATTATATTTTGGAAAAAGACACTTACAGCATTACAAAACGTTTAACACCAGAAGGTAAAACGTATTGTGCGGTATGTTCTCGTTTGCGTCGTGGTTCTTTATATGGCTTCGCACAAGAAATTGGTGCAACAAAAGTGGCATTAGGTCATCACCGTGATGATATTTTGGCAACTTTTTTCTTGAACCTCTTTCATGGTGGTAGTTTAAAAGCCATGCCACCAAAATTATTGTCATCTGACAAAAAGAATATTTTGATTCGTCCTTTGGCTTATGTTGAAGAAAAGGACATTATTAAATATGCAGAAATGCGTAAATTCCCAATTATTCCATGTAACTTATGTGGTTCACAGGAAAACTTACAACGTGCTATTTTAAATGATATGTTGCGTGACTGGGATCAAAAATATCCAAAACGTTTACATAGTATTTTTGGTGCTTTACAAAACGTTTCGCCATCACAACTTGCAGATCGTGACTTATTTGATTTTGAAAAATTAGATGAAGAGCGTGAGTTTGATATGAAATGTGACACTGAAGAAATGAAAAACCGTTTGGATGTAGTAAATTTAAGCTTTGCTGCTGATTGATCTTTTTTGCTAATAAATTGATCGAAAAGGGCATTCATATTTATTTGAGTGCCTGATTTATAAAAATAAAACGATAAAATCAATAAAAATAGAATAACCAGTACAAAAAACTTTAGCCCAAATAGAAATTATCGTGTTATAACCTTTAGCAAGCGAAATGCTTCATGATGTTGTTTGGATAGACAACACGATAAATGAATAAATAATTTTGAGGAATGAACATGCCTGCATTTTTAACTGATGATTGGTTTGCAACTGTAGAAAAATTGACTGCTGAAGCTGGTGATCTGAATTTACCACCTGCATTGGCAAATCTTGCAATTAACCTTGTGGTTGCTGATGATAATGGTAATACTGAATTATCTTTAGATGGCGGTAAAATTGTAAAAGGTTTATCTCCAAATGCAAAAACAACTTTGAATATGGATGGCGAAACACTTCGTAAAGTATTCCTAGAGTTTGATATGGCTGCTGCAATGCAAGCATTCATGACTGGTAAAATCAAAGTTCAAGGTGATATGTCTCAGTTGATGGCATTACAAACGGCTAAACCAAGCCAAGAGCAAAAAGATTTATTCAAGCGTGTACTTGAGCAAACAGCTTAAGCTGCGTTAAAACAAAAAAAAGCTTACATTGATGTAAGCTTTTTTTTATTTGGGATAAATATACTCTGAACTATTAAATTGTCATCAAGTCAGGTGTATTTTTAATATGTTCTAAATACGCTCGGATACGCGTGACATATTGAAGCGCCTGCTTGTAACGACCATTACGTGTTTGGTGGCGTGTTAAATAGTTATAAAGATTCATCCAATCATTCGGATCTTTACCTTGAGCTTTGATGCGTTTTTGAATGGCATCAACAGCACCCGGTCCCATATTATAGGCAACTAATGCATACCAATGACGGTCAGGAGTATGTATATAGTTATAACGATTCAACATTTGATTAAAATATTTTGCGCCACCTTGGATGCTCTGACTTGGGTCAGTTCGGTTAGAAACACCCATTTCACGTGCTGTTGCATGAGTCAGCATCATTAAACCACGAACTCCTGTAGGAGAAACAGAATTTGGTTTTAAATATGACTCTTGATAACCAATGGCTGCGAGCAAATGCCAATCTAGACCATATTGTTGTGCTGAGCGTTGAAAACTGGCTTTATAAATAGGAAGTCGAACACTTAAATCGCGTTGAATAATATTCCAATCATCTTTTTTCAACAAATTACGGTTGTAAAATGAAGCCAGTTGTTGGATAGAACCATTTTGCTTACTTTGACAAACAAAACCACTTGCGGCTTCTGTCAAAGGGTCATCAGCATGTTTAAAAACCCAATTAATTTCGGTATTTAAACCATTCTTTTTTAAGCTATTTAAGTCACCACAAGTAGCAGAAAAAGAGGTTAATTTCTTTGCTTCAATACGTTCAGTCGATGCTGTTGTAATGGCAAAATTTGCTTTTCCCTGCGCAATCATTTTTAAAGCTGTGGCATTGTCTGCAACTGTTTTAAAATCTAATTGCACATTTAAATTTTGTGCATAGCTATGCGCTAAATCATAACCAAAACCATGTTTATATTGACCATCTTTAAACACGATTGTTGGCATTGATACGGCTACAACAGTCAATTTGTTGCTGTTGACAACACTATTGTATTGGTTAACTTTAGTGGCATTAATACTATGAAATGGAATAAATGCACTAGCCAGAACCAAAGCTTTTAATGGGAGAGTGGAAAAAAAAGAATCGAGCTTTAACCTCGATCCAGATGTTGAATTACTGTGCATGTTGTCTCCGCTACTAGTAATTTATGCCCTCAAAAGACAAAGCCAGTACGACTCAAGACTTTCTTAAGTTGATAAATTCAATAAGGGTGGGCAGGCATGGACGTCATTCAAAAAATGACATATGGGAAATTAGGATTGTGTAGTAAAACTACATAGTATAAAAAATAGGCAACCTAAAACATGTGCGAATAATAAAGTTGAAAATTTAAAATGTCAAATTTTGTACTGAGATTATTTAATTTGTGTAACATAATGGATTGATTTGGTTAGTGAAAAAAATTTATATACTTATTTTGTGTGGAAAACGAGAATTTCCTATTTCAAAATGTAAAGTTATGCTGTTGAAGTAAAGGGATGACATCATGAAATCGAACTTAATTACCCGAACAGGGCATGATCAATTAGTTGCTGAATTACAACGTTTATGGCATGAAGAACGTCCTGAAATTACCCAGAAAGTGAACTGGGCTGCAAGTCTCGGTGATCGTTCTGAAAATGCAGATTATCAATATAATAAACAAATACTTAGGAAGATTGATAGACGTGTTCGATATTTAGGAAAACGTTTAGAAGAATTAAGGATAATTGATTTTTCTGTGGAACAAGAGGGCAAAGTTTATTTTGGAGCTTGGGTGGAAATAGAGAATGATGAAGGGGAGAAGAAAAAGCTTAGAATTGTTGGGGTCGATGAAATTTATGATCATCATCCTCAAAATATTTCTATAGATTCACCTATGGCACGGGCACTACTTGCTAAACAAGTGGATGATGAAGTTGAAGTATTAACCCCATCAGGCAAAAAAAATTGGTATATCAACTCAATTGAATATGAAAAGCCTGAAAAATCATCTAAATAGTGGTATTTGATTTTATTTTGTACACTTGGTTCAATATTTTTATAAAAACATTTGCCAAATTGATTTTTTATTTATATGATAGCCGCCATTGGAAGCGTGGCAGAGCGGTTTAATGCACCGGTCTTGAAAACCGACGAGGGTGCGAGTCCTCCGTGAGTTCGAATCTCACCGCTTCCGCCAAATATTTTAAAGACCCTTGATCATTCAAGGGTCTTTTTTTATTGTGAAAATTTAATCAATAAAAATTTTTACAATTGAAGTTTTAATGTTAGAAACTTAATTTCCTTATTTTTTCCATGTTTTTTAAAAAGTAAAAATAACTCTGATGAGATAGAGCTAAAGTTGAAATAATTCATTTTATTAAGCTAAATCAGTATGATTGTAACGATAAAAAACAACAGGATTTATCATAATTTTATAAAAATTACAGGTATTGCTTAAAATATTTTTTGGCAAAAAACATCATTTTTAATCAGTAGACTATGTTTATTACAATTGACGAATATTTGATCTCATTTTAAAAGTAGAAGATGAAGTTATATCTATATCTTAAAAACTCATAACTTCTTAACATGCTAGAAAAATAACGTTAAATTAAGGAAAGATCATGTCTGTTTTAAATATTCCACAAGCTATTCCTGCAATGATTCCGCGCACTTTATTCAATGCAGAGCATGAACAATTTCGTCAAACGGCACGTCGTTTTTTTGAAACTGAAATTGCACCACATCGTGAAAAATGGGAAGAACAACAGCACATTGATCGTCATCTTTGGAATAAAGCGGGTGAGTTAGGTCTTTTATGTTGCACTATGCCAGAAGAATATGGAGGTTCAGGTGTAGATCGCTTGTATTCGATGATTTTAATGGAAGAACAAGCTCGTGTGGGAGATTCTTCGTCAGGTTTTTCCTTACATTCAGATATTGTTGCAAACTATTTAAATAATTTTGGTAATGAAGAGCAAAAGCAACACTGGTTGCCAAAAATGGCAACAGGTGAAGCAGTAGGTGCAATCGCAATGACTGAACCGGGTACGGGTTCGGACTTACAAAGTATTCGTACCACAGCAGTGGAAGATGGTGACGATTATATTATTAATGGTTCCAAGATTTTTATTACGAATGGTTATCTATCTGATATTGCTGTCGTTGCAGTCAAAACAGGTAAAAGTGAAAATGCTGCTCAAAATGTTTCTTTAATCATTATTGAAGCTGATCGAGAGGGTTTTACTAAAGGTAAGCCGTTAAAAAAAGTCGGTATGCATGGTCAGGACACCTGTGAATTATTTTTTGACAATGTGCGTGTACCAAAAAGTAATTTGCTTGGTATGGAAGGCATGGGTTTTATCATGCTCATGAAAGAACTGGCTTGGGAACGCATGATGATTGGGATTATCTGTGCAGCAGGTGCTGAAAATGCTTTAGCAAACACAGTGGAATATACTAAACAGCGTAAGGCATTTGGTAAGCCTATTTCAGTATTTCAAAATACGCGTTTTAAACTGGCTGAAATGCGTGCTGAAGTGCAAATCGCTCGTACTTTTGTAGATCAATGCATGCAACAAGTCCTGAAAAATGAATTGTCGATTGAAGCAGCATGTACAGCAAAATATTGGGTGTCGGACTTGGCGTGTAAAGTTGTTGATGAATGTGTGCAATTACATGGTGGCTATGGCTATATGTTGGAATATCCAATCGCACGCGCGTACTTGGATATGCGTCCAAACCGTATTTATGGTGGAACCAATGAAATCATGAAAGAGTTGATTTCACGGACGATTTGATAAAGAAATGATTAGAGCACTTACAAACCATAAGCTTGATCACTAATCAGATAGTTAATTCATATTGAATGTCCCTTCTCTTGCGCCATATATGGCTCAGGGAGAAGGTTAGGATGAGGGGATTCTTTTGTAAAACCTCTCCCTTGCGAAGCAGTGCTTCTCATCTCCTGAGAGAAGAGGGAACTTTTATTGTTAATTCGTGATTGATCGCTCGGTTTAGGTAAAAGCTTTATAGGTAATAGTAAAACAACAAGATCAGATTAGGGATTGAAAATGTCAGAATTACGTTTTGATGGGCGCGTTGCCATTGTCACAGGTGCAGGCGGTGGATTAGGTCGCCAACATGCACTGACCCTTGCAGCTCGTGGCTGTAAAGTAGTGGTCAATGATTTAGGTGGTGGCGCTCATGGTTCAGGGCAGTCATCTTCTGCAGCCGATAAAGTGGTTGAAGAAATTCGTGCCGCAGGCGGTGAAGCGGTTGCCAACTATGACTCAGTAGAAAATGGTCAAGCCATTGTACAAACCGCATTAGATCATTTCGGCACAGTCGATATTGTCATTAACAATGCAGGCATTTTACGTGATGTCAGTTTTGCCAAAATGACGCAGCAAGATTGGGACTTGATCATGCGCGTGCATTTGAATGGTACGGAAAGCGTGTCACATGCGGCTTGGCCAATTATGCGTGAAAAAGGCTATGGTCGTATCATCATGACCACGTCTGCGGCTGGGATTTACGGTAACTTTGGTCAAGCCAACTACTGTGCGGCAAAGTTGGGAATTCTCGGACTTGCCAATTGCTTAGCGGAAGAAGGGCGCAGTAAAAACATTTTCGTCAATACCATTGCACCTTTAGCAGCATCCCGATTGACTGAAACAGTGATGCCACCTGATTTATTGGCATTGCTCAAACCTGAAGCGGTCAGTCCGTTAGTAGCTTGGTTGGCGCATGAAGACTGTAAGGAAAATAAAGGCTTATTTGAAGTTGGCGCAGGTTTTATAGCCAAACTGCGTTGGGAGCGTACAGAAGGTTATATTTTCCCCAATAAACGCCAATTCGATATTGATGATGTTGCACGTCATTGGGATAAAATCACTGATTTCACAGAATCGACTCATCCGACTTCGACCACAGAATCATTCACGCCAATTCTTGAAGGTATCAATCATCCTAACTTAGGGGGGAATGAATTTATCGATTTGGATGTGGCGTCAAAAGCTAAACTTGAAATTGAATCATCCTACGATGAGCGTGATTTATCCTTATATGCTTTGGGTATTGGCGCAGCGCAAAATCCACTCGACAGTTCTGAACTTGCCTATGTCTATGAATTGGGCAGTGAATTTCAGGCATTTCCAACCTATGGTGTGATGCCACAAATGAATGCTATGTTACAAATGGCAAAACAAGGCGTGACACTTCCGGGAATGAATTATGGTTTTGACCGAGTGTTGCATGGTGAGCAATATACTGAAATTAAACGACCTTTACCGCCACATGCCAAGTTACAACATACATTCACCTTAAAAAGTGCGTATGACAAAGACCCAAATGCGGTGGTGACTTTTGCGATTTCGTCCAAAGATGAAAATGGGGAAGAGCTCATTTACAACGAAATGACGGCATTCGTACGTGGTGCAGGTGGTTGGGGCGGTGAGCGTGGTGATTCAACCGAGCAAAATGTTGCTCCTGACCGTGAACCTGATGCGGTAATTGAAGAAAAAACCGATGTCAATCAAACACTTTTGTATCGTTTATCAGGTGACTGGAATCCACTGCATGCAGACCCTGCATTTGCCAAAGCCTTTGGTTTTGATCGCCCAATTTTACATGGTTTATGTACTTTTGGTTTCAGTGGTCGCCATGTAATTAAAGCATTTAGCAATAATGATGGTCGTTATTTCAAGAGCATTAAGGTGCGTTTTGCCAAGAGCGTCTATCCGGGCGATACCTTGGTCACCAAGATGTGGAAGGAATCCGACACCAAAATCATTTTCGAAACTTGGGTTAAAGAACGTAATGAAGTGGTGATTAAAAATGCTGCCATTGAATTGTATACGGAAATTCCAACGGCAAAAGCCAAGCCAAAAGCAGCTCAGGATGCGGCAGCATCTGCGCAAGTTCAAGCATCGGCTGAACCTGATCGCCTCATTGCCAAAGATGTATTTAAAGTGATTGGCGAATATGTTGCACAACACCCTGAATTGGTCGATAAAACTAAGACGTCATTCTTATTCAAACTGAAAAACCCTGATTCGGTTTGGACATTGGATCTTAAAAATGGTGCAGGTTCATGTACGCAAGGCGATGCTGGCAATGCAGATGTGACATTGGAAATGGATGAAGAACATCTTGAAACAGTGGTGACCAGTTCACTTGCCGATGTGCAGAAGTTGTTCTTCGGTGGTCAGCTTAAAATTGGTGGCAATGTCATGGCGTCCAATAAGTTGATTGTCCTGCAAGAAATTGATGCTAAATTATTTACCGAAGCAAAAAATCAACGCCTCGCGAGTGCAGGCAGTTCAGATTCAGCTAATGTTGATGCAACACCATCGGTCAATACCGAAATCACCCTTGCAGATGTCTTTACTGCGGTCAATCAACATATTCAGTCCAAAGCAGATATTGTTGATAAAACCAAAACTTCATTCTTATTCAAGATTAAAAATCCTGACTCAGTCTGGTTTATTGACCTGAAAAATGGGGCAGGCAGTGCGGGTGCAGGCGACATTGCCAATCCTGATGTGACGCTTGAGTTGGATGAAGAACATATTCCAACCGTATTTGGTGGTGACCTTGCTTCTGTACAGAAATTATTCTTCGGTGGTCAGTTGAAAATTGGTGGCAATGTTATGGCGTCCAATAAACTAACCGTATTGCAGGATATGGACAAGAAGTTGGTCGATCAAGCTCGTGATGCACGTGTGGCTTCAGGTGCAACGACAACGACTACCTCAACGAGCAATGCAACGCCTAAAGTTGCCAAAGCGCCTGAAATTTTCAATGCTTTGAAAAATCGTTTACAGGGTGAAAGTAACAGTAGCCATTCTTATCAGTTCAATATCACAGAGCCGAATGAGTCTTGGACGGTGAATTTAGCTAATGGCAGTGTCACGCAGGGCAATGATGCCAATGCCGATGTGACCTTAACTTTGAGTGATCATCATTTGGCGGAGTTGGTGGCGAATCAGCGTGAGATTCGCGACTTGTATCAGCATGGTGAGGTCAAAGTGAATGGTGATATCCGATTGGTTCATCAGATGCAATTCCTACAAGGTTTAAGCAATTAATCCATCTCAATATAAATGAATAAAATCATCGCATTTTCTACAAAAGGATAATTTGAAAATGCGATACATTGGAGAATAAGAAATGAAAAGACGTGTCAATGTAATTGGTGTCGGCATGACCAAATTTGCCAAACCGGGTGCCAGTGCTGAATATTATGAAATGGCGAAAGAAGCAGGGCAAAATGCACTGAAAGATGCAGGCATTAACTATAATGAAATTGAGCAAGTATTTGCAGGTTATGTTTATGGTGACTCAACCTGTGGACAGCGTGCGGCTTATGAGTTGGGTTTAACGGGCGTACCCATTGTCAATGTCAATAACAACTGCTCAACTGGTTCGAGTGCTTTGTATTTAGCACGTCAGGCGATTGAAGGTGGATTGGCTGAATGTGTACTTGCATTGGGCTTTGAAAAAATGGAAAAGGGCGCGTTGGGTGCAAAATTCAATGACCGTGAACCGCCAATGGGGCAACATGCCCAAGTGATGTTAGATGTACAAGGCTTCAATTCAGCACCGCCTGCTGCGCAAATGTTCGGTGGCGCAGGTCGTGAATATCGTTGGTTGCATGGCACCAAAAAAGAAACCTTTGGACAAATTGCAGTAAAAGCCCGAAAACATGCCAGTCAAAATCCATATGCTTTATTTGGGCAAGTGCTGTCTTTAGATGAGATCATGGCATCTGATGAAGTTTTTGATCCTTTAACCCGTTTCCAATGTTGCCCTCCAACTTGTGGTGCAGGTGCAGTCATTCTTTGTTCAGATGAATTTGCCAAAAAACATGGTATTTCCAACCCTGTTTATATTGCAGCGCAGTCGATGACCACAGATTATGCCTCAAGTTTTGAAGAAAAAAGCATGATCAAAATGGTCGGTTACGACATGACCAAACAAGCTGCGAAACAAGTCTATGAAGCAGCAGGCGTAGGTGTGGAAGATGTCGATGTTATTGAACTGCATGATTGTTTTACGGCGAATGAATTGCTGACTTACGAAGCTTTGGGTTTATGTCCTGAGGGTGAAGCGGAAAAATTCATTTGGGATGCTGACAATACCTATGGTGGAAAATATGTCACCAATCCATCTGGTGGGCTATTGTCCAAAGGTCATCCACTCGGTGCAACAGGCTTAGCACAATGTACCGAACTGGTTTGGCAACTCCGTGGTACAGCAGGCAATCGTCAGGTTGAAAATGCCCGAATTGCTTTACAGCATAATCTTGGCTTGGGTGGTGCATGCGTCATTACCATGTATCGTCGTGACTGAAATGTGGTTGAAATGAGTTGTTATGACATGGAATTGAGTTGAAATGATATAGAAGATTGTGCTCAAAAGAGTACAATTTTGTTTAGGACATCACACTTATTCAAATAAATAGATAGGATGAAGCTATGGGCATTTTACAGAAACTTATAAAATCCACCGTATATCATGAGCCATTACCCATTCGTCGTGATGTACGATTTGATTTACCAGCCGATCGTATTGCGGACTGGCATACTTCGGCGGGACCAATTTTTACCGCATTGTTAAATACATTTTCAATTGTTTTGCCTATTGGTGAGCGTTTCTTTATTGATGCTGTGCGTGCGCATCGAGATCTAGTGCAAGACCCTGATTTGCAAAAAGCAGTGACTGCTTTTATTGGTCAGGAAGCGATGCATGGTCGTGAGCATGAAGACTATAATAGTGCTTTGTTTGATCGAAATACCATTGCGCCAAAATTTGAAGCTTTTGTTTTGGATATTTTTGGTTTAATCAAAAAGCATACACCAGAATATTTTTGGCTGAGTGCGACAATTGCATTAGAACATTTTACTGCACTATTAGCAGATTCTGTGTTGCAAATTCCTGAACTCTTTGATGGTGCTGAAGAAAATTATGCCAATATTTGGCGTTGGCATGCCTTTGAAGAAACTGAACATAAAGCCGTTGCTTTCGATGTGTGGAATACTGCCATGGGACATGGACCTTATGCCTACGCAGTTCGTAGTTTAGGTTTAGTACTTGCAACGATTGTATTTTGGGGGCTTGTACTACCAGTTTTTACTAAGATCGTGATGGATGAGAAAAAATTAACTGATCTTTCTAGTTGGCGTAAAGCGTACAAATATACGTTTGGTGAAGTGGGCGCTTTAAGAAAGCAATTGGGTAATTATATTGATTATTTCCGTCCTAATTTTCATCCTTGGGATCATGCTAATCGTGACAAAATGCTTGCAATGCAAGATCTGATTTATAAATTGGCTGATGAATCAGTGAAAAATAAAAAGGTCTAATGCGTTCAATACAAAGATATCAAGGACATTTTAAGTCTTAAATCAAGTTTACTTAACTTTTGAATCCACAGATGTAAAAATGCATTAAAAAAGCCAGTCAGTTTGCACCGACTGGCTTTTTATTTACTTGATAAAAAAGTAAATTATTTTTCTACACCAGCTTCTTGACCAGCATATTTAGCATTTGCATAGTCCCAGTTCACTAAGCTTTCTAGGAAAGTAGAGATATATTTAGGACGTGCATTACGGAAGTCGATGTAGTAAGCGTGTTCCCAAACGTCAATTGTGAGTACAGCAACTTTACCATGAGCAAGTGGAGTATCAGCATTTGAAGTTTTAAGGATAGAAAGGTCGCCATTTACTTTGTCAGCAACTAACCAAGCCCAACCTGAACCAAATTGAGTTGTTGCAGCAGCAGCAAATTCTTCAGCGAATTTTTCGTAAGAACCGAAAGCTTCATCAATTTTAGCAGCTAAAGCGCCAGTCGCTTTACCGCCACCATTTTTAGCCATACAGTTCCAGTAGAAAGTGTGGTTCCAAACTTGAGCAGCATTGTTGAAAACACCTGCTTTAGATGCATCGCCTGCAACAGCAGTGATGATTTCTTCTAAAGATTTACCTTCAAGGTCTGTACCAGCAATGAGGTTGTTTAAGTTAACAACATAAGTGTTGTGGTGTTTATCGTGGTGAAACTCTAAAGTTTCTTTGCTGATGTGCGGAGCGAGGTCATCATAACCATATGGAAGCGCAGGTAAAGTGATAGTTGTCATGTTTTAAATTCCTTGCATTTTGCTGGGTTTTAACATTAAGTGGCTTTATTGTAATAGATTCTTCAAATAATTGCGCAGCTTGTTAAATAACAATACACAATTTATTTCGATTTAATACGTATAAAGAAAATGTTAAAAAACAGCCATTATTTTTGGCAAAAAAGCTTTCTATTTGAATGTTTTTATGTTCATTCAAATTTAACTTTTGAGCCGCCATTAAATCGGATTATTTAATTCGAAATAACTATACTCAATATTGAAGTGTTCTGAAATAGCTTTGCCTAATCGTTGTACGCCATAACGCTCAGTTGCATGATGCCCACAGGCAAAATAATGTACATTTAACTCTTGTGCTTCATAAAAAGTACGTTCACTCACTTCACCTGAAATATAAGCATCACAATTCATTGCCGCGGCTTTAGAGATAAAATCTTGCGCGCCACCTGTACAAAAGCCTATTTTTTGAATTTGGGTCTTTTCAGCAGGCAAATGAATCGCATCAAAACCCAATTTTTCAGAAACATAATTTTTAAATTGATCTGGTGACATTGCAGTTTTTAGATCACCAATATTACCTATTGGGTTGCGTTCAGTTGGGTCAAGTGCTTCTAAATTTTCTAAATCTAAAATTTCAGCAATGGCTGCGTTATTGCCAAGTGTTGGATGTGAATCTAAAGGAAGATGATAAGCCAATAAAGAAATATCATTTTTAATCAATGCTTTAATTCGTTTTCCACGCATACCCGTAATTGGGTAAGGTTCACCTTTCCAAAAATAGCCATGATGAACCAAGAGAAGATCAGCTTTTTGTTCAATGGCTGCATTGATGGCATCTTGTGATGCAGTAACCGCACAAAGAATTTTTTTGACTTCGGTATTTCCTTCGATTTGTAAACCATTAGGAGCATAGTCTTTAAATTCATGCGTTTTTAAAGTTTGGTTACACCATTGGATTATTTCATTTAAATTTGCCATATGACTCTGATTAAATTGAGTGAAAATTAAAGTTTTTAACTTAGATGATATGGGAATGTACATTGCTGAGTTTGATTATATGAAATATAAATCATGACTAAACAAAGATCGGGTTAAACCTAACTGTAAATTGTAACTAAAGCTGAACAAAACTCTTTGTGTTTTTTAGGTTTATTTATTGAATTAGATTACAATATTGAAAATACTTTCACATCAATGAATTAAAAAATTCTGAAGAGGAGCGAAAAAGTGCGCCGCACCTTTACATGGCTACCTTGGGTGTTACTCATCCTAGTAATTATTAGTTTTGCTGTATGGCAAAAATTACAACAACCAAAAGCACCAATTGCATCAGATGGTGTAAAAATGCCAGCTGAAAAGGTTGAGCCATTAGTCGATACATCTCGTACGGGTGGTGTGGTTTCCTATAATGCTGCGGTAAAAGTCGCAGCGCCAGCAGTGGTTAATATTTTTACAACACAAAAAGTAAAACAAAATCATCCATTGTTAAATGATCCTGCATTCCGTGAGTTTTTTGGTAATCAAATTCCTGAACAGTCTCAAGGGCAAAATGAAAATAGTTTAGGTTCAGGCGTGATTGTTCGTCCTGATGGTTATATTTTGACGAATAATCATGTAATTGCACAAGCAGATCAAATTGTGGTTGCATTGCAAGATGGTCGTCGGGCTGAAGCCAAAGTCATTGGAACTGATCCTGATACAGATTTGGCTGTTATTAAAATTGAATTAGAGAGTTTGCCTGTATTACCGTTTAAACTCAGTGGTAATGAAGTCGGTGATGTTGTTCTTGCGATTGGTAATCCTTTTGGTGTGGGGCAAACCGTTACACAAGGTATTATTTCTGCAACAGGTCGTTCTGACTTAGGAATTAACACTTATGAAGACTTTATTCAAACAGATGCAGCTATTAACCCTGGAAACTCTGGTGGGGCATTGATTGATGTTGCAGGTAATTTGATTGGGGTAAATACTGCGATTTTCTCACAATCAGGTGGTTCTTTAGGCATTGGTTTTGCGATTCCTGCAAAAATTTGTCAACAAGTTTTAAATTCTATTTTAAAAGATGGTCGAGTAATTCGTGGTTGGTTAGGAATTAGTTTAGTTCCACCAGCGCAAGTCGATGTTCTTGCTCCACGTCAAACAGGTGTAGTGGTTGCAGACGTACTGAAACAAGGACCTGCTGCCGATGCTGGCTTAAAAATTGGCGATCGCATTGTTAAAGTCAATGATGAAGTGATTACTTCAACATCACATTTGATTAATTACGTTGCTTTACAAGCACCAAATTCACATATCAAAGTTGAAGTTGTACGTGGACAAGAAACACTTGATTTAAATGTGAAAGTGGGTGAACGTCAGATTGAGCAAACTGATTCACAATATATTCCTTTGCCTAAACGCTAAGATTACATAGTGTAAAAAGCCCTGATTTTTCAGGGCTTTTTGTTGGCTTTTAAATTGCTATCTCACGATTTGTTTGGTCTTCTAAAGCATTTATGTTAAAAAATTAACCATAAAATGCGATGAATGAACTGAAAATGAAAACAATTGGTTTACTTGGTGGAATGAGTTGGGAATCTTCAGATATTTATTATCAACAACTCAATCGTAAAATTCAGCAGTCATATGGGGGGTTACATTCTGCAAAAGTGATTTTAAGTAGTGTTGATTTTCATGAAATTGAACAATTACAAAGAGAAAATCGTTGGGATGAAGCAGGGCAATATCTTGCAAAACTCGCAATGCAGTTGGAACTCGCTGGCGCAGAGGTGATTGCGCTATGTACCAATACGATGCATAAAGTTGCTGAACAAATTGAAAGTGCAGTTCAAGTCCCTTTTTTACATATTGTCGATGCAACCACTCAAGTCATCAAAAAACAAAATATTCAACGTGTGGGTTTATTGGGCACTGCATTCACTATGCAGCAAGATTTTTATAAGGCTAGACTCATTGCACAAGGCATTGAGGTTTTAACGCCGACACTTGCTGATCAAATGATTGTTCATGATGTCATTTATCAGGAATTATGTCGTGGCAAAATAAATGCATCATCTAAACATGAATATTTAAGGATCATTCAAACGATGTTGCAGCAAGGCGCTGAAGGTATTATTTTGGGGTGTACGGAAATTGGTTTGTTGATTCAGCAGCAAGATTTGCAAGTCCCTATTTTTGATACTACACATATTCATGTTGATGCTTTGGTTGAGTTTTCTTTATCGAATTAATTTTTATAAATGATTATTTTTAAAATAAAAAACCAGTGGCGAGCACTGGTTTTTTTGATTAAAAAATTAAAATTATGCTTGTTGAATACCGCCAACGAGCCAGTCTTGTGTAGAACCTGCTGGTTTAACAAAATGCCAAATTTCAGTAAAAGGCACAGGTTGACTATTTAAGTCTTCACTCACTGTACCTGTAAAACGAACACTGACAATGTATTGTCCATTTTCAGTTGCAGAATCTGTCACCATTGCATTTAAATTAGAGAATTCAGCAACGTCTTGATCTTGATTTGCCATGATATCGCTATACATAGACTGATAAAGATCTGGTGTTAAATAACGTTGAATTTCACTAATATTACTTGCTGTATTCATAGACTGAATATGGTTGAAGCGTTGACGTGCGATACGTAAAAATGCCGCAGGTTCAGTACCATCTGGAAGTTGATTGCCACTTTGTGTTGATGCAGAACCAAACGGTGCTTGAGTTGCTGCACCACCTGCCACCGACTGACCAAAAATATTGGTATTGTCTTGGTGATTTGGTGCAGTTGATTTACCAAAAGGAGCGTTTGTTGGACCTGCATTATTTGGTGCGTATGGATTAGTTGCTGCTAATTTTTTTTTTGCACCAAATTTACGGAACAAGAAGAAAGCACCACCCGCAATGAGAATGAGCCAGATCCAACTTGGGATTCCACCTTTTTCCTCTTCTTGCTGAGCAGCAGCTTGTTGTTTTGCTAACTCTGCATCATTGGTTTGTGCTTGGTGATTTGTATTGTTGTCATCTGCCATTGCATTTGCGGCAATTGCACCCACTGCTGCACCTGCAACACCAGCAGCAACCATTTTACCTACACCAGAACCTGACTTCTGTTGAGTATTTTGAGCAGGCATCGGTTGTTGTACAGGCGTAGCTTGTCGTGGTTGTGAATAAGACTGACTTGGCGTAGCGGAACGGCTCATGCCATGACTTTTACCACCACCTGCTCGTTTAGCTTCTGCTAAAGGTGCAACCACCAATGCTGCCATTAATACACCAGCCATTAAACTACGCTGTCGAACTTCCATTGCGTTTTCCTATTCAATATAACGAGAAATATAACTTCTATATATGACGCCTTTTAGGAGAAATATCAAGAATGATCGACAGTTTTTTGCACAGTTATTCACATAAAAACAACGATTTCTTTAACTATGTTCATCACTTAATTGAATCGCTTCAGTTAAAGCTTCATGTAAACGAGCAACAGCAATAATCTGTACACCAGCAATAGGTTTTTGTGGTGCATTGGCACGTGGCACAATAATAAATTTAAAGCCATGTTTGATGGCTTCTTTTAAGCGTTCTTGACCATTCGGTACAGGACGGATTTCACCTGATAAGCCAACTTCTCCAAATACGGCTAATTGTTGGGGAAGTGCTTTGGAACGTAAACTAGAAGCGCATGCCAGTAATACAGCCAAGTCAGAGCCTGTTTCAGTGATTTTTAAGCCACCGACGACATTGACATAAACATCTTGTCCTGAAGTTTGTACACCACCATGTCTGTGCATCACAGCAAGTAACATATTTAAACGGTTTTGCTCTAAGCCTAAGGCTACACGACGGGGTTGACCGTGAGCATCATCTACTAGGGCTTGCACTTCAACCAAAAGTGGGCGTGTACCTTCACGACTGATCATGACCACAGAGCCAGGAATGGCTTCATCATAGCGACTAAGAAAAATTGCTGATGGATTGGCAACTTCTTTTAGCCCTTTGTCTGTCATACCAAACACACCGAGTTCATTCACCGCACCAAAACGGTTTTTCACTGCACGAATCATACGATAACGTGAGTCAGACTGACCTTCAAAATATAGGACACAGTCAACCATATGTTCAAGTACACGAGGACCTGCAAGAGAACCTTCTTTAGTGACATGACCCACAATAAATAAAGCAGTTCCACTATTTTTAGCAAAACGAGTGAGGAGTGCGGCAGATTCACGGATTTGTGAAACACCGCCAGGTGCAGATTGTAGCGTTTCAGTATATAAAGTTTGGATCGAGTCTAAAATTGCAACGGATGGACGCAGTTGCGCCAAGGTTTCACAAATACGCTCTACACAGGTTTCTGCCATAACTTGTAGTTTATCTGTAGGCAGATCTAAACGGTTTGCGCGTAGGGCAACTTGAGAGAGTGATTCTTCACCTGTGACATATAAAGCAGAGTTATTTACAGCCGCCATGTGGGTTGCTGTTTGTAATAAAATGGTCGATTTCCCAATACCAGGATCACCACCAATTAATACAACTGAACCTGTGACCAGACCACCACCAAGAACACGATCAAATTCACTAATTCCCGTTGCTAAGCGTGTTTCATTAGATACTGTGATTTTATTGAGTAAAGTAACATTTGCCGCTTGTCCTGTATAACCACCGCCCATTGGTTTGGCGCGATGTGTTACGGCAGGTTCAATACGTACTTCAGTTAAAGAATTCCATTCACCACAGTCTGAACATTGACCTGCCCATTTAGAATGGTCTGTACCACATTGTTCACAACGATAAACAGTTTTAACTTTAGCCATAAATAAGTTCAGTACACATGAAAATTATTTTGACTATACAATAGATTTTGTTGCTTCCACAGTCAGCCAATCAAAAAGAGCGACTATTTAAGTCGCTCTTATGTGGAAATAGGGGGGGGAAATTTTGAAGTATTTAATACAATTCACCCGATTTACGTTTAGCAATAAAATCTTTGGTTTCTTTGGCAATCACACCAGAAAGTAACAGTAATGCGATTAAGTTTGGTACAGCCATTAAACCGTTAAATGTATCTGCAAATAGCCAAACCAGATCGAGTGTAGCCACAGTTCCCACAAAAACGCTGATGATATAAATAATGCGATAAATCAGAACAAATTTTTCACCAAGTAAATAGGTCGCACATTTTTCACCATAATAGCACCAACCTAAAATAGTCGAATAAGCAAAGAAAATAATCCCAAATGTCACGATCCAACCACCAACACCCGGTAGAAGACGGTCAAAAATCTGTGTGGTGAGTACAGCACCTGTTTCAGCACCAAAACTGTTGCCTGCCATGATATAACCCATGACCAACACAATGCCTGTAATACTACATACAATGATAGTATCAATAAATGTACCTGTCATTGAAACTAGACCTTGACGTACAGGATGATCAGTTTTTGCCGCAGCAGCAGCAATAGGCGCAGAACCCATACCTGCTTCATTGGAAAAGACACCACGGGCAACACCATAACGAATCACAGCACCAATTGCACCACCAGCAACGGCTTCACCTGTAAATGCATCACGAAAAATCAGGCTTAAAGCAGGCATAACCAAATCAAGATTGGATAAAATAATTACTAAACCACCCAGTACATAGCCTATAGCCATGATAGGCACAATAAAAGATGCCGCTTTAGCAATCGATTTAATCCCCCCTAAAATCACAAGAGCAGAAAAAGCAGTGATGGCAATACCCGTGATCCATGTTTGGATACCCAAGCTATTTTCTACAGCTAAAGCGACAGTATTTGATTGCACTGAACTACCAATACCAAATGAAGCTAAAGTACCAAATAGTGCAAAAATTAAAGCCAACCATTTCCATTTTAAGCCACGTTCAATGTAGTACATTGGACCGCCTGATTTTTCGCCTTTTTCATTACTGATTCGATATTTAACAGCTAAAACACCTTCTCCATATTTTGTTGCCATACCGACTAAAGCAGTGATCCACATCCAAAAAACCGCGCCTGGTCCACCAAGTACGCATGCAGTTGCAACCCCTGCAATATTACCTGTACCAATAGTGGCAGATAAGGCGGTCATTAATGCGGCGAATTGAGAAATGTCGCCATCTGCGCTTTTCGCTTTGTCATGTTTGCCAAAAACTTGTTTGAATGCCAAAGGCAATAAACGAAATTGTAAAAACAGTAGCCGAAATGTCAGGAAAATACCTGTACCCACAATAAGGATGAGCATGTATGGACCCCATACCCAGCCGCTAAGTGTTTCCATCAGGGATTGTAAATTTTGCATAATACTTCTTCTTTGTTATTTCCATTCTGAATTTAGCTTAGCTCTAATAAAGCAAAAGCTATGCCATCCGTGTTTTGTTACTTATTATCTTTGAATTCATATCACTGAAATAATATGAACTTTATAAAACAAGCGCATAAGGACATATTGTTTTTTCCAATGATTTCTTTTTTGACATAGATTTATTTAAGTTACAAGTCATTTCAGATTTTAAATTTTGTAGAAATGCAGTCAGTTTTAATGGTTGATTTTTATAGTAATTCGTAAAGTGAAATAAAATCAGTAAATTATTGATTGGTAAAAAATGGAAAACACTTTAAAAACCAGATGTGCAATAAGTAGTCAAGTCGAATATTTTTTTTTATTTTTTTGCAAAATTAAGCTAATTTGTGCGAGTTAACACGAAAGATGAATTAAAAATGTCAAACGGAAATTACACTTCCTCCAATGAAAATGGGGAGCTCGCACGGAGTTTATCCAACCGTCATTTGCAGTTGATTGCAATTGGTGGTGCGATTGGTACGGGGCTGTTTATGGGCTCTGGTTCGACCATTAGTAAAGCGGGTCCTTCGATTTTATTTATTTATATGATTATTGGTTTGATGGTGTTTTTTGTCATGCGCGCGCTTGGCGAATTATTACTTTCTAACTTGAAATATAAGTCGTTTATTGATTTTGCCACTGATTTAATTGGTCCTTGGGCAGGTTATTTTGTTGGATGGACGTATTGGTTGTGCTGGATCACAATCGGAATCGCAGACTTATCAGCCATTATTTATTATTTACAATTTTTTAATGGTGGTGAAGCATTTTCGCCTATTGAAGGGGCAATGATCAGTATTGCTGCAATTTTCTTCATTATGGGGCTGAATCTGGTTACAGTAAAACTTTTTGGTGAGTTAGAGTTTTGGTTTGCATTAATCAAAATTATCGCCATTCTAGTTTTGATTGCTGTAGGTCTGTGGATGATTTTTACTGATTTTACATCTACAACAGGGCATGTCGCTTCATTTACACACTTATGGGATCATGGTGGAATGTTCCCTAAAGGTTTTGATGGTTTTCTTGCGGGTTTCCAAATTGCAATTTTTGCTTTTGTTGGTGTTGAATTAGTCGGGACTACAGCCGCAGAAACCAAAGATCCAGAGAAAAATTTACCAAAAGCAGTGAACTCAATTCCAGTCCGTATCATTATTTTTTATGTATTGGCGTTGGTTATTGTGATGTCAGTAACGCCATGGGATTTGATTGATCCGCAAGTCAGCCCGTTTGTTAATTTATTTAGTCAAGCAGGTATTGCCGCAGCCGCAATTATTATGAATTTAGTGGTGTTATCATCTGTGATGTCATCAATGAACAGCGGTGTCTTTTCTACAAGTCGAATGTTGTTTGGTTTATCTCGTGAAGAACAAGGTCCGAAAGCTTTTGGCAAGTTGAATGGTCGTGCTGTTCCTGCGAATGCTTTGTATTTCTCTGGTGTATGTTTATTATTAGGTGCTGGGTTACAGTATGTTGTACCTGATACTGTGAAAGCATTTACCTTAGCAACAACCTTATCTACAATTTTATTTATCTTGGTTTGGATTATTATTTTGTGGAGTTATTTGGTTTATTATAAAACTCGCCCAGAATTACATCAAAAATCTATTTTCAAATTACCCGGTGGTCCTCTAACGTGTTATGTGGTGATTTTATTCTTTATTGGAATGATTTATGTCCTATCAAAAGATGAAGTTACTGCACAAGCTCTACGTGTTAGTCCAATATGGTTGGTGATTTTAGCCATCGGTTATTTCTTTTTTTATAAGAAAAAATAGTGCTTATTCTTCGTAATGAAATTTTAAAATACCCTATGTTTTCATAGGGTATTTTTTATGCGACAAAGAGTGTCGTTATACTTTTTATGATTTATTTTTTGTTCTAGAAGACAACAAATCTCTATATTAAAATATTGATTCAAAATAAAAAGGGGGAAAATAAACATGAGTCATGATCAAGAATATTTACAAAGACATTTGCAAGACATACAGCGTGTGCATGGACTGGCACATAATTATGAAATTAGAGCAGGATATCAAACATGGTTAAGCTTAATTCAGGAAAAATATCAGCAACAGCCTTCAGCATTGTTGGCATTGTGTGTTGACTATATCGAAAGTTTAGAAGCGGCTTTGCCGATTTCTGAATATAAAATTCATTATGTACCAAGAGCACAAGCGATTGCGAATTTTTATCGAGATCATCCTGAGCAAAGGCAACAACTCATTGCATTATTGAATGAATTATATGATTTGGGTAAACCCTATTTTGTAAGGCAGCATACCTATCATGAATATTTGGTAAAAGGTCTGTTAAATCTCAAAGAGATTTTAGAAAAAACACAAGAATTGTGGAATTTACAACAGCTTTATCATCAGGGAGATTTTCATTTTCCAGCAGGCTTACTTGATTTATTGGATGCATATATTGACCTTTTAGGTCCTTATCAGGATTTGAATTATGATGAACGTGAGCCTTTAATCAAAGGCTTACAATTGCAGATCGTGAAAACATATCCTGAAGAAATTTTAAATTTATTTTTATTTGCGATTGAAAAAGAAGCATATTTTCACTATTGGGTCAGTAAGCAGTTATTTTTTGTGTTAATGGAGCAAAAAGACAAACGTTTAAATCAAGCTGAAATTTTAGAAAAATTAGTGCAAAATTTTGATTTAATTATTCAAAAAATGATTTATGCCAAACCTTTTATTTTACATTTAGCATTTTCAATTGAAAAAGTTGCCAAAGCGCAACAATTGAATCGTGTCATTGTAGATGCGATGGTACAGATTCAGTTTACTAAACATAGTACCCAATCTATAGCTATGCGCCGTTTGGAACAAATTCAACACAAAGTCAGCGAGTTGGCAGTAGCATTTACGCAGCAAAATACACTCAGTTCTGCGCAAAATGCAGATATCGAATATCAATTACCGTTATCTGCGGTGACGCCAAGCAGGGCATTTTATAGTGAGATGCCTTTGGTTTGGGTGGATATTTTACAACAAGAATTTTCAGCTTTTGACGCAGATAAAAAAGCAGATTGGCAGATATTTTGGCAGCATGTAGACAATGTAGGTGCGAAAAAACCCAGTCAAAAATGGTTAAAAAAAGCCGAAGAAATTTTACAGTCATCCATTCAGGATGCTTATGTACAGCGTGTGTCAGGATGGATGACATTGATTGAGCAAAATTCACCGCGAAATATGCGTATATTTGACAGTAAAAATGAAAATACCTTGAAAGGCGTGTTGTGGTTTTTATTGTTATTGCCTACACAACCAGAAGTGATTGCATTATTAAGTCGTGTTGTACAGATTGGTTATCGTAAAATTGCGGGGATCGGTGCAAATAGTACTAATTTAGCAAATACAGCCATCTATGTATTATTACAGTATGGTGAAAGTGGTAGACAAGCCTTGCATGATTTATACAGGTATTTATCTTATGACATTGCTAAAAATGCGATTCAAAAAGCATTAGACAGTGCTGGAGAGCATACAGAATAATTTAGCAAATTTATCAATTTCACTTATGTTAAAAGCCGATGAGTAAATCATAGGCTTTGACTTTTATCATCTGAATGATCACGCTATACTTTGGTCAAACATTGTATTGGATATACAGATGCGCGCTATTTCAAACAAAATCGCTTTGTTGTCAATAAGTCTCTTATTAACAGCGTGTGGTCAATCAGGCGCTTTACAACTTCCAAATGACCCAAATTACGATCAACGTGCAAAATATTTGCTTTATCCAAATGCAGCGCCTAAGGCATCTCATTCAGATCGTAAGGTGACAGATTCAGTCGATGTTGCTGCTGCATCAGAAGTCACCACTAACTAAAGCTTTTATAGTTTTTTATTGAAAGGATACATTCATGAGTTTTTCCCGCATTAATGGGGTATTGCATGCAGAGCAATGTTCTTTAGATCAGCTTGCACAGCAATTTGGCACACCGCTTTATGTCTACTCTAAAGCAACGTTTGAAAAACATTATTTAGATATGGATAAAGCTTTTGCATTTATCGATCATCAAATTTGTTTTGCGGTGAAGTCAAACTCAAATCTTGCGGTATTGAATGTACTGGCAAAACTAGGTTCAGGTTTTGATATTGTGACAGGTGGCGAGCTTGCACGTGTGTTAGCCGCAGGTGGCGATGCTTCAAAAATCGTATTTTCTGGTTTAGGGAAACAAGAAGCAGACATTCAAAAAGCCTTAGAAGTGGGCATTGCTTGTTTTAATGTTGAATCTTATGCTGAACTTGATCGTATTCAAAAAGTTGCAGCACAACTTGGCAAAAAAGCGCCGATTTCTTTACGTGTAAACCCAGATGTAGATGCGAAAACACATCCGTATATTTCAACAGGATTAAAAGAAAATAAATTTGGTATTCCTTCAGATGTCGTTTTTGAAACCTATCAATATGCAGCGTCTTTACCAAATCTTGATGTTGTGGGCATCGACTGTCATATTGGTTCACAGTTAACAGAAACGCAGCCTTTTGTTGATGCACTTGATCGTGTGATTGCCATGATTGAACAGTTGAAAGAACTTGGCATCAATCTAAAACACATCGACATTGGTGGTGGTTTAGGTGTGACTTATAAAGATGAAACACCGCCTACAGTGACTGAATATGCCAATGCAATGCGTCCTGCTTTAGAGAAACTTGGCTTAAAAGTCTATATGGAGCCAGGTCGCAGTATCTCTGCCAATGCAGGTGTGTTATTAACCAAAGTTGATTTGTTGAAACCGACCAATCATCGTAATTTTGCAATTATTGATGCAGCAATGAATGACTTAATTCGTCCGTCTTTATATCAAGCATGGATGGACATTCAAGCAGTTACACCTCGTACCGATGTTGAAACAAAAACATGGGATCTTGTGGGTGCGATTTGTGAAACGGGTGATTTCTTAGGAAAAGAGCGCGATTTAGCATTACAAGAAAATGATATTTTGGCAGTTATGGGTGCAGGGGCTTATGGCTTTGTGATGAGCTCAAACTACAACAGCCGTGGACGTGCTGCTGAAATCATGGTTGATGGCGATCAAGCACATGTGATTCGTCAGCGTGAAACGATTGAATCACTTTGGGAAAATGAACAGTTATTGCCTTAAGGAGTAAATGCAGATGTTATTAGAATTTACTAAAATGCATGGCTTGGGCAATGACTTTATGGTGGTTGACCTGATCAGCCAACGTGCTTTTTTTGATACCGCTACAATTCGTCGTTTGGCTGACCGTCATTTTGGTGTGGGCTTTGACCAACTATTGATCGTTGAGCCACCTGATTTTCCAAACGTCGATTTTAAATATCGTATTTTTAATGCAGATGGTTCTGAAGTCGAACAGTGTGGTAATGGTGTACGTTGTTTTGCGCGTTTTGTACATGAGCGGCAGTTAACCAATAAAACCAAATTTAAGGTACAAACCTGTGCAGGGATTGTAGAGCCTGAGATTGGTGCCAATGGTTGGGTGCGTGTCAATATGGGCTATCCGAAGTTTTTACCTGTTGAAATCCCATTTGTTGCGGAAGAAGCAGATGCTTTATATGACATCGATTTAGCCAATGAACAAAAGTTGACGATTGATGTTGTCAACATGGGAAATCCGCACGCAGTCACCGTGGTTTCTGATGTTTTAACGGCTGATGTTGAAAATATTGGTCGTCAAGTTGAGTCACATGCGCGTTTTCCTCAGCGTGTAAATGCAGGCTTTATGCAAATCATTGATGAAAAACATGCGCGTTTACGTGTCTTTGAACGTGGTGTGGGTGAAACCATGGCATGTGGCACAGGTGCTTGTGCTGCGGCAGTGTCGGGCATACGTCGTGGTTTATTGTCTAATCAAGTGGAAATTGAGCTTGCAGGCGGTACATTGCACATTGAGTGGAAAGAAGGCGATGTGGTTTGGATGACAGGTCCAACTGCAAATGTTTATGAAGGTCGTTTAGATTTACGTTATTTCCAAGGTTGATTGAAAACAGAGTCATTTGAATACGTTCAGATGACTCAACTAAAAATATTTTAAAAATGAAGAATAAAATTTATAAAAAATATAAAGGATAAAATATGAATAATGATCATTCATACTTTAAAATGCCTGCTCATGACATATTTTCTTTGATGTTAAATGAACATATTAAAAATTTTTTTAAGTTTAAAAATAGATTTGAAAATATTTTGTTAAAATATTCATTATTTTTGTCAGATGTACTTATTTTAGATGATGGCGTTGAAGAAAGAATTAATATAGAGCCTATTGCTACATATAAAAATGCAAAGATGATCATTTTATTTGGTCATTTGAGTGTAAAAAAGTTTTTGGAAAATTTAGATAAAATTGATGATCTTCAGTATTTATATATTTTGGATGTAAATCAAACAATTGACTTTCCTCCTCAGTTTAAAAAATTAAAGAAATTATCAACACTCATTTTACAAAATAATACGTTCAAAGCATTACCTGATTCAATTCAAAATTTAGAAAATTTAATAGAACTTGAAATAAATAATTGTTGTTATTTAGATAAACTCCCAAAGAAAATTATAGAGTTAAATCATTTACAGCATCTAGAAATAAGCAATTGCCAAGGTTTTAGAGTATTGCCACCAGAAATTGCGGATTTAAAGAAAATTTACTGTATTCATTTTATAAATTTACCAAATTTGAAAAGTATTTTTGAAATAAAACAAGGGCAATTAAGTCAATTAGGGATGTTTGATATTATAAATTGCCCCGAACTAAAAGAATTACCTGATAGTTTTAATTTACTTGGTCATTTAGAATATATTAAAATTTGTGGATGTTATCAGATTAATCTAAAAAAAGACCAATTTAAAAAACTTCAAAAGCTTTCTTATCTTACATTGGATAATTGTGTTGGCATAACACAATTATCTTTACCTGATTTAACTTTAAACTTTTTGAGTATAGAAATAAATAATTGCGTTAATATTATGTATGATGACATTGTTATTGATGAAAATTTGAATCGATATTTGAGCTATAAAATTGAAATGAATTATCAAGATTTTTGTGATAGAAAAACGATTTTAAAAACACAAAATCATCATCAAAAAAATGCACTTGTATTTCAAAATTTTGCATTAGAGCTAAATGGTATTAGACAAAATATTCAGCAGATTCATCCAAAACTATTCGCATTAACCCATCTAGTTTTTAATGATTTTGATTGTCTCTCCACTGTTCCTAAAGAAATTGCAACACTCAAAAAATTAAAATATTTGACATTCAATAAATGGGTCAATTTAAAGGCGATTCCAATAGAAATTTTTCAACTCAAAAACTTGATAGAATTAAAAGTCATTAGAAGTTATAAACTAAAAAATTTACCCTCAGAACTTGCAGAATTATATGAGTTAAGGATTTTAGATTTATCAGGTTGTAATCATTTGGAAAGTTTACCAGAATCAATTGGTCAGCTGAAGAAGCTCAAAGAACTCAGGTTGGCTAGATGTGAAAAGCTCAAATATTTACCTGATTCAGTGAGATTTTTAGATCAATTAGAGTATTTACATCTTTCAGGTTGTATTCGTTTAACTCAATTGCCTGATTTTACAAGGCTAAAAAAATTAGTGGTACTTCACCTCTCTGGATGTACTGTGAGTGAATTGCCTACAAGTATGAAGCATCTTAGACAATTAGAAGTTTTACATCTTTCTGGGTGTATTCATTTAAAAAAACTGCCCTTATTTTTGTTAGAGCTTAGCTATCTTGAAGAAATATTTATCTCAGGTTGTTGTTCATTGCAAAACTTAGATGAATTTGAAAAACATAATAAACATATCAAAATTATTCAACGAAAGATGATTGGATAGCGTCCAATTGAGAATAAAAATTTTAAAACTTGAGAATTATTGAAATTTGAGTTTTCGTCAAAATGTAAAATCAATACCTGAAAATATCCAATTTACATTGCAAGTAACGGTGCTAGTGTTCAAACTTTGAATATGAATGCGCTAATAACAACACAGCTTGTCACCATCTTGATATACTTTATAAAAATTGACATTATTTTGTGATTATTCTAAATGATGCTTTTCTTTATTTAACATTTCAAGGAAATGACATTGATTGCTTCCTGCCCCAAACAGATTTCTGATATTCCTGAACATTTAAAAAAATGGCTTTATGCTGAAGGTTCGCTTACACAACAACTGACTGAATTTGCAGGTGGTGTATTTAAGGTTGTGCCTACTCAGGAACATTTCCAACGTTTAACATTTATTGATAGTCAATGGATGCAGATGCCGTATCAACATACAGCATGGGTACGTGAAAGCCTTTTATATGGTTGTGATGCAGATGCATGGGTCAAAGCAAAAAGTATTTTCCCGATTTTAAGCTTACAAAAACGTGCTCGTTTATTTCAGCATATTGGGCGACAACCTATAGGTCGATTTTTATTTCAACGTACACAACCAGCGTGTGAACGTCGAGTGTTATTTTTGGAAGATGGCTGGACACGTCAAAGTTGTTATATTTGGCATGGCTGTAAATTTATTGTGCAAGAAACTTTCCTACCTACTTTTGAACAATTTATTGAAAGTAAGTCATTGAAATAAGGTGTTATATTTTCATGAGAACTCTGCAACAAACCTCATGGCGTGATCGTTTAGAAGCTTATTATTATTTGTGCCGTTTTGATAAACCAATTGGTACAGAGTTGGTTTTTTGGCCAACGATGTGGGCGTTATGGATTGCAGCAGGGGGAATTCCTGATCTTGTGACATTAACTGCTATGGTATTAGGTACGATTTTCATGCGTGCAGCAGGTTGTGCAATTAATGATTTTGCAGATCGCAAGGTAGATGCGCATGTAGAGCGAACCAAAAATAGACCTTTAGCCACAGGTGTAATCTCAGCCAAAGAAGCAATTTGGGTTTTTATTGCCTTGGTGGCTGCAAGTGCTTGTACATTGTTTTTCTTACCGATTGCAACATTCTATTGTGCATTGGCAGGTTTGGTATTGGCATTTATTTATCCATTTATGAAACGCTATACGCATTTACCACAAGTGGTTTTAGGCATGGCATTCTCATGGGGTATTCCAATGTCTTTTACAGCGATGGGCAAGCCTTTGGATTGGTCATGTTGGTTACTTTATTTTGGTAATTTGGCTTGGACAGTGGCTTATGATACACAATATGCGATTACTGACCGTGAATATGATTTAAAAATTGGTGTGAAGTCGACAGCCATTTTATTTGGTAAATATGACATCGAAATTATTTCACTGTTACAAGCGATCAGCGTACTTTTAATTGGTGCAACTTTATATTTAGAAAATTTATTATTTCCTTATGGCTTGATTGCTTTAGTTATTGTTGTTGCAGATTTTATTTATCAATGGACAAAAACCAACGATCGTGATCCACAACGCTGTTTTTGGGCATTTCGTCATAATCGTTGGGTGGGGTTTATTATCTTTGTCGGTATATTTATTGCTTTATATTTTAAAAATTAAAAATTTAAAGACAAACGATGAAAACATTACATTTTCATGGAAAGTACCCTAGTAAGGTACTTTTTTTTGTGTTTTATTAGGTAAGTGCTCATGAAGGGCGAAAAAACAACAATGAGGATGTAACTATGCAACACTTACTTAAAAAATCACTTATCGCACTGAGTTGTAGTTCGGTTCTCTTTTTTGCGGGGTGTAATGACGATGATGATGACTTTAACTTTATAGTAGATTCAAAGACTAAAACATTTACAGTTGATAATGATGTGGCAAATGTTGTGAATACACACGATATTTTTACTTATACAATGCCAAGTGTATTAAATAAAGATATCAGTGCAACGACCCTAGTCTTTACACCGAAAGGTACAGTACCAACAGGTGGTTGGCCTGTGGTTGTATGGGCTCATGGTACAACGGGTGCTGCTGACCAATGTGCACCATCTGCGAATGCTTTAGATGGACTTGAAAAAAGCCTAATTATGGCTTTAGTTCAAAGAGGATATGCTGTTGTTGCACCAGACTATGAAGGTTTAGGTAATAAGAATGTTGCACATCCGTACCTCAATTTACAAAGTGCTGCAAAATCAATTTTATTTGCTTTAGATGAGGCAAATAAACATTATGGCAATTTATCTAAAAACTGGAGTGTGATTGGTTGGTCTCAAGGTGGGCATGCTGCTTTAGCTGCGGCTGAATATAGCAAAGCATTACCAAATTATAATTTTAAAGGCACAGTGGCGATTGCACCAGCATCTTATTTAGGTGAAACACTTGATTTGGGTATGCAAGTTGCAAATCAATATGCGCTTGCAGGTGATGCTGTGCAGGCGACAAAAATAGGTGCAACTTTATATACCTATGCTGCAATTGTCAGCTCAGGAATCAAAGCAGGATCAACAACCTTTAAATATAATCAAGCATTTATTGATGCAAAAGTACCTTTAGCAGAACAAGCGGAAAGTTTGTGTTCACCTGAGTTAGCCGTTAAATTTGGTGAGGATATTCAAAAAACTTTACAGTCCAATGGCGGCAATTTTAGTAAATATCAAGCACTGCAAACAAACTTTAAAACAGATCCTGATGTTGCACATTATTTAGCAGATAATACACCTGCCAAAGTGAAACTTGAAAAGCCAGTATATATTTATCAAGGTAAAGCTGATACCACAGTCCCATATCTCATTACAGAACAATTGGCTGCAAATATGGCTGCGAAAAAAACCGATGTTAAATTGCAGCTTTTAGAAGGAAAAACTCATAGCACGGCTGTATCTGACAATATTCCACTATTAGTGAATACTGTAGATAGTTTGATGAAACAATAATTTAGTCTTATAAAAAATAAGGAGCTATATGCTCCTTATTTTTTTTTCATATTAAATGTTGAGTTATTTCTGTAGAGCTTTTAAATCTTCTAAAACAATTTCAGCATGTCCTGCTGCTTTGACTTTGCGATATTCTTTAACCAATTGACCTTTATGGAAAATAAAAGTAGAGCGTTCGATGCCCATGACTTTTTTACCGTACATATTTTTTTCTTTAATGACATCAAAATGCTGACATAACACTTCATCTTTGTCACTAATCAAGTCAATCGTTAAAGCCTGTTTTTCAGTAAAGTTCTGATGCGTTTTTACTGAGTCACGAGAAACCCCAATAATTGTAGTATTTAAAGCATCAAATTGATCTTTTAAACAAGAAAATCCAACGGCTTGTGTCGTACAACCTGGCGTATTATCTTTTGGATAAAAATAAATGATTAACCAATCCGTTGATTGTTCAGAAAGGTTAATTTCACCTGTCGTACTTAAAAAAATTTGTGTTGGGAGTTGAATCGTTTCAGTCATGCTCATTCCTTAAAATGTTGTTCATGCTCTAGTTTCAATGTTAAAAAAGCATAATTTTCATGATACAGAATATCACCTTTAACCACAGAAAGTGGTTGTTTGAAAATAGGTGCATCAATCATAGTCGTATGAAATTCACCTGCTTCACCACATGGGTCGATATGACGTGCTAATAATTCATCAACAAAGCTTTGATCTAAAACACGCCCAAGGTCTTCAACTTTCATACCTAGATTTAAGTTAATAGTAACTACAATACATTTAAAATTTAATGAAATAAGTTCCTTTACAACCTCAAGACGTGGTTTTTGCCATAAAGGCATACATAACTCGATATCTTGACGGTCACAAATAGATTGATTCCATTGCGCATGTCCAAGTAAATCAATATCTCCTGTGACTAAAATCTCAGCGCCATATTGTTTTGCTTCATCTAGCATGTGTAAAAACTCATGCTCATAATTTTCCCATGTGGCGGCTGCTTTTAAAATAGGCAAACCTAATGCTGCAGCTTGCGCATCAATAATTTCAAGAGGCATTGCATGGGAGCGTGAACGTAGACCTTGTTCTTCTAGCATGATCATTAAAGCAACTGGTGTACCTGTTTGCATTGCATGATAAAGCGCAAGGCTGCTGTCTTTACCACCACTATAAGACGCAACAAATTTACGCTGTTGCAAGGGTTTTGGAATAAATTTGTGCATAATACGATCTAATTGATTGACCCCAAATGATAAAAAAGCCTGCATAAAGCAGGCTTTTACACATACCAAATTTTATTTTTGTGCTTGAGCAGCTTTCATTGCAGCTTCAGTTAAAGTTTTTAATTTACCTGTTAACTGAGGGCCAAAGCATGATTGAAGTTCTTGATTTTGTTTTTGAACAAAAGCTAAAGTTGATGGGCTTTTCTTTTGATTGATGGCACTTTGAATTTGCCATTTTTGGTCATTGGTTAATTTACCATCGGACTCAATTGCACAAGAACAATATTTGCTGACTTCAGCACTGGTTAACTTACCGCCTTTTGCAGTTTCAGTTTTACATACACCAATCAATGCAGACTTTACGTTGCTGCTTTTATATGCTTGTTGTAATGCATTATTGTCTGCCTGAGCCGTAGTACCAAACAATGCTACTGTAGAAAATAAAGTTGAAAGAATGAGACCCGATTTTAAGTTTTTCATAAACTGTACCTTGTTATTACTGTATATAACGTGTTGGGTCGGTAACACCTGCATCATTAAAACCTTGTTTTCTAAGGCGGCAGCTATCACATATTCCACAAGCACGTCCTTGGTCATCTGCTTGATAGCATGAGACCGTTTGACTATAGTCTACGCCATGTTCTATGCCTAAGCGTATTATATTCGCTTTGGATAAATGTAACAGAGGTGTTTCAAATTTAAGTGGTTTTCCTTCAACACCGACTTTAGTTGCAAGACGTGCCATATTGGCAAAAGCGTCAATAAATTCAGGGCGACAGTCAGGATATCCTGAATAATCAACAGCATTAATGCCAATGACAATGGCTTGAGCGTCGAAAACTTCTGCGGCAGCGAGTGCATAAGAGAGGAAAATCGTGTTACGTGCTGGAACATAAGTTACAGGAATACCATCGGTTTCATGATCTGGAATGTCAATGTTATGGTCTGTAAGGGCTGAGCCACCTAAGTTACCTAAATCTATGTTAATCACACGATGTTCAACACCCGCTTGTTGAGCGATGGCACGAGCCGCATCTAACTCGGTTGTTGAACGTTGACCATACATAAAGCTTAGCGCAATACAGTCATAATTTGCTTGCGCCCAAGCTAAGCAGGTTGTTGAGTCTAAGCCACCAGATAATAAGACTACGGCACGAGAGCGCATATTTTAACTCCAAATATTGAACTTTTTCAAAAAGATAGATTATTACTTCAAAATGAAATTACACATTTATTGAAAAATAACAATCATCAGAAAAAGTAATGCATCAAAAAATAAAGGTATTAACGACCAGTTTCATCATTCCAAAGCAGTTTATGCAATTGTAATTGGAAACGTACAGGGAGATGGTCTTCTAAAATCCATTGTGCCAAGTCACGTGCCAATTGAGGTAAACGGACAGCACCTTTTTCTACAGCGAAAGCGGGCGAGAACCAAACAGTACTCACTTTTTGGTTTAAAGCAAAATCTGTCACTTGCTGTTTTGCCCATTCATAATCTTCACGATTACAAATAACAAATTTAATTTGGTCGAGTTGAGTTAAATGATCAAGATTGCTGATTAAATTACGCTGCATTTCACCTGATGTTGGTGTTTTTAGATCAAGCACTTTAGATACACGAGTATCTACTTTAGACACATCTAAAGCACCACTGGTTTCTAGCGATACATGACAGCCTAAGTCAGCAAGACGAGTCATTAAGGGAAGTGCATTGGGTTGAGCAAGTGGCTCGCCCCCAGTAACACAAATATAAGGTGTTTTAAAATCTAAAGTCGTTTGAATAATGTGGTCTAAAGATTGACGTTCGCCACCTTCAAAAGAATACGTTGTATCACAATACGTGCAACGTAATGGGCAACCTGTGAGGCGAATAAATACCGTAGGCAAACCAGCAGCATTGGCTTCACCTTGTAAAGAATAAAAAATCTCCGTGATACGTAGCCCCGCAGACGGATCAGAAACAGGAATAGTTGAAGAACGTAGAGAATTCATGACTTTTACCACAGATTACAAAGAGTGCCACAGCTTACAAAATAAAAATCTCCACGCTCATCACTGAGCGTAGAGATGAGGAAGGACTAAATTTTATTTAAAAATGAATAGAAACTTAGTCTTCGCGAAGTAAGTCGTTCAAGCTGGTTTTAGAACGAGTTTGAGCATCAACTTTCTTCACAATAATAGCAGCATATAAACTATAAGTACCGCATTTAGAAGGTAGGCTACCTGCAACAACAACTGAACCTGCTGGTACGCGACCATAATGGATTTCACCAGTTGCACGATCATAGATTTTTGTTGATTGACCAATGAAGACACCCATTGAAATCACAGAACCTTCTTCAACGATAACACCTTCAACAATTTCAGAACGTGCACCAATAAAACAGTTATCTTCAATAATTGTTGGGTTTGCTTGAAGTGGCTCTAATACACCACCAATACCCACACCACCAGAAAGATGAACATTTTTACCAATTTGAGCGCATGAACCTACAGTTGCCCATGTATCAACCATTGTGCCTTCATCTACATAAGCACCAATGTTGACATAAGAAGGCATCAAGACCACATTTTTTGCTTGGAAAGAGCCTTTACGTGCAACAGCAGGAGGAACAACACGAACACCCGCTTCTTGGAATTGTGTTTCAGTCCAGCCTTTAAATTTAGTATCAACTTTGTCGTAAAAACGAAGATCACAAGATTCAATTGGCTTATTGTCATTGATTTTAAATGACAATAAAACAGCTTTTTTAAGCCATTGGTGAACAACCCATTCACCATCAATTTTTTCTGCTACACGAAGTGAGCCATTATCTAAACCTGCAATTGCTTCCTCAACTGCTTGGCGAATTTCTGCTGGACATGTTGCAGCAGTGAAATTAGCACGGTCTTCAAATGCTTGCTCAATAAGAGTGGAAAGCTGAGACATGATCTTTTTCCAAAAAAGTTTGCCGAAGATTCTACACCAAAAGTGATTAAATGAGATAAAAAAACAGCTTTTTCTAGAAAAATATCATACTGGAAAAAGGTTGTATTGCATAAGCATAAAAATACTAGTTTTGTATAGATGTAAAGCACCTAAAAACAAATAATTATGCATAATTGTATCAAAAGTTAACAAAAGTTAATCAATATGCATATTTTTTGATAGGTAATTTTTACATATTATAAATTTGAGTCAAAAATATACGAATGATTAAAGAAGAAATGCTTTCTGAGGAGACATCTATGAAAATGTTAAAAGTATTAGCGGTAGCAACAGCATTATCTGCATCTTGTTTTGCTATGGCTGATGACCAAGTTGTACATAGTGGTTATACATTTGATAAAAGCCAACTCATTCCAACAGGTGTACGTGCTGAAGTTGGTACAACAGGTTATGGTGGTGCCTTACTTTGGACTGCTAATCCATACGTAGGTTTGGCTTTAGGTTATAATGGCGGTGATATTTCATGGTCAGATGATGTTAAAGTAAATGGCTCAACATATGATATGGATATGGATAACAGCCTTGCTTATTTAAATGCTGAATTCCGCCCTTGGGGTGCAAGTCAAAATGTATGGGCTCAAGGTTTATATGTAGCAGCGGGTGTAGGCTATGTTGATAACGATTATGATCTAAACCGTAATGTAAACGCTGGTCGTAATTTTACTGTGAATCATAAAGACTTCCAAGCAGGTCCTAATGGTACACAAATTAAAGGTAATTTATCATATGATAATGATATAGCACCTTATGTTGGTCTTGGTTTTGCGCCAAAAATTACTAAAAACATCGGCGTTTTTGGTGAAGTAGGTGCTTACTATACAGGTAATCCAAAAGTAAACCTTCAAGCGGTATCTGGTTCAGCTAGCTCAACTGTAGGTCATAATTTAGATCAAGAACTTGCAAATGAATCTAATAAAATTGCAAATGATGATAAATATGAATGGATGCCTGTAGGTAAAGTTGGTGTGAGTTACCACTGGTAAAACAAGCCTTCTTTCATACATAAAAAACGAGCTTCGGCTCGTTTTTTTGATTTTTACGCATTCAATCTTAAATGTTCGATAATTAAAAAAAATGTCCTATACGTAAACCATAGGCAATAGCATCATTGTTATTGACAGTGTTTAGGTTGGTATTTTGATTACCTGTAATTAAGGTTGATTGATTCATTACATCAGCTTTTTGTAGTTTAAAATATTTAATACCTGTTGCGATGAAACTCTTAGGTCGTGGGTAATACATAACACCTAAAGCGAAAGCATAATAGCCATCTGATGGGTTTAAGGTTCCTGCGGGATTTCCTGTCCCTGAATCCCATGAAGCATCTGTAGACATGACCCATTGTTCAGTAAAACGATGCGCAATACCTAACTTCGCAGACCATTGATCATCTTGATAATCAATTAAGTTAAAATGTTGTACTAAATCTGGATATTGTTCTACCACTGTATTTAAAATAGCATCAAATTGAGTGGGTTGGATTTCAAAATTTTTCCAATTAACCCAACGTAATGAACTATAGAGCAAGTTATTTGTATTCAGTGCTGACCTAAAATCAATATTAATAGATTGTGGTGTTTTAATTGTTGTTGATTGCTCTGGAGTATAGAGCAAAGTTTGCCCCTGAATACTTTCATTAATATGTGATTGATGTTTGATTTCAGAACGATAAGTAATCGCTGCTTGTAAGGCATATTCTGGTCGCTGATAACTTAAGCCTGCAATCCAACCTAAGGCTGTATCAGGTTTAAATTGAGCCTCATAACCACTCATCACCGAATAGGATAAGCCATTTAGATTTAAATAACCTTTAAAATCTTGAATTGCAAAGCCTGAATAAATATTCCAATTCGGTGTGGGTTGATAGCCAAAAATACTGGAAAGGTTATGACTATTAACATCGAATTGAGCGGATTCTAAAGACTGTTTTCCAAGTGTTGTATGTGGTGAATAATCATATTTTAAGTTTGCTGCGTAAGGTTGGTCATAAATAAAAGCCAAGGATAATTTAGGTTGATATTGAATTTTGATTGCGGCATTGAGCATAGAATAAGGTTGAATTAAGTCACCTGTTGAAAAATCTTGTACGCCAATTTTTTGTAATTCTTCTTGATGACTGACTTGACCTGATACATTGGCATGCAGTTGTGCGTAAGATAATTCTAAATAGTTACCACCTTCTAAAAAGGCGTGAATAGATTGGTCTGATTTTTCCAATCCAGCAGCCATGCAAAATACAGGTAGCATTCCTAACGAAGCTGTCCCTAACCACTGAATATTCATGTAATGACCTTAACCTTAATCTTAAAAAGTAAATTGGTTTTTTTTTATACAAATATTTTAGGTCTATTTTTTATAATGTGCAATAATTAGAGTGAATAATTGTATGATTTTGAATGTGAAAATTAAAAAGAGAGCAATAGTGCTCTCTTTTATATAAATCTGTTCACTATGCGTCTATTTAGTCTTCAGGGTAGGCGATTTTCTTGAGTGCTTTAATATCAGCTTCAGGTGAGCATAGAGAAATAAACTCATAACCATAACCACGTAGCAAATGCCCTTTACGTACAGCAATCCATGTCGTATTGATTCCAAAAATATCGGTATCAATTTGTTTTAAACGATGGTCGCGTTCTGGGTCATAAGCGACATCATTGACAATACCGACACCCATACCTAGTTCGACATAAGTTTTGATGACATCAGCATCTAGTGCTGACATCACAATATCAACATCTAACTCGGCATCTTGAAAGGCTTTGTCGATTTTAGAACGACCTGTAAACCCACCGTGATAGGTAATAATTGGATATTCTGCCAATTTTTCTAGTGTAATTTCTTTCGCGTCAAGTTTACTCAGAGGATGATCTTGTGGCGTAATAATACTGTGTTTCCATTCATAAAATGGAACGCTACCTAAATTATCTTCGGTGGTGAGTGACTCAGTTGCAATACCAATATCAGCTAAACCAAGAAGTAGCATTTCAGAGATTTCAACAGGACTCGCTTGTTGTAAAATCAGATGAACTTTAGGAAAAGCTTTTTTAAACAAATTAACGATTGGAGGTAACACATAACGTGCTTGTGTATGTGTTGTTGCAATAGTTAATGTGCCTTCATCCACTTTATTAAAATCATCAGCAAGACGTTTAATATTATCTGCATCGATGAGCATGCGTTCAACAATACTCAGTAAAGCTTGTCCAGGTTCAGTTAAACCTAATAAACGTTTACCTTTGCGTACAAATAATTGCACACCGAGTTCATCTTCTAAATCTTTAATATGTTTACTTACACCTGACTGTGAGGTGTATAAAGCAGCAGAAGCTTCAGTTAAATTATAATTTTGTCGAACCGTTTCTCGAATAATTCGTAATTGTTGAAAGTTCATTGTGTGGATACCTCAATCATGGATGAGTGTAGATCACTCACCCGTATAGCGCATTATGCAACTTGATTTTCAAATAAGTGTAAAGTAGATGGACTGACCCAAACAGTTTGATTTGGTCGAAATTTGTGTAATTTAGCTTCTTCAGAATTTAGAGAAATTTCAATGAGATTACCTTGACGATCATGTAACTCAGCCATGATTTTTCCTGCAATCCAAACCTCACGTAAAAATGTCGCTTGAATGGCATTTTCTGTAGGTTGAGTATGAATGATGAGTTCATCAGGTCGAGCGAAAGCAATAATCTTGCCATTTGCTGTATTTTGCGCTGCTGCAAGTCGAATCGTATCTTCACCTAAATGAATGACACCTTGACGATTTTCACCTTCAAAGCGGTTTGCTTGACCTAAGAAGTCAAAAACAAATGGTGTTGCAGGTCTTTCATAAACTTCACGAGGTGAACCGATTTGTTCAATATCACCTTTATTCATCACAACAATTTGGTCAGCAACTTCTAACGCTTCTTCTTGGTCATGTGTGACAAAAATAGAGGTAATATGTAATTCATCATGTAAAGTACGCAACCAACGACGTAATTCTTTACGTACTTTAGCATCTAATGCGCCAAAGGGTTCATCAAGTAATAATACACGAGGCTCTACAGCTAAGGCACGTGCCAAAGCAATACGTTGGCGTTGACCACCTGAAAGCTGTGCAGGATAACGGTCAGCTAAAAAACCAAGTTGAACTAAATCCAATAAACGAGTGACACGTTTTTTAATTTCTGCTTCGCTAGGACGCGTTGCGCGTGGACGAACACGTAAACCAAAAGCGACATTATCGTACACAGTCATATGACGAAATAGCGCATAGTGCTGAAATACAAAACCGACTTGACGTTCACGAACATGAACATTGGTAGCATCTTGTCCTTCAAGTACGATTTGCCCACGATCTGCGGACTCTAAGCCAGCAATGATACGTAATAAAGTGGTTTTACCGCAGCCAGAAGGACCGAGTAATGCGACCAATTGACCATCTGGAAAATCTAAAGTGATATCTTTTAGTGCATGGAATGCACCAAAATGTTTTTCAATATTTTTAACTTGAATACTCATGAGGTCATTCCTTAAGAAACTGTTGAATCATCTTTACTTTGGTTGAGTTTTTCTTGGCGGAACTCGACCCATGTTTTAAGAATAAGGGTAATAATTGCCAATAAAGCCAATAATGATGACACGGCAAATGCGGCACTAAAGGTATATTCGTTATATAAAATCTCTACATGAAGCGGTAGCGTATTGGTTTCACCACGAATATGCCCAGAAACAACTGAAACTGCACCAAATTCACCCATTGCACGAGCATTACATAGAATCACACCGTAGATTAGACCCCACTTAATATTTGGCAAAGTGACTTTCCAGAAAGTTTGCCAACCTGAAGCACCTAAAACAATAGCGGCTTCTTCTTCTTCTGTTCCTTGTGCTTCCATGAGTGGAATGAGCTCACGTGCAACAAAAGGAACGGTAATAAATACAGTAGCTAAAACAATGGCAGGTGTTGCATATAAAATTTTAATATCATTGTCCATGAGCCAGCCACCTAACCAACCTTGCGAACCAAAGATCAAGACCAGCATTAAACCCGCAATCACAGGAGAAACTGAAAAAGGTGTATCAATGATCGTGGTTAAAATGGCTTTGCCACGGAAGTTAAACTTCGCAACACACCATGCAGCAGCAACACCAAAAATCACGTTAAGAGGTACTGCAATTGCAGCAGTTAATAAGGTTAATTTAACGGCTGATAATGTATCTGGATTAACCAAAGCTTCAAAATAAACTGTGAGACCTTGTTTAAACGCCTCAACAAAAACCAAAATTAATGGCAAAATGAGACAGCTTAAGAAGAAAACCAAGGCAATTGTTAACAGCGTATAACGTACCCATTTTGGTTCACGTGTTGCGTCTCGTGACTGCAGTTTTTCAGCTAAAGCCTGACTATTTGTTGTTAAGCTCATCGTGCAGTTCTCCCTGTACGGCGACTTGCCCAAGCTTGAATCAAGTTAATTAAGAACAAGATAAAAAATGAGATGACCAACATGACAACAGCAATTGTTGTTGCACCTGCATAGTCATATTCTTCTAAACGAGAAATAATCATTAATGGTGCAATTTCAGTTTCAAAGGGTTGGTTACCTGCAATGAAAATAACAGAGCCATATTCACCAACACCACGAGCAAATGCTAAAGCAAAGCCTGTTAATAGTGCAGGAAAGAGCACAGGTAAAATCACTTTGGTAATAATTTGAAAACGGTTTGCACCTAAAGCAGAAGCTGCTTCTTCTAATTCTGTTTCAAAATCACTTAAAACAGGTTGTACTGTACGTACTACAAATGGAATTCCAATAAAAATTAATGCTAAAGTAATACCTAAAGGCGTATACGCAACTTTTATTCCTAAAGGCTCTAGATATTGACCAATCCATCCTGTAGGTGCATAAAGAGAAGTTAAGGCAATCCCTGCAACAGCAGTGGGTAATGCAAACGGTAAATCAACGAGAGCATCAACAATGCGTTTACCAGGAAAGGTGTAACGAACCAAACACCAAGCCAGTAACAAGCCAAATACAACATTAATTAAGGCTGCAATAATTGCTGTACTAAAGCTGAGTTGTAGAGATTTTAAAATACGTTCAGAACTTAGGATTTCCCAAAGCCCGTCCCAACCTACACCTAATGATTTTATAAATACAGCAGATAATGGTATCAGTACTATTAAAGACAAATACGCAAGGGTGAAGCCTAGTGAAAGACCAAATCCTGGCAGCACTCGGGATCGCTGCGACATGACTACTCCTCAAAGAGAGAAAGCTTGTTGAAGTCAACAAGCCAATAAACTAAACAACTTTTGCCAAGCTTAAAAGGCAATACTCAAATTGCAAATTTAAAAAACAACTTGCTGTCATCAAAATTATTGATATAAGGTATTGATGGTGTTGCAATTAAATGATCAAAAATTTCAGGAAAAGTATTAAAACCAGAAGCAACATTGATATGACCTGCTTGCCCCAGATTATAAGCTTGAATGTTCCAAGCTTTTGCCAAAGCCTGAGCATCTTCAAAATTTAACCAAGGATCATTTTCAGAAATAATCATATCAACAGGCACATGAATGCTTAGATTGTGAAAATACTCAGCATAATTGCCAATGCTATCTCGTGCAAAACCAGCTTCACCAAAACGAGCAGGGTTGGCAGGTGCAACCAAAACAAGTTTTTTAACTTTTTTAGTTAACTCAGGATGTTGGGCTAATGCTGCAACACTGGTTAAACAACCAAAGCTATGTGCAACAATTTGGACAGGACGATTTGTTTTACTTAAGGTATCAACAAATTTTTCAATCCAATGTGCTAACACAGGAAGGTTCCAATTCTCTTGTTGCACACGAGAGCAAGACATGAATTGGCGCTGTAACCAAGATTGCCAATGATCATAATCACTGCCACCTACACCTGGAACAATTACGGTATGAATCATGTCGATGCTCCTGCTTAAGCGTATTATTTCGCTGTGTTTGCTTTTACAATTTGATCAAAAACACCATTATTTTCAAAATGTTGCTTTTGAACTTTAGTCCAACCACCAAACTCTTTATCAATCGTGACTAATTTGAGTGGTTTAAATGTTGTACTATACTTTTGTAAAGTTGCAGCATTACGTGGACGGTAGTAATTTTTTGCTGCAATTTCTTGTCCTGCTGGTGAATATAAATAGTTCAAATAAGCTTTAGCTAGGTTCAGGTTGCCATCTTTTTGAGCATTTTTTTCCACAATTGCAACAGGTGGTTCAGCTAAAATAGAGAGTGAAGGTGTAATAATTTCAAATTTACCAGGCTGTTCACGTTGCGCTAAAAATGCTTCATTTTCCCAAGCCAATAGCACATCACCAATACCACGCTCAGCAAATGTTGTCGTTGCACCACGTGCGCCTGAGTCTAAAACTTTGGTTTGTTTATAAATTTGGCGTACAAAATCTTGTGCTTTAGCATCTGTACCATATTTATGTTTTGCCCATGCCCAAGCTGCTAAATAGTTCCAACGCGCACCACCTGATGTTTTTGGATTTGGGGTAATAATTTCTACACCCGGTTTTACTAAATCTGCCCAGTCTTTAATGGCTTTAGGGTTGCCTTTACGTACTAAGAAGACAATGGTTGATGTATAAGGTGTAGAGTTTTGTGGAAATTTCTTTTGCCAATCTTTTGGTAATAAATCTGTCTTTTCTGCAATTGCATCAATATCAGCCGCTAAAGCAAGCGTTACTACATCTGCGCCTAAGCCATCAATCACAGAACGAGCTTGTTTTCCTGAACCACCATGTGATTGTTTAAAATCAATATCTTGTCCTGTTTTTGACTTCCAATATACTGCAAACTGTTTATTAAAATTGTCATAAAGTTCACGTGTTGGGTCATAAGAAACGTTTAGAAAATCTTTTGCACTTGCGCTCAAAGATGTCACTGAAATGAGTGCAGCAACAACACCTAATTTTAATTTTGAAAATTGCATCGGATATGCCCCAAATAATTCGTAATTTCGTTAATATGCGTGCAGCATAACGCCAGTCTTTATCCATAAAAAATAATAAAAAACGAATTTTATATGAATAAAAACGCATAAGATGAATTGGTAAATATGTATGTTTTTGGTGTTTTTTTAGGAAAATGAGTATGGTTTTTTGTTATAAAAATGGTCAAATTATTGATAATATTTCAATTTTTGATCGCGCGTTTCAGTATGGAGATGGTTGTTTTACCACTGCCCGTATTCATCAAAATGTCATCGAATTAGACTATTTACATCGTCAACGTTTGCAACAATCTGCTGAACGGTTATTTTTGACAGTAGATTTTTCCCTTTTAGATAAAATGCTCAAACAGCTCACCCAACAATTTGATGTATTAAATGGGACTTTAAAAATCGTAATCAGTCGTGGTGAAGGGCAACGAGGCTACCTGATGCCTGATCATCCCGCAGATTTATATGTATTTTATTATCCACAAAACACCGAAAACTTTCAGCCCGAATTGATTCAAAGTGGAGTATTAACCCAAAAAATTGGTTTAACCATGCCTAAACTTGTGGGATTAAAAAGTTTGAATCGACTTGAACAAGTGATGTTAAAAAAAGAAGCACATGAAAAAGGATGGCTTGAAGCTTTGGTGGTCGATATACAAGATCAAATTGTTGAAGGAGTGAGCAGTAATTGTTTTATTCAAATAAACAATACATGGATTACGCCTGAACTCCGCTATAATGGTGTGCATGGTGTTATGCGTGCTGAGATTTTGCAGCGTATGCAACGCCACAAGATTTCATGTGAACAACGTATCGTTGATTTTAATGAAATTCCACATATTCAAAGTCTATTTTTTTGTAATGCGTTAAGCCCGATGAAAATAGTAGATACTTTGAATACACGTGCTTTAGAGATTCAACCTTGTGTTGAATTATTTGAAACTTTGCAATTACAACTGTTTAAATCTCATGCCGAATACTCCTGTAAAAACCAATAACAAATTTTATAAAGGCATTGCGCTTGTACTGATTGGACTTTTAGTCTTAGGTGCAGTCGTGTTGAAAATGAGTTTATTTAAAACCTATCCAGTCAATGGTCAGAAGCAAAAACTGGTGATTGATAATGGTGAAACTTATACTAGATTTATTGATCAATTAGCCAAAGATAACAAAGTCAGTTTTCCAATTATTTTGAAGTTATATCGCAAAGCATTTATTCAGGAAACCATGAAAGCAGGTGTCTATGAAGTGACGCAAGGCATGAGTGTACGTGAAGTGTTGTTAATGGTCTCTGATGCTGATAATGCACAAATGAATCGTATTCTGGTGATTGAAGGAACGACGACAAAGCAGCTTTTAAAGACCTTGCAAAAAGATCAATATGTGAAAACTGAGCTTGCAAATCTACCTACTGCTGAGATGCTTAAAGCTTTAAATATTCCTTTTGAGCATGCTGAAGGTCTATTTGCACCTGATACCTATTTCTTTGATAAAGGCGCAACTGATCAAAAGATTCTGACCGATTTATATCAGCGTCAAATGAAAATTTTAGATGCTGCTTGGGAAAAACGTGATCAAGGTTTACCTTATCAAAATAAATATGAAGCCTTGATTATGGCATCCATTATTGAACGTGAAACCAGTGTAGACAGCGAATTAGAGCAAGTATCAGGGGTATTTGTTCGCCGTTTGAAATTAGGAATGCGTCTGCAAACTGACCCAACTGTGATTTATGGTATGGGTGACAACTATAAAGGTAATATCAGCAAACAAGATTTGCGTACACCTACACCGTATAACACCTATACGATCAATGGTTTACCACCTACACCGATTGCTTTGCCAAGTAAAAAAGCCATTGAGGCAGCCATGCATCCTGACAACTCAGACAATATTTACTTTGTGGCAACAGGCAATGGTGGGCATAAATTTTCAAGTAATCTGGCAGATCATAACAAAGCAGTTCAGGAATACCTTGCTGTCATGCGTGCTAAAAATTAAGGAGTAGTCATGTTTATTAGTTTTGAAGGCACAGAAGGCGTAGGTAAAACCACACTGATTCGAAAATTATTTGAGCATTTTCAGGCGCAAGGTAAAGATGTTGTACTGACCCGTGAGCCAGGTGGAACACCGTTGGCTGAGCAAATTCGTGGGTTATTGCTGTCAGTCAATCATGAGGAAAAAATGAGTAACAACACTGAGTTGTTGCTGATGTATGCTGCACGGGCACAGCATGTGGAAACTGTGATTTTACCTGCCTTGGCAGAGGGTAAAATTGTATTGTGTGATCGTTTTACAGACAGCAGTTTTGCTTATCAATGTGCAGGGCGTGGGCTGAGTCGGGAAAAACTACAACTTCTGAATGAAAACTTTGTCAGTCGAATGCCTGATCTCACTTTTTGGTTGGATGCACCAATTGAATTGGGCATGACACGTGCACGAGAGCGAGGTGCTTTAGACCGTTTCGAGCAAGAAAAAGTTGCTTTTTTTGCATCTGTCCGTTCAGGATTTGCAGAAATTCATACACGTGAGCCTGAGCGTATGAAGCGTTTAGATGCAACACAAAGTCCTGAACAGGTGTTTGCTGAGGCTTTAAGCTATTTGGCTGAATGTGTTTAATCATCGCTTTAGTCACAATTTTTCCAGATTAAAATTGCTTTACCATAAGGGGAAATGACAGGAACCCAAGCTTCTGTGATTTCCTCCTGTCGGCTCATGTCTAAACATAGATGCTGACGTTGATCATCTTCTGGTTCATTGTTTGTGAACCAAATGGTGATATTTTCAATGCAGCTTTGCAGTTGAAGCAATTGTTGTGTATTCAGTTTGGTTGCACTGCGACAAGATTGTCCTTGATGAAATATCTGTCTTAATTGATGTGAATATTCATCTAACAAAACATCTGTATCAAATGTCAGTCCAATCAACGGAATTAAATAGCCTTCAGTGCTGCGTATTTGATTCTCTAAACCTGCGCACTGACTTGCATAAAATACTTGCGTTGATTTTTCAACAATTAAGTATAACCACGAGCTTTGTGTACCATCGGCATCTATAAAAATGTAAGGGTTTTGCATCATATTTGATGAAAATTTATGGTTTGAGTGACTTTTAAAATAGAACAAAATGAAAGCATTGGCAAAAAACTTCTTTTTGATTGAAAATGTGAACCCAAGCGTTCTCAAGTCTTTACAGAAAAAGCTTTATATTGAAAATACAGCGTCATAAAGAAATAATTCAAGGGATGAATCAAAAATGAAAAGCACTAAAAAGGAAATTATTGATTTTTTAACCGTCCATTTTCCACCGAGTTTAGAAAAATGCGAAATTGAGGAAGTCACCGAGTGTGGCGCAAGCTTGATTTGGCATGTGAGTGGTACAGATATTCGCCCCGGTGGGACGATTTCAGGACCAACGATGATGACGTTGGCTGATTTTGCTTTATATGTCGCGATTTTAGGTGAAATTGGCATTGTCGGTTTGGCAGTTACAACCAATTTAAATATTAATTTTTTACGTAAACCCTCTGGTGGCGTAGATTTGCGTGGGGTATGTAAACTTATGAAAGTTGGACAGGCGTTGATTGTCGGTGAAGTTTGGATTTACTCGATTGATCAGGATGAGCCTGTCGCGCATGTCACGGGTACATATTCGATTCCGCCGAAAAGATAAAAGCATCTAAACTGTTTTAGTTAAAAAAAAGAGATTCCAATGAATCTCTTTTTTAATGTATTGATTAAGTATTAACCAGAGGTGTGTCGACTTTGAAGTCAGGCGGCGTGAGTACGGTTTTACGTAGTTCTGGCGCCAGTTCAGGGTAGTCCAATGTATAGTGCAAACCACGTGATTCCTTGCGTTCCATCGCACAGCGCACAATCATTTCTGAGACCAAAACCAAATTACGCAGTTCGATCAGATTTTTACTGACATGGTAATCTTGATAGTACTCAGTAATTTCTTTTTTAAGCATTTCAATACGATGTAATGCACGTTGTAAACGCTTCGTGGTTCGGACAATACCAACATAGTTCCACATGGTGGCACGCAGTTCATCCCAGTTTTGTAAAATCACTACATCTTCATCTGGGTTTGAAGCCTTTGAGGCATCCCATTCAGGAACTTGTGGGACTTCAAAATGCTGCTGATATTTATCTTCAATATCTTTGGCAGCACTCATACCATAAACAAAACATTCTAGTAATGAATTACTTGCCATACGGTTTGCACCGTGTAAGCCTGTGTATGATGTTTCTCCAATGGCATATAAACCTGCAATATCAGTTTCACTGTTTTCATCGACCACGACACCGCCACAGGTATAATGCGCAGCAGGGACGACTGGAATCATTTCCTTGGTAATATCAATGCCTAGTTCAAGTAAACGTGCATAGAGTGTCGGAAAATGTTCTTTGACAAAATCAGCAGGTTTGTGACTGATATCAAGCCATACATGTCGAATACCTAAGCGTTTGATTTCATAATCAATGGCACGTGCCACAATATCTCGTGGTGCCAGTTCTGCGCGTTCATCAAAGCGCAGCATAAAACGTTCACCATCTGGTAAACGCAGATAAGCACCTTCACCACGCATGGCTTCTGTGATTAAGAAAGAACGCGCCTGAGGATGATATAAACAGGTTGGATGGAATTGATTAAACTCCATATTGGCAACACGACAACCTGCACGATATGCCATAGCGATCCCATCACCTGTGGCAATATCAGGATTTGAGGTATATAAATAGGCTTTCATAGCACCACCACAAGCAAGTGCAGTAAATGGTGCTAAAAAGGTATGAACATTTTCATTACGTTCATCCAGGGCATATAAGCCCACAGCATGATTTGCTTCGTGAGTATGCCCAAGTTTATGCGTGGTAATCAGGTCAATGGCAATATAATTTTCAAAAATTGTAATATTTTCTTTTTCTTGGGCGCGTTCAACCAAAGTGGTAGAAATGGCTTTGCCTGTTGCATCTGCAGCATGAATAATACGACGCTGAGAATGTCCACCTTCACGGGTCAAATGTAATTGTTCATCATCATCTAAAGTAAATTGCACACCATGACCAAGCAGGAAATCCACCGAAGGGCGTCCACCTTCAACGGTATGTTTAACAGCTTCTAATTCACAAAGTTGGGCACCTGCAATCATGGTGTCATCTATATGTTGTTGAATAGAGTCTGTTTCATCAAGTACCGCAGCAACGCCACCTTGTGCAAAATAAGTACTTGCATCCGTCAGATTTGATTTGGCTAAAACCGCAATCTTAAAATGTGCTGGCAAAGATAAAGCAAGGCTTAAACCTGCGCCACCACTTCCCACAATAATCACGTCAAATTGATGCGTGGTTTTTAAATTAGGCATGTCCATCAGCTAATTTGAAAAAAGTCTGATAATGACACTCTTTTTTTAAACAAATTTCAAGCGTTATAGCGCTCATATTTTGGTTTATATGACGAATTTGTCATATTTTAAGTAATTTTTAAGTAAAGTATTGTTTTTTAATAATATAGAAACATAATATTACGTAAAAAAGTAATTTTTTATGCTAAAAACAAATGTTTCAACAAAAAACAAAATTTGTAGGTTGATTATTCATGAAAAGTGGCTTTATACAAAAAGGAATGTACGCTGCAGTTTTTACTGTTGCAGCAACACAAGCACAAGCGTCAGCTCCTGTAGATTTTTCAAATTTAGTTGAGCAGGTGAGTCCTGCTGTTGTGAGTGTGAATGTTGTAAAAAAACTGTCTCAAGAAGAGTTATTACAACAACAAGTTCCTGAGATATTAAAACGTTTTTTTGGTAATCAAATCATCATTCCACAACAGCAAATACCACAAGAAAAAACAGGCTATGGCAGCGCTTTTTTTATCAGTAAAGATGGTTATTTGCTAACAAATCATCATGTGGTTGAAGATGCTTCAAAAGTGACCATTGTATTAAATGATCGCCGTGAAATTGATGCTAAAGTTGTGGGTAGTGATGAACGTACTGATATTGCATTACTTAAAGTCGACGGCACAAATTTTCCATCTTTAAGTACAGGAAATATAGATCAGCTCAAAGTGGGGCAACCTGTTTTAGCCATTGGTTCTCCTTTTGGCTTTGACTATTCGGCATCAGCGGGTATCGTGAGTGCTAAGTCTCGAAATATGATGGGTGAAACCTCGGTTCCTTTTATTCAAACAGATGTTGCTCTAAATCCTGGAAATTCAGGTGGACCATTATTTAATCAGCAAGGTCAAGTTGTGGGTGTAAATTCACGGATCTTTAGCGGTACAGGTGGTTATATGGGTTTATCATTTTCGATACCCATTGATGTTGCGATGGATGTTGTAGATCAGTTGAAAAAGAATGGTAAAGTGACACGTTCTTATCTAGGTGTCATGTTGCAAGATATTGATCGTAACTTAGCAGAAGCTTATAAACTGGATAAACCTGAAGGTTCACTCATTACACAAGTTGCACCTGATTCACCCGCAGAAAAAGCAGGCTTTAAATCGGGTGATGTCATTATGAAATATAACGGTTCACCTATTTCACGTACAAGCGAGTTGTTGAACTATTTGAATCGTACTCAACCTGCACAAACTGTTCAGTTAGAAGTATTACGTGACGATAAGCCAAAAGTGATTTCTGCAACGTTGACCATTGCACCAGATGATACACCTGCAAAAGATGATAATGCAGTGGATGTAAAAAGCAAAAAAGGTCCAACTTTAGGTGTGGCAATTCGTTCTTTAAATGAAGTGGAAAAGTCACGTTTGGGCATCAAAGGTGGAGTTTTGATTCAGGATGTAACACGAGGTGGTTTAGCTGCTCAGTCACGCATCATGGCTGGTGATATTATTACCCAAATCAATTCAAAAACGATTCAAAATTCAAATGATTTTGTTGCAGCAGTTTCAGAGTTAAAAGCAAATTCTGTGGCACGTGTTGCCATTATTCGTGAAGGGCAACATGCAATGATTGGCTTGCGTATTCAATAAGTCAATTCCTTAATTTTTAAATCATATTAGCCACTTATTTAGTGGCTTTTTTATGACAAAATAAGTGCAATATTTAAGATGAAAGACAAAGGACGAACATGAGTTCAATATTTGATTTAAAAATCAAGGTAAAGCCAGAACATATTGATATATTGGGTCATGTGAATAATGTTGTATATGTACAATGGATGCAAGATGTCGCTACTGCACATATTGAAACGCTAGGTGTAGGGCTTAAAGAATATTTAGAAATGGAACATGCAATGGTTGCTGTTGAACATCATGTGCAATATCGAAAAGCAGCATTGTTGGATGAAGACATTATCTTACGAACATGGCTTAATGATATAAATGCTTTATATTCGTTTCGTCAGTATGCTTTTTTTAGAGCAAGTGATAAAAGCTTATTGTTTACTGGGAGTACCAAATGGGCATGTATTGAAATTGTATCAGGTCGCCCTAAACGTATGTCACCAACTTTTATTCAAGCTTATCAACCGCTGGATACAGATGTAGATCCTTATACATTTATCACGACATAATTTTTTGATTTTCAGCTATATCTGCAAAATATAGCTGAAAATATTGATATATTTAGAAAATTACTTCTTCACATATCGAGCACAATCACGGTCTAAACGTGCGATGGCTTTATTTAAACCTTCAATGCGATGGGTATTATTGTATTTTTTAGCATATTGTAACTGTTCTACAAGTTTCTCTTTTTTGATTTGGCATGATTTTGCATCATAAGCAAATGATTGTACTGAGATAAGAGCAACTGTAACTGTTAATAGCGTCCGTTTTAACATGATCAATATATCTTAAAAAATAAAAACTGTATGATAAGTTGAGCTGATGTATATAAAGTGGAAAAGTTGTTAATTACAGTATTATTCACGTTTTTAAATATTAAAATAATGGATGAATTAAGAATAAATATCTATTTTATTTATCTTTTTTTGAAAATTTGAACATATATTTTTGACTATTTGTATATTGATTCTCGTTTTTTAAATTATTATAGGGTCTATTTTTTTCATTAATTTACTTTTTTGATGCTGAGTTTTTGTTTTCAACTCACATTTATAGGCTCTACATAAATTAATATGAATACTTTAAAAAAACCATCTGCTATAATCCTTCGCAATTTCTATTCAGCTTTTGTTATGTATATTTTTTCAGTACATAGCGCGTTTTTCTTCAAGGTAGCCCATGGCGCAAGCTAAAAAATCCGTCGATATTAAAAATATTCGTAATTTCAGTATCATCGCGCATATCGACCACGGAAAGTCGACACTCGCGGATCGTTTCATTCAAACTTGCGGTGGTTTACAAGATCGTGAAATGCAGGCTCAAGTCCTCGACTCTATGGAGTTAGAACGTGAGCGTGGTATTACGATTAAAGCGACTTCGGTCACCTTGTATTATACGCATCCGAATGGTCAAGAATATCAATTAAACTTCATTGATACCCCAGGACACGTAGACTTCTCTTATGAAGTATCACGTTCTTTGGCGGCATGTGAAGGTGCGTTGTTGGTTGTTGATGCTGCTCAGGGTGTGGAAGCTCAATCGGTTGCAAACTGCTATACAGCTATTGAACAAGGCTTAGAAGTACTTCCTGTTCTGAATAAAATTGATTTGCCGCAGGCTGAACCTGAACGTGTCATTCAAGAAATTGAAGATATTATCGGGATTGAAGCGACTGAAGCTCCAACATGTTCAGCAAAAACAGGTTTAGGCATTGAAGGTGTGCTTGAAACATTGGTCAATGTCATCCCTGCACCTGAAGGTGATCGTGATGCGCCTTTACAAGCTTTGATTGTAGACTCATGGTTTGATAACTATTTAGGCGTTGTTTCTTTAGTCCGTGTGAAACAAGGTCGTGTGCGTAAAGGTGACAAAATGTTGATGAAATCAACAGGTCAAACGCACATCATCACTTCAGTGGGTATTTTTAATCCAAAGCATACTGAAACAGGTATTTTGGAAGCAGGTGAAGTTGGTTTTGTCATCGCGGGGATCAAAGATATTTTTGGTGCGCCTGTAGGTGATACCATTACATTATCGACAACGCCTGAAGTTGAAACATTACCAGGGTTTAAAAAGGTTAAACCACAGGTTTATGCAGGTTTATTCCCAATTGACGCCAGCGATTTTGAACCATTCCGTGATGCCTTACAGAAACTACAAATCAATGACTCTGCATTATTCTTTGAACCTGAAAGTTCAGATGCATTAGGCTTTGGTTTCCGTTGTGGTTTCCTTGGTATGTTACATATGGAAATCGTACAAGAACGTTTAGAACGTGAATACGATTTAGATTTGATTTCTTCAGCGCCAACTGTAATTTATGAAGCGGTGATGAAAAATGGTCAAACAATCTATATTGATAGCCCTTCTAAAATGCCAGATGGTTCAACTGTAGAAGATTTACGTGAACCGATTGCAGAATGTCATATTCTTGTTCCACAAGACTATCTGGGTAATGTCATGACTTTATGTGTTGAGCGCCGTGGTGTGCAAAAAGACATGAAATTTATGGCAAATCAAGTGTCTATCACATTTGAAATCCCAATGGCTGAAGTGGTAATGGACTTCTTTGATAAGTTAAAATCATGTTCTCGTGGTTTTGCGTCATTAGACTATACTTTTGTGCGTTTTGAAAGTTCATCTTTGGTTAAGGTTGATGTGCTAATTAATGGTGATAAGGTAGATGCCTTAGCCATGATTTGTCACCGCCAAGATGCGCGTCATCGTGGTATTGCACTCGTTGAAAAAATGAAAGACTTGATTCCACGTCAAATGTTTGATGTTGCGATTCAGGCGGCTATTGGTGCACAAATCATTGCACGTTCAACTGTAAAAGCGATGCGTAAAAACGTATTAGCGAAATGTTACGGTGGTGACGTTTCACGTAAGAAGAAATTACTTTCGAAACAAAAAGAAGGTAAGAAACGTATGAAGCAAGTGGGTAGCGTTGAAATCCCACAAGAAGCGTTCCTTGCTGTATTAAAAGTCGATAGATAAAAACTAGAGGTTTGATTGCTCATGGATTTTGATTTTAATTTAATTCTCGTACCTGCAACGCTGATATTTTTTGGCTTATGGTTGCTCGACAAGTTTGTGCTTAAACAGCGTGCGACCAAAGGAAAGGGAAATGAAAATTTCATCATTACATGGGCATACGACTTCTGGCCAGTATTGGCTGTAGTTTTAGTTTTACGTTCTTTCTTCTTTGAACCTTTTAATATTCCTTCAGATTCTATGGTGCCAACTTTAGAAACAGGTGATTATATTTTGGTGAATAAATACCAATATGGTGTACGTTTGCCGATTACCAACACTAAAGTTTTAGATATTGGCGAACCGCAACGTGGTGATGTTGCTGTGTTTCGTTATCCTGAAAATCCAAAAATTAGTTATATCAAACGTATTATTGGTTTACCAGGTGATCATATTGAATTTGATAATGGGCAGTTGATCATTAATGGTCAAAAAATTTCCCAAGTTACAACTGAGTTCAGTCGTGAAAAAGACATTTTGGATACACCAAAATCAATCTATTACACTGAAACCATGGGTGAGCATCAGCATTTAGTCCGTATTCTTGAAGGTCAAAATACGTTAGTTGGTGCATTTAACTATGCTCAGAAAAAAGAAGATCTACCTTTTGTTGCACGTGATAATGATCGTTTTATAAAAAGTAATGGTCAGAGTTGGGAAGTGACTGTACCAAAAGGAAAGTACTTTGCAATGGGTGATAATCGTGATCAAAGTGCTGATAGTCGTTTTTGGGGTTTTGTGCCTGAAGAGAACTTAACAGGTCATGCGATTTATGTGTGGATGCATAAAGAGCCTGGTTTGAATTTTCCATCATTTAGCCGTAATGGAAAAATTAACTAGTTAAAAGATAGAGTGTAATGAAAAGACCAAGTTGATTGGTCTTTTTTTATGGCTTAAAAAAGTATATTTAGTTTACTCAGATGAAATAAAGTAGGTAAAAATGTACGCTTTAATCTAGCAAGTCTATAGGCTTTGCAAGATAATAGAATGATTAAATATGTGTGCGTGGTCTCAATTAACAAAAATAGATCTGTACTGTCGATATTTAGTTTTTTAATTTGGGGAATTTGGTGCTGTAAACTCAGTGGGATTTTATTATCTACACTTATGTTCATAGTGCCAAAATGGTATAATTATTTCGCCTAGTGGATAATAACAATGCGTAAATCTCAACAAGGTGCGTCGTATATTACGATTTTATTGGTAATCATGGTCTTTGCTTTTGTTGCAAAAGCAGCAGTGGCAATCTGGCCATCATACTGGGACGATCGTGTGATTAATAATCAGATAGAGCAATTGATGCAAGAGAGCTCTTCTGAAATCACACCATCTAAATTTGAAAGTCAAATGAGCCAACGCTTAGATATGAACAATATCCGTGATTTAAAATTTAAGGATATTGCAACCGTATCTACAGAAAATGGTTTAACAGTGACTAAGAAATATGAAGTAAGAACACCGTTTTTTATGAATATTGACTTAGTCCAAACATTCGAGAAGAGTTTTGATCAAAGGTCAGTTCAAAGTAAGTGATCCACGCTTACAGAGTCGTATCGGTTATGTGTTTAAACAACCAGAGTTATTACAACTTGCACTGACACATCGTTCGGTAAGTCATAAATATAACTATGAGCGCCTAGAATTTCTAGGCGATTCACTGTTAGGTATGATTATCGCAAACTATTTGTACCACGCTTATCCTACAGAGAATGAAGGGCGTTTAACACGTATGCGTGCAACATTAGTGCGTCAGGAAGCATTAGGTAAAATTGCCAATGATTTAAAATTAAGCACCAGTTTAATTTTAAGTACAGGTGAATTGAAATCTGGTGGTCATCATCGTGAGTCTATATTAGCAGATACAGTCGAAGCGCTTATTGGTGCAATTTATACAGAGAGTCAGGATTTACCTTTATTACGTTCGATTGTTTTAAAATGGTATGAACCTTATCTGGAAAATATTGAACCAACGGATCAGTTAAAAGATCCAAAATCGCGTTTACAAGAATATCTACAAGCTCGTAAAAAGCATTTACCTGTTTATGAGGTTGTAGATATTCAGGGTGATGCACCGAATCAACATTTTAAAGTAGAATGTACTGTAGATGGCTTACCTAAAATGATGGGTGAGGGATCAAGTCGCCGCTTTGCAGAACAGGCAGTTGCGGCGGAATTTTTAAAGTTATTGGAGCAGTAAACTGCATGAGTACACATTCCGATCACAATGATGCTGATCACGAGCCAACTGAAAACGGCAATGATTTAATTAATCAATTTTTTAGTTCGCAAGGGACAGAAATTCCTTCGGATTATCGTAGTGGCTTTGTTGCAATTGTTGGTCGCCCAAATGTAGGCAAATCAACATTGATGAACCATTTATTGGGTCAAAAACTTTCAATTACTTCACGTAAGCCACAAACAACTCGACATAAAATTGTTGGGATTGATAGCCGTGAAAAATCTCAAGCAGTATTTGTAGATACACCAGGGATGCACAAGAAAGAAGTACGTGCCATCAATAAAATGATGAATAAAGCTGCAAATTCAGCTTTACGTGATGTCAATCTTGTGTTGTTTGTTTTGGATGCACAAAAGTGGACGCAAAATGACGATTTAGTCTTGGAAAAACTGCAAAATGCAGAGATGCCAGTGATCTTGATCATCAATAAAATCGATACCTTAGAAAATAAGCGTATGGTTTTACCCTTGATTCAAGAACGCGCTAAGCTTATGAATTTTGCTGAAATTGTCCCTGTATCGGCATTGCGTGGTGCAAACTTAGATCATTTGCGTGATGCGATTGAAAAATATTTGCCATTCCAACCGCCGCTATATTCATTAGAACAAGTGACAGATCGTTCTGAACGTTTCCTTGCGAGTGAAATTATTCGTGAGAAAATCATGCGTCAGTTGGGTGAGGAACTTCCTTATGATTTAACGGTTCAAATTGAGTCATTTAAAACTGAGGAAGCGACCATTAATGAAAAAACAGGTCGTCCTAAAGCAGCGTGTACTTATATTGATGCAACGATTTTTGTGGATCGCCCTGGTCAAAAAGCCATTGTGATTGGTGAAAAAGGTGCCAAACTGAAAAAAATCGGGATGGATGCACGTGTTGATATGGAAAAAATGTTCGAACAAAAAATCATGCTGACACTTTGGGTAAAAGTCAAAGGTGGCTGGTCTGATGATGAACGTGCATTGAAGAGTTTAGGCTATAGCGATATTTAATTGTTATTAAAGCGTTTTAATTGTTAAATAAGGAACTGTCATGATTCGAGTTTTCACTATATTGACATGTATTTTCATGTTGCAGGGGTGTATTACCAAAATTGTCACAGTTCCTGTTAAAGCTGCTTATGGCGTAACCAAAGGTGTTGTTAAAGGCACTGCGGCTGTTGTTGGTGCAGTCATTCCCGATGGGGATGATGATGAAGATAAGAAAAAAGATTGATCATGCTTAGGAACTTCCTCAGTGTGAGTGAAATACTGAATAATGCGTAATGAAGTTTTACATGGATATTTAATTCATCATCGTAAATATCGTGAGCGAAGTCATATTGTGCATTTGTTTACGCAAGAGCATGGGCGTGTCGATGGTATTTTAAGACAGACGCCACCACCACAATATCAACCAATTACATTACAAGCTTCGGGTAAGTCAGAGTTAAAAAACTTTTCCAAATTAGAAATCTTGAACCAACCCATTTTTTTTTATGGTGATGCTTTTTTCTCAGGCTTTTATCTCAATGAAGTTATTCTTCGTTTATGCCCACTTGAAGAAGCAATGCCTGAAACTTTTGCACAATATCATATTACATTGCAGCATCTACAAAATTTGGCTGAGCATTCACAAGCAGATTTATTTTTAAGACAAATTTTACGTCAGTTTGAACACGCATTATTAGAAGAGCTTGGTTATCCTTTAGATTATCAGCATGATGCTCACCAGTATGAAATTAGTGTAAATCAAAGTTATCAGTTTCAGTTATCAGATGGTTTTATTCCTGTGGCACATCACTCGCCTGCAACTTTGTTGGGAAAGCAAATTTTGAGTATGGCTCATTATGAAAAGGGTATGGATTTTAGTTCAGAACAGTTACAATTATTAGCGAAGCTTTATCGGCAAATGATTAGCTCATTACTCGGTGATCGACCTTTGAAAAGTCGTCAGCTTTGGATTCAAAATTCTCAATCGAAAATGGCGAAACATTAATTTTTAAAATTTATTCTTATTAGGAAAATGGTATGGCTGCATTGCTTGGTGTAAACATTGATCATGTTGCGACTTTAAGACAAGCACGTGGAACGATTTATCCTGATCCTGTAAAAGCGGCATTAATTTGTGAACAAGCAGGGGCAGAAGGGATTACTCTACATTTACGTGAAGATCGTCGTCATATTCAAGATGATGATGTACGTCGTATGCGTCCTGTTTTAAAAACAAGAATGAACTTAGAAATCGCAGTTACAGATGAAATGGTGGCATTTGCCAAAGAAATTCAGCCACATCATGTATGTTTTGTACCTGAAAAGCGTCAAGAAATCACGACAGAAGGTGGTTTAGATGTCGTTGGGCATTTTGAAGATGTTCAGGCTGCTACTCAGGCACTCACTGCCATTGGTTGTGATGTTTCCTTGTTTATTGATCCTGATTTTGCTCAGATTGATGCAGCAATCGCTTGTGGTGCCCCAACGATTGAGCTTCATACAGGTGCGTATGCAGATGCAGAAACAGCAGAAGCTCAACAGGTAGAATTACAACGTATTATCAAAGGTACGGAGTATGCTGCATCTAAAGGTTTGGTTGTTAATGCTGGACATGGTTTGAACCTTGAAAATGTTGCTCCAATAGCAGCAATTCCTCAAATTCATGAATTGAATATTGGACATTCAATTATTGCAGAAAGCGTATTTGTCGGTTTAACGCAAGCTGTGAAGGATATGAAAGCAGCGATTCAAGCCGCAGGCTAATTTTCTTTTACTCTCTTAATTGTTGTTGAATATTTCATGTCTAATATTAATTATGATGAACTCATGCAACCTGTCATTGCTTTTTTAGGTTGCGAAACGCCTAAAGCATGGTTAGATGAGGCATTAAATAATTTACCCTTGCTGATGCAAGATCATGCCAATTGTGAAAAAAAAGCAGCAGGAACAGCCATGAATTTGATGTTCCGTTATAGCTTTTTTACCGATTTACAAGTGAAATTAGCACAGCTTGTACGTGAAGAAATGTTGCATTATGAGCAAGTGCTTGAGTTTATGACCAAACGAGGTTATGAGTGGAAAGGTTTAAGTGCAGGACGTTATGCGGGGGGGTTACGCAAAGAAATCCGTACCTATGAGCCTGAAGCTTTGATTGATGTTTTAGTCATAGGCGCATTTGTTGAAGCACGCTCTTGCGAGCGATTTCATGCACTTGCACCAATTGTAGATGATGAATTAGGGCGCTATTATCGCTATCTGTTAAAGTCTGAATCACGCCATTATGAAGACTATTTGGCTTTAGCTTTAGATGTTGCAAAGACGTCAAAGCTGAAAGATCCAGAAGAAACGATTCAGCAACGAATTGAGTTTATTCGAGAAGTTGAAAAAAATTTAATTTTAAGCCCCGATGAGAGCTTCCGTTTTCATAGTGGTGTACCCGTTAAGGTTGCTGCATAAGTCATTAAGAAAAAGAAGCGATAAGTTCGCTTCTTTTTTATTTCGTCTAGAACATATTTTATCTATCAAATTATTAAATGATCGAAGTCTTTGCTTGAGTATTTTATTTATATGACAGGTTTAGATTTTTAGAAAAAGTAAATTTATTTTATATAAAAAAAGCCCACTTCGTAATGAGTGGGCTTTTAGAATTTGGCTCTCCAACCTGGGCTCGAACCAGGGACCTGCGGATTAACAGTCCGTCGCTCTACCGACTGAGCTATTGGAGAATCTGCATGCGATTATAAGGACATTTCCCACAGGGTCAAGCTTTAAATGTCATGTTTTCTTCATTTTTATCTTGTATGTTCTATATTTGAACAAAAAAGACAATTCTAAGAAAAAAACTTGCATGTCTAGGCGGAGCTTGTTAGTTTAATTGCATAGATCGTTTAAATGAAAATTTAAACAGTGTGGATTTAACTCACTTGCCAGCACAAAAATGGCTAAACAGGAGAAAGCGAATGAATACGCTCACTATCTCAAATATATTTTCAAATTTTTCTTTTTATAAGGAAAATTATCTTTCATTGATTCATGATCCAACCCATTATTTTACACCTGTTGAAGATGCCTATATTGAGGCTTGGCCTGCTGCAAAAAAAAGTCTAGTTTTAGGAGATTTATTGCAATTATGGTTCAGTGAAAAGTGGTTGTTGAATGATTCCATTCAAAATTTATTTGATGTACAGAGCAAAAAACGTATTTCAGTTTTGTCTCAGGATGTCTATGTTTATCAAATTACAGGTAATCTTTTGACTGGATCTAATCAATCTAAAGCTTGGTCATTAAAAAAACAGCAAGGCTCAGACGTTTCTTTAGATCGTGTTGTTAAATTTTATGCTGAATGTTGGGCTTTGAATCGACCACATTTTAATTTTTTAGTTCAACATAAAACAGCATAGGGTTATGCGTTAAGGTTAAATGCTATTTCATTGTAAAATGAGCAATTATTTATATCAGTCTTTAAGCCTTTAAAAAGTATATTTCTGATTTGGATGATGTTATATCACAAAGAGATAAGAATTTTTGATATAAAAAAAGGCAAAGTAAAACTTTGCCTTTTTAGATCTCAATAGACCTTAGTGGTGATGACCACCTACACCATGAACATGACCATGTTCTAATTCTTCAGCTGAAGCTTCACGAATTTCAACGATTTCTACTTCAAAAGTAAGATCTTGACCTGCTAATGGGAAGTTAGCATCAACGACAACATTGTCGCCTTCAACTGCTTTAACAGTAACGATTTGAACGCCATCATCAGTTTGAGCTTGGAACTGCATACCAGCTTCGATGTTCTCAACACCTTGGAACATTTGAGCAGGAACTTCTTGAACTAGATCAGGATTATATTCGCCATAACCTTCAGCAGCAGGAACGTTTACTGTAAATTTTTCACCTACAGTTTTACCTTCTAAAGCTTTTTCTAAACCAGGAATGATGTTACCTGCGCCATGCAAATATGCTAGTGGCTCACCTTGTGATTTATCGAGAGTTTCACCCTCAGCGTTAGTCAACGTATAGTGGAAAGAAACCACTTGGTTATTTGCAATAGCAGTCATGTTATTGATCCATTCGATAACGATAGTTTTAAGTGTACATCATAAAGTGAAATGCAATTTTTGTAGACTAAATTTACGAAAAAAAAGCATTTTTACCACTTTTTTGATGGTTTTTTCATTAATATGGGCGAATTTTTAAATTTCAATGCAATTTTATTCTTGGCGTAATTTTCCGTGTAACAAAATCTTTTGCTGTGAGTAAGCCTGCATGTGTATAACCATAAATTGTGGCTTGATGCATTCGATATAGAGAAACATACATAGATTTCGCAACAAAGCCTTGTACATTGACTTGACCCAATAATTCACCTACAGCTTTGTTTTTACTCAGCGAAACTAAAGAGCCTTTATCTGAAAATTGGAACATTGGCTGTTGGCTGCCATGAATTCTTGCTTTGAGTGCATCAAGCATAAAGCTTGCTTGTTGACTTGCAACTTGTGCGCGAGGTCCTAAAGCACCTTCACGTGCATCTAAAATACAGTTGGCACAATCACCAATTGCAAAAATATTTGGATCAGTTTTGGTTTGTAATGTTGCGTAGACTTCTAAACGACCCATACGATCTTTTTTAAAGTCTGGTAATTCTGCAATCACTTTTGGTGTTTTAATGCCCGCAGCCCATACTTTAAGCTCAGCTTGAATACTGCTACCGTCGTTAAAATAAACGCGTTCAGCATCAACTTTTTCTACACGTTTTGCGGTTAATACATCAATTTTCATTCGTTGCAGTTGTTTGTCAGCATGCTCTGCAATTTTTTCTGAAAGGGCAGGTAAAATACGATCTGCTCCTTCAATCAGTGAAATTTTAACTTGATTTGGATTAATTTTGTTTAAGCCATATTTATAAAAATTTTGTTTTGCTTCAACAAGCTCTGCTGATAATTCAACTCCCGTTGCACCTGCACCAATCACAGCGATATTTAGATGACGTTCAGTATTGGTATTTTGTGCATCGAGATATAAATGCAGAAGATCTTGCTGGAAAATTTCAGCCTGTTGTAAGCTGTCAAGATAATGACAATATTCCTTTACACCTGGAGTATTAAAGTCATTTGAAACAGAACCAACCGCGAGTACTAAAGTGTCATAAGCAAGCGTTTGTTTTTCACTGGCTGCTTCGTATTTTGTGGTTTGAGGTTTACTGAGGGTAATTTCCTGTTTTTCACGGTCTAAACTTTCAAAACGTCCTTGTACAAACTCATAATGATGCTTTGCTGCATGTGCATAATAATTGGTGCCTTCATCATTTGGGTTCATGGTACCTGCTGCAATTTCATGCAATAAAGGTTTCCAGATATGAGTGAGTTTCTGGTCTACAAGTGTAATTTTGGCTTTATTTGCTTTACCAAGTGTATCACCAAGTTGTGTAACCAACTCAAGACCGCCAGCACCGCCGCCAACGATCACAATATGATGAAGTTTAGACATAATTTACCTAATAGTTGTTATAAAAGATGACATTAATATGCCACCAGATACACAATTATTCGGCTTTTTTGTTTTACAATTTACATATTTACAATAAAACAAAGTAAAAGCGTTGGATTTTTTTATTGTTTAAAATCCAAACAGGTTTTTTAGCCAATCAAGAAGGCGTTCAAACCAAGATGCTTGTTCAATATATACGTCATCTTCTATATCAAAAGATTGTAATAAAGCATCATTTTGGTAAACATTGACTTTCGCTAAGTGCATCATTTTTGCCAATGGCGCGGTTAATGACGCTTCATTGAGTTCTACATTTAAATGTGTTTCTGTATGTTGTAGCGGTTCAATGGCTGTTAACAAACCTGTTGCATCATTTTGCATGATCTTAGAGTTGAGATTATCAAAAAGCATTAAATCGATCGGTTGCGGATTGTTATATAAACTTGTGGTCACGATTTGCGGTTTTTTGGCTTCAACTTTAAAAATTTTTAAGGTTGATTTGACCACTGGAAGTTCCGCAATCAGTTGTTTATCTTCAATGACGACTTCATCACGTGTATAAGCATAAGCAAGGTTGAGTAATTTGTGGGCAACTTCTGCACGTTTTGCTGCATTTTTTGTTCCCATAACAACAACAATTAGGCGTCGCTCTGGTGCAATACTGAGTCCTGAAGGACGGTGTGCGCTTAAAGCTAAATTATAACCTGCTGCTTTAGTAAAGCCTGTTTTTAAGCCATCAACACTTGGATCTGTTTTTAAAATCAAATTTGTTGCATGGTGAAAACGCTGATTATAACTAAAACTTGGTAGCACTGAGTAATGCAAGTAGTCTGGAGTCTGCACTGCGACAGCTTCACTAAGCAAAGCCATATCATGTGCAGTTGATAAATGGTCAGGCATTGTCACACCAGGCGCATTTGAAAAATGAGTATTTTTCATGCCCAAAGCCTGAGCTTCCTGATTCATTCGTGCGACAAAAGTTGGCACATCACCTGAAATACGTTCAGCTAAAGTCACAGCCGCGTCATTTGCAGACATGACGATCAAACCTGCGATCAATTGATCAACCGTAATCTGTTCACCTTCTTTAAGATACATTTGGGACTCGTCCCATTGCACCATTTTAACGACTGGTGTTGCAGTAAGAATTTCATTTTTCTTTAAATGACCTGCTTTTATTTCTTTTAAAGCAATATAAGCCACCATCATTTTTGTCATTGAGGCTGGGGCACGTTGTAGATGACTATTATGCTCAGCAATCGTTTGACCTGTTTGTGTGTCTAAGATTGTCCAAGCTTCAGCTTCAACAGAAAGGGGATTAATATTTAGTAAAGCAGCATTCACTAGCGTGGAGCAAACGAGACTCATTAACGCAATGAAGAAAGTGAAAATTCTCAACGGGGTTACCTTTAAAGCCGATGAATACATGAGAAAGCAGAGCAGCATGCTATGCCTTTTTTTCTGTGCTGGCTAGTGAATATGATCAAGAAATCGCGCGAATAAAGCACGACTTTGTAAAAAATGTTAATCTTGGAAGTAATTACCTTAATATTTTTTTTGAATACGGCTTATGTTGCATTATCAAATTGAATTTGACGAATATCGTCAGCATCTTATTCATGTTACTTTGCGCTTTCTTGCTCAGCCAACGCAAATTTTGTCTTTACCTACGTGGATTCCTGGTAGTTACCTAATTCGTGAATTTGCGAAGCATATCGAATCTGTAAAAGCCTACGATGAAGCAGGTCGCCAGCTTAAAATTACCAAATTTGAAAAAAATCAGTGGCGTTTATATAACACTGATTATGAGCTTATTACCGTTGAATATGACGTCTATGCTTATGATTTGTCTGTACGAGGTGCCTATGTTGACCAAACTCGACTCTATGTAAATCCTGCTTGTGTCTGCTTAGGGTTGCAAGATCAAGAGCATTCACCTATCGAACTGGAAATATTTTTACCTGAAGAATTAAAACATTTCCAAATCGCGACAGGTTTGTCTGCAAAAAGTTTGGTTAAAGGGCGTTATACGCTCAAAGCAGACAATTATGCTCAATTGATTGATGCACCGTTTGAGTTGGCTGATCAAACACGTTTTAGCTTTGAGGCGCATGGGATTGCTCATGAATTTGTGGTTTCTGGTCAGCATGCAATGAATGCTGAACGTATGAAACAAGACATTGAAAAAATTTGTAGTACTGAAATCGCAATGTTTGGTTCAGCACCATTTGAAAACTACACATTTATGACAATGGCAACAGGCAATAGTTATGGTGGGCTAGAGCATCCAAATAGTACAAGTTTAATCACACCACGTGATGATTTACCTAAAGCTGATGAACCTGTTGAACCTTCGGCAGATTATCAACGCTTTTTAGGCTTATGTAGTCATGAATATTTTCATTCATGGTTGGTTAAATTTATTCGTCCTGAAAATTTAGCAACTTATGATTTAAATAAAGAAAGTTTGACATCTTTATTATGGATTTTTGAAGGATTTACATCTTATTACGATGACTTAATTTTGTATCGTAGCGGCGTGATTTCTCAAGCATCTTATTTAAAATTGCTGAAAACACAGATTGATCGTTATTTGCAAAATCCAGGACGTTTTATTCAGACTGTTTCTGAGTCAAGTTTTGATGCGTGGATTAAATTCTATCGTCAAGATGAAAACTCGAATAATGCAGGCACAAGCTACTATAATAAAGGATGTTTGGTGGCATTATGCCTAGATTTAGGTTTAAGAATCAAAGGTTCAAGTCTAGATTTAGTCATGCGTAAATTGTATGAAAATACACAAAAAGGCATTCAGGTGAATGAACGTACAATTTTTGACATTTGTCAGGAATTAACAGGAGATCATTGGGGCGAGCAGATTAATCATTTGATTAATACAACTGAAGAATTGCCATTAGATCAGCTATTCCCAGAGTTTGGTATTCAGTTTGAACTGAAAAATGAAAAGACTTTGGCTTTTGGTTTGAAAGTCGCTGAAAAACCTGAAGGTGTATTGATTCAGCAGGTACGCCGTGATGGTGCTGGTGCAAATGCAGGTTTATCAGCCAATGATGTCATTATTGCTATTGATGGGCTGAAGGCATCAGAAAAACTGTTAAATAAATATGCAAAACAGCAAGGTACATTTACTGTTTATGCTTTCCGCCGTGACGAATTACTACAATTTGAATTGCAAGGCGGTGAAGTTTATCTCAGCACTGTTGAATTGGTGGTTGCAGATCAAAGTAAAGCCGAAAAATGGTTAAAACCTTAATCTAAGTGGTTGAAATTAAGCACTTTTCGGAGTGCTTTTTTATGCATAAACTTTGTGCTTTTTCGCTTCGAGTCCATTCTTTTTAAAATGCCCATGATGATAAAATGGAGCCAGTTGTTGAATCAATGTTTGAGTCAGTTCTGTTCTGTTAAATGAACTGTAATGTTCAGAAATTTGTCCTAAATGTTGAATAGATTTTCGCTGAATATATTTTTTATCCAAATATTTTTCAATTAAATCAGTTGTTTCTAATTCATTTAAGCAAATAGATGTGACAATCGCACCTGTATGGATTGCTTCCGATAACATGGTAATACTATCTTCTGTCACGAAAATAAATTTACTCTGTATCATTTGTTCATAAATTTCGATATTTTGCTGAGCATCAATAATTTTGATGTTTTGAGCCAAAACTAGAGATCGTACTTTTTCACTCAACTCAGGTGTTCGTCGTGAACAAATAATCGTGCCTTCAAGCTGTTTTGTTTGAGTAAAATGAACAAAATGTGTGATTATTTCTGTGAATTGTTGTTTTGAGAAAGGATATTCTTTAGTACTTCCACCTAAGAGTAAGACTGCCTGATGGTTTGGTTGTATGGTTGCTGAACTAAATTTTGCTGAAACAGGAGGAGTATTTAAAATAATTTGTTTACAATTCACATTTTGTGGAAGTGCAGTAATACTAAAATCAATCAATTGATCATTAAAGCCTCTTAAGTTTCCAACGTATAAAAGAAGAATATTATATCGATGTGCTAAATAAGCTGCATAAATTAAATTAGGCATTCCAGAACAAATGATGACTTCAATATCTTTTATATTTTGCGGTTCAACTTTAAAAATAAGTTTTCCTAACAATTTGAATAAATAAGGAAAATGAGAAATTTTTTTAAATAAGCTAATTAATTTTTTATTTAAATGCTGCGAGAATAAATATTTTTGAAACTGACAAGAATATTTTTCTTGAATAATTTCAGCCACAGCTAATGACGGATTAAGATGACCTTTTCGATCATCATGAATCACTAATACAGATTGATGAAGAGAAGATGCAACCATGAGTAGACCTATGTTTTAGCTTTGTGCTAAATAGCCTAAAGAGCTTTTATTAAACTCTGCTGAAGTCTAGATTAAAAATTGTTTACATCATTTTAATCAATCTAGGAAATCACTTATTTATAAGAAGAAGATTTATGTGAATATTACTTTCACAATAAATAACAACAAGATTAAGATTTTGTCATATTGATCAAAAGAAAAAATTGAATAATAAATAGACAAATTAAGAAATGTGAATCATGGAGTGAAATATGAACAAAATCGTGACACTATTATCAGTGACCACTTTATGGATATTTTCAAATACTGGTTTTGCTGCGGAGTGTACAAAAACACTCAACAATACAGCCGTCAATGATTTGAATGTACCTGTTGGCGCAGTTTGTAAGTTAAATGCCACGGCTGTTGAAGGAAATATTCATGTACAAAAAGGAGCGAGTTTAATTTTAAATAATGCCTCAGTCAGTGGAAATGTTCAGGCAAGTAGTGCTAAAGCAGTTCAATTGATAAACTCAAGCATTGAGGGTGATTTAAATGCTGCCCAAGTTTCTACTGCTTTAAGTCTTGATAAATCTATGATTTCAGGAAAACTATATAGCTCATCTTTGGTCAAACTAAAATCTAATATGAGTAGTGTGGAAGGGCAAACGATAGGGAAATGTAAGTAACTTGTATAGAACAGGTTGCAAATCACGTTAAACATCTTGGTGATATTTAATTATGTTGAAAGCAACCTGATCATTTTAACTCTAAATTATTGGATTACTCAGTTTTTGCTTTTAAACTTTGAGTTAAACCATTGATGTCACCACCTTGTATGCCTAATTCGTTCATTAAGCTATCAATCAAAGGTGCTTGAGTACGATAACGTAAAGCACTATTGACGACTTGATCTGACAAAGCGACTTGTCCTTGTTCAGCACTACCTTCAGTCATGTTAGATGATGAACCAATTCCACCTAAGCCATTGACTTGTAATATTTTAATATCATCAATATTTTCCATTGGTTTAACACTTTCACGAATAATTTCAGGCAAATACTTAAGTAAAGCTAAGCGAATTTGCATTTCAACTTGTTCAGTCGATAAAATATTATTGGCTTCGTTTACTGCGCGCGTACCTTCAGCATCAACTTGATACTGTTTCTCTTGTGCTTGAGCCAAAAGAACTTTTGCATCAGCTTCACCTTTTGCTTTGAGGCGAATTTTTTCAGCCTCAGCTTGTGCTGCTATACGTACTGCTTCAGCATCATCTGCTGCCGCTTTTTTTGCAGCTTCTGCAGCTACAGTAATGGCAATTGCATCTGTTTCAGCAATTTGTTTTGCAGCAACAAGTTCAACAGCCTTAACACGTTCAGCACGTTGAGTTTCACGTACAGTTAAAACTTCTTCTTCCGCTTTTACTGCTTGAGCACGTGCTTGGTCAGCGAGTGCTTTTGCTTCAGATTCAGCACGAGATTTTTCAGCAATCGCAATTGCACGGTCTTGTTCTGCTAATTCAATGGTTTTCTTTTGTTCAACTTGTGCTTTTTGAATCAATTGTGCTTTGACAATATTTTCATTTTCAACATCGCGAGCAGATGCAATACGTTTTAATTCAACCTCACGATCTGCTGCAATGCGAGCTTCTTCCGCTTCACGTTTTTTTGATGCTTCTTGAGAGGCTATTTCAGCCAATTGTTCAGCTTTACGAATTGAAATTTCACGTTCTTGTTGCATTTTTGCATATTCTTCTTCACGTAAAATTTGCAATTGTGCTTGTTGGGTTTCTAAATTTTTCGCTTTAATTGCGAGGTCAGCATCTTGTTCAATGTCATTACGTTTTTTACGACGATCTTCAATCGTTTCAGTGAGTTTAGTTAAGCCTTCTGCATCAAAAGCATTTTGAGGATTAAAAAATTTAAAGCTTGTTTGGTCTAAGCCAGTTAAAGATACTGTTTCAAGTTCTAGACCATTTTTAAATAAATCTTCAGAAACAACTTGTTGAACTTTTTGAACAAAATCGACACGCTTTTCATGTAATTCTTCCATTGCCATTTCTGCGGCAACAGCACGTAAAGAGTCAACGAATTTACCTTCAACCAAATCTTTTAATTCTGGAGGTGACATGGTTTTTTTACCCAGTGTCTGTGCTGCTGTTGCAATGGACTCCGCTGTTGGTTTTACACGTACATAAAATTCAGCCATGACATCAACACGCATGCGATCACGTGTAATCAGTGCTTGATCTGCTGCACGTTTTACCTCTAAACGTAAAGTATTCATATTTACAGGAATAACTTCATGTAAAACAGGAAGAACAATTGCGCCACCATTTAAGATGACTTTTTCACCACCAAAACCTGTTCGTACAAAAGAAACTTCTTTACTTGAACGTTTATAAAGGCGGGCAATTACAACGCCTATTACAATCAGTGTGGCTAAAATAATGCCTGCAAGAATTAAAATTTGGTATAAAGATGAACTCATCATATAATTTTCTCGTCATTTGTTATAAAAATTTAAAGTTGAATCGCTTGAAAACCATTCACTGTTTTGTGCGTTAATATGACCTCTTGTCCTTGTGAAAAAGTAATGTCAAGTTCAGGTTCGACCAATATATAATGCGTTTGACCAAATTGATCGAGCACTTTGGCTTGAGCGGGATAATTCTGTTTTGCTTGTCCTAAAATAATCAGGGCTGTTCGACCAATCAATTCTTCACTATGTATTGCAGTGGTTTCATCTTGAGGTAAAATTTTTGCAATGATTGCGGTACAAAGGCGTACAAAGGGCATACATAAAAATAAACTGACAGGTGCTGCAATCCAAATTGCTAAATAACTTTGAGTGAACTTAAAGAATACAGCCTGCATTGCAAAACCAAACAAGCTATAAACGGTTAAAAAAATAATGAGCCAAACCAGAACAGGCACACGACCTAAGTAAAGCCAGTCTAAAAATTGTACAAATAAGCTTTGATCTGTATCAAAATCAAGACTATGGCTACCTCCAACTTGTTCAGGAATAAACTGGTCTAAAAAACCCTGAGTAGATGAGCCTAAAATGAGTAATAAGCATTCAAAAATACCTAAAAGCAACATCAAGCATAAGCTGACGCTAAAAAATAAATTTGAAGCATGTGTAAATAATTCCCACATAATGTTTACTCTTGTTGAGTTCACGGTTTATTTGTTCTGATATTTTTATAACCAGTAAAGTGCTGATTATGAGTTAATTCTATTAAGAATCTCAGTTTATATGGTTATTTCAATATTGACAAGATTTTTTTGATATTAGTAATTGTAAATCAATAAGTTATTGATTTTTAGTAAAACAATAAATTTAAAGCAAGGCAGTTGTAATAAATGATAAAGTAGATTATAAATTAGACATATCTAAAACAAGCAATAAAACGAATGATAAGGAGAAAAGGGATTTTAGGAAAAAAAGGAATTAAACTTCAAAATCAATGTTTTCTAAACAATCAGCCTATTGGAAATGAAGTAAAAGGGTTTTATTGATTATTTTAAGCTCAAAAAAATACGCAATGATTGGGGTGATCACTGCGTATAACAACGAATCTGCATACACAAATTCGGTTAAGGAGAAATGTTATGAACTTTGGGGATTGCTCATAACGTGAATTAAATATAATACTGCCTGATAAATACGTCATTAGTTTTCACGTTAATTCATGTTAAATTACGTTAATAAGAGACGATTTATGTTGCTTTTCTTTCCAGAATAAAAAAGCCTTTCAAATGAAAGGCTTTTTTATTGAACAACTTATTTATAACTTAAAAATGGAAAACACCTAAACCATCTTTAATTTCATCAAGCGTATTTTGAGTAATAATACGACATTTATCCGTACCTGTTTTCAAAATATCCATAATGTAATCAGGGTCTTTTGCAAGCTCCATACGACGCTCACGAATTGGTGTGATCAATTCTTTGAGTACACCTTCAAGACGTTTTTTCACAGTACCGTCACCTAAACCACCACGACGATAATGCGCTTTTAATTCTTCAACTTCTTCTTTATTTGGATCAAAAGCATCTAAATAAGTAAATACAATATTTCCTTCGACTTGACCTGGATCTTCGATACGTAGATGGTTTGGATCGGTATACATCGCATTAACTGCTTTCTTGATATCTTTATCAGAAGCATCAAGTACGATTGTATTGCCTAAAGATTTAGACATTTTTGCCTTACCATCAAAACCAGGAAGACGACTCATGTTCGAAAGAAGTGCTTTACACTCAGGTAAAATATCTTGACCAATTTGACGATTTAAACGACGAACAATTTCATTGGTTTGTTCAATCATCGGAATTTGGTCTTCACCTACAGGTACAACTGTTGCTTTAAATGCTGTGATATCAGCAGCTTGTGCTACTGGATAGCATAAGAAACCTGCGGGAATATCACGCTCAAAGCCACGTAATTGAATTTCAGCTTTAATCGTTGGATTACGCTCTAAACGAGAAACTGTAACAAAATTAAGATATAACATTGTCAGTTCATTGAGCGCAGGCAAACATGATTGAACACAAATCGTTGTTTTACTTGGATCAATACCAACGGCTAAATAATCTGTTGCAACTTCAAGAATATTACGGCGAACTTTTTCAAAATTGTCGGCATTATCTGTTAATGCTTGCGCATCTGCTAAAAGTAAATGTTGGTGATGTGAGTCTTGTAAACCTACACGTGAACGTAGTGAACCAACAAAATGACCTAAGTGAAGTTGTCCCGTTGGACGGTCGCCTGTTAGGATGACAGGGCGATTGTCTTGATTACTCATTATTTATTCCACAGCCGTAAGCGACGACATCTGTTGTTGCTAAGAATGTTGCACATTGTACGGCATAATTTTTTTTTATGTCAGCGAAATAATGTACTTGATTGCAAAAATTCAAAATTTCAAAAATGATATATAAAAATACAAGACAATCTATAAAGCATTTAAAAACTTAATTAAACTATTTAAATCAACACAGCTTAGGATAAGAAAAAAATGGCAAGTAGCTTGTTATTACTATTAGATGATATTGCCACTGTATTAGATGATGTTGCTGTAATGAGTAAAATGGCAGCAAAAAAAACAGCAGGTGTTTTGGGGGATGATTTAGCCTTAAATGCACAACAAGTCGCAGGTGTTCGTTCTGAACGAGAAATTCCTGTGGTATGGAGTGTTGCAAAAGGGTCATTTATTAATAAGCTTATTTTAGTTCCACTCGCTTTGCTGATTAGTGTCATTGCACCATGGTTAATTACGCCTTTGTTGATGCTTGGTGGGCTTTTTCTGTGTTTTGAAGGGGTTGAAAAGGTTTTACATAGTCTTCTACATCGCAAAGCAAAAACTCAAAGTGAAGCAGAAGTAGAGTTGGATGCTGTAGAAACAGATTTAGTTAAATTTGAAAAAGATAAAATTAAAGGTGCTATACGTACTGACTTTATTTTATCTGCTGAAATTGTTGTGATTTCATTAGGTACTGTTGCACTTGCACCTTTTATGAGTAAGGTCATGGTACTTTCGATTATTGCAATCGTGATGACGGTCGGGGTTTATGGATTTGTTGCAATGATTGTGAAAATTGATGATTTAGGATTATATTTAACTCAACAAGCATCTAATCTTAAGAAAACAATAGGGCGTGGTTTACTGGCATTTGCACCTTTACTGATGAAAACTTTATCAATAGTGGGCACCATTGCGATGTTTTTAGTGGGTGGAGGGATTATTTCACATGGGATTTCATCATTACATCATTTTACAGAGCAAACTGTCGACCAAGTTGAACATATTCCAACTGTAGGGGTAATTATTGGTGCGCTTACACCGACTTTGATTAATTTGGTCATTGGTATAGTCGCGGGTTTATTGGTGCTTATTTTGGTAAAAACAGTACAAAAAATACGAGGTGCGTGAAGCTCTACCCAATTGTAAAAATATCATTAAACTAAACATCACTGAATTAAAAAATAAGGATCAGGCTATGCGTTGGAAAGGACGCCGAGTAAGTAGTAATGTTGAAGACCGTCGAGGTGGGGGCGGGGCAAAAGCAGGTGGCATTAGTATTCTCGGGCTAATAGTTGCTTTTGTTGCATGGAAGTTTTTTGGCGTAGATCCGCAACAAGCTTATCAAACCACTAAACAAGTGACTTCAGGTGTACAAACTCAGGCAGTTTCTCCTGAAAATTTAACACCTGAGCAGAAAGAAGTTTCAGATTTTGTAGGGACTATTCTTGCAGATACAGAAGATGTTTGGGCCCCTATTTTTCAGGCACAAGGTGCTCAATATATACCACCTAAATTGAGGTTATTTACAGGAAGAACAGATTCGGCTTGTGGTACAGCACAATCTGCTATGGGACCATTTTATTGTCCTGCTGACCAAAAAGTGTATATCGATACTTCTTTCTTTAAAGACATGCGTCAGCAAATGGGCATTTCAGGTGAACAAAATCAATCTGAGCTCAGTGCTCAGGATGAGGCAGGGGATTTTGCACAAGCTTATGTGATTGCGCATGAAGTTGGTCATCATGTACAAAATCTTTTGGGGATCTCAGGGCAAGTACAACAAGCACGTCAGCGCGCAAGTGAAGCACAAGGCAATCAACTCTCTGTTCGTTTAGAATTACAAGCAGACTGTTTGGCAGGTGTTTGGGCAAATAAAACCCATCAAAAAACCCAATTTCTTGAGCAAGGCGATGTAGAAGAAGCTATGGATGCGGCTCAGAAAATTGGGGATGACTATTTACAGAAAAAAGCGAGAGGCTATGCAGTGCCTGACAGTTTTACACATGGAACAAGTCAACAGCGCATGCAATGGTTTCAAACAGGTTTAAAAACAGGTGATATTAATCAGTGTGATACGTTTAAATAAAGTCATTAGATGACATCACATGAAGCATAAGGAGAGAAATATCTCTCCTTTATTTATTTAAAAATGTTTTAAAATTACGCAAAATTCGTACACTGACATAAATTGCAAAGAGGCTGAAAAAGAATAAAGGAATCAGCTGAAATTTTAATTTTTCAGTATCTGCTGTATAAAAATCAGAAATTTGTTGCTCAGTAAAATCAAATGATTTTTTTTGCAAAGTTTGTGTGTTGGTAAAATCAATATTTTGAATATATTGATTTGATTTGTAATTTATGAGTTTTATAGAGTTTATTTTTCTAAATTGATGCTGATTGTCTTGGTCAGTACATAAAGAATCCATATAGTGAATACATGAAATCCTTGCGACATAGCCTTGATTTGGAATGGTAATAAATAATTTTTGATCAGGTTTTTGGTTGTTGCCGATTAAGCGAAATTCTTGAGCAGATGTACTGCTGAGCTGCGTAGATGTTGCTTTAACATGAGGCGCATTGAAAACTTCAACAGTTTTAACTGAAGTTGTCCAAATCAAAATCAGACTGACCAAGAAAATAACAAAAGCAAAAAAATATCGAAAAACAATTTTTAAAGGCATAACCTAGAAAAGCAAAAACTAAATAATAATCATACCTTTTTATGGCTAAATTTTATATCCTTAAATCAGCTCTTAATCACATTTAAGAAGTTTTATGTTAAGAAATTATATTTTTACGGGTGATTTTAATCATTTTTTTGTAAGATTATATAAATTTAAAAATCAGCTTTCATTTTTAATTTACTTAAAAAATGATGGGTGATGGTTGTCCACCGATATTAAAAACTGAAAAAGGATACGCATGGGTAATTATTTTTTTCTACAGGTCTTTACAGTTGTTTTTGCTTTATCCATTGCTACAACCATATTCAATAAGCGTATTTTAGGTTTTCCGCAAGCCATAGGAGTGCCTTTAGTTTCAGCCGTTTTCGTCTTTATTTTACAATGGGGGGCAAGTTTACTAAATGGTAATCAATTTATCTCCATTAATATTCATAATATTGAAGAAGCGGTAAGACATATTGATTTTTATGACTTTTTAGTCAATGGCGTGATTTGTTTTATTTTAACTTCCTCTGCACTTAAATTTAAAGTCTCAGATTTAAAAGTATATTGGAAACCCATCAGTATTCTTGCAACGATTGCTTTATTGTTATGTGCAGTATTTTTTGCAGGTCTTGTATTTGGATTCCAATATGTGATTGGAAATCCTGTACCGATTTTAGTGTTGTTGTTACTTGGTTCAGCATTAGGTGCAACAGACCCTATTGGTATTAAAGGTGTTTTAAGTTCTGTTCGCGCACCTCATCATTTAATGGTCAAACTTGAAGGTGAATCCTTATTTAATGATGCAATGTGTATTGCCGTATTTATGACTTTACTCAATGTGTTAGAAGGTGAGCATTTTAGTTTAGTTGCAACACTACAAACATTATTATATGAAATTGTTGTTGCTGTGATTATTGGTTGGGCATTTGGTTTAGCTATTTTGCGTTTACTGCGTGGTAAACATGAAATGGAATCTTTGATTTTAACCACAGCATTGTTGGCTTGTGGTTCTTATCTGGTTGCTTTATTTGCCCATGCCTCGGCACCGATTGCCTGCGTGATTGGCGGTTTGATTGTCGGCAATAAATGGAAAGAAATTTTACAAGATCGTGAAATTCGTGAGGTAAATCATTTTTGGCATACAGTAGAAGGGATTATTAATTCATTCCTTTTCACTTTAATTGGTCTAGAAATTTTTATTTTAGATTTAAGTACAAGTTTGATTTTAGGCGGTATTTTTGCTTTCTTTGCTTTGCATTTATCACGCTTTGCAGCGAACTATTTGGCATTCGCATTTTTCCCATCATTTCGACATAAGAGTTATAACGGCAGTTTGGCGATTTTATCTTGGGGTGGGGTACGAGGTGGTATTTCCCTAGCACTGATTTTGGCTGTGGCTAACATTCCTGAATTACGTGATTATAGTAGTATTTTGATTGGGTATACTTTTATCAGTGTATTACTTTCAGGAATTGTATGTGGCTTGGGACTGCCTGCGGTTATGAATGCATTTTATTACAACCCTTTAGAAGAAACGACAGGTTTTAAAGGTTGGTATCAACGTATGTGTCATAAAATGAATCGTAAAGGGGTGAAATATATTGTTGGTGAAGACGCAGAAGGGCATGAAACCATTACCATTTATAATCCTGAAGCAATTATCAATAAGCAAAGTGAAGATGGTGTGACTGCTGTATATCATCCTGATAAAGCACAAGAAGTAAAACGTTTGGAAAATCCAAATAACTTCTAGCACTATTTATTCTTCATAAAAAAAACCGAATGCATCATCATTCGGTTTTTTTGATTTTTCAGTTTAATTTACTCAGTTTGCTTAAAACCATTTCTGGAAAATAGATTTGATTCGCTGCTTTAAAGGTATTGATATGCAAAGGAACTAAATCATCTAATTTTTGATAACCACCTGCTAAAACGAACATGATGGGTAGGTTGTATTTTTTAGCAAGTTTGAAAACCATTAAATCACGTTGATATAACATCTCTGTATCAAACCATTTAGAACCACAACGATCATTTTGGTGGCAGTCCATTCCCGCTTGATAAACGATCAGATCAGCTTGCCAATCTAAAGCATGTTCAAAGCCTTCGATGACAGCAGCGGCGTATTGTTCAAATGAACCTTTTTTATTGTGAATATGACGTGTGATGCTACGTTCGTACGTTGCACAACCAAAGGCTAAAGCATAAATACTAAAATTGAATAAATTTTCAAATCTACGTGTATATTCTGCTGTTCCATTACCACCATGTTGATCACAATCTAAAACAAAAACTTTCTTATGCGGATATTGTTGTGCAATTAAGGCAAGTCCATTAAATGTACAATAAGCATTACCATGTTCATAAACTGCATGATGAAATCCTTGCGCAATATTGGCTGCAATTCCTTCTTTAAATGCAATTTCTGTTGCTAAAAGCTGACCTGCTTGTATGGCAAAAATAGCCTCACGAAATTGTAAGCTCCACTGTTTAAAGCCTTGCATAACAGCAAGAGGCTTTTTACCTTTGACAAAAGCTTGTACATATTCAGGGTCATGAATGCCATACAAAATTTTAGGATCAATACTTTCTGGGTCTACGAGTTCTGCAAGTTCGTAGACCTCAAGTTCTTGTGCTACCGCAGTCAGTTTTTCCATGCTATTCGTATGCGTTTTAGCAAAATACTGTGGTGAGTAGCAAGCTTTTAACATGATAACTCTCGATTAAATTTGATCTTGGGCAACTGAAATTAATTGCTTCAATTCTGTTGTTTCTGGGCTAAATAGTCCATTATCAACTTGTTGTTTGAAATGTGAGCTAAATGCTCTCGCTCTATTTTGTGGTGAAATCGCCAGTGTTGTTAAGCGTAAAAACCAAAAACCTATTACATCATGTATTGAAATAATATGACCTTTGAACACTTTATTTGGACGCTTGGCAATATTCTCTTCATCATAATATACAGAAAATAAACTCCCAAGTGGAATACGAATTCCATTAATAATCAATGGGACAAGATTAATGCAAGAATGATCATCTCCCATTTTAATTTTTTCCATTAAAATAGGGCGCTCATTTTTGTCAACAAAGATATTAATATTGCCTTGACGCAGCATACGACCATGCGCAATTTTTAAGAAAAAATTCTCTGCCATTGGGCAAGAACCGACTTTAGGCTTTTCATTCAGATTTTTTAATTCAAGACAGGCAAGCTCTGCAGGGTCTTTTCTTAAAATAATATCTTCTAAAAATTGGCACAAAACTTTACTTTCTTCTTTTTCGACATACTCATGGATATTGCGTAGTTTAGATTGAAATTCAACTTCTGTACGTAAAGTATTGACAAAAGCATCGTCACTGTCTTGTTTGAGCTTTAAGAACTGTTGCACATCAGGATTAATATCTAAATTACGCCAAGTTTTAAGTTCTAAGCCAAATCCAAGCGCATTAGCCAGTAATGTTTTTAAACCTTTTGTATCGTACTGATCAAAAATTTTGAAATCTTTAAAGTCAGTTTCATCCAATTCAGCATTAATAAACTCAGCAACAACACGTGTAGCTTGAGTATAACCACAACCACGACGTTCAGTTTGATGGCTAAAATGTTCATTTAACATTTCAGTTAAGTTTTTAGCCAGAGGATACAAACGCTCGGTAAAGCATTGTAAAACTTCATGATCTAAAGTGACATCATTCATATTATTCCCCAATAAAAATTTTTATCGTTTTTTAAATTATTTAGTCTTCCAACAATAATAAATTTAGATAATTTTCACAATATTTTCAGATCAGTTATTATTATTTTTGTTTGAATAAGCAACACATTAAAGATTTAATTTTTTGATTTATTCTCAAATCATGACTATTTTTTTTAAAAGTAATAGGTTTTCATGGCATGAAGTTGTAGATAAAGCAGCAGAGGTCTCTACTGCTTTAAAGCATATTTTTTATTTTACGCTATTCAAGAAATTAAGATAAGGTTGAACCAATAATTGCTCTTGCTCCATGATCGGCATATGACCTACACCTTTTAAAATGAGAGGTTCTTTGGCATTTTTTAATAAAGATTTCAGTTCAGCCGCAGCCTCAACATTAATCACTTTATCTTGATCACCCCATGCAATAAGTACAGGTTGATCTATTGAGCGAGCAGCGAGTGCAAAAGTTTCAGGAGTATAAACTTTAGACATTAAAATTAATTGTTCTACTAATTTTGCGTTGTTGGCAGCTTGTGAAATCATCAGCTTTTCTTGAGCTTCTTTGAGTTCATTTGGAATAAAGGGTGGGAGTGTTGTTGCAATACCGAGAACTTTATCCAAATCTCCTTTTTTCGCGACAATCATACTGCGTAATGTCGTCGGATCTTTGAGATAAGGCGTATTTGCGGATTTAAAGACCCCAGCACTATCAACTAAAAAGAGTGATTTAGTATCTACAGGATATTGTGCTGCATAAAGTAGTGCGATTGAGCCACCCATACTATGACCAGCAACATGTAAACCTTGTTCAATTTTTGCTGCTTCAGCAAAACGACGTAGTTTTTCAGTCATGTTTGGAATGGTGTAGTCAAAGTCAGCAGGTACTTTGCTATCACCTTGACCAGGTAAATCTGGAATAATCACATGATAATAAGGCGTTAAATAACGTGCTAAACGATTCCAGTTATCTCGGCTACCTGCAAGACCATGTACTAAAAGTAAAGTCGGTTTTCCAACTTGACCACCTTCACTATAAGCCCAGTCAATATCAGCGACTTTCAGTCGTTTAGATTGTAAACCTGCCCAAGCACGTTCTTGTTGTAATACACTTTGGATATCAATTGCAGCAAATGTTTGGGTAGGGATGCTGACTGTTGCAGCAATACCCATACTTAATGCTGTAGAAAGCATGAGTTTACTTAAGATTCCTTTCATTTGTAGTGCTCTATGTTTTTGTTGTTAAAAGTGATTTAAGATTAGAACAGTATTTATAAAAATACATTTGCCTAAATATCCAATTAGAGTGTATTTCAGTCAATGAATGCAAAAAATCTACAAAATCCAGCTCAAGAATTAGCTCAAATGATTATTGCTGTTGTGGTCTTGATTCCTTATGGTCAAGTGGCAAGCTATGGTCAGGTCGCAAAATTAGCAGGCTTACCACGACATGCTCGTTTAGTGGGGCGAGTCTTGGCACAACTAGAAACAGATCAAGATGTACCATGGCATCGTGTTATTAATTCACAAGGCAAAATAAGCCTAAACAAACTTGATGAACATGGCATTAATATTCAAGAAGCAATGCTTTTAGCAGAAGGGGTCGCAGTGATTCAGGCTAAAGTTGATCTAAAAAAATTTGGTTGGCAGCCTTAAATGAAGATTTTGAAATGAATATTTTAATTTAGTGTGTATTTTAAATAGAGGACTAAACGTGTATTTGGAGTTTTATTTATCAATGTTAAAACGAAAATAAACGATGATTAAAATGTGATTTGAAAAGCTGCTTATCTCCATCATGATGAATAAATTTCTACATAGTGCATTAATAACAATACAAAACTTCTTATTTTCTCTAATATTAGCACTAAAATTTGGTTTATGATAAATCATCTAACAAATTGCGATTGAGCAAATATATAAAAGGTGAACATATGAATATGCTTCGTAAAACCATGGGTGCAGTAACGATCAGTGCGGCGCTGTTTGCACCTGCAATGAGCACAACAGTTTTTGCTGCAACTGCTGCAACGGAGCAACAAGCAACGAGTAATTTAGTCAAACAGCTCAGTGGTATTCAAAGTTTATCTGCTAATTTTGAACAAACGACTAAGGTTACAAGTAATGGTAAAGTTGCTCAACAAAAAGGTTTGACTGCGCAACATATGAATCAAACTTTTAAAGGTGTGATGAAAGTTGCACGTCCAGGTAAGTTTTATTGGGAAACGACATCTCCAGCAAAACAAACGATTGCAACTACAGGGAAAATGGTTTGGATCTATGACCCAGATTTGCAGCAAGCCGTACGCCAAAGTTTAGATGAACAAGTTGCAAATACGCCTGCATTATTATTGTCTGGTAATACGCAGCAAATTCAGCAGGCATATCGTATTACGCAGCCTGACCAAGCAAAAACATATTACACTTTATATCCAAAAGACAAAGAAGGTGCATTCCAAAGTTTAACCATTAGCTTTGGTGTAAATAAAGCCCCTAGTCTGATGATTTTGCAGGATTCTTTAGGTCAAACAACCTATGTAAAATTTAATAATGTGAAGCTCAACCCATCATTACCTGCATCTACATTTAATTTTGCACCACCAAAAGGTACAGATATTATTGACCAGTAAAATAGAACTGATGAATAAATCTTTGCAACAAGAAAGCAGCTTTCGAGCTGCTTTTTTATGGTTATGATAGAGCGCTTTTATGATAAAAAAATTAAATAATGAAAAATTTTAAACATGAATTACATGAACAAAAGTTAGCACATCATTTTGATTTAAGTGCAGATTTGTTTTTTTGTTTCGCACGTATTGTTCAGGATGTGAAAAAAATTTATCCCTTGGGAGATGCCTTACGCTATTACCATGCCTCGTTTCAAATCAGTCAAAATCAGAGAATATGCAGCATTATTTTGCATGTACAGGCACAGCGAGCGGGAATTTTACAGTCTGAGATCCATTTGCATTATGATATTTACGAGCAAAAATTAATTCATGCACAACAGCTCGAACCATTGCGGCATGAGCCAAAAATACAAGTAAATATTGTGCAAGTTGATGATTTACTTCAACTGAGTGTAGAAGCGAAAGTATTTAAATATATCGCACAGGCAAAGCATTTATTTGTGCAATGGAATGAATCCTATTATCCATACAGTTTATCAATTCCGTTTAACGATGTTTGAGCCAGCATCTTTTGAGTATGCATCAACGTTGATAGTACTGACGCAACCTGAGCCAATGCTATTGGAACCACATTTTAAGCAAGATCAGGAAGAGCCCCCTTTAAAGGCGTATGTCATGTTTGATATCAGTCAGCCTCCCTTTATTTTTCAACATTTTATTCAAAATAAAACGGAAGACATTATTCAACGCTTAAGTTTGCAACCCAAAGGACGCGTAAAAAGACAAAATGAAAAGCTACGTCAACAGCGGAAATAAAAAATAGGAAAATCCTTATGACTAGACATATGCATAATCCCTTTAGACGTGAAGATGGGGCAGAGGTTTATGACCTTTCAACAGAGATGTTCTTCTGTTTGCTTCAGCTCTATCGTGATTTTTCTAAAAAACAGGCAGGCTTTGAACTGACACACTATTATGAAATTTATTTACAAGCTGATCAAAATACAAGAGTATTAACTGCTCTATTCACCCCAAAATCCAATCTGAGTGCTTATTTAGAATCCTATCGTTTTGATTATGATATTGTCCATCAAAAACAGATTGATCATTTTCAACCGTCCTTTCAAGCCTTACCTGAGCTTTTGCATTTTTATCGTTTTACGGATCACTTTTCTGATTTAATCATCCCTGCAAGCATGTTAAAAAATTTATATTTAAGCTATCAAACATTTTTGCATCAAAATAAAACAGGTTTACCTTTGCGTTGGCATAGTTATAGTATGGCATTTTTAGGCAATGAGCCTTTAATGGCTGTGGCAATTTATCCTGCAAGTGATCCTGATCATTGGATGAATGGTACTTTAGGTGGTTTGGAAGGAAATGTAATTTATGATTTAAAACGAGACACGATTGTTAAATCTAATGTACGTATTTGGGGCGTGTTAAAAACCCGAAATGAAGATGAAGCAGCCGCACGAAAACGTGAAAATAAACGCTTAAACAAGAAATTAAGAAAGCAAAGTAGGCAATAATTACAATAATCAATTTCAATTTGGATGTTGTGGTTTTATGATACTTGTATCGCAATACATGTTTGAAAGACCGTATCATGCAAGTACATTTAAAGAAAACTTTGGTCGCTTCTGCACTTCTGTCCATTTTATTGGTGGTTTCAGGCTGTCAAGAAAAACCTGCTTCACAGGTAGAAGCAGCATCTACAGATCAAGCAAAAAAAATTGAAATTCCTTTGATTCAAGCAAAAATGGAGCGTGTAGCACTGCCTGAAAAACAATTTTGCGATGAAGATGGTTGTACTCAATATGATTTTCAAACGGTTAAAACGCAAGTTGCTTGGATTGATGATTACTTTTTAAATCGTATCAAAAAAGATGTCCCAAGTGCTTTTGAAAAAACTCAGAAAGAGGCAACAGCAACAAGTAATGAGGCAGCAAACAAAAAAGGACTAAGCCAAAGTTCAATTTATGTTCGTTTTATTTCTCAGCAATATAATTTAGCGACTTTTATGATCCAGTCTTATACCTACGCAGCAGGTGCAGCGCATGGCATGTATCATAATGAATATGTCACTTTTGATTTATCTAACCAAAAACGTTTGGCATTAACAGATATTTTAAAACCGAATGTTGAGGCTAAGGTGGCTGAACAATTGTATGATGCCAATGCCAATTGGTTGACGCAACACGATATTACTCGTGAAAAATTACAGCTCAGTGATAACTATTATTACGGACCCAAAGGGATTGTTTTTGTTTATCCTTTATATGAATTAGCATCTTATGCAGAAGGGATGACAGAGCTTACTTTACCTTATTTAAGTGCAAGAGATTTGGTCAAAGCTGAGTATTTACCAAGTTTACCTGTGATTGAAGCTGTCGCTGAAAAGCCTGTTGAGGCAGAATAAGCTCATTTTTCAACACAATATTTAAAATCTCTCCTGTGAATTTGCTCTGTCACTGTATTTTTTATGGTGAAGAGCTTACACTATAATCAGTTTTTTTCTCTTATTTAGATTGACTATGATCGACCCGAAATTAATCAGAAATAATATTGAGGCTGTAAATTTAGCCTTGGCAAAACGTGGTGTGCAACTCAATGTCGAGGAGTGGGCATCACTTGAAACTCGCCGTAAAGAAATTCAGTCCAAAACTGAAAATCTGCAAGCTGAGCGTAATTCGGGTGCAAAACAAGTTGGTCAAATCAAAAAAGCGGGCGGTGATGCTTCTGAAATCATGGCACGTATGTCTGCAATTGGTGATGAAATCAAAGCTGCGGAAGTTGAGCTGAACGAGTTACAAGCTGAACTTGATGCAAAATTGATGTCTATTCCAAACATGCCACACGAATCCGTGCCTGAAGGTAAAGATGAAAGCGACAATGTGGAAATCTTAAAATGGGGCACACCGCGTCAGTTTGACTTCGAGATCAAAGACCATACCGATCTGGGTGAAATGATGGGTGGTTTGGAATTTGAAACCGCAACCAAGCTCACAGGTACACGTTTTAGTGTGCTCAAAGGTCCATTAGCGCGTTTACAACGAGCATTGACGCAATTTATGCTCGATACGCATACGCTGAAAAATGGCTATACCGAAGCTTATGTACCTTATTTGGTGAATGCTGATTCTTTACGTGGCACAGGTCAACTGCCTAAATTTGAAGAAGATTTATTCAAATTACAAGGTGAAAAGGAATACTACCTGATTCCGACAGCAGAAGTACCTGTGACCAACTTCGTGCGTGACGAAATCATTGATCCTGAGCGTTTACCTTTAAAATATTCAGCACATACGCCATGTTTCCGCAGTGAAGCAGGCTCTTATGGTCGTGATACCCGTGGTTTGATTCGTCAGCACCAATTTGACAAAGTTGAAATGGTTCAGATCGTTAAACCTGAAGATTCTATGCAAGCTTTGGAAGATTTGACAGGGCATGCAGAAGGCATTTTGCAAGCTTTAGGTTTACCGTATCGTAAAATCGTACTGTGTGGTGGTGACATGGGCTTTGGCGCATGCAAAACCTATGACTTGGAAGTTTGGGTGCCTAGCCAAAATACCTATCGTGAAATTTCTTCATGTTCAAATATGTGGGATTTCCAAGCACGTCGTATGAAAGCCCGTTACCGTGCAGACCAAAAGAAAACTGAATTTGTGCATACTTTAAATGGCTCTGGCTTGGCTGTAGGGCGTACTTTACTTGCAGTGATGGAAAATTATCAACGTGCAGATGGTTCCATCGAAATTCCTGAAGTTTTACGTCCATATATGGGCGGAGTTAGCTTTATTGATTAATCATCAGTTCAGCGTTTAGATTTAAAATAGAATAAGCCAAATTTGATATTTGGCTTATTTTTTATCATTAGTATAAATATTGAAATCAGTTGAGTTTGAATTTGAGATGGATGTCTTAATTTATAATGAATTAGCAAATCAAAAAATTATGGGTTTGGATAAACTTATTGCCTACTTGCAAGATGATAATTTTAAATCCGCAGAAGTTAAAAAAATTCAACCAAATTTATATCGTGCCAAACTGAACCGTAGCGATCGTATTTTATTTTCTGTTTATCAATATCAACAAAAAAATTATATTTTAATCTTAGAATATTTAAAAAATCATGATTATCAAGGCTCGCGGTTTTTAAATGAAGATGTTCAAATCAATGAAGCTGAAATTCCTGATGTTGAATCTATCGATGAAATGGAAGCACAGGAACAATTGGTGTATATCAATGCCAATAACCCCAATTTTGTCTATTTAAACAAATTTATTTCATTTGATGATGTGCAGCAGCATATTTATAAACAATATCCGCCTTTGGTGATTATTGGTTCAGCAGGTAGCGGTAAAACCGCTATTTTATTGGAAAAAATGAAGCAGTTGGAAGGGCAGATTTTATATGTCACTTTATCTTCATTTTTGGTGAAAAACTCACGTGAGTTATATTATTCTGACCAATATTATAATGATCGACAATTGGTCGATTTTTACTCCTATCAGGATTTTATTGAAAGTATAGCAATTCCTGAACATGCTTTTGCTGATATTGAATTTTTTAGAACATGGTATAAGGTGCATTATAAAAATAGCTTCAATGCACACAGTATTTATGAAGAATTTAAAGGTGTATTGACGGGTGCAATGACAGATCAGGCTTATTTGTCTGAACAGGATTATTTAAATCTTGGCATTAAACAATCAATATTCAGTGTTGAAGAAAGGACTGAAGTTTATCGAATTTTTCAGCATTATTTGACTGAACTTGAGAAAAATAATTTATCTGATATTAATATTTTAAGCTTTGAATATCTGCAAAAAGTCAAACCCGCTTATGATTATGTGGTGATTGATGAAGTGCAGGATATTACGGCAATTCAACTCTATTTGATTTTAAATAGCCTCAGTGATAAGGGGCTATTTTTAATATGTGGAGATGCCAATCAAATTGTACATCCAAATTTTTTCTCTTGGGCAAAGGTAAAAAGTCTGTTTTATCGTCATGAAGAACTGCATCATGGCATGGAAATCACCCATATATTGCAACACAATTATCGTAATGCGCAGCGAATTACCGAAATTTCCAATCGGGTTTTATTGTTAAAAAATGCCCGATTTGGCTCGATTGATAAAGAAAGTCATTATTTAGTGCAAAGTAATGCAGATATACAGGGCGGTGTTTATTTTCTAAAAAACCGACCTGATATTTTGCATGAACTGGATCAAAAAACTGCGGTATCCACACAGTTTGCGGTCATCGTGATGCATGAAGAACAAAAGAAAACCGCACAGCGTGTTTTTAAAACGCCATTGGTCTTTGCGATTCAGGAAGCCAAAGGCTTAGAGTATCAAAATATTATTTTATATAATTTTGTCAGTCAGTCTGCGGTACATTTTAATGAAATATGCAGTGAGATTTCATTGCAGGATCTACAAAGTGATTTTGTCTATGCACGTAATAAAGATAAAGCGGATAAATCACTTGAAATTTATAAATTTTATATCAATGCCCTATATGTTGGATTAACACGGGCAATGTCTAATATTTATTGGGTGGAACAGCAAGATCAACATCAGATTTTTCATTTGCTGGGTATGGATCAGGCTGCGGAAGTGCTTGATCTACAAGATCAACAGTCCAGTTTAAAAGAATGGCAAAAAGAAGCGCAGAAGCTCGAACTGCAAGGTAAAAAAGAACAGGCTGAGCGGATTCGTCGTGAGATTTTAAAAGAAGAATCACCGAATTGGGTGGTATTAAAAGACAGTGAACTGCGACATTTAGAACATCGGGCATTGCAAGACAAAGACAAAAAATCTCAATTGGTTTTATTTGAATATGCCGTGGTTTATCAGCATCAAGCGTATTTAATTCAATTGGCAAAAATTGGATTTAAGCCTGCAATCAGTGTTTTTAATATGCGTCATGAAGTGGTGGCACATAAAGCTGAGCAGGGTATTTTGTCTAAATACTATATGAATTATCAGGTGAAACATCCGACCGCATTGCTGAAAAAGATTGAAAAATTTGGGATTAATCATCGCAATGAATTTAATCAAACACCATTAATGGCTGCTGTTTGGGTGGGAAATGCGGCATTTTATCAGCAACTTATACAGGATGGTGCAGATGTCGATTTGCTTGATGGGCAAGGTTTAAATGTTTTACAAATTGCACTGCAACGTGTCACCACTCAGCCTAAGTATGCAGCCAATTTGACTGAAATCGCAGCACATTTACCGCAAGACAGCATCGTTTTACAAATCAGCCAACGCTTATTTAAACTGGAATCTCATCATGCTGAATATATGATTTTTCAGCTTATGTACGTGATGAGTATGATTCAGGGTTATCAGCGTTTTGCTCGTTATGAAAAAGGTTTTGACAGTGCTTTATTGCTGCAAACGCTGGAAAAAATATCTGGTACGTTATTTGCTAAAAAGAAATTAAAGCGAAGTTATATCAGTTCACTTTTGTCTAAAAACGAAACAACAGGCAGTGACAAATATAACAAGCACTTATTTATACGAACAGGGCATGGGCAATATTTGCTGAATCCTGAATTGGTCATCAAAGTCAATGGGGAATGGCAGCCGATTTATCAGAGTATGAATATGCAACGGGTTGATTTTTATATGGATGAACCTGAAGTGCCTGAACTGGCAAATAATCAGCATTGGCAAGATAGGTTAAAACAGATCAATCAGTTTAATCGAAATCGTACATTGGCTTTTTTTGATGTTATTGGTCGTAAAGATGGTGCTAAAATTGAAACCGAATTGTAAAGGTGCGTAGTGTGGATATTTTCCCAATTTCATTAAAATTACAGCAACAGCCCTGTTTGTTGGTGGGTGGCGGTCATATTGCCTATCGAAAAGCAGTACTTTTGGCAAAATCTGGGGCAATCATTCATGTGCTTGCACCTGAAATTGAGCAGGATTTATTGCAAATCGTGCATTCAACTCAAGGGCAATATCATGCTGAAAAGTTTAATGCACAAATTTGCCTAAGTAGTTTTAGACTGGTGATTGCAGCAACCAATGATAAAGCAGTCAATCAAGCCGTGTTTGAAGCATGTGAAGTGTTAAATGTATTGGTGAATAGTGTGGATGATCCTCCACATTGCCGTTTTATGGTACCTGCGATAATTGATCGTTCTCCTTTGGTGGTATCAATTGCGACCAATGGTGCTTCACCTGTGTTATCCCGTCAGATTCGTACACAATTGGAAGCATCCATTCCACATGGTATGGGAAAACTTGCTGACTTTTCAGGAAAATGGCGCAAGATTGTAAAGGAAAAAATCAGTAATCCTGATGAGCGCCGTATTTTTTGGGAAGATTTATACGCAAGTCCTCTGAAAGAACAAGTATTCAATGACAATCTGAGTGAGGCGGATCGCTTAATTGAGCAAGCATTAAACGAGTGGCAAAAGCCAAAAGGTGAAGTCTATTTAGTGGGGGCTGGACCGGGTGATCCTGAATTATTGACTTTAAAAGCACTGCGTTTAATGCAACAAGCGGATGTGGTGATTTATGATCGCTTGGTTTCACCTGCCATTATGGAACTGTGTCGTCGTGATGCAGAAAAAATCTATGTCGGTAAAGCACGTTCAAATCATGCTGTTCCTCAAGATGGAATCAATGCTTTATTGGTGAAGTATGCAGCCGAAGGGAAACGTGTTTGTCGTTTAAAGGGCGGTGATCCTTTCATCTTTGGGCGTGGTGGTGAAGAAATTCAGGAACTGTTCGAAGCGGGCATTACCTTCCAGGTTGTGCCGGGAATCACCGCAGCTTCAGGCTGTTCGGCTTATGCAGGTATTCCACTCACCCATCGTGACTATGCCCAAAGTGTGCGTTTTCTGACAGGGCATCTGAAAGAAGGTTCTCCTGAGTTGCCTTGGAATGAACTGGTATATGAAAATCAAACACTTGTCTTATATATGGGTTTGGTCGGCTTAGAAAAAATTTGCCAAAAACTCATTGAACATGGTCAACGCGAAAATATGCCTGTGGCTTTAATTTCAAAAGGGACGACCCCTGAGCAAAAAGTCGTGATCGGGACTTTGGCGGATATTGCTTCTAAAGTGGAAGAACATCAGATTCAAGCACCGACTTTAACCATTATTGGTGAAGTGGTGAGTTTACGTGAACAGTTAAAATGGCATGAGCGAGGATAAGCAACGATTAAGTATCGTTGCCCGAAGCGCAAGACGAAGGCTTTGCCTGAGTGAGAGATACACAACGACTTTTTTGCGATCTACAATGTAAAGTGAAAATTTTACAGACGTAAATGAAAGTATTAGTAAGTGAGTAATTAAGTGATACATGTTGTTTTATTTGAGCCCGAAATTCCTGCAAATACAGGAAATATCATTCGTTTATGTGCCAATACAGGCGCGCAATTACATTTGGTCAAACCTTTGGGTTTTGAGCTGGATGATAAAAAATTACGCCGTGCGGGGTTGGATTATCACGAATGGGCACATATGAAAGTCTGGGAAAATTTTGAACAATGTCTGACACATTTGGCTGAGCAAGGCATTGAACGTGATGCGATTTACCCATTAACCACCAAAGGTTTTGAAACACCGCATACCTCAGATTTAAACCGTCCTGTGGCGTTGTTGATGGGTCCTGAAACCCGTGGTTTACCTGAACATGTCCGTTTGATGTTTCCTGAACAGCATTGGATTCGACTGCCGATGGCACCAAATTCACGTAGTTTGAATTTATCCAATGCCACGGCGGTGATTTTGTACGAAGCTTGGCGTCAGCAAGGTTTTCAGGAATTGAAATAGTCTAAAAAGCCTTCAGTTTTTAGATTTAGACCCATCATCAAGATGGGTTTTTGTTTATTTGGGTTGTAATAATTCGTTTGCTGGCAAGATTGTTTAGTCAGCCATCAATTTCTCTTAAGTATTTTCCATCAATTGTTGTTGATCAAAATGCTGTTGGGCTGAAAGGACATGCTGCATATTGGCTTCTGCCCAATGTTTAAATGATAACGCCGTTTTGGAAAATTCAAAACCCAATGCACTCAAGCTGTATTGAACCCGAATAGGACGAGTGTCCAAAATTTCACGACTAATAAAGCCATCACGTTCTAATATTTTTAATTTATGTGATAAGACTTTTGGGGAAATGCCTAAGATTTTCTTTTTTAAACCATTGAAGTGCTCAGGCTGATTTCGCAAAGTGTCTAAAATAAACAAGATCCATTTATCCACCATATTTTCAAAAAATAAGCGTGAAGGGCAGTTGGGGTGATAAATATTGAAGTTAGGGCGATTGTTCATATTTAGTAACCAAAATGCTTTTTTTCAGCATATCATAATAGTTACTTTTAGGTAACTAATTGACAGCTAGTATCAAAAATATATCATATAAAGTATGTTCAATGATGATGGAAATAAAAAATGTCTAAAGTTGCTGTGGTGTATTATTCTGGCTATGGTCATACCAAAGTGATTGCTGAAACTTTTGCCAATGAAATTCATGCTCAACTGGTTGCAATTGATCAGGAAGGTAATATTCAGGAGCAAGATTGGGAAACTTTGAATGCCGCTGATGCGATCGTTTTTGGTGCTCCAACCTATATGGGCGGTGTGCCTTGGCAGTTCAAAAAATTTGCAGATGCAACATCGAAAATCTGGTTTACTCGTGGCTGGGTCAACAAAGTATTTGCAGGATTTACCAACAGCGCAAGCTTTAATGGTGATAAGCAAGTGACGCTGATTTATTTGCAAACCTTGGCATCTCAACATGGCGGAATCTGGGTCAGCTTAGGTCTGGCACCTGCAAATACTAAAGCAGCAACTCGTCAGGATATTAACAATCTGGGTGGTTCTGTAGGTTTACTGGTACAGTCACCTGCGGATGCAAGTGTAGATGAAATTCCATCGGGTGATTTGGATACAGCAAAAAGTTTTGCCAAACGTGTTCAGGAAATTACGGATAAATTTGTTGCTTAATCAGCTGAGCAATAGATAAAACAAAAGGCGCATAAAGCGCCTTTTGTCATGTATGAACAATCAATTTAAATTATTCATGTTCATTATGTTGTGGTGCAGGATAACGGAAACCGCGGGTTTTATACGCGAGATAACCGACACCAATCGCAGCCCAAATCAGACCGATTTTAAGTGCTGTTTGATCAATCTCAAGCCACATCATAAACACACTGGCAAAACCGAGCAGTGGAATCACGATATAACTTAAAATATCTTTGATATTTTTGGTGCGACCATCACGCAGTGCATAACGTGAAATCACAGAGAAGTTCACAAAACTGAATGCGGTTAAAGCACCAAAACTAATTAAGTTAGCAATATGTTCGAAATCCAGGAAACCCGCAGTTAAAGCAACAACACCCACAATTAAAATATTGTAAGTCGGGGTAAACAGTTTTGGACTGATATGACCAAAGATTTTCTTGTTGATCACGCCATCACGACCCATCACATACATCAAGCGCGAAACACCTGCATGTGCAGAAATACCTGAAGCCATAACAGTCACGATCGCAAAATACAAGATCACAGTCTGGAAGGTAATTCCCCCGATTGCCAATAATATTTCAGGTTGAGTTTCATCAATTTTTTGGAAATATTTAGCTGGATCACTCGGGAAGTAAATCTGCATGAAATAGGTGCTGATAATGAAAATGACACCTGCGATTAAAGCAGTTAAGAAAATCGCTTTAGGCAAGGTTTTTTCAGTATCTTTGGTTTCTTCGGCAAGTGATGATAAAGCATCAAAACCTGTGAACGAGAAACATAAAATCGTTGCACCTGTGATCAGCGCACCAACAGATGTCATTTCATTCCAAAACGGTGCCATGCTCCATAATTGGTATTTTGAGCTATCCAAACTGCCATCGGCATTCATACCTTGAGTCAATAATACATAGACTTTGTAAGTAAAGAATAAGATCACACCAATTTGAATAAACACAATGGTACTGTTCAGTCGAGCAACAAAACGTGCGCCAAATAAGTTGACTACCGTCATAAGAATCGTTAAACCGACAATCCAGATCCAATTGTTGACTTCTGGGAAAAGTGCTCTGAGGTAAATATCAGCAAGAATAATATTGACCAAAGGCGATAATATATAGTCTAACCATGACGACCAACCGACCATAAAGCCGACATTGGGATGAATAGATTTTTGTGCATAGGTATATGCAGATCCTGCGGAAGGATAGCGTTTAATCATATGACCATAACTTACAGACGTAAATAAGATCGCAATTAACGCAAATATATAGGAGGTCGGAACATGACCTTGACTATCTTGAGATACTAAACCAAAAGTATCAAACACAGTCATTGGTTGAATATAAGCCAAACCAATAATGATAATGTGCCAAAGCACAAGGTTTTTTTGCAGTTTAGCTGCCGGTTGAGTCCCAGAGATATTTGTCAACGGCGTTATCCTCTTAATCTTTGATCAAGGATCAGTCATCTATCTAAGGATCGTTTGAGACGAACGATCCCCCCTACGAATAAAACAAAAGTGCGCCAATCTACTCCATATCCGCAGCACTTGTCAGTAACTTTGTTAGTTTTTTTAGCAAAAAATAAGCCATATTGATCAAAAAATAAGTAACTTAGATGTGTGCATGATAAAAGCCCGATACTTATAAAAAGTATCAGGCTTTTAATGAAACTATATTGGCTTATTTTTCAACAATTACCAAGCTTTTTCTAAGATTGATTTTAAGTCTTTGAAAGTGGCTTCTTTCGGGTTAAAAATGATAGAACCATCATTGAGTGCTTTGTCTGCAATCTCATCAAACTGCGCTTGAGTGACTTTACCTGTTTCACTCAAGGTGCGTGGTAATTTAGTCAAGCTATAAATACGATCACGCATGGTGTTGAGGAAAGCAATCGCTTTTTCAGCACGTTGATTTGCAGGCGTCTGTGCATAAATGTCTGCACCTGCAAGCGGCAATAATAAGTCCGCGATTTTATCGCCATTGACATCTTTGTTGTAATTTAGAACGTATGGTAAGAATAAGTTCATGCATAAACCATGTGGCAGATGCGCTACAGCACCTAAAGCATGCCCAAGTGAATGAACTATACCCACCATCGAGTTGGAAAATGCAATTCCTGCCATGGTTGAAGCTTGTGCAAGTTCTAAACGAGCATCAGCATTATTTGGATCATCTAAAACTTGGAATAAGTTTGTGCTGATTTTTTTAATCGCTGCGGTAGCATAAGCATCGGAAATAGGATTTGCTGCAATACAGGTATAAGCTTCAATCGCATGGGTCATTGCATCCATTGCGGTCATCGCGGTTAAATGCGATGGCAAAGTCAATGTCATACGTGGGTCAAGAATAGCCGCATTTGGCATCAAATAATTTGAGGCGAAAGCAAGTTTTACATTTTTTTGCGTGTCTGAAATCACCGCAGCCAAAGTCACTTCAGAACCTGTACCTGATGTTGTTGGAATCACGAAAAATGGTTTAAGTGGACGCGGTAAATTATGTGCACCTGAATATTGCGTGAGATCATCACCACCTTCAGTCACCAAAATATTAGATGCTTTAGCTGTGTCAATAACTGAGCCACCACCAACGGCAATAATCGCATCGCAGTGATTTGCACGATAAGCCTGTGCAACAGCACGTACAGTTTCCAGACTTGAATCTGGTGGTACATCATCAAAAATTAATCCGATTTCAATCTCAGTTGACTCAAAAGCAGCTTCAATCGGTGCCAGTAGATTGTTGGCACGCACGCCTTTATCGGTGATGATCATTGGGCGCTTAGCACCTAATGATATGAGTTCAAAAGGAATATGTTCCAGTGCAGCATGACCAGCGATCACTTTTACAGGACAGAAAAATTCGTAATATGCTTTAGCCATGTGTTATGCACTCCCTTTTAAATATGATTGGGCAACTTTAAGGTAAATATTTGCTGCACCTGTTAATTTTTCTTTTAAGCTTAATTCGGTTGGATATTGTTTGACTGCCAATTCAGCAACCAATTTTGGTAAAATCAAAGCTTCCATTTTATTTAAGCAACGTACTAAGCGAATAGCATAAGAAACATCACCATCTGCAATCATACGGTCATTGGCAAAAGCTTGTGCTGTACTTTCTTGGAAAGAAAACACCAAAAAGGCATGATATTGATGCTTAAAAATAATCGCAAGATCAGGTTTATGATCTAGAGATTTGAGTAACTCGAGTTGATGCTGTTCATTGACTTTAGCAATAAATGAAGCGCCATTTGGAAATACTTTCATTGATAAAGTGAAACCAACAGGAAGTGCAGAAACTTCATGTTTAATTTCATCATCAACTTGGCTCGCCATGACCAAGCCTCTGCCAATCACATCCATCATGAGTTTGACATAAGCTTGTTCTAAAGCGGGTTTTACAGATTTACTAGAAATCACTCGCTTATTCCTTCATTGAGTTCATATTTATAATTTAGAGTAATTACTCTAATTTGTTTTTATTGAAAAAGAAAGCCCCTTTAGTGCGAAATGACTTTAACGTCATTAAAAAAGCCACTTTCCCTGAGGTAAAGTGTAACATCTTGTGCTAGTTGATTGAAATTTGGATAATTTTCAACAAGATCACAAATGCGAACCATCTCTAAGCCTGCATAGCCACACGGGTTAATGGTATGAAAACCATCAAGGTTACAGTCGATATTAAGCGCCAAACCGTGATAGCTACGTCCCTTACGGATTTTGAAACCTAAAGAACCAATTTTACGCTCATTGACATAGACACCAGGTGCATCGGGTTTTGCATAAGCCTGTACACCATATTTTTTGAGTAGATCAATCATCAGGTTTTCTGCGTAGCTGACTAAGGTGCGTACATTCCACTTTAAGCGATTTAAGTCAAACATAAAATAAATCACCATTTGTCCAGGTCCATGCCAAGTGACTTGCCCACCACGATCTGATTGTACTACAGGTATATGGCTTGGAATCAAAATATGTTCAGGCTTTCCAGCTTGTCCCTGAGTGAGTACATCAGGATGTTGCAGTATCCACAATTGATCAAGAGAGTTTTCATCACGTTGTTCTGTATATGTTTTCATTTCCTGAAAACGATCTGAATAGGGCGTTAAATCAGTGTACTGGCGGATGATGAGTTGTGGTTTTGAAGCAACATCAGTCACGGTAGACATGTCCTTTTTAGTTGGCTATGACAAGAGTATAACGTGATTTTGTTAGATAGAAGTGTTCTGATGAAACATTAATGAGCGTAAAAATGATTTTGATTTTGTGATATTGAAAAATAAAATTTGATCTATAAAAAAACACGCCAAGAGACGTGTTTTTTTAATTAAAGTGCGGTACGAATATGTTCACAAGCAGCAAGATCTGCATATAAAGCATGCACTTGCTCAAGCTCATTAAAACGTAACTGCGCAGTAATAGAGTGGTATTTGCCAGTACGAGAAGGTTGAACTTTTAGTGTTGCTTCATCAAACTCTGGAAAATGTTTTACCAAAATTTCGACTACAGCACCACGTAATTCTTCTCCAGCATTACCAATCAGTTTAATTGGATAATCCATCGGAAATACCCAAAGATCTTCGCGTAATTCACGAGATGGTGTGCGGTCTAACATGTTTCACCTCTAATTTATTAACAACGCCTGCAAAAGTGCAGGCGTTGTGTTGCTCTTAGTTACTTAATGGAGATGAACGATAAATTTTCAAGTCTCCATCGAAGCAACAAAAAACTTAGTCATTTTCTAAGAATGAACGCAAGTGTTCTGAACGAGAAGGATGACGTAATTTACGTAATGCTTTTGCTTCAATCTGACGAATACGTTCACGTGTTACATCAAATTGTTTACCAACTTCTTCTAAAGTATGGTCGGTTGGCATATCAATACCAAAGCGCATTTTCAATACTTTAGCTTCACGTTCAGTCAAGTTTTCAAGTACTTCACGCGTTGCTTCTTTTAAGCCTTCTGAAGTTGCAGCATCAACAGGAGAGGTGATATTGCCATCTTCAATGAAGTCACCTAAGTGCGAATCTTCATCATCACCAATCGGTGTTTCCATTGAAATCGGTTCTTTAGCAATTTTGAGCACTTTACGAACTTTAACTTCGTCCATTTCTAGACGCTCACCTAATTCCTCAGGTGTTGGTTCACGTCCCATTTCTTGTAACAATTGACGAGATACACGATTGATCTTGTTAATCGTTTCAATCATATGAACAGGAATACGAATAGTACGTGCTTGGTCAGCAATCGAACGTGTAATCGCCTGACGAATCCACCAAGTTGCATAAGTTGAGAACTTATAACCACGACGATATTCAAATTTATCTACAGCTTTCATCAAGCCGATGTTACCTTCCTGAATTAAATCAAGGAACTGTAAGCCACGGTTGGTGTATTTTTTCGCAATTGAAATTACAAGACGTAAGTTTGCTTCAACCATTTCTTTTTTAGCACGGCGTGCTTTGGCTTCGCCAATTGCCATACGTTTAGAAATATCTTTGATGCCTTTTACGTCTAAATCTAATTCTTTTTCAATATCAGCAATCTTTTGTTGGAATGCCAATACATCTGGGCGAACTTTTTCAAGATAAACTTTTTGGTCTGGAGATGCTTTTGCAATTTGCTCATCTAACCAAGCAGGGTTTGATTCTTGTCCTGGGAAAGAAGTACGGAATTGTGTACGATCCATACGACCACGGCGTACAGCATAACGCATGACTTCACGTTCAGAGGTACGGATTTGTTCATGTGTACCACGAATCATTTCTGAAATAATGTCAAATAAACGTGGTGTAAATTTAAACATCATGAATACAGTTGCAAGCGCTTCCATTGCAGCTTTGCTGTCAGCACTGTTACGACCTGATTTTGCTAGTGTTGCTTTTGCTTCATTCCACGCATTTTCAAGCTCTGTAAAACGAATTTTAGCAATTTCAGGGTCAGGACCAGATTCACCTTCAGAGTCATCTTCGCCTTCAGCTTCTTCCTCTTCATCATCATCATCCAACTTTACATCTTTTGTTGGTTTATTTGATGATTCTTCATCATCATCTAAATCGGCTTCATCTTCTAAAACTTCAGGAATCTCTTCATCAGTTTCAGGGTCAAGATAGCCTGATAAGATGTCAGCAAGACGGCGTTCGCCATTTTCATAATCTTTATATTCTTGTAAAACAACTTCTACCGCGTTTGGCCAGTAAGCAATTGAATGTAAAACGTCACGAATCCCTTCTTCGATACGTTTAGCAATACTAATTTCGCCTTCACGTGTCAAAAGTTCAACAGTTCCCATTTCACGCATATACATACGGACAGGGTCTGTGGTACGACCAGGTTCATTTTCTACAGAGGCAAGTACCGCAGCAGCTTCTTCTTCTGCAACTTCATCAGCAGCTTCACTATTCCCTTCAAACATGGTGTCGTCAGTTTCTGGCGCACGCTCATGTACAGGAATACCCACGTCTTGAAGCATTTGAATAATGTCTTCAATCTGTTCGCTTTCGGTGATTGATTCTGGGAGATGATCGTTAACCTCAGCATAGGTTAAGTAACCTTGTTCTTTGCCTCGGCTAATCAGAGCCGCTACTTGCGAAGTAGGGGAATGCATATCGCTCATCTTTACTCTCTTCTCGTTGAATCTGTGGCAGTCAAAAACCGTGCATCATCACATCACTATGCGCTTTATCTGTGCATAGCGTGTGTATTTCATCAGAAAAAATTACGCTGATAAAATCTTAAAAATCGGATTTTGGTGAAATAATTAAATGGGGATGAATTTGTTGTTTTCAAGCTCAACCCTTCGTACATTTCTATTTAAATTTGAATGTTAAATAGAAGGACGTAGGGTGGATTATACCATGCCACAAAATTTGGTACAAAAAAAGCCCCAAATTCAAATTAAAATTAAAAATAAACAAATAAAACTTGACAAGGTTAAAGAAGAGCGATAAATAGCGGCTAGACCCATTCACATTTTTTCATTATGAGGTAGTTTTAGTGTCTTCGACAGATTTTGAACTAGATGATAACTACGGTGATGATGATGTTAGTTTTGATGAGTCATCAAACAAAATTAGCGCCAAAGAATCATTAGAAAAACGTCGTTTAATCGATGACTTACTTGCTCAACGTCGTTTAGATCGCGAATTAAAAGATTTTGATTATGATTTCGATGATGATGACGATTTTGAAGATGATGAAGCATAAAAACAGCTTGGGCATAGTCATCTAAAATGCTATGCTTTTACCGTAATTAAAATTAATTGGAAACAAGATGAGTGCTTTAGATTTAGACCTGTTAAGTGACTATCTAGATGGCGACCAAAACGAGTATGGTCTAGATTTCGCAGCGACTCATGGTTTTTTATGTGCCATTGCTGTTGGTCCTCAATTTGATCGTTGGTTAGACGAGCTTTTTGAAGGAAATCAAGCTAAAGCACCGAAAGAAATCATTGCGCAAATTAAATTATGGTTAGGTGATATTCGTCAAAAGTTAGCCAATGAAGAAGGTGTGGAATTTCCTTTTGAAATTGAAGAGGCAGATGTTGAGTCTAGTCTAGGCGATTGGTCTGTGGGCTTTGTTGATGCAATGTTCCTCAATGAGGAAGCTTGGTTTAGCCCAGAGCATGAAGAGCAAGTCGTTGATTTAACTCTACCAATGATGGTCTTTAGCGGCGTCGATGATGAAGATCCTCAAATGGAATCTTTCCGCCGTAATGGTCAGTTGATGGATGAAATTGCAGAAGAAATTCCTGATAATTTAAATGAAATTTATTTGATGTTCCATTCAGATCAATAAGTTTAAGTTTTATAAAAAAGCACCTTTTTTGGTGCTTTTTTAATGGAATGATTTAGTTAAGTTTTTAACTTACTGATCGTTTTTTGTTTTTTCTTCGATATAAAAAATAAATCAGCAGAATAATCACAATCGCGATAATAATATAACTTACACGACTAAAAATTTGCTGCATTAAAGCCTGATTTTCACCAAAATAAAAACCAATACACGCTAAAAAAGTCGTCAAAATCATTGTACCTAAGCTGCTATATAGGATAAATTTCCAAAAAGGCATGCCACTCATACCCGCAGGAATACTAATTAAAGAACGTACAGCAGGAATCATACGACCGAAAAATACAATCCGATGCCCATATTTTTCAAACCAATTTAGTGATTTTTTTACATCTTTTACTTGAATAAAAAGATATTTTCCATATTGTTCAACCCAATGAAGTAAAGTCTGTTGTGGTATTTTTCGACCGATCCAATAGAGTAATGCCGCTGCTAAAATTGAGCCTGTACTTCCTGCAATAATCACACCTGTTAAAATAAGCTGCCCTTGAGATGCAGCCAATCCTGCAGAAGGCATAATGACTTCTGAAGGAATAGGCGGAAATACATTATCTAGAAACATTAATAGAGCAATGCCAAAGTAGCCCAATTGTTCCAATATGGAAATGATCCATTCTGTCATTGTTTATCTATCAATTAGCGAATAAAGATTTATATTATAAATTGCTGAAGTTAAGGTAAAGTGATACTACGTAACGTCAGTCTTCGTTTCATTTGAAAAATTATTCTTGATAATGAATCAGTGTATGGATATACACTTTTCGCAACCAGTATGTCAGGGCGATAGGTAAAGCCATCAGCAAAAATATATTGATAAAGGTTGTATTGAGATGATAGCCAATAAACAGTGAGAATATTGTACCAATTAACATACCAAAACAGATAATAAATAAATGTGATTCTTGGTTGAGTTTTGCCTTAACACGCTCAATTTCAGTCAGTGTGTTGGTGTTGGTATATTTGTAATTTACTGTGTTGGGTTTTAAATAAGCAGTCCTTTCCATTTGATTGATCTCCTTAATAAATAATGATTATTTCTTAAAGTGAAGGTGTTAAAAAACACTCTATTTCTTATTTTGGAGATTAGCAAGAGAAACTGTAAACTGTTACGTATAAATTTTTAAAACCTGTATGGAAAAGTGATGGGTTTCATAACTAGTGTCATTTTTGTGTAAAAAAACCGCATAAAATATGCGGTTATTTACAATTTAAAAATGATTAAAGACGTTTACGTTTTGCGGCAACAATTTGTGATTGGCGCATGCGGAAACCTTCTTTTTGCTTTTCAGAAGTTTTGTCTATGCAATATACACAAGATACGCCATGTTCGTAGCTTGGTAGTGCAACTTCTTCAGGGCTTAAAGGCCAGCCGCAAGCATGACACTTAATGTTAACACCTTCTTCAACGCCATGAGTGACCGCAGTACGTCCATCAAAAACGAAGCATTCACCTTCCCACATGCTTTCTTCAGCAGGTGTTTCTTCAAGATATTTTAAAATACCGCCTTTAAGGTGATAAACCTCGTTGAAACCTTCCTGTAAAAGTAATGATGTTGATTTTTCACAACGAATACCACCTGTACAGAACATGGCAATTTTTTTATCTTTGTGTTGTTCTAACTCTTTTTTAACATAGTCAGGAAATTCACGGAAAGTTTCAGTTTTTGGATCAACTGCACCTTTGAATGTACCTGCTTTATATTCATAGTCATTGCGTGTATCAATTAAGATCACATCATCACGTGCAATGAGTTCATTCCATTCTTTAGGATCAAGATAGTGACCCACCAAATCACGTGGTTTAACTTCAACGCCTAAAGTAACAATTTCTTTTTTTAACTTGATTTTCATTTTACGGAATGGTTTATCATCACTTTGTGATTCTTTATATTCCATCGTGTTGAAACCTTCATCTAAAAGAAATTGATGAATGGCATCAATTGCTTGACGGTCACCTGCAACAGTGCCGTTGATTCCTTCATCTGCAACAATTAGAGTACCGCATAAGTTGATGGTTTTTACCAAATCTAAAAGACGTTGCTGAAGATCAGCAGGATCTTGAACTTCTTTGAATTGATAAAGTGCTGCAACAACCCAACCAGTGGTCGCTTGCTGTTCTACAGGTGCAAGCTGTTCTACAGTAGCGTTCATGGAATACTCCAAATGTATTAAGATATGAAAAAATTTAGGTGCGTATTCTAGCCTGAATTTTAAAAATTTGCGAGAAAGCCATAGCAAAAATATGGTTTTAAATAAGGAGAATGTTTTGAGTAATAAAGGTCGAATTCCATCATTAACTCCATGTGTTGGGCGTTGTTCAACGGTTTTTGGTGATTCGGTTTGTCGTGGCTGCCGTCGTTTTAATCATGAAGTGATCCAATGGAATACTTATACCGCAGAACAGCATTTGGCAGTATGGAAGCGTTTAGATGCACAATTAGATCAAATTTTAGTGCCTATGTTGCCATTTGCCCAACTTAAACATGTTGAAGGTTTCATTTTAGGCAAACGAGTACGCCTTTTAGAAAATGCGTCTAAAGGGCGTAAATTATATTATGCGTTAAAAATTTGTGAGAAAAATCGTGCGTTGGCAGGTGAGAGTGGCTTAGGAATACATGCAAAGCAAGTTAAGCCTTTGTGGGATGAGTTTGAACGCCGCGTTCTAGCATTAGCAACAGCAAGTTATGATTTGGCTTGGCTACGTGCCGATGGAATTCATCATAATTTACTTAAAATTGTGGAAGAAAAAGAAAATCTTCATATCCCAATTTCATTGTAAAATACTGCCTGATTAAGTATCGACTGGGTTTGTTTTGGATTTTTCAGCCTATTTTTTATATTGTGTTGCGGTGATTGTCATGATTGCAACACCCGGACCTGTGATGTTATTGGTGGCAAGTGCAGGTTTGCAAGGGGGCTATAAAAAGGCATTACAAACTATTTTCGGTACAAATTTAGCTTCTTTGGTTTTAATTGCTATTTCAGTCCTGATTTTAAAAGGTTTTGTTAATATCGCAAATCATTGGTTTGATGTTATTAAAATTTTAGGATGTCTTTATATTGCGTATTTAGGGATTCAAATTATTAGAGAGGCGGTTTTAAAACCAAGCACAAATGATGAAGTTTCATCTTTTATACAAGGTGGTTTTAAACAAGGTTTTTTAGTGGGAATTTCAAATCCTAAAGATATTATTTTCTTTGCATCTTTTTTCCCACAATTTACGCATGTTCGTGATGATTTAGATCACAGTTTGATTTTACTCACACTCACTTGGATTGTGCTAGATTTTGTAACATTGTCAGTTGTTTATCTTGGTTTTAATGTTTTAGCAAAGTCGAAAATATATACAAAACTCTTAGCATTGTGTGGTGCAATTTTAGTTTTGGTGGCAATTTATGGCATTTATTCTGTTGTGCGCTGAAGTGTTTTAACCCAAAAATATAAAGAGCTTTGGGTGTCTAAAAATTTTTTTTCATCATACATTTCAACTAAAAAACGACTGATTAAGCCTTCAAGTAAGTTAAAACTCATTTCTGTGATTTGATGTGGAAATTTTAAATCTTGAATATTTTCAAAAATAAAATTTCTTAACCAAAGTTTATGTTGTTTAGCTATTTCAATGAGTTCCAAATCTTGCTGAGAAGATTCGCCAACAGCACGTACAAATAAACAACCTTTAAAATGGTCTGTTTGAAACCAGTTTTGATGCCAAACAAAAATTTTTTCTAGTGCTTCTAAACCACGATGTTCGGCGACAAAAGTCGTTAAGCTTTCTCGAAAACGTAAATCACGTTGTTGTAGAACAGAACACACCAATTGTTGCTTATTTTTAAAATACGTGTAGAGCGTGGTTTTTGAGCAACCTGATTCATCTCGAATGAGATCCACACCCACGGCAACAAAACTATGCTCATTAAAAAGTTGTTCTGCGACATTTAAAATTTTTTGTGCTGATTTGGACATTGTTCATTCTCATCAATAACACTTGATATAAGTACAGATCTGTACTATTTTTTATTTTAGTATGATTGACGCTAAAAAACAAGGCAGGGTGAGCACAATGAACTTATTCGGTGGCAAAGAATTATTGGCAGCTATACCAAATGGTTTGGAACTATTTAGAGGATTTATTGGTGGGGCTTTGAGTATTCTAATTTTATTATTGCTTGGGCAGTGGTCACATCATATGTGGATTATGGCACCTTTTGGAGCGAGCTGTGTTTTATTGTATACCGTTGCCCAATCGCCATTAGCGCAACCAAGAAATATTATTTTTGGGCATTTTATTTCTGCCTTAGTCGGGTTAGTTTGTTTAAAATTTTTTCCAATCAATATTTGGACTATTGCTTGTAGTGTAGGTGTCGCAATTGCCCTAATGCAATATTGTCGCTGTGTCCATCCTCCAGCAGGGGCAAATCCATTGGTGATTTTATTGACTGCGCATACTGTATATTATGATTGGGATTTTCTGATTTTCCCTGTCTTGTGTGGAGCGGTTGCCTTGGTACTTGTTGCGTTGTTGGTGAATAATATCAAGGTCACAAAAAAATGGCCGATTTATGGCTTGGCATTGTGGGAAACAAAAAAGTAATCAAAAAAAATGCCTAATTTAAGCAAATATTAGGCATTTTTTAGCAATGAAAATATCAGAGATAAGTCATCAAAAATGAAGTTCCATTAAACACCATGTGTTAAACGATATTGCACAATTTCTTCAATGGTGATTAAAGTTAAATGGTGGGTTTGCGCATATGCTAAAACTTGAATACCTGAAGCCATCGTACCATCAGGGTTAGTCACTTCACATAAGACACCCGCAGGTTTTAGTCCTGCCATACGTGCTAAATCAATAGAACCTTCGGTATGACCACGGCGTGTGAGTACGCCACCATCACGACCACGTAAAGGAAATACATGCCCTGGACGGTTTAAGTCACTTGCTACAGCACCATCTTTGATTGCTGCATGAATGGTGGTTACACGGTCTTTCGCTGAAACACCTGTTGTGACACCTTCGGCAGCTTCAATGGTAATTGTAAATGCTGTTTTAAATTGACTTGAATTATCTTGAACCATGGGTGGTAATGCTAAATGGTCAGCAAGTTCTGAGGTTAAGGTTAAGCACACAATGCCTGAACCATCACGAATCATACGTGCCATAGTTTCAATATTTAATGTTTCTGCAGCAACAATTAAATCAGCTTCATTTTCACGATCAAAATCGTCCATGACCAAGACAGGTTTGCCTTGACGCATATCTTCTAAAGCTTGTTGGATGCGTTGTTCAGCAGGAGGAAGGGCTGAAAAGAAAATTTCGGGTTGTATTAAGCTAGACATTGAAACGCTCTCGTAAGTAGAAATACGGTTGAACATTTCAGGACATGTGAAATAGTGGCGTTACAAAACAATTTCCAATGTATAGATTGAAAATTATTGAGCTGTGACGTCGTCTTCTTTCATCCGGACTATACCGTCGGCTTTGGCTTTTACCAAATCTGCTTATAAAATCAAAGAAATTATAGGCTCGTGGGCTGAATAAATCACAAAGAAATGTGTATTTAATTACCACCGGTGGGGAATTACACCCCGCCCTGAAGCGATGTTTTTTGATTATAAGCTATTTTTCGTCAAAGTTCAGAGTTTTTCTATAGAACGCTGCGTTTGTCTTATGTGTAAGCACCAGAGAAAATTATTTTGATTTTATTTATAAACTCAGCATGCTATGAATAGAGCATTGAAATAAAAATCTTGAATGTATTTTGAATCATAAGATTTTACTAGCAGCAAAGGTAATGATGAACATGCAAAATAAAAAGCCATCATGTGTTGTGATTACAGGAGGCTCGCGTGGGATTGGTTTGGGATTAAGTCAAGCATTTTTGACATTGGGCTGGTCGGTCGTGATTTCTGCACGTGATCTACAAAATTTACAGCAAGTTCAAAAGCAGCTACAACAGCAATTTGGTGAAGCTAAAGTTCATATTGTATGTTGTGAAGTGACGAAAATTGAAGATTTAGAAAAGCTTTGGCAAGAAGCACTTTCTCACTTTGGTCGTGTTGATGTTTGGATTAATAATGCGGGTACCAGTAATAGCGCAAAATCTTTTGCCGCATTAAACCCTCAAGAGATCACAAATGTGATTGAAACGAATGTATTGGGATGTATGTTAGGCGCACAAGTGGCACTAAAAGGAATGTTAGTGCAAGGGTTTGGGCAAATTTTTAATATGGAAGGCTGGGGAAGTCGAGGTGAGTGGAGTGCAGGTATGACACCCTATGCCACCAGTAAACGTGCAGTCGCTTATTTTAGTCAAGCATTATATAAAGAAACTAAAAAGACCACGATTCGAGTAGGTACTTTAAGCCCCGGAATGGTTGCTACAGATTTATTAGTTTCATCTTGGAAGGATGGTGATGTGGAAAACTGGCGTAAAATGAAATGGTTATTTATGTTTATCATTGATCCACCACATCAAGTATGTGGTTATTTAGCAGAGAAAATAATTCAAAATAAAAGAACCAATGTACGTATTGTTTGGATGACACCGTGGCGTTTATTACTCAGATTTTTTCAGCCTTATTATTGGAAGCGCAACCCAATTCAAGGTACAGCATTGAATGATTTAAAATAAGTTCAATTTTTTGTATGGATGAATCACTAAACATCTGAGCTTCAAATGTTTAGTGAAAGTTTTTATCAACTATACGTCATCTTGTTTCACGATTAAAACAGGTGCTTTGAGCGTTGTAATTAAGCTTTGTGCCACACTACCAATTAAAAGTTTTTTAAAGCCACTACGACCATGTGAGCATAAAATAATCAGATCGGTATTGAGTTCATCGCTAGCTTTAGCGATGGCTTTGGCAATATTTTCACCTTCTAAAAGCTTGACTTGCACGTCTAAATCTTGCGCTTTAAATTTAGCTTTAGCGGTTTCTAAATTATCTAAAATATAATTTTTTGCCCGTTCAATAAGTTGATTGCTTTGACCATGAGCAATATATTCAGAGGCAATATAAGGATCTATAGTCATGACTTGAACTACGGTTACATTGGCATCAAATTTTTTTGCCATTTCAACCACAGTAGGAATGACAGCCAAAGACGTATCTGAACCGTCAACAGGAACTAAAATATTTTTAAAAGACATAAAATTCTCCTTATAGTTATTGCAAAAATATATACATTATTACTATCTATAATTTCATCATAGCGCAAAATATTTACTTTGAAAATGTCGACTTTAGCATGAGATCAAAATATTAATTTTGGTGTTTTTTATTGGTATTAAGCTTATGTATTTAAATATAATTTATACTATTTTACTCGGAATTAAAATTGTAATATTGAAGCTGTGATTGTGATATCAAATTTGCTGCAATACTACAATTTAGTCTCACTTATTCTTTATTAAATCATGTGAAATGGGTCTTAAATTTAGCTTAAAATCACTCATCTTTTTGGGTGAGTTCTAAAGCACGTTGATAAGCCACTTTTTTCTTAACACCAGTTAAATCGGCAACCAACTGAGAGGCTGCTTTAACAGATAAGTCTTCAAGCAAACGGATCAATAACTGATCTAATTTCTCTTGCTTAACATCATGTTCTTGTGGCGCTCCACCAATCACTAAAACAATTTCACCTTTTTGTTGATGATGATCACTTTCAATAAAATGCAGTAATTCTGCTAAAGTCATTTTTTTAATTGTTTCAAAAGTTTTAGTAATTTCACGTGCAAAACCAACTGGACGTTCAGCACCAAATACGTCGACCATATCTTTAACACAATCTAAAATTCGATGTGGCGCTTCATAGATAATTAAAGTTTGTGTTTCATGTTTAAGTTTTTCTAACTGTAATAAGCGTTGTGATTGTTTAGATGGTAAAAAGCCTTCAAAACTAAAGCGATCACTGGGTAAGCCAACAGCACTTAAAGCTGCAATCGCTGCACAAGCACCCGGTACAGGAATCACACGAATATTATTTTCTTGAGCTGCACGTACTAATTTAAAACCAGGATCGCTAATCAATGGTGTTCCTGCATCACTCACTAAAGCAATATCTTCTCCATTTTTTAAGCGTTCGATCAGTATATTAATTTTGTTACTTTCATTATGATCATGACATGCAGTCAAAGGAGTTGAGATATTATAATGTTTAAGTAATTGTGCAGATTGTCGTGTATCTTCTGCGGCAACTACAGCAACGGACTTTAAAACTTCAATTGCACGATAGGTCATGTCATCTAAGTGCCCAATTGGAGTGGCTACAACAAATAACTGAGCACTCATAAGGTTCTCCATGATTAAAAATAAAAAATTGAATTATAGACAGACGCTATGTGGTCTTGGGCTTTTGAGCATAATGATCACTGCTCAAGCGGAAGTATTGGTTATTTTACCTGAAACAGGACCTCTGGCGCGAGCAAGTAATAGCATTAAACTTGGAATATCGACTGCATATCAAGCAACGGGGTCGAAAACTGTTCTAAAATTTGTAAATACAGACCAAAAATCAATCAGTGCTGTACTGAAGCAAAATATCAATAAGCAAACCCAAATGATTATTGGACCTTTAGGGCGTACTGATGTTGAAGAGATTATTAAATTTTCGCCAAAAATACCTGTATTGGCATTAAATGAAGTGACTTTAAAACATCCTAATGTTGTGCAATTTAGTTTATCTAAAAATGATGATGCAGCAGCATTAATTGATACCATAGAAAGAGATGGAGTGAATAAATTATATATTTTACAACAACCTGAAAATATTCAAGACAGTAAAGCATTTTTCAATGCATTATCTGAACAATTCCAAGGGCAAATCCAAATTGTGAATAGCGTACCCGTAAAGATGGTCAAAAGTGAGGGATTACTGTTATTAGGGAATTATGCATGGATCAGTCAATTAAAAAAATTACCTGTACAAAACTTATATATGCAAGCTGTAGCAGTTGAGGACAGTCAGCCTTTACCTAAGGGAATGAAGTTCTGCGATGTACCTTCACTGTATATTTCTGAATGGAGTGACGTTTTAAAAGCGTATCAACAAAGTCCAACCACTATGGCATATCAACGTTTATATGCTTTTGGTGGAGATGCATGGCAAATTACTCAGAGTTATATTACACAGCCACAAATGAAAAATTTAGACTTTAAAGGGCGTACAGGTAAAATTCATATTGAAAATAATCGCATTGATCGCGAGCCAATGTGTTTTGTGAGTACAGGCAAAGGCTTAGCAATCGCCTAACCATCACGTAAACAATTGGAATAGATCGAATGAAAGCGAAGTCTGTGCGGCAACAATTAGGTGAGTGGGCAGAACATACTGCTTTACAGCTTATGCAAGAGCATGCTTATCGTTTGGTGTGCCAAAATTATCATGCAAGTTGTGGTGAAATTGATTTGATTGTGGTCAAGGATAATGAGTTACTTTTTATTGAAGTCAAAGCACGTGCTAAAACTGAGTATGGTCTTGCTGTAGAGGTAATTACTCTCAGTAAGCAACGTAAAATTATTAAGACAGCTTTGAAGTTTTTGCAAGATCATGAACATTTTCAGGACTTTTATTATCGTTTTGATGCAATTTGTTTTGATTTTCATCAAGAAATTGCAAAAAATGTACAGCATGACTTTTCTAAAATCCCGTATGATTTACAGTGGATTGAAAATGCATTTACTTTAGATGCAGACTTGATTAATCTGTGAGTAAAATTTAAGCGTAAACTCGAGTAGTCGTTTAAAATATATAGAAATAATGATTTCAATGAGGAGTCTTGCTGAGTGTTAAACCGTATTGTCATTACAATGTTGTGTGTAGCAAGTTTATCTGGGTGCGCGAGCTTTATTTCTGGTGGCACAGGAAGTACACCTGTTGGAACTGAAAGTGGTGTCAGATCATTAGGGCAAGTATTCATTGATTCTTCAATTGAACGTACTGCAAAAATTAACTTATATAAATTAGATGCCAGATTTAAACAATCTCGTGTCAATATCAATAGTTTTCACAGCAATGTTTTATTGACAGGTCAAGTGCCAGATGTTCATTTAAAACAATTGGCTGAAGATAATGTCCGTGCCATGAGTGATGTCAAAGCTGTACATAATTATATTACAGTGGGTAATCAAATTAGCTACAGCACCATTATGCAAGATGCATCAGTAACAGCAAATACACGTGGCTTAATTATGAAAGCACCTGTTGTTTCAGATAATAAAGTTTTAGTACATACCGAAGATGGTGTGCTTTATGTCATGGGACGTCTGAATAATGCTGAAAGTGATGACTTAAATGATGTTTTGCAAAAAGTAGGTAATGTCACCAAAATTGTGACTTTATTAGATAATGTTGAGCAAGCGAGTCGTCAAGTACAAAGTTCATCCTTTACTGCACCTGTCGTTTCAAATGTTCAACCCGATGTTGTGACTCCTGTGGCAATAGACCCAGATGCAGTAGAGCCAAGTACAGATGTTCAACCGTAATTTTCATGTTAAACCTAAAGTTGTATTGAAAAAAATCCAATCAATTAAGGCATTTTATACTGATTTTCGTTTATATGATTTAGCCAGTATCACGATTAATAAATTGACTCCTAAAAAGGGTTATCAATTTCATGCCAATATTGCATATGGTTTAAAAGCAAGACAACGTTTAGATTTATATATTTCTAATCGTACACAAGAAAAACCATTAATTGTTTTTGTGCATGGTGGTGCTTGGAGTCATGGCGATAAAAGTGCTTATAAGTTTGTTGGCGAAGCATTTAGTCGTTATGGTTATGATGTTGCGGTATTGAATTATCATTTAGCACCACAGCATAAGTTCCCTACTTATGTAGATGATTTGGCTGTTGCTTTAAACTTTTTAGAGCAACAACAAAACAAGCTTGGTATTTCTACGCATAATATTGCTTTAATGGGGCATTCAGCAGGCGCATTTAATATTACCTCTTTATTGTATAATCCTAAGCGTTTTCAGTCTGAGGTCAAAAAAAATATTAAGGCAATCGTGGGGGTTGCTGGACCTTATCACTTTGATTATAAAGGTGATCCTTTAGCAAGTGATGCATTTGATCAAGATATCCCTTATCAACAAGTGATGCCTTATTACTTTATTGAAAAAAATGAGATTCGCCACTTTTTATTTACTGCGGCTCATGATCAAATTGTTGAGGAAAGCAATAGTCTAGATTTGAAGGCACAACTTGAAGCTTTAGGAAATCATTGCCAAATGACAGTGATTCCAAAAACAGGTCATGTGTCTATTATGGGAAGTGTCTCAAGTTTATTTAGTCGTTTTTATCAAACACGATCAGAAATTGTTAAAGCATTAGATCAAACTTTTAAAAACAACTAAAATTGTCATTTAAATCAAAAAAATGCCTGTTAATCAGGCATTTTTTTATTAAAAATCACGTGTTCAATCATGGCATGTGCAATACTGCCTGAAAAAGGAATTTCGGGTAAAGCATCAAATTTAAAGAATTGAGCATCACTGATTTCTTCTTCTTGTAAGACAAGTTCACCTGAAGCATATTCAGCTTTAAAGGCAAGCATTAAGTTGCTTGGAAAAGGCCATGGTTGGCTCGCCAGATATTGAATATTTTTAACTTCAATACCAATTTCTTCAAGGGTTTCGCGTTGTACAGCTTCTTCGAGTGTTTCTCCAACCTCAACAAAGCCTGCGATTAAACCATACATATTACTGGTGTTTTTAGCATTTTTTGCGAGTAAAATTTCATCTTTTCCTCGTGTAATGACCGTAATAACACAAGGTTGCACACGTGGATATTGATGGTAGCGACAAGCAGGGCAAACCATCGCATATTCTGTAGGATGAACTTCTGTTTCATGCCCGCAATGGCTGCAAAACTTATGGTTACGGCGCCATTCTAAAAGTTGTAAAGCACGGCTTGCTTGTTCAAATTGAACCTTTGTCCATTGTGAAATAAGCTGGCGAATGGGAACGAGTTGATAACCTTCAGGAATATTTTCCTCAATAAATAGATCTCGGGCGATAATCTGATCACCCGAGTTAAAAATAAGATCACTTGCTAATTGTTCAACTTGTGGTAATTGAAAATTGTCATCAACAAGAAGTTGGTGATGGTGAAAAATATAGGCAAGTGATAATTCTGACATTAGGCGATCGCTTTTAAGTTTTGGCTACTTTTCAATGCTATATCAAACATAGATTGTAGGACAGGTTGTTTATTCTGTAAATTTTCAATCATCATATCAGCACTTGCTAGCACTTCTAATACAGATTGAATTTGCTGTGGATTTAATGTGGTACTTTGAGATAAAGCATGGTCAATAAATTGAGCACATGTCAGTAATGTTTCTTGGCTTGCTTTAGAACCAAGGAATAACATAGCACCGCTAATTTCAGTTAGTTGTAATGCAACATTAGCAATAGTTTCCTGATTTTGTTCAGAAATATATTGAACCAATGCTTGGCTAGTGGCATCAATCTGAATCTTCGTTTCTGCTAACAAAGTGGTATGTGCTTCATCTAAACGATCGAGTGAAATTTGCAGATTATTGACACGAAGTTGTAAGCGATTTGATGTGTAATTACGCTCTAAAATTCCAATTGAATTCATAGCAGATAAAATACTATTCATCAATTGTTGCGCATAGTTTTCATCTTCTAAAATTGTTGGATTGTCGAGTAAGGCTGCTTGTTGTACAAGTTCTGTTGCTGCTTCATTGAGATTTAAAACTTTAAAAATGTTCGCTAAACCTAATAACTTGCTTTTAAGTTCAACTGTTTTTTCATCTGACATGTTTTGATAGTTGTACTCAATCGCATTACGAATTTCTGTCATTTCTTCAGTGATCAGTTTGCTCACGCTATGAATCGTTTCAAAATCTGGACCATATAAATGACGACTAAAAACATGGAGTTGATTGTCTGTTAGAACATCATCACCAGCTTGAATTTTATGGCGTAAATTTTGTGCAATATCATTATCTTGGCTAATACACAAACTGAGAACATTCGCAACTTGTAAGTTATCTACATTAAATTGTTGAGTTTGGCTTAGGAAGTTACCAATATTGGTTTCAATTTGAATTAACGTGCGTAAGCGAGCATCACTCAAAATAGTATCTTGTAGATGCTGTAAGGCATTTGCGACCAATTTCCAATATTGAGCACTTGGCGTTGTATCTGCTAAATGAGAAAGATAGGCTCCCACCAGTTGTAAGCCTTGATAATCTAATTGAGTTTCGTTTTGTTTCAAAAGGTGATTTAAGCAGAGCTTATATAACCGATGTACATAATTAGATTTTTCGAGTTCTTGTGCTTGGGCTAATTCTAAATGAGGAATTTGCGCTAACAATGGTGTTAGATTTTCTCCCTCTTGTGTAAGCGGTTTGCCAAGCGCTAGCTCTAAACGGTTTAAGGTATCAAGCAAAAACTGGTGAACTTTGACTTCACGTAAACAGGTAAACTCGACAAAGCGTTTGAGCATTGTTGTGCCTTCGCTCAGCGCAAGTACATCTGATGTTTTAATATTACGCGGATCTTGCATGATTTTATGCATTAATTCCGCTGCATATTCAGTAAGTTGTGCGAGTTGCGGTATGTTGATCAAACGAATCACATGTGCACATTGTTCAAACTGATTCAGTGCATCATCTATACCAAAAGGTAAGGTTTGATCTTCAACCAAACTACTAACAGCCGACTCAACTTGTTGAATCGAATTATCCACTTCATTTTTTATTATTAATAATGCTGTTGGATCAAAATATATTGATGTTTGATAAGACATCAAAGCCCCCTGATGAAAATAAATGTTCTAATTTTTTAGCCTTTAGTATAAAGACTAATTTTTAGATTTTAATATCGCTTAAATGCAGACAATTTACAATAGACTTATTTGCTTAGTCTTAGGACTTTACAAACTGTACGAAGTGGAATGCTGTCTATTTACCCAGTTCTTTTCAGTTGATTGCTGAATCGATTGGATTATTGAGTGATTCCACTTTTGACTGTCCTGTTATTTACCAAAAATACATGCTTCTCCATTTTTTTCTTGGTATTTTTGTACCCAAGCATCGTGCGCTGCTAACTCTTCTTCTGATGCTAAAATGACAGGCGCTTGTATATCGATTTTTGCACGTGTTTGTTGCTCAGAAGATAAGTTTGATGTGTCTGATAAAGCATCCATGTCAAAGGAAACTTGTCCACCTGTCATGGCTAGATAGACATCAGATAAAATCTCGGCATCCAGTAAAGCACCGTGGAAAGTACGGTCACGTTGTGGAATTTCATAACGACGAACTAAAGCATCTAATGAGTTTTTTTGCCCCGGATGCTTACTTTTTGCCATTGCCAAAGTATCAGTGACACTACAGACTTCAGATAAAGCGACAAAGCCACTACGTTTAAACTCCATATCCAAGAAGTTCATATCGAAGCTTGCATTATGTGCAATAATTTCTGCACCTTCTAAATAGTCAAAAAGTACTTGGGCAACTTCATGATACTTAGGTTTATCTTTTAAAAATTCATCCGTAATACCGTGAATTGCTTCAGAGTCACCTACAGGTTTTTCAGGGTTAATATAAATGTGAATAGAGCTACCTGTGAGTTTACGATTGATCATTTCAATCGCTCCAACCTCTACAATACGGTCACTGTCTTGAAAATAAAAACCTGTGGTTTCTGTATCTAAAATAAGTTGTCGTGGACCTTCAATATCGAGTTTTTTTGGAGTAATGACAATATCAGGATGCTGTTGAGTATTTGTCGTTGAATGTTCTTGTTCTTTTGCTGCTGTTTCATGACTGAAATGTTGAGCAGAAGAAGATAAAGCATCTATATTTTCATGTTCTTCACTTTCACTGCTCAGTTCAATTTCTTCGGCTGTATCTTCATCTTCATTGACAAGATCAAAACCAAAAGGGTCATCTAAAAGCCAATCTGCTTCAACTTTTTTTTTATCTTGAGTCATGGTGGTCTTTGCTTGAGTTAAAAGTTTCTGAGTCGTGGTAATTTGAGTCTGGGTGATACCTTGCGCTGTATTTGATGCACCTAAATTGGCAAGTTGATCTGCCATTTCGTTGCCCGCATGTCCTGCATGTCCTTTAATCCAGTTCCATTCAATGTCACGACCTTTACATGTAGCATCGAGTTTTTGCCACAAATCAGGATTTTTGACATCTTTCCAGTTTTTCTTTTTCCAATTTTCAATCCATTCAGTGATACCACGTTTGACATAGTTAGAATCTGTCCACAAAATGAGCTTGGCATCTTTGGGGCAAAATGCAATGCCTTCAATAGCGGCTGAAAGTTCCATCCGATTATTGGTTGTTTCTCTTTCACCACCACACAGTTTATGTTCTTCTGTTTCAGTAATGATATACGCACCCCAGCCGCCTAATCCTGGATTGCCTTTACATGCACCATCGACATAAAGTGTGATTGTTTGAGACATAATGATAACCAATGAATGAAATTTAGTGTTGAACATCGTGAGCTAAGAATTTATTGTATACGCAAATCGCGTTTTCCACCGCTAGAACTCCGATTTTTTTAATTTTTTGTAACATTTGTAAGCAGTTTGCTTGCAATAAGTGCCTTGTATGAGCCAGATGCTCTACTAAAATGGCATGGATAAAATAATTTACTATATGTTGTTCGGAATCCTGTATGTCTAAACCAACCACGATTGTGTGGCAGTCCACTACTCCTGTTTTATTTAAATTATCATTCATGACAACAGCACTGGCTGCCATTGGTTTAATGACAGGGTGTTCTTCTTCTCAAACTGTGAGTAAACCACAGACGAGTAAGCAAACAGGAATGTTGGATGCAACAAGTCTGGACTCATTAGAAGATCTATTATCAGCAACTGATATGCGTGCTGTAGAGGGCGATCGTTTACTTATTTTAAAACATGGTGATGTCTGGAAACGTATGTCAGTCGGTTTTAAAATGAATGAAGATCGTTGGGATCCGCGTATTGATGCACAACGTAGTTGGTTTGCTGCACGTCAGCCTTATATTGATCGTTTAAGTGCCCGTGCATCTCGTTATTTATACCATACTGTCAAAGAAGCTGAACGTCGTGGTTTACCAACTGAATTAGCACTTTTACCTATTATTGAAAGTTCTTATGATCCCGCTGCAACCAGTAGTGCAGCCGCAGCAGGCATGTGGCAGTTTATCCCGAGTACAGGGAAAATTTATGGTTTAAGACAATCAGGTTTGTATGATGGTCGTCGTGATGTGGTCGAATCTACCCGTGCAGCTTATGAGTTTTTAGGAAGTTTATATAATCAGTTTGGTTCTTGGGAGCTTGCTTTAGCAGCATATAATGCAGGTCCAGGACGTATCCAACAAGCAATTAATCGTAATGAAGCGGCGGGTTTACCTACAGATTATTGGTCATTACGTTTACCACAAGAAACCATGAACTATGTACCACGTTTCTTGGCTGTGGCACAGATTGTAAAAAACCCACAAAAATATGGTGTAACACTACCTCCTATTGCCAATCGACCACACTTTAGAGAAGTGTCTGTGCCTGCTGGGGTACAACTGAATCAAATTGCTGCAACTACGGGTTTAAGCCGTGCAGAATTATATGCTTTAAACCCTGGGCATCGTGGTGAGGTTGTTGATATCTCCAGCCCAATGAAAATTTTAATTCCAGCAGATTTAAATCCAAATATTGATACAAAATTAAGAGGCTTACAGCCAAATTCAGGCTCATATTTAGCAAGTAATACGCCGACTTATGTGCCAGCACCGACTTATGTACCTGCAAATACAGGGACGCCTATAGCGCCAACCAGAACGAATCCACCTGTACTGAGTGCAAGTAATACAACTCCCCAACCTGTTACACCTGTCACAACAACAAAGCCTGTTACGCCTTCAACTGTAACTACAGTTAGAAATACACCACAAGGTGCTTCTGCTTTAGCGGCATTTGCCTCAGATGCTGTTATTCCAAGCGCACCTCGTATTCCTGTAGCCGTGACACAAGCCAGCAATGTAAAACCTGTTACAGTTGAGCCGCCATTATCTGCACAAGAACGTGAGCAAATTATGGCAGCAGTAAAAACTGAGGACGAAAAACTCACAGTTAAACAAGTGATTGATCCTCAAGCAACACAAGCTGAAAAAGATGAGGTCGTCAAAGAAATTAAAGCCATTGCGCCACAAGGAACTGAAATTGTTGATCCTTATGACGGTAAAATTAAGCTTACAGCAATTCAAACGAGTCAGTCTGTGGCTGAGCAACAAGGACGAGAAAATACAGTCGGCTTTGCTTATCCAAAAGGTGTAGCAGAAACCACAGCGAAAACATCAGAAGAAGCAAAATTAAATCAAGATAAAAACTTTGCCAAAACAGATAGTGAAGTTGTGGTGGTACCACCAAAAGGTAAACGTAGTACTTATACAGTGTTAGCTGGTGACACACTGGCAATCATTGCAATGAAAAATGGTGTAAATTGGCGTGATATTGCAAAATGGAACCAAGTTGATCCAAGTGGGACATTATTTGTTGGTGCAACTTTATATTTGTATGATGCTAAACCACAAGAAGCAGAAACACCATCAAGCTCAGTCAAAAAACCTGATCATACACCTGCAACGTATGTTGTAAAACCAAATGACAGTTTAACAGGCGTGGCAGAACAATTTAATCTGTCTGTTTCACAGTTGGCGAGCTATAATAATTTAACAACAACGAGTAACTTACTGGTTGGGCAAAAGCTTAACTTAAAAGATATAGGACAAGAAAAGCTCAGTGCATTAAATAAAACGCTTGTTCATTCTGACACCTCTAAACCTGAAGCAAAAATTAAGACGAAACCTTATGTCGTAAAACGTGGCGAATATCTGAAGATTATTGCAGATCGTTATGCTTTATCTGTACAAGAGTTAGCAGATTTAACCCCTGGTTTGGAAGTAGGTAATCTATTTGCTGGGCAAAAAATTAATGTTCCATTGCAAGAAATACAGCAAAGTGCTGAAAAACTTGAGTCGAAAGTTGTAGATCAAACTAAATTTAATAATGTCAAAGCTGAAACTCAGTATAAAACTGAAAGTTATCGTGTAAAAAGCGGTGATACTTTATCGAGTATTGCAGTTCAGTCTAAGATGAGTTTATCTGAGTTAGCCGCATTAAATAATTTATCTGTTTCAAAAGGCTTATTGGTTGGGCAAACCATTAAAGTGCCAGAAGGTAGTACGGTTCCAGAGAGTTATGTGGTTCAATCGGGTGATAGTTTGACGACTGTTGCCAATAAGTATAATTTGTCTTTAAGTCAAGTTGCTGATTTAAATGGTTTAAGTACAACAGCAGGTTTGTTTGTTGGGCAAAAACTAAAATTATCAGGTGAGCCTGTGCAAGCTGCAAAAACTAAGCAGATTGAACAGCCTGAAATCCAGAGTAATGAACGAAATGTAAGTAAAGATATACATATTGTGAAATCTGGCGAAACGATTGCTTCAGTAGCTAAGAAATATCATTTACAAGTCGCATTTTTAACCGAGTTAAATGGTTTAGCACGTAATGCAAGTTTACGTGCAGGTCAGCGTCTAAAAATTGATGGTGAATTATCGACTAAAGAAAGTAATGTCAAGGAAAAAGAAGAGCCAGTGACGAAAGTGACAGCTTCAACAAAAGCCTCGACTAAAGATACTGAAGCTTATACAGTAAAAGCAGGTGAGTCGCTCAATGTCATTGCGAGCCGTACTGGTGTTTCAGTGCAGGAGTTGGCAGCATTGAATAACTTAAATGCACGTTCAGGTTTGCAACGTGGGCAAAGTATTCAAATTCCAAAAACTGTGACTGAATATAAAGTCAAAAGTGGTGATTCTTTAATTCGCTTAGCCAGTAAATATGGTATAGCAAGTAATGAACTCGCTGAAATGAATAATATTCAGCCAAATACACAGTTGCGTATTGGAACTGTCATTCGAGTACCAAACTTATAATTGATCTATAAGTTGATTTAAAAGTAAAAGGATAGACTCAATATGCTATTGAGCTTTGCGTATGCGAAACAGCTAGGGGCAGTAGGGGTTTTATGTTGGATCGCAGGTGCATTATATGCAGCGCCTCAAACAACCCCTTATATTGCAATTCATACCACTGCAAAGTACGCAAATGCTCAAGCAATGCCGTATGCTAATCCAGTTGCTCCCAAAGGCGGTATGATTAGTCAGGCAGGAAATGGAACATTTGATAATTTAAATGGCTTTAATGGCAAAGGAACGAGCGCTGAAGGTACAAATTTTTTATTTGATACCTTGATGAGTTCATCACTCGATGAACCAAGTGTTATGTATCCTTTACTAGCAGAAAAAGTGACTTTTGATCCCGATAAAACCAAGTTTGTGATTTTTCATCTTAATCCCAAAGCGCGTTTTAGTAATGGCACACCTGTCACCGCAGAGGATGTTAAATTTACCTTTGATATTATTCAGAGTAAAGCCAACCCTGGCTTTCAAATGTATTTATCTGATTTAGAAAAAACAGAAGTATTGTCTAAATACCAAGTTAAAATGACGTTTAAATCAGATAATAATACAGAAATGCCTTTGATTTTGGCGTCTATTGCCATCTATTCCAAAGCAGACTGGAAAAATAAAGACTTTGCTAAAATTACTTTACAGCCAATTTTAGGTTCAGGACCTTATTTGATTGATCGTATAGATGCAGGACGTAGCATTTCCTATAAACGTAATCCAAATTATTGGGCAAAAGATTTAGCTGTAAATAAAGGACGCTATAATTTTGATCTTGTGAAATTTGTGTATTATCGTAACTTAGATATTGCTTTTGAAGGTTTTAAGTCGGGTCAATATACGTTTCATGAAGAAAAAATGTCTCGAAAGTGGACAACAGAATATAACTTTCCTGCGTTAAAAGCAGGTATGGTCACCAAATATATTTCTAAAACAGCAAACCCTGCACCGACACAAAGCTTTGTTTTTAATACGCGTAAGACACCTTTTAACGATATTTATTTTCGTCAAGCATTAAGTTATGCCTATGATTTTGAATGGTTAAATAAAGCTTTATTTTATGGGCAATATATTCGTTTAAACAGTTATTTCCAAAATAGTGAGCTTGCAGCCACAGGTCTACCATCTCAGCAAGAATTACAGATGATTCAGCCTTACTTAGCGCGTTTGCATCCTTTACAACGTCAAGGCGTTTTGGCAAATTGGAAATATCCACCTTCCGATGCCAGTGGGTTTAACCGTAATAATTTACTCGTAGCGCGAACTTTGCTGTTAAAAGCAGGTTATCGTTATCAAAATGCGATGTTGGTAGACCCAAAAGGGCAGCCTATTCGTATCGAGTTTATGATATTTCAGGAAAGTTTAAATCGAACCTTAATGCCTTTTGTGCGTAATCTTAAAAAACTTGGCATTCAGGTTTCTATTCGTCAGGTTGATGTTCCCCAATATATTGAGCGAATGCGCCGTTCAGATTTTCAAATGACCACCAATGTGATGCCTCAATCATTGACTCCAGGGAATGAACAAGCACAAATGTGGAGCAGTAAAGCAGCCGATGAAGTAGGGAATTATAACTATGCAGGGATTAAAAACCCTGTGATTGATGAAGCAATACAAGAAGTGATTCGTGCGCCAAATCGAGAGCAGTTAATCCTACGTACTAAAGTTTTAGATCGCTTATTGCGTTCAGGTTATTATCATATTTTGACTTATAGTAAAGACAGTGATTGGTATGCTTATTGGAGTATGTATCAACAACCAAAAGTGAAACCGCAATTATCACTGGGTTTGGACTACTGGTGGTCTGAGCCAAAACAAGCGCAAAAAATCAATCAATATTTGCGTAAACAATAATTTAGGCTGTATTTGATTGAAAATAAAAGCCATGCGCTTACAAGGAATGTCACATCAATGGGCACATACATTCTCAAACGACTTTTACTTATTATTCCGACATTATTTTTTATTTTATTAATTAATTTTGTGGTGATTCAATTGGCACCAGGTGGTCCAGTAGAGCAAGCGATACAGCAAGCTGAAAGCTTTCAAGGGATGGGGAATGCACCTGCGGGAGCAGAGGTGGTATCCGCTTCAAATAATCCTAGTCAATACCAAGGTGCTCGTGGTTTGAGTGATGAAATGGTTGAAAAAATCAAAGCACAATATGGTTTTGATAAATCTGCACCTGAACGATTTTGGATGATGCTCAAAGGTTATCTTCATTTTGATTTTGGTACCAGCTTTTTTAAAGATAAGCCCGTAACTCAATTATTATGGGAAAAAATGCCTGTGACGGTGTCTTTGGGCTTATGGAGTACTTTGCTGATTTATTTGGTTTCTATTCCATTAGGCATTAAAAAAGCCAAACAGCACGGTATGATTTTTGACAAATCAACTTCTTTGTTATTGGCAGTCGGCTATGCTGTTCCTTCCTTTGTATTTGCTGTTTTGTTGATTGTATTTTTTGCAGGTGGCTCTTATTTTCAGTGGTTTCCACTACAAGGCTTGGTCTCGGATGATTTTCATAGTTTAAGTGTATTGGGCAAAATTAAAGATTACTTTTGGCATATGACCTTACCTTTGATTGCGATTGTATTGGGTGGTTTTGCAGGTTTGACCTATCTCACTAAATATTCATTTATGGAAGAGTTAAATAAACAATATGTTTTGGCTGCACGTGCCAAAGGTTTAAATGAAAATCGAGTGCTCTATGGGCATGTTTTTCGTAATGCTATGCTGATTGTGATCGCGGGTTTACCTGAAGCTTTGGTGGGTATTTTCTTTGTTGGAAATCTATTTATTGAAATTATTTTTAATTTAGATGGGTTGGGTTTACTCGGCTTTGAGGCAATTACTCAGCGAGATTATCCTGTGATTTTTGGTACATTATTTTTATTTACCTTGTTAGGGCTTGTATTACGTTTGATTAGTGATGTGTTGTATCAAATTATTGACCCTCGTATCGACTTTGAATCAAGAGGAGCAAAATAATGTCTCCATTGATGCAAGCAAGATTTAAAAAATTTAAAAAAAATCGTTTAGGCTTTAGTTGTTTTATTCTATTTGCGCTTATTTTTATTTTATCTTTAGGTGCCGAATTTATTGCCAATGATAAGCCTTTATTGGTTAAATATGATCAGCATTATTATGCGCCTGTATTAAAAACTTATTCTGAAACGACATTTGGTGGTGTTTTTGAGAGTGAAGCAGATTATCGTGATCCTGCTGTGCAACAGTTAATTGATGCTAAGGGTTGGGCGATTTGGCCGATTTTACGTTATTCCTATCAAACACCAAATTTAGACTTGGCTGTGCCTCTACCTTCACCACCGACTGCACAAAATTGGTTAGGTACAGATGATCAAGGACGTGATGTTGTCGCACGAATTTTGTATGGTTTAAGGATTTCTTTGTTATTTGGTTTGGCTTTAACGTTATTTGCTTCAGTGATTGGTATTTTTATCGGCGCAATACAAGGTTATTACGGTGGTTGGGTTGACTTAATTGGTCAGCGCATATTAGAAGTGTGGGGTGGTTTGCCAACACTCTTCATGATTATGATTTTAGTGAGTTTATTTACACCAAGCGTATATTGGCTATTTTTGATTATGTTGGTTTTTGGTTGGCCAGCGTTGGTTGGCTTAGTGCGTGCTGAGTTTTTACGCGCACGAAACTTAGACTATGTTCGTGCTGCACGTTCTTTAGGTGTGCGTGATGGGACGATTATGTTTAGGCATATTTTACCTAATGCGATGAGTTCAAGTTTATCGCAGCTTCCTTTTATGTTGACCGCAAATATTACAGCATTAACTGCATTAGATTTTTTAGGTTATGGTTTACCACCAGATGCAGCATCTTTGGGTGAGTTGTTGTTACAAGGCAAAAATAACTTAAATGCGCCATGGTTGGCTTTATCGGGCTTTTTTACATTGGCTTTGGTTTTATCTTTGTTGATTTATATTGGGGAGGCGACACGTGATGCATTCGATCCAAGACGTCAATAAAGACGCAAAATTAGTATTATCTGTGCGGCATTTAAGTATTCAAAATCAACAACATGATTTGGTGCAAAATTTAAACTTAGATTTACATGCAGGAGAAACGATTGCCATTGTGGGTGAGAGTGGTTCAGGTAAATCTATCAGTAGTTTAGCAATGCTAGGTTTATTGCCTGAACATTTAAAAGTTACAGGTGAAGCCAATTTAAATGGGCAAAATTTATTACAAATGAATGAGACACAGTTACGTCAAATTCGTGGTAAAAAAATTGCGATGATTTTTCAAGAACCTATGACGGCTTTAAATCCATTACATCGGGTTGAAAAAATTATTGGTGAGCCTTTGTTGTTAGAGGGTATGCCTAAAAATAAAGTGCGTAAACGTGTGATTGATTTACTCACAGATGTGGGCATTCCTGAACCTGAAGAAAAGTTAAGTCGTTATCCTCATGAGTTATCAGGTGGGCAAAGACAGCGTGTGATGATTGCAGCAGCTTTGGCATTAGAGCCTGAAATTATTATTGCAGATGAGCCAACTACAGCTTTAGATGTGACTTTGCAAGCGCAGGTGTTAAATTTATTACAGCTCTTGATTGTAAATCATGACATGGCAATGATTTTAATCAGTCACGATTTAAATTTAGTGAAACGTTATGCCAATCAAGTCATTGTAATGAATAAAGGTCGAGTTGAAGAAAAAGGTGCGGTGAGGGATATTTTTAATACACCTAAGGCGGACTATACGAAGCATTTACTTGATCATGATTTTGGTATTGCAAATCCTGTACCACGACAAGACCCTTCTGCATTGGTGTTGTCCTTACATCATGTTGGTGTCAAATTCCCCATCAAACAAGGCTTGCTGAATCGGGTAAAAGACTATTTTGTTGCTGTTGAACCTTTAGAATTGAGGTTACATCAAGCAGAGTCAATCGGAATTGTGGGGGAGAGTGGTTCAGGTAAAACGTCTTTGGCTTTGGCTGTAGCGCGTTTGATTGACAGTGATGGCTTAATCGTCTTATTAAATCAAGATCTAAATAGGCTCAAAGAGTCAAAGTTGCGTCCATTACGTGCTGAATTTCAAATGGTTTTTCAAGATCCATTCAGTAGTTTAAATCCACGTATGACGGTAGAACAAATTATTGGTGAAGGCTTGGCTTTGAAAAAACTCAAAGCAGATGAAATTCAAAAACACATTACAGAAGCTTTGTTAAAAGTTGAACTTCCTGCTGAATTTATATCACGTTATCCACATGAATTATCGGGTGGGCAACGCCAACGTGTTGCATTAGCACGTGCTTTGGTTTTACGTCCAAAATTAATTATTTTTGATGAGCCAACATCGGCTTTAGACCGTACTACACAGCGAGCCATAGTAAAGTTATTACGTCAGTTACAAGCAGAGTTTCAAATCAGCTATTTATTTATTAGTCATGATTTACAGGTTGTCAAAGCATTGTGTCAAAAAGTTTTAGTATTGCGTCATGCTAAAGTCATAGAGTTTCAGGATACTGAATCTTTATTTAAAAACCCTAAAACTGACTATACTAAGCAATTGATTTCAGCGAGTCAGTATTAAAATAGCGCAGCGTTTAAGTTTGGCATGCAATTTTGACATGAGATATTGTCAGATTTTGCTTGACCATTTTTTTAAATAATTTAGAGTAAATATTCTAAAAATAGATTAGAGATGCACCATGAGCCATATTGCACAATCATTTAAAATACGAAATACCACCTTTAAAAATCGCATTATTAAAGGTGCAATGAGCGAAGCATTAGCAAACCATGCAGGTCAACCGAATAAATTACATTTAGGTTTATATGATGCATGGGGTAAGGGTGGTTTAGGCTGTGCGATCACAGGTAATGTCATGGTGGATTTTCGTGCCAAAAACGAACCTGGTGTGGTTGTGGTTGAAACAGAGCGTGATCTAGAAAAACTCACAGCATGGGCAAATGTCGGTAAAAAGCATGACATGGTGCAACTGATTCAGTTGTCACATCCTGGACGCCAATGCCCACGTGGTCTAAATAAAGAAACCGTTGCACCTTCTGCTGTGGCATTCAGCCCAACGTTGGCAACGACATTTGGTACACCACGTGCTTTAGAAGAAGCTGAAATTCTGGATATTATCCAACGTTTTGCTGAATCTGCACGAATTTGTGAAAAGGCAGGTTTTGAAGGTGTACAACTGCATGGCGCACATGGTTATTTGATTAGTCAGTTTTTATCGCCATTGACCAATAAGCGTCAGGATCAATGGGGTGGTTCCATTGAAAACCGTTCACGCTTTTTATTGGAAATTTATAAGGCAGTTCGTGCTAAAACCTCAGAAAATTTCATTGTTTCCGTTAAATTGAATTCGGCAGATTTCCAGCGTGGCGGTATTACTGAAGAAGAAGTGATTCATGTCTTTAAAGCCATTGATGCGGCAGGCATTGACTTAATTGAAGTGTCAGGCGGAACCTATGAAGCACCTGCGATGGCGGGTGCCAAGGCGGATAAGCGTAAGGCGAGTACCATTGCCCGTGAAGCATATTTCCTCGATTTTGCAGAAAAAATTCGTAAAGAAGTCAAATGCCAACTGATGGTGACGGGTGGTTTCCGTACTGCACAAGGTATGAATGCAGCTTTGGACAGTGGTGCATGTGAATTTATCGGGATTGCCCGTCCTTTGGCGGTAGAAACAGATGTCAGCAATAGTTTGATTGCCGGGCGTGATGTACGCTATGCCGTGGAGCAAATTAAAACGGGTATTCCATTTGTTGATAAAATGGCAATCATGGAAATTCTCTGGTATGCAGCGCAGTTTAAGGCGATTGGTGAAGGCAAACAGCCAAATCCTAAATTATCGCCATTAAAAGTCTTCTTGAACTACGCCAAAAATAATGTCAAAGCTGTGATTCAAGGGCGAGTGAATTCACGTAAATCAGCTTAATGGGCTTTATTCCAATATAACTGAAAATGCTTGGCAGACCATTGTCCTTTCGCTTTTGCACGCTGAAAGGCGGGTCTGCTTTCTATTTGTCTCAGATAGGCATTGATATGCACATAGTTTTGAAATGTCTGATCCAGCTGTGTACAGGCAAATAAGGGAAACCACAATAAAATATCAGCAGCCGAAAAGCGTTCTCCTGCGATCCATGGATTAAGCTTAAGTTGTAGCTCAATCTGCTGCATGTGTTGCTGTAGTGCGTTATTTAAATAGCCCTGATCAAAACCATATTTAAATACTTTGGCAATAAAACGAACTGGAAATGGCGTATGTTGCACGATTTGTGCAAAAATTTGTTTGAGTGCCACATTTGGCATAAAAGAAGCATCTGCACAATTTTTCCAATAATAAAAATCCGCAAGCTGCTTATTTTCCATCATATAATGTGTGGCGAGCTGTGTAGATTGCTGGCAAAGAAAATCTACAATGGCTGTGGTCTCTGCCAATACCAAGGCGGATTGTGCAGGCGGAGCATACACCAAAGTTGGAAATTTTTTAAAGAGATGAGGGTGTTTAGGATGGTCTTGTTCTGGTAAATGTTCTGTAAAAGTCACGATTTCATAGTCAAGATTTAATTCTTCACATAACCAAACGATGCGTTGCGAGCGTGAGTTTTGTAGATGATATAAAGTGATGTGCATTTGATTGCTACTTTTTAAAATAATGCTTGATGTCAAATTGCGAAACGCAAGGTGATTTTAAAAATAATATGAGTAAATTGAAGTGATGTCTCGATTAATTAATACAATATTTTATCTGATTTTAATGCTCAGTTGCAGCGCTGTATACGCAATACCATTACAGACTGGCGATTTGATTTTTCAGACCTCTAAGTCTGCACAGAGTCAGGTGATCCAACTGGCAACGCATTCACCTTATAGTCATATGGGAATGTTGGTGAATAAAAATGGTCGATTATGGGTTTTGGAAGCAATCCAACCTGTGCAATACACGCCATTTGAGGCGTGGGTACGGCGTGGTGTGGGGCAAAAATATGTCGTCAAGCGTTTGATTCAAGGTTTAAACTCAAAACAACAAGATGCTTTAATCAAAAATGCAGAACAATATTTAAATAAACCTTATGATATTTATTTTGAATGGGATGATCGTGCGATTTACTGCTCTGAAATTGTGTGGAAAGCCTATAAAAATGCTTTGGCAATAGAATTGACACCCTTGCAACAATTAAAAGCGTTTGATTTAAGTCATTTAAAAGTCAAAGCTTTAATGAAGCAGCGCTATGGTGAACATATTCCATTGCAAGAACAAGTGATTAGCCCTAAAGCACTGTTTGATTCTCGATATTTAAAAACAGTGTATAGTCGATAGGCATAAAAAAACCTGAGTCATGATGCTCAGGTTTTTTTATAAGAATGTAAACATTCTAGAATATGGCGACCCTACGGGGATTCGAACCCCGGTTACCGCCGTGAAAGGGCGATGTCCTAGGCCTCTAGACGATAGGGTCAATAAGATGAGGCATACCTTTGAATTTAGAAACTAAACCATAAATTAATGGCGACCCTACGGGGATTCGAACCCCGGTTACCGCCGTGAAAGGGCGATGTCCTAGGCCTCTAGACGATAGGGTCGTTTCAGAGGTGGGCGTATATTAGGGTGAATACGTGGATGTGTCAAACACTTTTCAGCAATAAAAAAGAAAAAATAACTTGAATGTATAAATATAAAACAATATTTTAGATTTTGGTTAAATCTAATACAATTTTGGGGCTGGGTGAACTACAGTTCTTGAAGAATAGCTTGAATGACAGCAGGATTTTGTAAATAACCAGCAATATTATGTGGACGGTCAATAAATGTCCGAATACGTTGATTTAGAATATGAGGTTCAAAATTAAAAGGTGCAGCGCTTAAAGGAAAAGCACTTAAAAAATCGTTTTGAGAATAAAAATTGAACCAATCACCCTGTAAAATTGTTGGATGCAGAATAGGATGTAAAATTTTGGCTTGAATGACACGAAAAGCTAAGGGGGACGCGAGTGTAATAAAACGTTGTATATTATATTTCGGATCCAGTTGTTGTAATAAATTATAGGCAATCACAGTACCAAGTGAATGTGCAACAATAATATGTGGCTCATGTTCATCTAAACACTTTAGCACCCGTTGATGTACTTCTTGTAAAAAGTCTGAATTATCTAAATATAAATAAGTTTCAATCAGAAAACGATGAATCATACTTTCATGCAGTTGAGGAAAATGATTTAAAAGTAATACAAATTCTTTTAATGCACTGTCTTTGATCATCTCTGATGCTAAATAGAGTTGTGTTTTAAGTGCAACAGGTTGTTGAGGAGAAAGTGTCGGAATAAATGGAGGAGGGTGAATAGAAAGTGTAGGCGGCTTTTTAGCAAAATATGGGACATGAAAATTAAGTAAAAATTTAGGCAAGAGCATTTCTAGATCAAAATGATTACTCAAATGATGTGTGGTGATGAGATCGCCATAAAATGCCAATTGAATATTTAATGGAGATTTGAGCGCAATTTGCTGAGCATTTATACCTTGCTGAAGAATATCACACCAATATCTTTGTAGAGATTGTGCTGTGTGGTTTTGTTGATTCATGCCATGAATAAAAATAATTTTCATTAAAATTTTAAAAATGGTTTTTTTTTAATTCAATATAGCAATTGTCATCATCATTAGGGAATTTAAAATATAAAAAAAGTGCAGCTTACGCTACACTCTTTTAGGCTCATTGCTTTTGTTTAGTTATTATTATTTTGATTTATAAAAATAAGCATAACTTGCATAACAACCTGCAATAAACACTAAACAACTGATAAAGCCAACATGCATTTCGGGGTCAAACACCATACTAATTCCTGTAATTAAACAGAAAATAAATCCTAAAATTGGAATAATAGGAAAGAAAGGTACGGAAAAAGCAAGATCGGATTTACGATGTCCTGCTTTATACCATGTACGACGAAAATTAAATTGACTCCAGCAAATACTCATCCACACAATTACCATTGTAAATGCTGCAATTCCTAATAGATTTTTAAAAATCTTTTCAGGTGCAAATTGCTCAGACAATAAGCCAGGCATTGCACCTAACATGGTCACTAACACTGCAATATAGGGAATACCACGAGCATTTAATTTAGAAAATATAGCAGGGAGCTGTTTTTTTGCGGATAACGACCACATCATGCGTGAAGCTGCAAATAAACCTGAGTTTGCTGCTGATAATAATGCCGTAATAATCACAAAACGAATAATATCTTCAGCATAAGGAATACCAATATGCGTAAACACTGTAACGAATGGGCTACTACTAACACCTTCAGCATTTAAGCCTGCCAGTTCATGCGGAAGAAGTGCACTAATTACAATGATTGTACCCACGAAGAAAATTAACAAACGCCACAGTGCAGTATTAATCGCTTTAGGTACATTTTTTGCGGGATCTTTGGTTTCGCCTGCTGCAACGCCGATCAACTCTGTGCCAGAAAAGGCAAAATTAACAATTAACATTGTGGTAAAGATAGGAAACAGACCTTGTGGAAACCAGTCTCCTGCTGTTAAGTTGCTAAAAAGAGGTGCAGTGCTATAGCCGTCATAATGAATGACACCAAAAATAGCCAGTAAACCTAACAGAATAAAAGCAACAACGGTCACTACTTTGATTAAAGAGAGCCAGAACTCAGATTCAGCAAACCAGCGTGTCGAACTCATGTTGAGTATAAGTACAATAGCTGCAAAAATAAGTGTCCATAACCACATAGAAACTTGTGGAAACCATTCTTGCATCAATAAGGCGGCGGCGGTAAATTCGGTACCCAAAGTTGCTGACCATGTTAACCAGTACAGCCATGTCACAGTATAACCTGTTGCAGGACCAATATATTTTTGAGCATAAGAGCCAAAAGAGCCTGATTCTGGCATGTGTACAGCAAGTTCGCCCAAACAGAGCATCACCATATAGGCAATAATACCACCCAAAATATAGGAGATAATGGCACCAATAGGACCCGCTTGAGCAATAACTTCACCAGAGCCTAGAAATAAGCCTGTGCCTATTGCACCACCTAGTGAAATCATCACCAAATGTCGAGTACTCATTGCACGTTTTAATTGTGCAGAATCGTCCTGAGTTTGGTTGTCATTCTGAGTATGAGATGGCTGCATAAAAAGTAATGAAAGATAAATAGGAAGCGCAGTATTGTAGGTGTTATTGCGTTAGAGTTCAAAGCCGAACTGATAAATTCAGTGTAATTGTATAGACTGTTTGAACAATTAATAAAGTTGGGTGTTAAAAAATAGGCAAGATAAGATGCAAACAAAAAATGCTTGGAGTTCTAAGGAAATTGAGATGAGTATATGAAATACTAAAAATAGATGGCGACCCTACGGGGATTCGAACCCCGGTTACCGCCGTGAAAGGGCGATGTCCTAGGCCTCTAGACGATAGGGTCGTTTAGAAGATGGCGCTATCTTATTGATCCGCCATCAAAGTGTCAAGTACATGAGGAGAGAGTTTGTTCAAAATATAGCAAAACAGTTCAGCAGTTTTTTGAGTGTCATATAAAGCAGAGTGTGCTTCTTTGCCATCAAATTCAATTCCTGCCTGAATACATGATTTTGCTAATACAGTTTGACCAAACATCACCGCACTCAAAGTGACTGTATCAAATACAGAAAAACTATGAAATGGATTTTGATTTTTAGTTCCTGTACGTGCAATGGCTGCTTTGAGGAAACCTAAATCAAAATGTGCATTATGTCCAACCAAAACTGCATGCGTACATTGTTGTTGGCGACGAACTTCATTCACTGCTTTAAACATGCGTTTTAATGCTGTTTTTTCGTCTTCAGCCATCGCAATACGCATAGGATTTGATGGATCAATCCCAATAAAATCTAATGATCGACGGTCTAAATGAGCACCTTCAAAAGGATTAATGTGTGCGTGATGAGCCTCACCAGGCACAAATTTTCCTTCAGCATCATAAATAATTGGAATACACGCAATTTCAAGTAGAGCGTCTGTATCTGCATTAAAGCCTGCTGTTTCAACATCCACGACAACGGGTAAAAAACCACGGAATCGTTGAGCAATTACAGGCTGTATTTCAGTTGTCACACTTTTCTCCATTGAATGGTTTTACCCGCATATAATGGAATAATATTTTCACCATCTAAATAGTCTAAACTTTCAGGAATCACTTGGTCTTCTTTCACAAGGGTGATGGTTTTGGTGTTACGAGGAAGTCCGTAAAAATCAGCACCGAAATGACTTACAAAACCTTCTAAACGCTCAATTTTACCGATTTGGTCAAATGCTTGAGCATAAAGTTCAATTGCTGTTGGAGCACTATAACAACCTGCACATCCACAAGCATTTTCTTTAGCATTTTTTGAATGCGGAGCACTATCAGTACCTAAGAAAAATTTAGGGTTACCGCTACTTGCAACTTCTAATAATGTTTGTTGGTGAACTTGACGTTTTAGAATTGGTAAGCAATAAAAATGAGGCTTAATGCCACCCACTAACATGTCATTACGGTTAAATAATAAATGTTGTGGTGTGATAGTTGCAGCAACATTACGATCTTGCTCTAAGACAAAATGTGCAGCTTCACTGGTTGTGATGTGTTCCAATACCAATTTTAATTTTGGAAATTGTCTTAATAAAGGAACTAAGACTTCATCTAAAAAGCGTTTTTCACGATCAAAAATATCAACATGGTTATGTGTGACTTCACCATGTAATAATAATGGGACTTGATGTTCTTCAAGCTGTTCAATGACACCGTAAACCTTACGAATATCACTCACGCCATTATCTGAATTTGTCGTAGCGCCTGCTGGATAAAGTTTAATCGCATTGACATGGGTTGAATCTTTAATCTTTTTCACTTCAGAAGGTGCGGTTTGATCTGTAAAATACAGCACCATGCGTGGGTCAAAGTCCATGCCTTCAGGTACATGTGCCATGATACGTTCACGATAAGCCAATGCTTCTTCAACTGTTTTTACAGGTGGAACAAGATTTGGCATACAAATCGCACGAGCAAATTGTTTTGCTAAATCAGGAACAGTACGTTTTAATGCAAGACCATCTCTAAGATGAGCGTGCCAATCATCGGGCTGAAGAATAGTAATCGTGTTCAAGGCAGTTCTTACTGAAAAATAAAGTAGATGATAATCCATTCCAACAAAAATGGTAACCGCTATTTTTCGCTTGCTAAATCTTTGCGCATATTCTATAGATTGAATTGGTGTTTTTTTAGCAACATTTATTTCTATTTTAAAATTAAATGTTTATTCTTTATACAATACTTTAAAATAGTCAGAAAATAGCAGGGGAAAAATAAATACTTTGATTTAATGTAGGATAATCAAATAAATATTTTCTATTGAGTAAAGAGTCGGCTTATTTTAAAAAAACGCAATAAAATTACACTTTCCTTTTGATAAAGTGTTAAATTTGTCACGTTTTTTGATGCAAATATATTTTGAGTGAATAAATTAATCTTTTTAATGATTGGTATATTTAACGAGCTGATATTCAAAAATAATTTATTGGTTTTACTTTGGGTAAAGTATATTGTGTTGATAAGGTTATGATAAAAAGCATATCGGTTAGACTAAAAAATTTAGATAACGATTTGTTTTTTAATATTTAAAATGAGATGAATAGAGAGTAGAAAATGCGCAAAAGTGTGCCATTCATCATGTTGTTTGCATGTGTCACGATTTTTAATACATCAATTTATGCGACAACAAGCAAAGCTGCGAATGATGATAAAAAAACAGCTCAAGTTGCATCTGCACCATCCGTTAGTTGGGATAAAGAGTCCATAAATAAAGCTGTGTGGTCTGCTCAATTAGCACGTGGACAGTATCCTGCTTATGCACGAGCACAAGTCATGCTCAACAATTTACATGCTTCTCCTGGTCCAATTGATGCAAAAAGTGGTAAAAATTTCTTGAAAGCAATTTCTGCTTACCAACAAATGAATGGTCTAGAAATTACAGGAGTTTTAAATCAAAGCACATGGAATAGTTTGGTTGCTCAGCAAACACAACCTGCCTTTACTGAATATACGATTACAGCACAGGACTTAAAAGGTCCTTATGCGAAAAGTATTCCACGTAATTATGCTTTACAAGCGAAAATGAAAGGCTTGTATTACACACGTATTACTGAAATGTTGGGCGAAAAATTTCATATTGATGAAGAATTTCTAAAACAAATAAATCCTAAAGTAAATTTTAATAAAGCAGGTCAGAAAATTATTGTACCGAATGTACGTAATGATTTATCTGCGGATATTACTTTGATTGTGGCACATAAAGGCGCACGTCAATTATATTTGTTTAATCATTTAAATCAATTGGTTGGGTCTTTCCCTGCAACCATTGGTGGTGCTGATACGCCTTCGCCTAAAGGTACACATAAAGTCGTAAAAGTCGCAGCAAATCCTTATTATGGTTATTCACCAAAGAATTTTGTACAAGGTGGTAATAAGAAACCTTTAACATTACCACCTGGTCCAAATGGTCCTGTGGGTAATATGTGGATTGCTTTAAGTAAGCCGTCTTTTGGTATTCATGGCACACCAAATCCATCTTTAATTTCGAAAACAGCATCGCATGGTTGTATTCGCTTGACCAATTGGGATGCGAATGATTTAGGGCGTAAAGTTCAAGAAGGCGCTGTAGTAAAATTTTTAGAGTGATTTTAGCCGTTAAAATTTTTTGTTTATAAATAGAGGTATTTTATACCTCTATTTTTATTTTAAACTTATTATTTACTTATATTAAAATATTTATTTATTATTTCTTTAATATTATTGTGATTTAAACCGCTTAAATATAATAAAAATGTGATTTATTTTATTTTTATAAAGTTGGAATTAATTATTTCATTGCATTATTTATAATGTTAATCTTGTTGAGGTTTTATTTATTTTTAAAAATAAACTTTAAAATAATGGAATGTAAAAGTAATTAGTAAATAGATGAATAGTAAAATAGAAGATGAACCCGAAATCCAAGAACTAGAAAGACAGCGAAAAGAATACGAGTGCTTACTCGAAAATCAATCAAAAAGTATGTCATCACTTTTTTCAAAATCATTAGAGTCTAAGTTTTGGAAAGATCGTGAAGACAGATTAACTAAATTAATTGTACGGGCATTTTTTCCAGCCACCATTTTCTATTTTTTATTTGAACTGATTAGTTTACCCATTAACTATTTTACGACTGAGGTGATGTATCGCAAACATGATGTTCTGATGACGCTTATTTCATATAGCACGGGATGGATTGCGTTATTAACGGTTTATTTAATGGCAAAGCATCCTATATGGAAAGTTTATTATCGTCATGTTGTTATGACTGTCATTATGATCGGTTTGAGTATTGTACAAATTGTTTTATTTTCAACTCAATCAGGATCTATGACATGGCGAGGCACATTAATTATCATTTTTGCATTAATGTTTGCTTATATTTGTTCAGGTATACGTCCGCGATATACTTTTATCGCAGGTATGATGTCCGCACTCATAACATGTTTAGTGTTATGGATAACAGGAAAATATGTACCACAATGGGTATTATTTAATGTCTTAGTCTTAGGGAATTTAGTCGGTTTAGGTCTTGCAGTTTTAACCATTTCAACAGAAAGAATCCGTTTTTTGCAGTCGCTTATTATTGATCTTGATAAAAAAATATATGCTGCTTTAAATCAGCATTTAGTACGGTTAAGTCATCAAGATACTTTAACATTACTCGATAACCGTAGAAGTTTTGAACAGAAATTTTCACAAAGTTTATATCGTGCAAAAGATAAACATCAACCTTTGGCATTATTATTTATAGATGTCGATTTTTTTAAGTTATTTAATGATTATTATGGGCATCAACAAGGAGATATGGCTTTAATCTCTGTAGCTGAAGTATTAAAAAAGAATATTCAAGACGATGATATTGCAATTCGTTATGGTGGAGAGGAGTTTATTATTTTATTAAATAATAGTTCTTATGAAGCCGCGATTAAAGTTGCAAAAAAATTACTGGAGGATATGTATAAACAAAAAATTCCACATGAGCATTCTAAAATTTCTAAATATTTAACGATCAGTATTGGTTTAACGGTTTATTTAGGAAATGAGCATATTTTAGAAAAAGAGCTTTTAAATATCGCGGATAATGCCTTATATCAAGCCAAAAAACAGGGACGCAATCAGTATATTTTTATGCCTACCAATACCAATATGCATGATATAGATGTCAATAAAAACCCAGTTAAAAACTCATAGCTGAATTCTGTATTGTATTCATCCGTATTCGCATAGTCAGTGATCGCGCAAAGGGTTATTATAGCTGCATTATTGCATTGGAATGAATTATGAAAATTGTTGCAGATGAAAATCTAGCATTTACTGAATACTTTTTTTCAGAATACGGGGAAATTCATCAAGCAGCAGGGCGTACTTTGACCCATGATGATGTCAAAGAGAGTGATGTTTTATTAGTGCGTTCAGTGACCAAAGTTAATGAAGCATTGATTGGAAATACAGCGCTGCAATTTGTAGGTAGTGCAACGATTGGTACAGATCATTTAGATATTGAGGCTTTAGAAAAACATCAAATTGCTTGGTCAAATGCAGCAGGTTGTAATGCTCAAGCTGTTGCAGAATATGTGATTACGGCATTATTACATTTAAATGTAAGTTTAATTGATCAAAATAAAACATTTACTTTAGGGATTATTGGACTGGGTAATGTAGGTTCACGTTTGGCTTATATGGCAACTTTACTTGGTTGGCATGTGATTGGTTATGATCCATTTGTAAAATGTAATTATATTCAACAAGTTGAATTAGAAAGATTATTAAAAACAGCCGATGCAATTACCACGCATGTTCCACTCACCAAAGCAGGTGAGCATCCAACCTATCATTTGATTAATGCTGAAGCATTAGCAATGATGAAACCTGAAGCAATTTTAATTAATTCAGCACGTGGCGCTGTCGTAGAAGAAGCTGCGTTGATTGATGATATTAAAAAAACACAGCGTAAAGTCGTACTGGATGTATTTGAACATGAGCCTGAGATTTCTCAGCAATTATTAGACTTAATCAGCATCGTCACACCACACATTGCAGGTTATAGCCTTGAGGGTAAGGCACGCGGTACACAAATGATTTATGAGGCATTTTGTAAAAATTTTGACTATGCTGCACACAAAAAATTTGAGAGCCAACTGCCTGCATGTGAACAATATTTTTATGGCAATAATATTAAGCAAACATTGAAAAAGTATCTTACAGAAATTTATGACATTCAACGCGATGATGATAATTTAAGAGCTTGTTTGAAAGATGGTAAAGTAGATCAAAAAGCCTTTGATTATCTTAGAAAAACCTATCCTTTACGTCGTGAATGGGCTGCACACGGGGGACCTAAAGCATGAGTTTATCTGCTCTTGAAAACATAAATTATCAACCGACTTGTGATGTGGCTGCACTCAAAGCCCGTGCGAAAATGTATAGTCAAATTCGTCAGTTTTTTGCTGAACGAGATGTATTGGAGGTTGAAACACCTGTCTTGTCACAAGCGGGTGTGACTGATGTGCATTTGGCATCAATTCAAGCGCAACGTCATGTACAAGGTAAAAAGCAAACGCATTATTTGCAGACTTCGCCTGAATTTGCCATGAAGCGTTTGCTCGCAAGTGGCAGTGGTGCGATTTATCAGATTTGTAAAGTGTTCCGTGATGATGAACATGGGCGGAAGCACAACAGCGAATTTAGCATGTTGGAATGGTATCGACCTGCTTTTTCACTGAAAGATTTGATGCTTGAAGTGACGGATTTGTTGAATGTGGTTTTGGCACAGCGTTTTGGTGAAGTTCGCCCAACCATTTACAGTTATAAGCATGCCTTTATGGATCGTTTGGATTTGAATCCCTTGCAAGCGACTTTGGCGGAATTGAAAGATGCTTGTCGCCGTGTTGGTTTAAATCTGGATTTGGGTGATGATCGTTTAGGGTATATCGACCTGTTATTTTCACACATGGTTGAGCCAAGTTTAGGTTTTGATACACCTGTGTTTTTAACCGATTTTCCACCTGAGTTGGCTTCTCTTGCCAAGACACGTGTAGATGAAGATGGTGAGTTGGTTGCAGCACGTTTTGAGTTGTATATTGAAGGTTTAGAGCTTGCCAATGCTTATGATGAGTTGATTGATGCCGATGTGTTACGTGGGCGTTTTGAAGCAGATAATGCTGAGCGTGAAAAACTCGGTTTGCATGTGATGCCGATAGATGAATACTTACTTGCAGCTTTGCCGAATATGCCTGAATGCTCAGGAATTGCTTTGGGAATAGATCGTCTATTGATGGTGGTGCAAAATCAAATGAAGCTGGAAAAAGTGGTGAGTTTTACTGCGGATGTGTCGTGATATAATGAATGAAAACATGTCTGATTAATGTGATTGGGCATGTTTTTTATAAAATAATTATAGAAGACGAAAAAATATGAAACCTTATTTTATTAAAGATGATGATGGAAATTATCTAAATCCTGAGTATATCGAGCGTATTATAAAAATAAGATATTCAAGATTAGGATCAATATTGGTTTTTATGGGGATAAAAAGACCAAAAAGTGGCGGTGATCTTGATACGACAAAATTTTTAGAAGGTGACTTTGAGGTATTGGAATGGATAGAAAATTTAACGGAGGTATGTCCTGACGTCGCATGTCCACTCTCTCATGATGAATGGGTGAATGATAAGTTGTGTGATATTAATTTAGACAATATGAGTAAAACAGAAATTCATACAGCATTAGATAGTAATAAAATTTCGCACATTAACTCTATTTATGAAAACAAGATCTTTCAGTATTTTGAAATTGTGTATATTGATTCAGATCAGGTCACGATTAAAAAGTTTGATTCGGAAGAGTTGGCACAGGACTGGATTGCAGAGCATTTTAAAGTGATTTAAATAAGAGTAAGAAAAATTATCAGTTATTGGATAAAATGCGGTGCTTCAATGATATCAAAGTAATTCATCTTTAATATAAATGATCGCTGTCAAAATAATGAAAATACTCATAAAGGATATTTCTAAAAATTTATTTCTCTGAATCTTTTTATGATAGAAAATAACAGCTAACGGTGAAAGAATAAAACTGGTAAAAATACCCCAAATCCAATTGGTATTCATACGTCTATCTATAGTACCGTCAGGATTGGTAATCCAGCCTTGATATGGATGAATAAAATCTACAATTAAATGAGTCAATAAATAAATATTGATATAAAACATGACTAATAATACAACATAGAAAGGAATGGAGCTTATGAATGATGATTTAATGGATAATGAGGCTAATGTGAAAATTCCGAAGAAGAACATGACGATTTGTGGCATGCTTTTTAAATGAGTCTGGGTAAAACCCATGCCAATGAGCAGTCCACAGAACAATACAATGGTGCTTACATGATATAATTTTTGTTTCATTATTTTTTATTCCGTAGATTCAAAAGCATTTCTCTAAATGTTTAAAATAGCATATAGAGAATGGATGAGATTGTATTGGGCATGTAGGTGTTCTTATATTTTATAAAAAATATAAAGTTGGAAAAAGTGGTGAGTTTTACAGCGGATGTTTCGTAAAATTAAACATAAAACATGTCTGATTGTTGGGATTAGGCATGTTGATTTAAAAATAATAAAGATGTCAAAGAGAAAGAAGATGAAACCTTAGTGTATAAAAGATGATAGAAATTATATGAATCCAAGCAGTGAATTACCAAGTTCAATGAATCTTACGACATACAAAATAGACGACGTAGGTTTTTAATCTAAAAAAACAATCAATATTAATAAAATAATCGGTTTTAATGAATTTTAAATATTATGTATATTTATTGCACTCAGTTGATGCAGATAAACCTTTGATATGTATCAACTCAATTTTGAGGAATTTGTGTGATGAATAAATTTGTTTTGATTGTTTTAGTCGCTAGTACAGTATCAGCATGTGCATTTAACCCAACTCAATATGATGAAATGAGACATTTGGAAAATCTACATCATGATAAAATGAACGGTTAATATGCTAGGTAAAAAAGGCAAGTCATTGATTTGCCTTAATTCATAATATAGATTTCTAAGTTTTAGCTCAAAAAATCACAATTCAAAAAATAGATTTCCTAGACTTTTATAGAGATACTTTATATCAAACCGTATGACTATGATGCCCCAAATCATGCTTTAACTGCGCAATTGCCTCAATCCGTTTTTGAATGAGCATTTCACCAATATCCGCACCTTTGATCTCAGGGGGAAGGTCAGACGCCTTAATGGTACGCACACGTTGTGTGATTTTCCATAAAAAATCTGCTTGTGGATAATCACGATCTTCCATACCTAAGCGACCACGTGCATCACATTCACAGGCTTGTAAAAATGCCTCCACACGCTCAGGACGACGCAATACATCCAAACGCTGTAACAAACGCCACAAAGTCCCTGCTTTTAAAGTAAATGCCTGATGACATTTCAAATGCTCCTTGCACACAGCAAGCGCAAGTTGTTTGGTATGCGTTGGTACTTTTAAACGATCACATACTTCAGTCACAGGTGCTATACCACGTTCTTCATGCTGAACATGACGCGGCAATTCATCAACAGGGGTGAGTGCTTTACCCAAATCATGCACTAAAACCGCAAAACGAACATCTAAAGAATAGTTGGCTTTACAGGCTTGGTGCAAAGACATTAATGTGTGAATACCACAGTCTATTTCAGGATGATATTCAGGACGCTGTGGAACACCAAACAAAGCATCTATTTCAGGAAATAAAATTTTAAGCGCACCACAATCACGTAAAACCTGAAAATAAACATCGGCATGATTTTCCATCAAGGCGCGAGAGGTCTCTTTCCAAACCCGTTCAGGGGTTAGTGCTTCAAGTTCACCTGACTCAGCCAATTGACGCATGAGCGCCAAAGTTTCATCGGCAATGCTAAAACCATATTGTGCATAACGCGCAGCAAAACGCGCTACACGCAGTACACGCAAAGGATCTTCGGCAAAGGCATCTGAAACATGACGCAGGATTTTATTGTTTAAATCATTTTGCCCATGATAGGGGTCAAATACCTGACCTGTATCATCCATTGCCATAGCATTGATGGTGAGATCACGGCGAATCAGGTCTTCTTCCAAAGTCACATCAGGATCGGTAAAAAACTCAAATCCATGATAACCATGTCCTGACTTACGCTCAGTGCGTGCAAGTGCATATTCTTCTTTTGTTTCAGGATGCAAAAACACAGGAAAATCTTTGCCCACAGGTTGATAGCCTTGAGCGATCAGTTGTTCTGGTGTTGCACCGACAACCACATAATCTTTTTCGTGATAGGGATGTCCGAGTAAATGATCTCTGACGGCACCGCCTACTAAATAAACTTGCATGAAAAAACCTCTATTCTTCAAGCCATGATGCTACAGAATAGAGGTTTTCTCAAGTCACAAGATGTGAGTAAACGTGCAATTAAAGTGCAGCTTTCTCATTTTCCTGAATTTCAGCAACTGTTAATGCTGTCATATTCACAAGGCGACGTGTCGTTGCAGTCGGTGTCAAAATATGAACAGGTTTTGCTGCACCCAGTAAAATAGGACCAATCGTCACATTATTACCCGATGTAGATTTTAACAGGTTGAATGAAATGTTTGCAGCATCAAGATTTGGCATAATCAACAAGTTTGCAGAACCTTTGAAACGTGAGTTCGGGAATGCAAAATGACGAATATTTTCATCCAATGCCGCATCGGCATGCATTTCACCTTCAACTTCAAGGTCAGGTGCAATTTCAGTCAAAATTTCAAAGACTTTACGCATTTTTTGTGCGCTTGGGTCATTTTGATCTGAACCAAAACTTGAGTGTGACAATAAAGCAACACGAGGTGTCATACCAAAACGACGCACTTCTTCAGCTGCTAAAATGGTCATTTCAGCCAACTGTTCAGCCGTTGGGTTACGGTTGATGTATGTGTCTGCAATGAAAATATTACGATCTTCAAGCATCAAAGCGTTCAAAGTAAAGAAGTTATTGCGACCTTCTTTTAAACCAATGACATTTTTCACGAAATCAAGGTGAATGTCATAGCTTGAATAAGTACCACAAAGCATACCATCAGCTTTACCAAATTTGACAAGCATGGCTGCAATCAGTGTAGAGCGACGACGTGATTCACGCTGTGCATATTCAGGTGTAACACCTTTGCGTTGCATGATGGTGTGATAATCATCCGCAAATTTTTCATAATCAGGGTTGTTTTCCTGATCAACAATCGTGATATTTTCACCATTTTGCAGACGTAAACCGAGTTTTTTGATGTTCGCTTCAATCACTGCGGTGCGACCAACAAGAATCGGTTTAGCCAAATCTTCATCTACTGCAATTTGCACAGCACGGAGTACACGTAAATCTTCACCTTCTGCATAAACAATACGTTTAGGGTCAGATTTTGCTTGAGCAAAAATTGGTTTCATCATCAATGCTGAGTTATAAACAAACTCAGAAAGACGTTGACGATATGCAGAGAAGTCTTGAATTGGACGACTGGCAACACCTGAGTCCATTGCTGCTTGTGCAACAGCTGGCGCAATTTCAAGAATTAAACGTTGATCAAGTGGACGTGGAATTAAATAATCACGACCAAATGACGCAGATTTTTCACCATAAGAGGCTGCATCTGCTTCAACATGTGCCATGCGTGCAATCGCATGTACACAAGCAATCTTCATTTCTTCATTGATTGTCGTTGCCCCAACATCAAGCGCACCACGGAAGATATAAGGGAAGCAAAGTGCATTGTTCACTTGGTTTGGATAGTCTGAACGACCTGTCGCCATAATGACGTCTGGACGAACTTCATGTGCATGTTCAGGTAAAATTTCAGGATCTGGGTTTGCCAATGCAAAGATGATTGGGTCAGCCGCCATCACTTTAACCATTTCTTTGGTTAAAATACCCGCAGCAGAAAGACCAAGGAACATATCTGCATCTGTAATAACATCTGCAAGTTGAGAACCTTCAATATCTTGTACATAACGCTTTTTAGAGTCATCCAAACCTTCACGTTTTGTGGTTAATAAACCACGTGAATCAGCAACGATGATATTCTCTTTTTTTGCACCTAATGCGCATAATAAATCTAGGCAAGAAAGTGCTGCTGCACCTGCACCTGAAGCGACAACTTTAATCTCTTCAATTTTTTTGCCATTGAGTTGCAGCGCATTTAAAAGTGCTGAACCGACAATGATAGAAGTACCATGTTGGTCATCATGGAACACAGGAATGTTCATGCGTTCACGGAGTTTTTGTTCAATATAGAAGCATTCTGGTGCTTTGATGTCTTCTAAGTTGATTCCACCAAAAGTAGGCTCTAATGCAGCAACGATATCAACGATCTTATCAGGATCGTTCTCAGCAATTTCGATATCGAATACGTCAACACCAGCAAACTTTTTAAACAGTACGCCTTTACCTTCCATAACAGGTTTAGAAGCTAAAGGACCAATATTTCCCAGACCTAAAACGGCAGTACCATTACTGACCACTGCCACCAAGTTTCCACGTGCAGTATACAGTGCTGCTTTAGACGGATCTTTCTCGATTTCCAAACATGGCGCAGCAACACCTGGAGAATAGGCAAGTGCTAAATCATGTTGGTTAACGAGTTGTTTACTTGGAGTAACGCTGATTTTCCCTGGGCTTGGGAATTCATGGTAATAGAGGGCTTGCTGTTTTAGTGATTGATCGTCCATTTACATCTCGTTTGTTACAATGTACCAGCGGGGCTGGCGATTTTGGCTAGATTTTCTTGAATATACCATTTGTTGAGCGATACGGACAGTCGAAAAGATATCTTTTTGAACAAGATGTGCAATTACGGATTATTCAACTACGGTAAACAGAAGCGAGTTTGAATTTTGAAAGATAATCAATGCATTCTTGAGCCGTGAGTGGCTTAGAATAATAGTAACCTTGTAAAATATGACAATCGTGTTTTTTGAGGAAGTTAATTTGCTCAATCGTTTCTACACCTTCGGCAACAATACTGAGCCCCATTGCTTTACCCATTGCAATAATTGCACTCACAATAGCTTGATCTTTTTCTTGCTCAATTTTTGCAATAAAGAGTTTATCAATTTTCAAAGTATCAATAGGATAATTGATGAGATAAGCAAGAGATGAATAGCCTGTTCCAAAATCATCTAAAGAAATAGAAATATGACGATGTTTCACTTGCTGCAAGAGCGTGAGTACATTTTCTGATTTTGCAATGAGTGATGACTCTGTAATTTCAAGTTCAAGCATATCGCCAGAAACATTATATAGTTCTAAAGCTTGATCAATATCATGAATGAGTTCACCACGATGAATTTGTTGAGCAACAACATTGACAGAGATGCGTAAATAATCAAAATTTAAATCTTGCCAAATTCTGATTTGTTTACAGGTTTCAAATAAAACAAAACGTCCAATTTCGGTAATCAGACTAGATTCTTCTGCGATTGGCAAGAAAATATCAGGCGTTAATAAACCTAACTTAGGATGTTGCCAACGAATTAAAGCTTCAAAGCCATACACTTTTTCTGTTTTTGTACAAATTTTGGGTTGATAGTAAACCAGTAACTCTTTGTTTTTAAGTGCTTGTCTTAAATCACCTTCTAAATTTACTCCTTGGTGAAAGAGTCGTGTATTTTTATTGGTGTAAAAATAAGCTGTATTTCCCCCTAGACTTTTGGCTTCAGCTAATGCTTGTTCTGCATGGCTGTTGAGTGTATCAATTTGTCGACCATGTTCAGGATAAAGCGCAATACCAATTGAGGTTGAAATAAAATGCTCATTATTTTGAATGACAAAAGGACTTTCAAATGCTTCTAAAATTTTCTTAGCAATTTGTTGGATATTTTTTTTGTTTTGACCATATTTATAAATAATCGCAAAATCATCATTATTTAAATAAGAAATTAATAAAGCATCAGGGCAGGAATGTCTTAATCTCTGTGCAGTTTTTTGCAGTAATATATCACCTGCTTGAGTGCTTACAAACTCATTAAATGATCTAAAACGATCGATATTAATGCGGATTACAGCTAAATTTTGTATTGAATCATTTGGATCCGTTAGATAATGATGTAGTTGCAAATTAAAATAAAAACGATTTGGTAAATCTGTTAATAAATCATAGTTTTCTAAATATGAAACACGTTGTTCTTGTTTCTTACGTTCTGTTAAGTCAGTAATAATGCCAATATAATTGATGATTTTATTTTTTTCATCAGTCACTGCATTAATATGCACCCATAATGTTAAAACTTTACCTGTTAAAAACTCAATTTGTAATTCTGCATCATATTCACCATCTGCTATGAGTTTCTTAGTAACATCAAAATGCTGTGACAAAATTTCTTTTTTTGTATTGACTGTAATATCAAATAAATGTTTACCAAGTAAGTCACTTTGATGATAAGAAGTAAGCTTTTCAAAATAAGGATTAACCTCTAAATAACACAAATTATTGTCTAAAACAAAAACACCTTCTGCGACATGTTCAAACACATTTGCTGCTAATTTTAATTGTTCCTGATCCGTCTTTTCTTTTTGAATATCACGATGAATTCCAACCATTCTCAATGGTTTATAAGACATAGGGTGGCGTGCAACAACTTTGCCTGTATCTTGAATCCAGCACCATTGTTGATCTCTTTTAATACGATAACGTGCTTCAAAACGTTCTGTTTTACCTCTTAAATGTTGACGCATTAATTTTTGATAATTATCTAAGTCATCTGGATGAATTAAGCTTTCAAATTGAACTTCATTTTCACTAATATGGTTGAATAAAATTTTTGATTTTGTATCAAATATTTCAATACTACGTTTTTCAATATTCCATAACCAAGAATTAATGCCTGCAGTTTCATGGGCAAATGCTAAGTTTGCTTGATGGTTTTCTAAACGATCATTAATTTGTTTAATATCATAAATACGTTCTTTTACTTTTTGTTCGAGTAATTGATTATGTAATAAAAGCTCATTTTGCATTTGATTTGATTTTTCAACTGCATTTTTTAAATTAAGACCCAATTGATTCTTATCTTGCGTAAGCTGTGTTTCTTGGAGAGAAAATTTATTATTTTTAAAAGATAATAAGCTTAATTGTGTGTGATATCTATGCACAATAAAGGCACAGATAATAATAAATAAAAAAATAAAATTAAATGTAAATTGATAATAAGTAGATAATGGCGTGAAGAAAATAAACTTATATAAAATACATGGCGTAATAAAAGGAATAAATAAAAATAAAAAATATCGAAATCTATTGCTTAAATACAAAATAGAAATGGTAGATGTCGAAAAAATTAAAATCCCTGATAATATGATTAAATGATTTAAAGTCATATTCGGGGTATCAATATTGACATAATGATGTAAATTAAAAACACCAAAACCTAAAATACATCCTAAAACTAGACAAATAAATTGACAGAGTGCATCTAAATTAAAGGTATTATTATAAGGAGAGGCGATAGTTGCTTTAATTAATAACCAAAAAATACTCAGAAGAATAGAAATTGAAATGAACCATAAATTAAATGCAAATGAGAAGCTTTCAAAATAAAAAAAGTGAACAAGATCAACATATGCAAGAATGCCAAAAAGACAGACTAGAAAACGCTGTAAATGAACTGCTGCACTTTTAATCTGTGAAGTGTACAAAAGTTCATCTTGAACATCTATGACCATTCCTAATGCCTTTTCCTTATTTTAAATGCTTTTAGAATTTAATTTTATAGACAACATTTAATATTACTTTAATAATTGCTCAAGAAATATGTAAATTACTTATTTTTTTTGGCAAAATCAATAGATTTTTAAGGCACAGTTCACAAAAAAAGATTAAATATTTATTGAAATTTATAGTTTAAAATGGACAAAGCAACAACAGGGGCTGTTTCTGTTCGTAATACACGTTCACCAATACACCAATTTATAAAGCCTTTCTGATTTGCATTGTTTATTTCAGTATCACTTAAGCCTCCTTCTGGTCCAATTAATAAAGCTAGATCAGTTGTTACATTTGCTAATACATTGACTTCTTCTTTATTTGGCGCAAGAACTAATCGTGTTGTAGGAAGTTCGCTTGTTAGCCATTGCTCCAAATTAAGTGGTGCAAGAATTTCAGGTACAATATTCAATCCACATTGTTCGCAAGCCGCAATCGCAATACCTTGCCAATGATCAAGTTTTTTTTGGTCACGATCGTATTTTAAGCGCATTTCACAACGTTCAGAGGTGAGGAGTTGAATTTTTGATACTCCAAGCTCAACGGCTTTCTGAATGGCATAATCCATACGATCACCTTTGCTCATGACTTGACCAAGGAGTGTGCTGAACTTTGTAACACGATTAATAGGATTAAAATTATTGACTTTGACTATGGCTGATTTTTTAGAAATATCAGTTAATTCAACTTCATATTCGCCACCTTGCCCATTAAACAAAGTGGCTTGTTCACCGATTTGCGCACGTAAAACTTTTACCCAATGATGAAATACTGTTTCAGTCAGTTCAACTAGAGTATCAACAGCTAAATCAGTTTCAATATAAAAGCGGGGCATGTAGTTTTACTCACAAATAACGATGATGGTTTTGACTTAAGCTAGACCGAGGTCAAGCACAAGCTGACGATTTGGCTCTGTATGGTTCATGGTATAGAAATGTAGACTTGGTGCGCCGCCTGCAATGAGACGTTCGCAAAGCTTAACAACAACTTCATGACCAAAGGCTTTGATTGAAGCTGTGTCATCACCATAGGTCGCCAGTTGTTTACGAATCCAGCGTGGAATTTCTGCACCTGTACCATCGGCAAAGCGAATTAGATTACTTGCATTGGTGATTGGCATAATGCCGGGTGCAACAGGAATATCTATACCTTCTTTTTGAATGCGATCTACAAAATAGAAATACGCATCTGGATTAAAGAAGAACTGTGTCAGTGCCGCATTCGCACCTGCACGAGCCTTGTCACAAAAGCGTTGAATATCTAAGTCAAAGCTGTCTGCTTGAGGATGCATTTCAGGATAAGCTGCCACTTCGATATGAAAGTGATCGCCTGAATGTTCGCGGATAAAACGTACCAGATCGGTTGCATAAGGTAATTCACCTAAGCCCACCTGACCAGAAGGTAAGTCACCACGCAGTGCAACAATACGGTCAATACCTTGTGATTTATATAAATCGAGCAATTCTGCAATTCGTTGTTTGCTGTCACCAATACAAGAAAGATGTGGAGCAACAGGCGTGCCTTTACCGTTAAAGTCATTCAGTGTGGACAATGTGCGTTCACGGGTTGAACCGCCTGCACCATAAGTCACAGAGAAAAATTCAGGATTCAGTAATTGCAACTCCTGATGTACAACTTTGAGTTTTTCTGCACCCGCATCGGTTTTGGTCGGGAAGAACTCAAAGGAAATTGGAACACGTTTGGTCATGGTTAAGTCCTTTTTTATAAATACTTTAATTTTTTCCCTCTCCCTGACCTCTCCCAGAGGGAGAGGAGAATTCATTGAAGAATGATGCAGGGAAAAAGCTAACTTTCTTCACATGATGAAAGGAAATTCATTGATGAAGGAGTTGCGTGGTCACCCTCTCCCTCAGGGAGAGGGATGGGGTGAGGGAAATTAAAAATTAATATTTATAAGCCTCAGCTTTAAACGGACCTTCAACAGCTACACCTAAGTAATCTGCTTGTACTTGAGTCAATTGAGTCAAGACACCACCAAAACCTGCAACCATTGCCGCAGCAACTTCTTCATCGAGTTTCTTAGGAATAAGTTCAACACGGATCGCTGCTTGTTTTTGATCTTCAGGAAGATCAGCAAATTTCTCAGCAAACAAGTGCATTTGACCTAAAACTTGGTTAGCAAATGAACCATCCATGATGCGTGATGGGTGACCTGTTGCATTACCAAGGTTCACTAAACGACCTTCAGATAAAAGAATTAAATAGTTATTTTCATCTTCTGAACGATACACTTGGTGAACTTGTGGCTTAACTTCAACCCATTTGTAACCACGTAAATAGTTCGTGTCGATTTCAGTATCAAAGTGACCGATGTTACAAACTACTGCACCAGCTTTTAAGCTATCTAACATTGCAGCATCACAAACGTGATAGTTACCAGTTGTTGTTACGATTAGGTCAGTGTTTTGAAGAAGATCAAGGTTAATGTCTTCTTTTTTTCCAGTTTGTACGCCATTTTTGTACGGAGCAACAACTTCGTAACCGTCCATGCATGCTTGCATAGCACAAATTGGATCAACTTCAGTGACACGTACAATCATGCCTTCTTGACGAAGAGATTGCGCAGAACCTTTACCCACGTCACCATAACCGATCACAAGCGCACGACGACCAGATAAAAGCATATCTGTACCACGTTTGATTGCATCATTCAGAGAGTGGCGGCAACCGTATTTATTGTCATTTTTAGACTTAGTTACAGAGTCATTTACGTTGATCGCAGGAACTTTTAAAGTACCATCACGGTGCATTTCATACAGACGTTGAACACCTGTTGTTGTTTCTTCTGTAATACCGTGGATTTTTGCAATCACTTCAGGATATTTTTCATGAACAAGTGCAGTTAAGTCACCGCCATCGTCCAAAATCATGTTGGCATCCCAAGGTGTACCATTCACGTTAACTTGCTGTTCTAAACACCAAACGTATTCTTCTTCAGTTTCGCCTTTCCAAGCAAATACAGGAATACCCGCAGCAGCAATCGCAGCAGCAGCATGGTCTTGTGTAGAGAAGATGTTACAAGATGTCCAACGAACTTCTGCGCCTAACTCAACCAGTGTTTCAATAAGAACAGCAGTTTGAATAGTCATGTGGATACAGCCAAGAATTTTTGCACCTGCAAGTGGTTTTGCAGCAGCATAACGCTTACGAAGCCCCATTAAAGCTGGCATTTCTGCTTCAGCAAGTTTGATTTCTTTGCGACCATAGTCTGCAAGTGAAATGTCAGCAACTTTATAATCTGTAAATGAAGCATTAACCGCGTTCATCACGATCTCCTTAATAAAAATAAAAATTGATCAGTATGTTCGCGGATGCCGTTGTTGGTATATCTGAATAGAATACCGATGGTCGAGCCTAGCGATCTTACATTTAGTGCCTGTAAGAAAGTCGCAGCATCCCTCGACTGTGGCGTATTGTACTTGGAAATTGGTTTGATTCCAATGTGATCTTGTTGCTTTATTCATCGAGCTGTACCTCAATGCCTAATTTTGTAAGGTGAGATTAGATCGCTTCTTCTATTCTTTGAAATAACAATGTTCGTTCTGTTAAATGATGTCTTTCATTATATTTTTTTTGAATTAAACGCTCAGTTTAATCTTGAAGATTTTTGAGTAGAATGAATCAGCTCATTGAAAAATATATTCAATGAGCTTGCTACTTTTATTCCGCTGCTTTTACTTTTTCCGCCCAAAAATCCGCTTTTCCATCATTCACATCTACACCCAAACCATGTTCATAAATAGCAACAAGGTCACGCATGGCTTGTATTTCGCCAAGTTTAGCGGCTTGCTCTAGCATTTCGATTGATTTAACGACATTTTTTTCTACGACATCCCCACGGCGGTAAAAATTGGCTAATTCAAAAATGGCAGCAGGGTGATGGTGTTTCACAGCTTGTTCTAACCAACGATGTGCATGTTCAAAGTAGGCTTTCGCTTCTTCAGGATCTTCTTCTAGCATATCTTTTGCATAGACTGCATAGCCTTCACCCAACCAGTACATCGCTTCTACATGACCCAGTTGTGCTGCTTTGAGTGCCCATTCTTCTGCTAATTCAACATGTTCATCTTTGTCACTTTGCATATAAATTTCAGCAAGTTCAAATTGAGCATTACGGTTGCCAGCCATCGCACGGTTATATAGTTCAGTTGAAATAGGGAGGTCAGACATATTCAAAAATCCAAAGCATCAGAGCGTTATAACCTAAAAGGTTACCACAAAAAAGCCAATCCGAAGATTGGCAGTCATCACAAAGGCATCTGAAACAATCAGAGCAAGTAAAGTAAACCACTGATTATAGAAAGTAGCAGACATATTCGCATAAGTTTTTTAATTTTTTCAGGAAAATAACTGAGCATTAACCCAACAAAAAGCGCAGAAAAAGTCAGCACACCGACCCAATAGCTCATCATATTGCTCATTTGCCCTTGAGAAATACAAATTCCTAAGGTGATCAATAAAATCAACCAACCGATACAGCGTGCAAAACGAGTTTTAGATGTATCTAACTCGGTCAAATAGATCTGCTTTTGATGTTTTGACATTGAACTTGCTAAAGCAAAAAAGCCAAGATTAGACAAAGACCAAATGCTGAGAAAGAAAATCATGCTTCATTCTCCTGTACTTTATGCGCTATTTTGGCTTTTTTGCTCGGTAAACCTTGGTGTTTTTTCACTTTATAAAAACTATAAGCAAAGAGTGCAGCAAGTACCCACATTGCAATATCAAAACTTGCAATCATCCATAAACCTTGTGGGATGGACTGCCAAAGTGCTGCGCCACCTGTTGCAAAATTAATGATAGGTAATAGTGCAAATGCAAGCGTTGCCAACATTAATAATTCTAACCATGCTTGGCGATGCGGGCGTAGTGCTGCATAGATTAAGGTCAGCAGCCAGATGATAAAGAACGTACGAATTTCCCAATTTAAGCGTAATTCTATTTCTGTCGGAATAAAACGGTTCGCATAAAAATATGCAGCACAGGCAATCGGTAAGCCAATAATTGCTGCAATATTTGTGACTTCAACAACACGATAACCAAAAGATTTATAACCCTGTTTTTGTTGCTGTGGCGCACGTTTGACACACCATAAAATCAGTCCTGTAGCGACCATCATTGTGCCTACAATGCCTGAGAAAAATAACAGCCAACGTAAAGCATAATCAACACCACGTGCTTCATGTAGTACAGTTGTGACATTATAAATCCCTGTTGGAATAGAAGGATTGAGTAGTTTTGCACTGTCATTTGTGATGTTCTGACCTGTCACGCCATTAAATTCTAAACTGGCATAAATGTTACGATGTGCCACGCTTTCGCCATGTAAAGCACGTAATTCAATTTTGGCTTTGTTGGTATTAGGGTTGATGATATTAATGCTTGCAATCGGATTGTCTTTCCATTTGGCTTGTGTTGCAGTAATGATCGGTGCAAGATCAGCCAATGGCGCAGATTGAGGCGCTTGGCGTTGACGACCTTCACTGCGCTCACCACGAGAGGCTCTTTCACCACGTGTTTGTTGGTTTTCACCATTTTCAGGACGTTCGCCGCGTGCTTGTTGGTTTTCACCTTCAGGATGTTCACTACGTGCTTGTGGATTTTCACCATTCGTAGGGCGTTCGCCACGTTCGGTATTATTTTGCTGTACTAAAGAGCGGCTTTGATCTTGTAGGAATTGTCCACGATTTTCATAGAGTTGATTGACCCCCCACGGCATAATGGTAAATAACAGCAGCAATAAGCCACTAAAAGTAATCATAATATGGAAGGGAAGCGCAAAAACTGCTGTGGCATTATGTGCATCAAGCCAAGAGCGTTGTCCTTTACCTGAACGAAAGGTAAAGAAATCTTTAAAGATTTTTTTATGTGTGATAATTCCACTGACAATTGCAACAAGCATCATCATCGTCGCAATACCGACAATCCAACGCGCCCATGTACGTGGTAAACCATAAAGCTCAAAATGAAAACGATACAAGAAACTACCGCCACGTGTATCACGTGCAGTTAAAACTTCACCTGTCTGGCTATCAATACTCACGCGTTCACCACCACGACGTGCACGGGGGTCTTCACCTTGTTTACGAATGGTTAAGGTTGTGACATTTTGTCGTGAATTTGGCAGTTGGATCGACCAACTCCCTGCTTCAGCATGATTTTTTTGTAGATAATTTAAAGCGACTTGCGTATTTTGAATTTGTGATTGGTTGGGTATGGATTGATGAAATTCAGGTTTCATCCATGCACTAATTTCCGATTGAAAAAAACTGAGCGTTCCAGTCAAAAAAATAGCGTAAAGTAACCAACCTAAAATTAAACTTGCCCATGTATGTAACCATGACATTGATTGGCGAGGGCTTTCAATTTTTTCATCAGTTCTCATTTTAGTTGCCCAAACCTTTATAAATTAAAAATAAAATGAGAATGGGTAGGAAAATACCTAAAGTGGCTTTTAATGTTTTATTCACCATAAAAACCCAAATAAACACAGCACAATGCAGACTAAATGCAATCAAAGTAGCAGCCATAGCAGCACTTGAACGATACTCCGCAAAAGTTTGTGCGATGAGTATTGCTGATAAAGAAGCAAGAATGTAGCCGCCTAAAATTGCCAAGATAAAACGATAAAAAATCATGATTCGATATGTGAATAATGACTGAGTTTTAGTGCTTTTTTTTACTTTTTCGGATGGCGAAATAAGAGGGGGAGATTTTTGCATCTCAAGATTGGCGCTAGACATACATATTGATCATAGGGTTAATATTAATGCAAATGATAACAATTATTATTAAAATTTAAAACAAGAGAAATCAAAAGCCTAAACAAATATAGATTTTTTAAAATTAAATCAGGTGAATATCGTGATTATTGAACGCAGAATGTAGATTTATAATATGTTTGATCAATCAGCATAAGGCTAGATTGTAACTAGCCTTATACTTTTATTTTTATTCAGTTTTTTGGTATTCATTAATCACTTCAAGTGCTGCACGAAAAGCTTCTTGAGTCGCAGGTGCGCCACAATAAGGTAGGCTATGCAATAAAACTTCTTGGATTTCTGCGACAGTCGCACCATTATTTAATGCACCACGCACATGACCTTTTAATTAAGTTGGGCTTTTTTGAGCAGTTAAAAATGCAATGGTAATGAGAGAGCGATATTTACGTGGTAAAACATCTTCGCGTTGCCAAGTTGAACCCCATGCGTGTTCATTGATCCAATCTTGTAAAGGTTGTGTGAAAGGTACGGTATTTTCTTGTGCGCGTTTTACAAAGCTTTCGCCCATAACTTCTGTGCGGACTTTTAAGCCATTTTCATAATCTTGTTGTGACATTGATCTTGATCCTGATCATTCAATATTATGTGTTATAGCCTAAAGCTTTTTAGCAAGAAAACCATAGGCGGAACGTCTAAGTTTAGAAAAGTATTACGCCCAAGTGCTGTAAAAATTAAAATCTTTCAATCAATATTGAGCAATTCTGTCTTGCAGATGTACTTTTTAGTGATATTAAGTATTTTTTATTTTACTGACCATTCGTGATACACCTCGAAATTCTGCAATGATTTCATTGTGTTGGTTTGTCAGCGTAATATCATAAATTTCAGAGCGACCACTAGGTGCTTTAAATATCGCTTTTGCAGTTAATGTATCACCAACATTTCCAGGTTTTAAATAGCTAATCGTACAATGTTGTCCAACGGCTGTTGTTTCAGAATTACAGGCAACCGCAAACGCACCATCTGCAAGTGTAAAGATAATACCACCATGACAAGTTCCATATCCTTGTGTATGGTCAGTGGTAATGGTTAAGGAGAGCTGTGCTGTTTTATGTGAATAGTGATCAAGATGAACACCTAAATTTTGCATTACAGCATCATTTTCAAAAACGTTTTTTTGTAAATCCTGTGTCATTTTAAAATTCCTTTATTGATACTTAATTATTTTAAAATATAAAATAATGTATCATGAATATCATTTTGATGATGCTAAGACAAGATGAATACAGCGTAAAACTGTGATTATTTTTAAGAACTGAGTTAGACTTTATATAAAAATATAAACTTATGCAGCGTAGAAAATTAAAAAAGCCCACATATGTGAGCTTCATTAAAACTTAAAACTTAAAACTTAAAACTTAACGACCATTACGTCCGCGACCGCGAGGTGCTTTAGTATTTGGACGTGTCGTACCGTTGGTTTTACGCTTTGGTTTTTCACTGTCATCCATTTGCCAGATCCGCTTTGTCCCTGACTTTTTCACAGAACCATCTTTATTCTTACGAACCATCGGTTTACCACCTGTACCACCCGGTTTTTTCACATAAGAACGAGAACGATAAGGTTCTTCCGCAGGTATATTTTGGAAGTCTGGATATAAAAGTGGTTCAATCTCTTTGGTTTCACCAGGCTCAAGCGCCATTTGCACCAAATCAATTGCACCAATTTTAGTACGAATTAAACGTAAAGTTGGAAAACCCACAGCCGAAGTCATACGACGAACCTGACGGTTTCGCCCTTCACAAATTGAAATTTCAATCCAGGACGTTGGAATATTGGCACGGAAACGTACAGGAGGATCACGCTCCCATAACCATTCAGGTTGTGCAACTTTGTCAGCTTTGGCAGGCAAAGTTATACCATCTTTAAGTTCAACGCCTTTACGCAATTGTTCTAAAGCTTCTTCAGTCACATCACCATCGACTTGAACCAAATAGGTTTTAAACTTTTTATTGGCAGGATTGGTAATAAATTGGTTTAAGCCACCATGATCGGTTAAAAAAACCAATCCTTCTGAGTCCATATCCAGACGACCCGCAATACGTAATGTTGGATCAGCGACAAAGTCTGAGATCGTCATATGTGCTTCGTCTTTACGAAATTGGGAGAGGACGTCATAGGGCTTGTTTAGAATGACAATTTTCATCTTAAGCTACTAATATCATGAGAAATAAAATAAATCGAGTACGGTATAAGCCGTTCAGTTAAGCAAAATAATTGGCTAAATTCCTAAAAATCTCCCCTAACCCCTCTTTGAAAAGAGGGGAACTTCCACTCACTAAAGTCATTTTTAGTCATGAAAAGTTCCCTGCTTTGAAAAAGTAGAGTTGGGAAGGATTAAAAATGCTTAAATGATTGGCATTAGTTCAGTGACCCGTTTTAACAAAGGTGGGGCAGGCATCAAAATAAAAAGCCCGCAGGATTGAGAGCGATTATAACAGAATTAAATTTTATGCTCTGCAACTTTATGCTTTGCATTCATCAACAGTCAGTAAGATGTGTTGAAACATGTGGATTGAGTTCAGACAATGTAAAAGCATGTCGCTTATTCAATTAAGAAATGTAGTTATTCCTGATATAAATCTCAAAAACATGCAAATTCGATTAATCTCTAAGAGATAGGGAAAGATGCAAAATCTCTTTTTATTACTGTAAATTTTTAAAAATCGCCAATTATAACAACAGGGAGATCCTGAAAAATGGGTTATCAAAAGATCGTTGTACCTGCGGACGGCAGCAAAATTACCGTAAATGCAGATCTGTCACTCAATGTTCCGAATCATCCTATTATTCCTTTTATTGAAGGAGATGGTATTGGTGTGGATATTACACCGGCAATGAAAGCCGTGGTCGATGCTGCGGTACAAAAAGCCTATAGTGGCAAACGTTCGATTGAATGGATGGAAGTGTATTGTGGCGAAAAAGCCAATAAAATTTATGGCACTTATATGCCCGAAGAAACCTTTGAGGTTTTGCGTGAATATGTCATTTCAATCAAAGGTCCATTAACCACACCTGTAGGCGGTGGTATTCGCTCTTTAAATGTCGCATTAAGACAGGAACTTGACCTGTATGTCTGTGTACGTCCTGTACGTTGGTTTGAGGGAGTGCCTTCACCATTGTTGCATCCTGAGCTGACTGATATGGTCATTTTCCGTGAAAATTCCGAAGATATTTATGCAGGAATTGAGTGGAAAGCTGACTCGCCTGAAGCGAAAAAAGTCATCAAATTTTTAAAAGAGGAAATGGGTGTTACTAAAATCCGCTTTGAGGAAAATTGTGGTATTGGAATTAAACCTGTTTCCAAAGAAGGTACACAGCGATTGGTGCGTAAAGCCATTCAATTTGCCATAGATAATGATAAACCTTCAGTCACTTTGGTGCATAAAGGCAATATCATGAAATATACCGAAGGCGCATTTAAAGAGTGGGGTTATGAACTTGCGCTTGAGCGTTTTGGGGGTGAATTATTGGATGGTGGTCCTTGGGTGAAAATCAAAAATCCAAAAACAGGTCAGGACATTGTTATTAAAGATGTGATTGCTGATGCATTCCTGCAACAAATTTTAATGCGCCCTGCGGATTATTCTGTGATTGCCACCTTAAACTTAAATGGAGATTATATTTCTGATGCTTTGGCTGCTGAAGTAGGTGGTATTGGCATTGCACCGGGTGCCAATATTGGCGGGGCAATTTCGGTTTATGAAGCGACACATGGCACAGCACCTAAATATGCAGGACAGGATAAGGTGAACCCCGGTTCGATTATTCTTTCTGCGGAAATGATGCTGCGTGATATGGGGTGGACTGAGGCAGCAGATTTGATTATTAAGGGTATTTCGGCTGCCATTGAAGCTAAAACAGTGACTTATGATTTTGAACGTTTAATGAAAGGTGCAAAATTATTACGTTGTTCTGAATTTGCTCAAGCCATTATTATGCATATGGACAGTTAATTCATAACATCGATTGCAATACAATATAAAAGAAGCTCATAGAACTGATGGGCTTTTTTTATATTGTTGGTTTTGTAAACTTAAAGATTAGACAAAAAATGATAAATGAATTTTATAAGACATTGATTTCACTTCGTGTTCCAGCACGTTGGAGTATTGCAAAGAATCATTTAATTCAAGTTCCCTTAGATGTGATCAATGCTTTGAATGAAGAGGATCTATTTGAGATTATTGAGTTTTATCTTAGCTATAATGTTTTTTTGGCAGAGTGTATTTGGACAAAACAATATAAAGTGACATTGTGGGTCAGTTCGTATCCGCGATATGAACACGATAAAATTGTGGATTTAAGTTATGAAATTGACCTTTATGTGATCAATGAAGGAATTACAAGTAAAAAGCGTAGCCAGGTTATTTTCTCAAAAGTGTTGGAAATAGCAACTTTTGAGCAATTACAGGCAAGTTTAAATATTTTAATGTTCAATACTACCTATGGCTTTGATGCGTGTTTGAAAAAGGGATTATTCTCAGATTTATTATTGGATCTTGATCCTCAAATCGTACAGACAGATGATCGACAAGATTAGTTTTATGGTGAATTTTTAAAATCGCATGGGAGACGCTTATAAAGCATGATGTATGATTTTATGTTTGAACAAAATTTTAGAAGTTTTGTTTATATCGGAAAATTTCAGTTTAATGCTGTAAATTTACATAGAGTGAGATTTTATAATATCCATTTTATAGGGTTTACATGGTTTAAAACCAATTTTCGTGGTGCTTTTTTTATAAAATGTCATTTTGAACATTGTTATTTTATAGAAACCAATATGATTACATTGATTATTCATCAATCCCGTATCGAAAATTGTACTTTTAAGTCTTGTAACATGAAATATATGCAAATTTCTAAGACTGAATTTGTGAATTGTCAGATTAATTCTCAGTTAAGTCTGGATTTTATCTAGGAAATTTTTTAAAAAAAATTAAAATATCAGCCTGATAAGCGTTTATGTATGTCCAATAGCGTATTAACTTGGATGATATTAAAGCGGCTTTGCTCGCAGGCTATAAACAAAAAATTGTAATGTACCGACCATTAACACAGCAGCAGCAAGTATAAATTGTTGATGATAATTTACTCCAAAATGTTGTAAAGCACTAAAACATAAACCACCGACTAATTGTGTAAGCGCAAACGCCAAGGTCGCTATACTCCAAAGTTTTTTATACGCCACGCCATAAAGCTGCATAATGGTAAATGAGGTTAAAAAAACTACAGCAGGGTTGAGTAAACCTGTAAAAAATGAAGATATATAAGTAAAAATAGGGTTTAAATCTAAAATGGCAATAATAATTGCTACAACATACAAGCTATATAAGATTTTAAGTGCCGTAAAATGCCCAAAAATCCGTGCGAATACATAAGCACTAATTGCACCCAAAGCACTCCCTGAACCATATAAAATCCAATTAAAATTAATATGATATAAATCAAGAGCCAAAGTGTTTTTTAAATAATCAATCCAAAATAAAGAGTGCGGCACATAGGCAAATGCACTACAGGCATAAACCAGTAATAAGCTAAAATACATGCCATCCATCACATTGTTTTGTTGGAGTGGCATTTGAATATTATTGATATGATTTTTAAAAATATTAAGCAAATATAAAAGAATGAGACAAATAATAAATGAAAAAGCAAATAAAATGAGCCATGCAGTTTGTGTTGAAATATGATCTAAATACGGCATAAATAAAGTTGCAATTAGGACACCAATCCCAATTCCACTAAAACCAATAAAGTTAATTTTTAAGCGATCTTCTACGGCACAACATTGCACTACAACACTCGGTGCAAGAATCATCAATAACCCACCACTGACACCTGAAATAATACGCCAAAAAACATACCAACTTGCAGGAAGCTCAGCAAAAGCACAACTGAGTAGACTTAAACTACCTGCAAATGCAGCATAGAGTAAGTATTTCGCCATACTCTGATTTTGTGGCAGCTTCATTGCAAAAAAAGCCCCAATCAAATAACCAAGAAGATTGGCACTGCCTAACATACTGGCAAAGTGAGCTGTCCATTCATAACTTTCACGTGTTGAAGGAAGAAGAGCTGTATAAGAAAAACGCAATAAACCAATGCCCAAACATGTACTTAAGCAGAGAAAAAGACTCAGTTTAATTTTGCTTATTGACATGATTTGATTACTCAATTTTTTATCATCTGTTTTAATCATGAGTCTTACACTAAATTGCTGCTTAAAACTTGGCAAGTTATTTTGATTATTTATTTGAGGAATATCTAAACCGTGATGATTTATGTTTTTTTTCAAATGAAAAAGACACTTATATGGAAAATATAAAGAGTGCTACAGTCATTTGAGTTTGGTTTGAATGTTATACACTTATATATTTTATTTTTAGAAATACTTATCATTTTTTTAGATATAAGCAAGAAGTATTTGATTTATCAATTTATTATAATTTGGGTGAAAATTCGCCATTTATACATAAAAATGCTAAATAACAAGGAATTCCACTGAATTAGAATATAATAAAAGCAGTGTAAAAAATTGGAAATTGAATGAATTATCCGCTCATTTTGAATATTTTGATATTCGCAGGTTTAATTCTGATCTTGATGCAAACCCGAAAAACGAACTGGAGTCTTGCTAAAAAAGTTTTCGCAGGCTTATGTTTAGGTGTGGGATTTGGTTTAGGTTTACATCTTGTTTATAGCGCACAGCCAGAAATATTAACTGAATCTATTCAATGGTTTAATATCGTAGGTAATGGTTATGTAAAACTATTACAAATGGTGGTTATGCCATTGGTATTTATTTCTATTCTGAGTGCTGTGATTAAACTTCATGATGCAAGTTCATTGGGTAAAATTAGTATTTTTAGTATAGGAACCTTACTATTTACGACTTTGATTGCCGCATTGGTTGGTGTATTTGTAACGAATTTATTTGGTTTAAGTGCAGCAGGACTGGTTCAAGGAACGCAAGAAACAGAACGTTTAGCAAAGTTAAATTCTGATTATGTCGGTAAAGTAACCGATTTAAATGTTCCAGATTTTATTTTATCTTTTGTTCCTACAAACCCTTTTGCTGAATTAACAGGTGCAAATCCAACTTCTATTATTAGTGTTGTAATTTTTGCGACATTTTTAGGTCTTGCTGGTATTCAATTGATTAAAGAGAATGCTGAAAAAGGGCAGCGTATTGTAACAGCCATTGAAACTTTACAAGCTTGGGTGATGAAGCTAGTTCGTTTGGTTATGTTACTTACACCTTATGGTGTTTTTGCATTGATCACAAAAGTTGTTGCGAGTTCTAAACTGGTAGACATTATAAACCTTGGTGGTTTTTTAGTGGCTTCTTATGTTGGTCTTGCCATTATGTTTATGGTGCATGCCATCATTTTGGCTTTGACAGGTGTCAACCCAATTCGCTTTTTTAAAAAAGTTTTACCTGTGCTGACCTTTGCTTTTACCAGTCGTTCAAGTGCCGCAAGTATACCTTTGAATATTGAAGCGCAAACTCGTCGTTTAGGTGTACCTGAGTCAATTGCCAGTTTTTCAGCTTCGTTTGGTACAACCATTGGTCAAAATGGCTGTGCTGGTTTATATCCTGCGATGCTTGCTGTTATGGTTGCTCCAACAGTTGGAATTAATCCACTAGATCCTGTTTGGATTTTAACATTGGCATGTATTGTCACTCTGAGTTCGATAGGTGTAGCAGGTGTCGGTGGTGGCGCAACCTTTGCTGCTCTTATTGTTTTACCTATTATGGGATTACCTGTAACTTTAGTGGCATTGTTAATTTCAATTGAACCTTTGATTGATATGGGGCGTACAGCCTTAAATGTGGATGGATCCATGACTGCGGGCATGGTCACTAGTCAATTAATGGGGCAAACTGATCAAGCTATTTTACAGTCAGAACAATATGAAGAATTACAGCAGCGCTAAGCTTTGCTGAGCATTTTTATTTAAAAGCATTATGGTCACATAATGCTTTTTTTGTATCTGGTTAAAAATAAAAAGTGTATCTGTTTTTCAAGCAATGGTTTTGGCTAAAATACCCATGAATGAGGAGATTAAACATGAAAATGTATCAGGTTGATGCTTTTACCCAACAATTATTTAAGGGTAATCCTGCGGCTGTATTGGTTCTAGATGAGTGGCTGGACGATGCCCTCATGCAGAAAATTGCCTTGGAAAATAATTTGGCTGAAACTGCATTTGTCAAAAAAATGGATGCGGAAAACTATGCAATCCGTTGGTTTACCCCAATTTTGGAGGTGGATTTCTGTGGACATGCAACTTTGGCATCAGCTTTTGTTTTATTTGAACATTATACAGCGGCAACCACACTGCAATTTCATGTTGAAAATTTAGGTATTTTTATTATTCAGCGCAATGAAAATGGAATGATTCACATGAATTTTCCAATTCGTAGAGCTGAACCTTTGCTGAATTATCCTGAACTGTTAAATCAGGTGATTGATCAGCCTTTTGAAGAGGTTTATATCAATCCGCAAGCTTTTATTTTGGTATTAAAGTCAGCACAAGCGGTTCAAGATGCTATTCCAAATTTAGATGCAATTCAGAAACTTGCAGCATCCTATAAAATCTCGACCGCAATCACTGCCAAAGAAGATCAATTGGATCTGACCATCACGGCAGCTTCTTCAAAATATGATTATATTGCACGTTATTTTGCACCACATAAAGGCATTGATGAAGACCCTGTGACAGGTTCCATGCATACAGGATTGGCACCGTTATGGGCTGAAAAACTCAGTAAAGATCAACTGATTGCTTATCAGGCTTCTGCACGAGGCGGAGAGTTATATTGTAAAATTCTGAATGATCAACGTATTGAAATTTCAGGTTATGCGCAGTTGTATATGGTGGCTGAACTTTCTCTGTAAATTCTGCATTGTATCTTAAAAAATAATGTTAGCATGCTGAAGACTTTCTTGAGGGAAAGTCTTTTTGAGTGACATTTTAAGGCTGATGTGGATGCTTCAACTTTTGTATCATTTTGCTTTGCTCATTCAAATCAGTATTTAAATCTATAACTTTAATATTCACCTGAAAATAACAGCTATATTGTGTGATTTATGCATCAACAAAATTTAAGACAATTGGCATTGGCTCATCAAAAATTAATCCCAGACGCTACGGAATATATCGGAAAGTCAGGAACATTGAGCATGATTCAACACTTGGGTTATGTGCAAATTGATACCATTTCCGTTGTAGAGCGGGCACATCATCATGTGTTATGGAATCGTGTGCAGGATTATCAGCAAGATCATTTGAATCATTTGGTGAAAGATCAACAAATTTTTGAATATTGGGCACATGCCGCAGCATATTTACCCATGCGTGATTATCGTTTTGCTTTAATCCAGATGAATGCAGTCCGACGTGGTGAAAGCCGTTATTTTAATCGTGGTGAGCCCCAGTTAATGACTGAAATCATGGCGCAAATCACAGCAGAAGGTCCACTCAAATTACGTGATTTGGAACTTCGGCATCGTCAGGTTGCTGGACAAGGATGGAAGTCAAGTGCAGGAAGACGTGCACTTGAGCAGTTATTTATGCAAGGTGATCTGATGATTTGTCAGCGTCAGGGCATGGAAAAAATTTATGATCTGACAGCACGATGTTTACCCGCAGATCTCGATTTAAGCGAACCTGATCTGCAACAATATGCACAATATTTATTTGATCAGACGCTACGGGCACATGGTATTTTCAGTTTAAAACAGCTCTTGCACTTAAAAACGGGTCAGTCACTACAAAAGGCGATGCGTCAAATTATTGATGAACAGCTTCAGCTTGGCACTATTACACCTATTCAACAGGCAAAAGGGCAGCTTTTATATGTCGACACGCAGGCTTTGACGCATACGCTACAGCCACAAGTACAGCTTAAAATTCTATCTCCTTTTGATAATGTACTGATCCATCGTGAACGCTTAGAGCAGATTTTTGCGATGGATTATCGGTTGGAGTGCTATTTACCTGCCGAGCAGCGTCGTTTTGGGTATTTTTGCTTGCCTGTTTTATATGCTGATCAACTGGTAGGGCGGATGGATTGTAAAGCACATCGGGGAGAAAAAATTCTGCAACTGTGCAGTTTTCATTTACAGGATGAAGCCAAATCATGGCTAGATCAGGATCAGTTTTATTTTCTACTGATGCAGGAACTGGAAAGGTTTGCAGCATTTAACCAATGCAATGTGGTGGATACGACTGAAATAAAATTTTTACAAAAATGGCAGTCCTGATTTTTTAAATGTGATTGAACAGTAAAAAGTTTCAAAAATTAACTATTTATTGCAGTCTTTCTTAAGCTAAGCTGTTTACAATTTTTTAAAATTTATCCAAAAAATCTGGAATTTCTATGTTAATGCGGTTGAAAAAACTCACTTTATCTCTTTGTTTAATGGGCGTCGGGATAGCGGCTTTTGCCCAACCTGTTTTGGTTAAATCTGAACATAATATTGAAGAATATACCTTAGAAAATGGTTTTCGTATCTTATTAGCACCGAATGAGAAAGAGAGTAAAGTCTTTGTTAATACAGTATATTTTACAGGTTCTTTGAATGATCCAAAAGGAAAAGGAGGCTTAGCACATTTACTAGAACATCTTGCTTTTAAAGGAACAAAAAATGTTCAAGGCGAAGAATTTCAACGTCGACTTGATCGTTATACTTTAATGACGAATGCGAGCACAGATTATTATTCAACAAAATATACCAATATTGTACGTCCTGAAGCGAATGCTTTAAATGAAATTATTTATTTAGAAGCAGAACGGATGGATCAGTTGGTTTTACAAGAAAAATATGTACCTTCTGAAATTAATATTGTCATGCGTGAGCGTGAAGTCAGAATGGATCAGCCATTTGCTGTACTCATGGATCAAATGTGGAAAGCAGCTTATGGTAATCAATTCTTAGGACGTTTGCCGATTGGTGATTTACCTGAGTTACAATCCATTAAAATGAATGAACTGAACAAGTTCTATAAAGACTGGTACGCACCCAATAATGCGGTTATGGTCATTTCAGGAAAGTTTGATAAAGCTGAGGTTTTAAAGCAAATTGATCAAAACTTTAGTGCCATTCCAAAACGTGCATTACCAACACAAGCACAAGTTCCCTTATTAGATTCAGCAACTGTAAAAAATCGCCAATTTATTGTAAAAAAAGGCAGCGATTTAGCAAAATTTAATATTTATATGAATGGGAAAAATGAAGCAATTCAACCCGTTTTAGCATTAACACCTTATTTATATACATTGCAGCCAAGTGGTCATTTATATTCCAGTATGGTTGAAACAGGTATAGCAACGAATGTGCAATCAACAACTTGGTTAGATGATGATTTTAATCTGATTTTAATGGGGGCAATTTATGCACCTACACATGATGCAAAACGTATTGATCAAGCCTTAATCTCAGGTGTAGAACAAAACCCAGCATTTAATGAAGTTGAGTTAAAACGTGTTAAAAATCTCTTAAAAAATGCACAAGATAATCTATTGAGTAGTGCATCAGCAGTCGGCTCAATGTTGAGTGATTATGTTGTATCATCACATGGTGATTGGACACAATATTTTAAAGACCAACAAAAAATACAAGCTTTAACAGTTGCAGAAACCAATCAAACCTTAAAAACATTTTTAACGTCACCACATCGTTTTAGTGGGGATATACAGCCTACTCCTGAAGATCAAAAGAAAGCACTTGAGCAAAAACAGTCTACGGAGTCTAATAAAACATTAGATCAGCAGACCATTGCTGAAGAGCCACTAAAGTCAGCAGATGAATATAAAAAAGAAGTAGCGCAGTATGTTGATGTTTCAAAACAGCTTTTGCAAAAATCTGAGCAAAAAATTCAACGTGGTCAACTCAAAAATGGAATGCAATATGCACTATTTCCAACGACCACTCGTGATGATAAAACCTATGCAACCTTGAATGTGGAGTTCGGTACAGCACAGTCTTTATTCAATAAAGATGAGATTATTGAATTTACTTCTTATTTGTTATTACGTGCTTCAGATCAATATAGTTTGCAAGATATTGCAGATAAAACGATAGAAGCAGGTGGTTCAGCCAGTGCAGTTGCAAATGGCAATGGGATGCAAATCCAAATTTCTGCGAAAAAAGATAAGTTTGATGACTTTTTTCAGTATATTTTAGCTGTGATGAAAAAGCCAAAGTTCGAACAATCACAGTTTGATTTAATCAAGTTACAAAGTTTAGCGACTTTAGATCGTCCTTATACCGAGCCTGAAACTGTAGCTGCATTAACCATTTCTCGTTTGCTAGAGACTTATCAAGCAGGTGATTTGCGTTATCACTATGAACCAGAGTTGGCAAAACAGCAAATTAAGTCAATGACGAATCAGCAAGTGAAAGATTTATATCAGAAATTTTTTGCAATGGATCATGCACAAATTGCCATTACAGGACAATATGATGCTAAACATATTCAAAAGTTACTTCAATCACAGTTAGGAAATTGGAAAAGTAAAGAAAAATATGAGCGTTTAAGCTCTGGTTTTGAAGCATATAAAGCACAAAAAGTTCATGCGCTTTCAGAGCAACGAGAGTTTGGTAATTATCAAAGTATTTTGACGATTCCTGTTGGGGCATATCATGTGGATGCACCTGCATTAATTGTATTAGATAATATTTTAGGTGATTCACAATTATCTTCTCGTTTAGGTAAGGAATTGCGTGAAAAGAATGCTTTAGTTTATGGTTTTGGTAGTCAATTGGATCTAGATGACGTTGTTGAGTCTGGTGCAATCAAGATAGAAGCCAACTATACTGCGGGAAAATCAGCCCAAGTTTCACAAGTCATTCATCAAGTATTAACTGAATTATTAAGCAATGGCATAACGGAACAAGAGCTTGAAGCAGCAAAAGCCAGAATCATGAAAAAACGTGTTACTTCACTTGAAGATGATCGTATTATTCATCGTATGTTAGTTTCCCAAATGCAAAATAAACGTAACTTATTGGATCGAGCACAACGTGATCAAGAGTTTGCAAAATTGACCAAAGCAGATGTAGATGCTGTGATTAAGAAATATATTGATCTGAATCAGTTGGTTGAGGTAATGGCAGATCAATATGGTACGGCACAGAAACCATAATTTTTTGTAATCACATATTTTGATCAATTGTTTTTATTTTAATGATCTGTAAAAGAATAAAAAAGCCTTGTACTTGACAGGGCTTTTTTCATTTTTAGGTCTGTAAATTAGTGTTGATGATGGTCATGGTCATGCTTATGTGTGTGAAATTCTTCATTTTTACGGAAGCGTAAATAGTTCTCGAATTGTTCACAATATTCGTCATAATTGTCTTCTAACATCATTTGAAACTGTTGAAGTACATAAGACATCACTTGCTCTTTGGCATCACGCATTTCGTTGCCATCTTTAAACGTATTGGCTGCAACCCATGTATTAAAACGAGCTGTGGCAAATAACATGGCTGCACTGACCTGACCACGTAACTCATTTGGATCAGGTTTTTGACCTTTTGGTGGGCGGCAAAATTCATTGGCTTGTTTGATGAACTCATCGGCACGCTCAAAAAAAACGGCATTTAACGCTTCTTCTTCAGTGACATCCGCAGCATCGATTTTTTGAGACATGAATATTTCCACAACGATTACATAAATATTCTCATATTATAGGCAATCTCGCCTTTAAACGAAATGCTTAACTTCATCCTGTGGTGGATTCATATATTCTTCAAAGTTATTTGCATATTCTTCAAAATTATCTTCTAACATAACTTTATATTGCTCTAAAAAATACTGCAAAATTTGCTCTTTGTTGGCTTGCATATCTTCAGCTTTGTCATAACCACATGCAGTCAACCAAATGTCAAAACGTGCATTGGCATACATCAGTGAAGCACTGACTTTTGCAGCAGATTGAGCGAATTGTTCAGCATCATCTGTCGTGTCTGCAAGCTCATTTGCAAGTGCAATAAATTCATCTGCACGTTGATAAAATTGTTCATCTGGTGCAGATTCGTTTTGGTCTAATAAGCCATCAAAATTATTTGAATTGTTTGACATTTAAAATCTCTCAATATCTTGTATGTATATTTAAACTATAGCATACTTAAAATAGCCTAAGTATAAAATTAAACAATTTAAGAGGTGTATATGCAAGATGCTATTGCGGTACAAAGTTTAAAAAGTGATATTGCCTTATTGCGTCAAAATATTTGGCCGCCAACAGATTTAGCAAATGTTGAAGGTCTACCTATTTATTATGGTTCAAAACAACAAGTTGCCGAATATTATCATCAGTGGACAGGGTTGATTGAACGTGCGCAAGACTTATTTCAACCCTTTATGGAAGATGAGGTTTTAGATGCTGTCCATCTACCTAGCCACTTAAATTTACCCTTATTTTTCTTTCATGTAGATCGTATTCGTATTAATAAAACACGAGCAAAAGAATCTAAAACTTTTCGTGGTTTAGCCAGTTTGATGGATAAATGTGGTCAGTTTGAGCCTGAACAAGTTTTAGCCATGAAACATTGGTTAAATAGCGATGATACCGCAGCCTTAGTGGCACATCGTGAGTTTATTGATTTAAGAACGTATATTTTTCAACATGGTCAAAGTGAATATACACGTACTCGTTTTTATGTGAATGGTTTAGTATTAAGCACAGAAGAGCATTTTGAATTGATTGATGCACGTGATAAGCCACGTAAGCAACGAAATGACAGTTATAGTGATCCTTTAGCAGATAACCAAACTTGGAAAATATTTGGGAAATATCGTTAATCGCATTTTCCCAAATAAAATCTAAAATATTGTAAAAATTAAGATTATTTACTTCCAAAAAGGTACAGCTTGAGAAAGATGGCGTAACTCTTGGGCTGATTGTGCTAATAAATCATGCTTTCGTGCAGCAATCCAACCTAGAGCAAATAATGCTTTAGGTTCATGTTCTGAGATGCTTTTAAAAATATTTTCAGCAACAAATAAATCATTATATAAACCTAAAGCTTCTTGTGCAGGTTTCAGTGCTTTTAAATATTCTTTTACCTTTTCAGTAGGATAGAGCGATGCGATAAACTCAATGCTATAACGTAGACGTTTTAAGCGTTTACGAACACGGTGTTGGTCATCTATTGCTAATTCTAAAAAATTAAATGAATTGTTGATAATATTCTGATGTAATTTTTCAATATCTTTTCTAAATTGTTTTTTCAGATTGAGAGAAAGTGGCTCACTATGCTGTGTATGGACAAACTGCATCAAAGTTAAGATAAGAGCGTGAAAATTAAACGACTTAAACACATCATCTAGTTTATTTTTATCTATATTTTTGTGTTTTTTCAATGTTATGTTGGGTGAGCAATCAGCTAAAATTTGCGGTAAAATTGTACTTTTAACCATATCAAGATCACGTTGATGACCCAGTTGGCGGAAAAGTTCGGCAAGTTGTTGTTCCCATGTCGGATCAAGATGAGATGACCAATGCGCAAAAGTTTTGAGTGCACTGCGTAACCTACGGATCGCAACACGAGCTTGATGTACATGTTCCTCAGTAAAGTAGCCTGAGGCAATGGCAGAACTGTTCGGCAAAAGATGCTGTAAAGTATGTTGTACAATCTTTTTAATGGCTTGTTCAGGTGAGCTTTTTGGGTCTAATTGAAATGGTGTTTGAAATTGAGCAGGGATGTTCTGACTGAGTAAATCATCATAATGTGTTTTAGCTTGTGTATTTAAATATAAGGCATAACGTTTAATGCGAGGCAGAACAAAAGAAATAAAATCCTGAATATTACCTTTTTTTAACTTAAATGTTATTTCAGAAAACTCTCGTTTTTGTTGCTGAGAATAAACAAGACCTTGATCAAAATACACTTCAATGAGGCTTTTTTGAAAATTAAATGAGGTGATAAAGCGTTCAATATCTATGCTAAATTTCACATACAGTTCAGATGAAAGATCATTTAATAATTTTTGAGTATTTTTGCTGATGCTTTTATGATGGTTTTTATTACCAAAATTTTTAAACTCGAAATTGTTGGGGGCTGTTGTTCCTAAATTGATTTGAAATTGGGGGGGTGCCAGTTGTTCTACATTGGATAAATGTAGTATTTGTATCCATTGACCATTTTCTAAACGTTGTTGTAATCCAATACCTTGTGTAGATAAAGGGCATTTATCATGATCAAAGTATTGAGTATGTATAGTGGATTTATCACACTTTCTTCTTTGTAATGCTTTGAGAAAGGCATCTTTTTTATCATTTTTGATTTGAAATTTGAGTTCTATTTCAAACATGGTCTAACATCCTGTTATAGAAACTTTTTCTTATATTAGAACAATATAAATTTAAAACCTAGTACATAATTGGATACGTTTAAATATTAAGATAAATTGAATCACTGTTCACAATAAATACATGGAAGCATTTGATCTGCCATGATTAGAATAAGAATAAATTGACTAAAAAATAGATAAAAATAGGTTTTGGATGAGTATAAAAGTTTTAAAAAATTATCAAACTATTTGGAAAATTGTCAAAAATCGTTATCCCAGACCAATACAAGATATGCTGATTTTAGGTCTATTCTTGATGATTCACACGTTACTTTCAGTTGCAGTGCCTTATATTTTAAAAGAAATTGTTGATCAGTCTCATACGAAAAATGTTGTAACATTTGACCAGTTATTTACATGGAAAAATCTCTACATTTTAGCAACAGCCTACGCTTTAGGATGGTTGCTGATGAATGTGTTAAATCATGCAGCGAATTTCTTAAGTGCAAGATTAATGACTAAATTTAAAATTGCACTTTTACATGGTGGGGTCAAACAATTTTTTGAGGCGACATTTGCGGAACAGAAAAAAATTGAATTGGGGGTTTATCAAACTGATATTTTACGTGGAGCTAGCTCATTTGGTACGATTACCTACGTTATTTTATTTGTATTAGTTCCTATTTTATTCCAAATTTTAAGTATGGTTTGGGTGCTTGCACACGCTATTGAATTAGCTTATGCCTTATATTTTATGTTATTCGCCGTGATCACTTTTGCATTGAACATATATTTTACTGCAAAGGGAAATGATATTTTTACTGCAATGTATAATGCGCAAAATCAGGTCGGTCAGTTTTTAGTTGAAAAAATTCAAACAAATTATGATATTAAGGTTAATGGTGCACAGCAATATGAAATGAATTTATACGAAAAGCGTTTAGAACATTATAAAGATGAGATTTTAAGTAGCCATAAAAAACTTGCTGGTTTAATGGTTATACAAGTTTTATTCGTGGGTTTTTTTCTTTTATCATTTATGTTGTTGACAGTTTATCTGTTCAGTCAAAAGCAAGTGACTTCAGGTGATTTTGTCCTCATTAGTACATATATTATTGCATTAACCATGCCTTTATTAATGGTGTCACAAAGTATTATTCATTTGAAAGGTGATTTTATTGCCATCGAAAAATTTGAACAATATTTTCATTTAATGACAGATCAACTCAGTTCTGAAGTTATTATTGATCAGCCTATTTTCTATGCGTTTAAACAAGCCGAATTTTACTTAGGTAAAAACCTAATTACAGATTTTGACTTTGTCATAGAACAAGGGAAGAACTATATTGCGATTGGGCAAACAGGTATAGGAAAAACGAGTTTTATCAACTATTTAATTGGCTTAGAAAAGATAAAAGCAGGGCAATTGTTTTATAAAAATGTGGAAATCAGTCAACAATTCTCTGAAAATATTTTTAAAGAAATTGCAGTCGTGAGTCAAATGCCTGTAGTGTACTCGGGAACATTTAGAGAAAACTTAGTTCATAATAGTCATTATACATATACCGATGATGAGCTTTATGATTATTTAGAACGGTTTAATTTATTGAATTTAATAAATAAAAATAATTTAGCTTTAGATGATAATATTAAACATGTTTATAAAAGTTTTTCAGGTGGCGAAAAGCAGCGTATTAGTATTATTCGAGCACTACTTAAAAAACCACAATTATTAATTATGGATGAGCCAACAGCCGCATTAGATGAACAAACAAGTATGGCATTAATGAAATTTATTCAAAGCCAAGTAAAAACAACTTTTATCATTTCACATGCAAATTTTGCCCAACAATATGCAGATGAAGTCATTAATTTTGATACTTTAATTCAAAAAAGTGCTATTCAAAAAACTGATTTAGAACTATGAGGTTTTTAAATATCACTAAAAATAACTAAGTAAAACTTGATGTTTGTTACTCAATAAGGTGACCACAATATATCAATGTCTTGATCACCTGATAACATAATACAAAATAAACTTAAATGTAAAATATTGAATATATTATAGTTTAATCCTATTTTAGAAACTTTCGACTGATTAGAAATTGTTCAGTTGCTTCAAGTAGTTTTTCTGCATAAGCTTCTTGTTTTGCAGTTAACCAACCTAATGCAAACCAATCACTGGCTTCTAGTTCAGTTTGTTGTAAATAAGATGAAGATGATGCTAAAACTTGATATTGCTCAGATGCTTGCTGTGCATCGTTCAGTGATTTTCCATATTTTTGTAGATTTTTTACATCATAAATTTGGGTTAAAATCGGGAAGCTAAATTTTAGCTCATTCAGTCTTTGCGCTAAAAGTTCAAGACTTTCCAGATGATTTAAATCGGCTTGACTCAAAGCCTCTTGTAATAATTTATATTGATTTTGCAGCGTATTTTGTGCAAACCATTTTAAATCATGAGTGGATTGTTCAGCCTCTGCAAGGCTAAACATGAGTAATTCTAAATAATGCTGCACATTTTGTGTAGATTTAACTAAATTATTCAACTTTTCTTGTGCATATAGAATGTCTTTATCTAAGCTTTCAGCCGTTTTAGGGTTTTGTAGCAAAGCACCTAAAGTATTTTGCATGTGTTGAAAATGTTGTAAATTTTGAAAATGACTTTCAAATGCAGCAAGTTGATGTGCCCATTTTTCAGTTTTTACATGTGTCCAATCTTTAAATAAAGATAAACTGAGATGTAAATGGTGTAAGGCAAGCTGAGCTTGTTGAATGTGTTCTGCTTCAGCAACTTGTGCTGAAATTGCGGCAATATTTGGTAATAGATGTTGCATATGATTAGCAATCATCGTTCTTAAGCTTTTATCTGAACTATCTTTTTTGTTCAGGATCATATCTTTAGCGATATGAGCAGGGCTGACAGTTTGATTTAATGTCAATAAGTTACCAAATTCGGCTTTACTACGAACATCTAACCAAAGTTGATATTTTTTCACCCATTCAAAACTAAAAGCCAATAAAGATTGGATAGAACCATTTTTTAGTTCAAATTCAACTTCATGAATTTCATGACGTGCTGTTTGAGTACGCACTTCACCAATGTCTAAACTGACTTCAATTTCTGCATCTTCAAATGTAATGACTCGACACGTTCTTTGAATATCAGTTTCAAATTGCAATCGTAGCTGGTCAAATTGATCACCTAAAGCATTTTGCAGAATTTGATCAGCTTCGGAGTTTTTTGGATAGAGTGAAAGATCCAGTTGTGGTGCTTCAGCTAATTCACCTAAATTGTGATTTTCTTCAATACGTTGTAAATGGTTTTTAGTCGCAGCTTTAAGGGTTTGAACCCATGTTTTACCTTCTAAGCGTTGACGCAGTGCAGCACCGTGTGCCGCCAATTTTTTATCAGGTGTATCATAATACTTTGCTTGAAGTTGAATAATTTCAGACTTTTTAGGGTCAATGGCTTTGAGTAAAGCATTACGACGGCTTTCTGAAATCTGAAATTTCAATTCAACTTCAAGCATGGTGAAATCCTGAAAAATAGTAAAATTTGAATTTTAATGCGCTATTGTAGCCTAAAATATACTGTAAAATTGTTCGCTTTCTTGTCGATTCAAACTGCATTATCAGTATTTGTATGGGTCAAAGTTCATTTGGCTTTTAATTCGGCATCCATTAGAATAAAGCAATACAAAATAAATAAGGAAAATCAGAATGAATGCACTCGTTGAACCAAAATCAGAATTAACGACGCCAAATTTTCAGCTACCAATTAAAAACTATTCTGAATTTTATCGTTTTTATCTTACCGAACACCGAAATATTATGAGTCGCCGTCTACATGCGGTAGGCAGTAGCGTCGGGATTTATTTTTTTAGTAAAGCAATTCGTCAACGTAAACCTAAATATTTTGTATATGGATTAGTTTCTGGCTATGCTTGTGCATGGGTAGGGCATTTTGTTTTTGAAAAAAATAAACCAGCAAGTTTTAAACAACCGTTATATAGCTTTATTTCAGATTGGCGGATGTTATCTGATATTGTTCGTGGTAACTTAAGTTTAAAAGACCGTCAGTTTGATAAAATTGATCGTTAATTGTTTTGATTAAAATTTAATAATTCACTTAAATAATATATAAAACCTCTTTGAATGATTGAATCAAAGAGGTTGAAAAAGATCATAATAAAATAACAGAGGACAATGTATGGCTAAAATAGAATTAACTGCACCTGATGCATTACCTTTAGTAGATCATCAACAAGTTGGTGGCGCAGTAAAAATTAAGCCAGAGGTTGTACAAAATTTAAATCAACAAGTTGAACAATTTTTACAACATTTAATTGATCTTCCTGTACATGAAAAAACCTTTCAAGATAAAGTGAATGCAGTTCATCAACTTGGACATAATAGTGTTAAAAAATCATCACGACTGAGCCACCGCTTACTTTCAAGATCATTGAATCAATTAAATGATGATGCTGACAGTCAAAATATTAGCCAAAGTTTGATTGATCTTAAACAAACTTTAGACAGTTTGAATCCTGCAAATAATCAGAAATTTTTTGCTGTGCGAAAATGGTTAAAATTTTTACCTTTAGGTGAGCGAGTCGAGGACTATTTTGATAAATATAAATCTTCAGAAGAGCATATTAATGTTGTACTGAGTAGTTTAGAAAATGGTAAAGATGAATTAATTAAAGATAATATCGCATTAGAACGTGACAAACGTAATATGTGGGATACCATGCAAGAGCTTGAACAATATAGTTATATTGGGCAGGAACTCAGCCGAAAAGTTGAAGATATTATTGAAAATGTACGGGTGACAGATCAGCAAAAAGCAATGGTTTTACAAGAAGAAGTTTTGTTTTATTTAAAGCAGAAAGTCACCGATTTAATGACGCAACAAGCGGTGAGTGTACAGGCGTATATGTCGCTAGATTTAATTCGAAAAAATAATTTAGAACTGATAAAAGGTGTAGACCGTGCTTTGATGACAACGGTTTCTGCCTTACAAACGGCTATGGTGGTGGCTCAAGCCTTATCAACTCAAAAACTTGTTCTAAATCAGGTTAAAATTATTAATAGCACTACGGAAGATTTGATTGTTGCAACCAGTAAAATGTTGAATCAACAAACACGAGATATTCAATCACAATCTTCAAATAGTGTAATTAATGTTGAAAAACTACAAGTGGCTTTTAACCAAATTTTTGAAACCATTGATTTAGTGAACGAATTTAAAGTTCGAGCTTTGCCTAATTTACAACAAAGTATGGATCATTTAGCTGCACAGTTACAACGTGCGCAGCAATTTACAGATCAAGTTCGAGCTCAAGAAGTTGCAGAGCAATTAAAAGATGAGCAGCTCACTGTAAAAGATTTTATTTCTGTCAATGAAAAGTAATTTGATATCTGATCATCTATAACCAATAAAAAGTTGTAAGAATTGCAACTTTTTACTTTTAAGCTGAATGATCAGAAATATCTTGCTGCGTCTTAAAGAGATCGGGTTGTTGTAATTTATATTTTAAGAATTGCCCATGATCAACCAATTGATTTAAATCATTTAAATAAATTGACTCAGCAATATTTTCAAACTCATTTACAATCATTTGTAGCTGTTGTTCAATGATCTGATTTGGTGTCTGTTGTTGATCTAAAACTTTACGATTTCTTAAAAACTCAGGAATATCAATAAAATGCTGTAATGCAGGGCTAAGATAGGCATTTAAGGTTCTTTGAATATCCATAATTTCATTTTGAAATGATTCATCTTGACTCTGCTGAAGTTTTTCATTCATAAATTGCATGATTTCTTCGATTTTTGTCAGTTGATTTTGCGCATTTTGACTTAAATGTCGTAGACTCTGACTTTGTAAATGTTGATAATTTGAAATGAGTTGTTGATATTGTAAAAAATAAGCAGTTGGTTGTTGATGGATAACGTCTATTTTATTTTCATCTTCTTGATTTTTTAACATTCTTTTAAATTCTAAATCACTTATTTTATACAGCCAATATACACCAAATACAATTCCCAGTAATATAACGACCAGTAATAGATTAGAAAACCATGTATCTATAAATAGAAGGATACTAATAAAGATAGCAAGTATAATCGAGATAACACACGTGATTAAAGCGTCTTTTCCAGAAATTCGATTATGTGATTGATCTTTATTACTCATCGTTTTGCCAAATTCTCTTTGTGTTTTCCTTTAATTCAAATACTGGTTTCACATCTAAATTTTGTTGTATGAAATATTGGTGATTGAGTAAGGATTGTAAGTCATTTTGGTATAAAAATTCTATTTTTTTAAGTAATTTTTCCATAATTTTATTGCGTTCATCTATGAATGTTTGCTGATCAAAGTTGTTATATGCATGATTTAAATAATGATCAAATAACAGTTGAATTCGTTTTAAGCATTCATTTTCAGCCAATCTAAGTTTACGGTTTAGTTTTTTAGAAATATTAAATTGAGTGGATTTTTTACGTTGCTCTATATCCAGAAAAATCATTTCAATTTCATCTAAATAAGCTTGGTTTTGAGAATCTAATTGTGTACGAATATTTTTTTTAAAAATTTGAAATTGTTGTATGATCGTGATTTTTTCTTGATTAACTTTTGGGTGATCAGTTTTAAATAGCTGAATAGGGATTGATTTTAAATTTTGATTTTCATTTTTTTCAATATGCCCATGTATTGTATTTGGAAATAAAACTTGATTCAAAATTTTCATAAATACAAGTAAGAAAAGATAAAGGCATACTAAAATCAGCACAAAAATACTTAAAGACTTTAAAAAACTTATTTCACTATAGATGAATAAAATACAAATTAAGATAGTTAAAGTAATTTTAAAATAATGCATAAATTTAGATCACCTTGGATATTTTGTATTTTCATTCAACCTTTTGATTTTATTATGCTGTTTTTAATATTCTAAAATTTTATTTTTTATCTATTTTAAAATCCTCCTCAGCTTTTAAACTTTGATGTAAGAATTCTTGATGGTCTAATAAAGATTGTAAATCATGATTATAAATAGACTCAACTTGCTTTAACAAATCATCTAAAATTTTATTCAGCATTTGTGTAAACCAAAGATCAGGAACATTGTTTAAATTTCGACAAAAACGTGTTTGTTCATTTCGCGGATAAGTCAAAAATTGTTGAGTATATTCAAGAATTTGTTCTAATAATGTGAGTTGTATTTTTGAAATACTTTGTCTGTTCTTATAAAATTTATTTTTGTTTGATAGCTTTAAATCAACTTCTTTGAATACTTTATATATTTCATTGATTTGGCGTTTATGGCGTACACCTAAATAACTTTGATAATGTATTTTTAGCTCGAACAGTTGTTCTGTACTGCTATTTTCGGTATTCAGTATAAATGGAGGAATAATTTTATCTGATGTTGTACTGATTATGATTGGAGTATTTGGTTTCGGTTTTATATTCCGTTGTTTAAATTTAAGTTGTCGTTCAGAAATGGACAGTTTATTTTGAGTATTTGAAGTAGGAGATTCCCATTTGATTTCAAAAAATGTGCTTTTTATTTTAAAATAGATTAAGTAGGCTAAAATAATAGGCAGTTGGTATAATATAAAGTAAACAAGAAAAGTAGAAAAAATGACGATTAAAATTTTAAAAAATTTTAGATGTATAAATGCTGAAATAATTAAAATAAAAAATGTAGAAATAAAAATGATGCTTAAACTATAAATGAGATTTATTTTAAAAATACGATAATTTTTTTCGTAATATTGAGGTAGTTCTATTTTTTTTGAATAGAAAAAGCATTTATAGAGAAAAAATAAAACTAAATAAGACGTTATAGATGCTAAAAAACTTTGAGTAAAAACCAAAATAAAAAAACCAATTAAGCTGAAAATGAAAATATCACGATAAATTTTCTTAAGTTCTTGACTTGGGGTTTGAAGACCTGCTTTTATTTTGGAGATGAACATTTTTTCGTTTATATATTTAATGTGTTTATAATATAGAGTCTTAAGTATAACAGTAAATAAAAAAGAAGTATTATTTTTATTCAGAAAGCATTCAAATTTTTGAAAATCATAACTTTAGAGATTTAACAACTCCTTATTTGAGGAATAGTTTTATTGCATTTTATTTTTAAAAATAGGATGGCGCCTTCAACAAGGATGATCCAAATGAAAATTAAAATATTAACACTTGTTTGTACTTTAGCATTAGTTGCTTGTGGGAGTGATAATGATGATGATACAAATTCAACAAATCCAACAAATCCAACAAATCCAACAACAGATGAAACAGCAAAAGCACTGATCAATGAAGTTAGTGGAATTGTTCTCCGAGAATCTTTAGGAGATGGTTTAATTGACTCTTTGGTATATGGAACAGATGAAATATTGGATAATAATATCAAGTGTGAATCTGGTTCATATCAAAAAACAGCCAATACGGTCACTTTAAATAAATGTGTTGGTGTTTTTGAAGTTGAAGGTAAGGGGAGTGCTTCTGGTGTTATTAAGTTTAAGCAAATCAATGATCATAGTCGTGATTATGAATTTAACGACTTGAATGTTTCATTTGCAGATGGAGAAAATCAGGTCATTAATGGTGGGCTGAATGTCAATGATTTACCTTCCGTAGCGACAATCACAGTCAATCAAATTAAAGCAGTGATCAAACAATTTGATCAAAGTAAAAAACTTAGAACAGTCAATTATGTGGTTGATAACTATAAACTTGTGTGGTCAGCACAAGATGCTACAAATGTTAAATTACAATTGAGTGGTAAAATTGCTGCAACAGGCGGTGAAAATGGTGATTTTAGCGTCGCTTATGACAATACTAATCAGCCATTCTTTGTTAAAAAAGATGCAAAAAATGATGATATTGTTTCTTCGCCATATAGCGGTGTCATGACAATTATTGATACCAAAGACAATAAAAATATTACGACAATTTCAGCTTTAAATGATCAGACTGCACAATATAAAGCAGTTTTAAACAATAAGGTCTTATTTGATGAAACAAAAAAATGGTCTGAAATTTTAGAGTATTAATATCATCATTTGACCTAAACTATTTGGCTTTTAAGTTATTTGTTTTTTAAATTTATGCTGTGCTCCAGACACAGCATTTTTTATGTGAAAATTAAAGATGAATTATAAATGTTAATTATAGAAATTAAGGCATGAATAGCCAAAAAAATATAATTTTAGAAAATTTAGCAAAATGCTTGTAATCAATAAACATTATTTTTAAGCATAAAATATTTTTTAATCGCTTTATAACATGAAATATAAAAGAACAACGCTATAATTAGATCAATTAGAAACTTTAGGTATTTGTATGCGCGGTCTTTATCTCATTACCAATGATGATCCAATTGAACTTTTATTGGCAAAGCTTGAAGGTGCAATGTCAACTTATGAAGTGGCAGTGTTGCAATATCGCCGTAAAAAAGTGGCAAAACAAGATCAGGACTATGAAATCGAATATATGAAGTCGATGTGTGCGCAATATAAAGTCCCTTTTGTGATCAATGATGACTTGGAAGCCGCAGTAAAATATGGCGTAGGCGTACATCTGGGGCAGGGTGATGGCTCAATTGTTGATGCTGTTGCTCGTTTACCCAAAAATGTCTTGATTGGTCGTAGTTGTAATAATTCGATTGAGCTTGCTGAACAAGCTATTGCGGATGGCGCAAACTATGTGGCTTTTGGTGCAATTTATGCCACTGAAACCAAGCCTGAAGCAGGCAATATTGGATTGGAAACTTTAAAACAAGCCCAAGTAAAATTTGATGTGCCAATTTGTGCGATTGGTGGTTTAACTGTTGAAAATTCAAGTGAAGTGATTGATGCAGGTGCCGACCTTTGTGCTGTGATTAGTGATATATTGGGACAGTCGTTATCAGGCGTTACTGTGCGTACCCACGAATGGGCTGATTTATTTGCATCAAAAGCATAAGCTTTTTTGAATGCCGTTCTATTTTTAAGTTGAGCATTTCCATGACTTTATCTGCCAAGCAAGAACAATTGTTTAAACAAGCAAGCAAACATATTCCAGGTGGAGTGAACTCTCCTGTACGTGCCTTTAATGGTGTCGGTGGTACGCCAGTTTTTATTGAAAAAGCCAAGGGTGCTTATTTGTACGATGTCGATGGCAAGCGTTATGTCGACTATGTCGGTTCATGGGGACCGATGATTTTAGGGCATGCACATCCCGACATTATCAAAGCTGTACAAGATGCTGCTGTCGATGGTTTAAGTTTTGGTGCGCCGACTGTCCACGAAACGACATTGGCAGACATCATCTGTGAAATCATGCCTTCAATTGAATTGGTGCGTATGACCAACTCAGGAACGGAAGCGACCATGACCGCAATTCGTCTGGCGCGTGGCTATACTGGACGTGACAAAATTGTCAAATTTGAAGGCTGTTATCACGGTCATTCAGATTCATTGCTGGTAAAAGCAGGTTCAGGTCTGTTGACGAGCGGTGAAGGCGAAGCGACTTCTGCGGGTGTTCCTGCTGATTTTGCCAAGCACACTTTAACTTTGCCATATAATGATATTGCCACTTTAAAAGAATGTTTTGCCAAGTTTGGTGCTGAAATTGCAGGGGTCATTGTTGAACCTGTCGCGGGTAACATGAATCTGGTCAAACCGATTGATGGTTTCTTACAAGCCATTCGTGATGTGTGTGACGAACATGGTTCAGTTTTTATTATTGATGAAGTGATGACGGGTTTCCGTGTAGGTTTAGGCGGTGCACAAGCACATTATGGTGTGACACCTGACTTAACCACTTTGGGCAAAATCATTGGTGCGGGTCTGCCTGTAGGTGCCTTTGGTGGTAAACGTGAAGTGATGGAATGTATTGCACCTTTGGGTAAAGTTTACCAAGCAGGTACATTGTCAGGTAATCCATTGGCGATGCGTGCAGGGATTGAAATGTTTAAGCATTTACGCCAAGACGGCTTTTATGAAAATATTACTGCACAACTCGAAAAATTACTTACAGGTTTGCAGACTGCTGCGAATGAAGCAGGCATTGCTTTTAAAACTCAGCAAGTGGGTGCGATGTTTGGTTTGTACTTTACCGATCAAGAAGATATCACAAGCTTTGACTCGATGTTGAAATGTGATGTCGATGCTTTCCGTAAGTTCTTCCACGGTATGTTAAAACGTGGTGTGAATCTTGCGCCATCGGCTTTTGAAGCGGGCTTTATTTCGGCTGCACATAGTGATGAAGATATTCAATTTACCATTGATATGGCAAAAGAAGTTTTTGCAGAAATGAAAGCTTAATACCTCTCCCTAACCCTCTCCTGAAAAGAGAGGGAACTCCTTAAATTTTGAATAGGAATGAATGGATGCAAACTAAACATTATTTGACTTTGGCAGATGGTGAGTTTTTATTGGATCATGCACATCAATATGCGGTTCAAAAACAATTTAATGTCAGTATTGTCATTGTGGATGAAACAGGAACTTTACTTGCGATGAAGCGTATGGATGGCGCTGCACCCATGACTGCAAATCTTGCTTTGGAAAAAGCCAAATGTTCTGCAATCAGCCGTAAATCTTCAGGTCTATTTGAAAATTTAATTAAAAATGGTCAAATGGGTTTTCTGACCATGGAAACTTTTTCAGGGATGCTAGAGGGTGGCGAGCCTATTTTATATGCAGGGCAGTTGGTTGGTGCTGTCGGTGTTTCAGGTGTGAAATCATTTGAAGATGCAGAGATTGCGTTATATGCAATTCAAAATTTCTTAGCTCAGTTTTCTTCATAAATTAAATGATTTATGCTGTTAAAATGAGGTAGATTGTATCTCACTGCAATCTATCTTATTCAAATAAAAATAAAGGAATTTCTCAATTCATTAACTATACTCAAACTTTTATTATTCAGTTATACTAAATAGAAATGTTAGTTAATTTTGTTTTAATTTTATTGTAAATCTGGTCACATTTTTGGTTTTGATTGCTATATATATCAATAATTGCTTGAAAATTAGATTTGGAAATCATTGAATAAATTGCTACATTGATAGGATAAAATAAAAAACCATGGGGATGGGGATTGTATGCGCAATAAAATTTATTCAGAAAAACGTCGTAAAATTTATAGATTACTCAACCAAGTTCTGAAAAATTCCTTGTTTACAAAACTTATCCATAAGGATCAAAAACATCAGGATTTAGAAACAGATACATTAACAGGTGTATATAACCAGTTTGCAATTAATCAATTTTTAAAGGAGTTACATCCACAAGAGTTGATTCAATACGGGATTATTCTTTTTAATCTTGATAATTTTAATAAATTAAATGAAGAATATAATCAAAAAGTTACCAATGAAGTTTTGGTTTCGGTTGCTTATCAACTGAGTCACAATATTCGTGATACGGACTTGGTTGGGCGTTTCAGTGATTCAGAATTTATTTTGATTTTAAATGATATTAATCAACAACAAATAGCCCAAATTGCTGAGCGTTTACTTGGTGTGATTAAGAGTCATCCAATTAAAATAAAAAATAAATTGATTCATGCTGAATTAAGTTATGGAATGTCAGTCTCTGAGCAAAATGTAAAAAGTCATGAGGTTTTACAACAAGCAGATCAAAATCGTTTTGAAATACAGGCTCAAGGCTTTCATTCAGGCTCACAAAGTTTATCTTAATGGAAGTATAGATATTCCTGTTTTTAAAGAAAAAAATAGGAATATCCATTGCCTGAAAAATATAAAATCGTTTAGGAGTGATTACTTCTACGTGCCATGATTTTTTCGTCATTAGCATTTAAAATTTTTAAAACTTGACCATCAGTGGTGTGCAAAATGGCTTGTTGATCGGTGTAAACGGTTCCATCTTTTGCTTTTGCAGTTTTATTTGTTGGTGGTGTAAACAGCCAAGTTTCTTGATTTTTAATTAGGGGATGAAGCAAAAAATTAAATTCTGTTCCTTGAGGATAATCAATACCGCCAAAATGTAAATCTTTGGCAAGTGTGCCATTTTCGATGCCTAATAATTGATGATTTTTATCTAAATAAATATTTGCCCACCCAACCGAAATATTTTTGTAGTGTGTTAACAGATTTCTGATTTGCCAAGTATCTTGAGCAATAAATCCATCGGGGTATTTTGAATATTTACTACGTTGAATATCAGCTCCAGCTTGCAAGGTAATTTGTTTGAGTTTGACAGAACTCGCTAAAATACAAAATTCTAAGCCAGAAATATTTGCTTGTTCATCTAAATAAACTTTTATGTAATTTTCAAGTTTGCATTGCCAGCCCTCGATTTGATCAACTCCTTTACCACGCAAGGTAATTGAACGATCATCAAACATTTCTAATTCATAGCCTCTAGGAATTTGTATATTATTAATTTGAAAATTACCAAAAGCGACGGGTGTTGGAAATGTTGCCTCACGAAAAGATTCTTGGTTGTTGGCTTCAAATAAATAAAGTTCTGTGCCTGTTGGCATAGAAATACCTAAAATATTTTGTGGTGAAGTTAAGGTTTGATAAGTTGCTTCATGATCAGTTTTAACTTCAAGTTGCGCTTTCTTAACCAGAAAAAATAAACCTATACTGAGCAATACACATAAGCAACTTGTGACAAAAAGTGATTGTAGGAAAATATTACCATTTTTGAGTTTGGTACGGCATTGAGCGCTAAAAATAAGTCCGATTGCAAATAAGCAAAAAACCAAGCTGCCTATTGCTGCAATAAAAAAAATCCATAAATAGCTAAAAGAAAAAGGAATCATATTTAAATATATTTGGAATTATGCAGGATATTCTATAAGTATCCTGCATATCTTTAAATGATTAATCAAATATTTTGTGAATCGCTTGGAACGGTAAAGTCACAACATCAAATGCCACAGCAAAAGGGAATAACATTAATTTATTGGCTGCGTTGCTACCGACTTCAGAATAGTCTTTCTCTTGTTGTTGCGTATAAATGCTTATACGATAAGGTTTACTGAGTGCTTTAAAAGAGTCACGGTTGGTTGCAGCGGGATATACGACGCCAGCAAGTTTAATGTCAAAGCAAAAACGTTGAGCCTCCATACGTTTATCGCTTGAACTGGTACATTCTTCAGCACCATTTTCAATAAAGAACTCACGGTCAGCTTTGCTTACATCTTCGGCAAGTTTGACATAGGAAAGTTCCACAGTTCCCACAAATTTTCCATCATTTTTAGGTGAGGAAAAATCTAAAGAACGTTTGATTTGTATATTTTTAGGATCAAGTGCAGAAATTACTTTTGCAAATCGATTTCCACCATGTGTTAAAACATAACTATATTGTTGTCCAACAATAACAATACTGTCCTGAGGTAGATTTGCTAAAGGTTGCGATGGTTTACCAAAAGCGATGACATAATCTTCAATTAAGGTTTTTTGCACTGTTTGTATGCGTATACCATCATCTTTTTCTAAAAGTGTTTTTGTAGCACATCCTGTCGTAAAGAGGACAACTGTACTTAAAGCGAGGGGAAGGAAAGGGTTTTTGAGTGCTGTAAGCATTTTTATACTCATTGATTATTTTCAATTTAGTTTATAGCATTTAAGTTATAGCCCGTTAAGTTTATAAGATGCCAAAATTATCGATAAATTTTCTAATTTTGAGATGTTTTTATCGTTTTTCATGGTATGGGTTGGCAAAATATAATGATTGAATATCTTTAATTTAAGTTTTTAATGTGTTGGATGAATGTTTATTGACCTGAAACAATTTTTTCATGTAATCAGCATCATTTGTATATGATGTTGTACCGATATGCATTTTTGTTTTCATCGTATTAACGTTTTCAATATTCTAAACATATTTTTTATAAAGATGACAATATTGAAATTGTTTGGCGGTCTAAAAGCTTATTCTACTTTTAGATTGTGTCAATTAGAGCAATCAATCGAAAAAACGAAAATATTCATTGTATTTTTAAGCTAAGATTCTTATCATTGCCTGCTTGTTTGCACGATCAGCGGAATTGAACCTTGAGTAATTTTCTAACCGAACACCTGATACATCGTGATGAAGATTTTATGGTGATTGCAAAGCCAGCGGGTATTCTCACTGTTCCGGGCAAAACAGAAGATTTACAAGATTGTGTGATTAATCGTTTATTAAAGATAGAACCAAAAACATTACTTATCCATCGTTTAGATCGTGATACATCAGGTATTTTAGTCTTTGCTTTGTCTCGTTGGGGACAAAAAAGTATTTCCCGTCAGTTTCAAGAACGCCAAACGTCAAAAACTTATCAAGCTGTGGTTGCTGGGCATTTAGTCGGGCAAGGCACAATTGATGTTCCTGTTGTTTATGACCCAGAACATCCTCCTTTACATATTGCTGACCCTCAAAATAATAAGCCTGCTTTAACAGAGTGGCAAAGCATTGAGCATTTTGAAATACAAGGGCAAGCTGTAACACGAGTAAAATTAACGCCGATTACAGGACGTTCACATCAGCTTAGAGTGCATATGCAGTTTTTAGGACATCCTATTATTGGCGATACTTTATATGCAACGCTAGAACAACAAATATTAATGCCGCGTTTATGTTTACATGCGGAACAGTTGAGTTTTCATCATCCTAAAACAGAGGAGGATGTACAATTTTATTGTCCAGTTCCGTTTTAACTTGGTTTTATTAACAAAGATTGAATGTGCTCACTCTTTTGGTGAGCTTTGTGTCAAAAAGTATTGCTTAATGGGGTTAAACTTTGTTCAAATATTCTCCTAATTTGAGCAACTGTTTTTCAGTCCTAACATGAGATAAAGGTGGAAAAATTGCAACAATTTGCTATAGGTCAACGTTGGTTATCAGATACAGAAACAGAACTTGGTCTGGGAGTATTGATTGATGTCGATGAGCGTTCAATCAGTATATTGTTTCCCAAAAGTGATGAAACTCGTGTATATGCACGTAATAATGCTCCTTTATCTCGTATTATTTTTAATGTAAACGATGAGCTTCAAGATCAAGAAGGCACTACATGGTCAGTAGAGTCACTTGAAGACGGTCATGGCGTCTTACGTTACAATGTGATTCGTACGTTGGCAGATGGCGCAGAAGAACGCAAATCTTTAAATGAAACGCGTATTGGAGCTTCTATTCAGTTATCTAAACCACTGGATCGTTTGCTTGCAAGCCAAATTGATTATAAAGAATGGTATGACTTACGCATTGAAGCAATGCAAATGCAAGCAGGAATGCAAACCTCTCCATTACGAGGCATGATTGGTGCACGTGTTGGTTTGATTCCACACCAATTTTATATTGCTCATGAAGTGGGTAAGCGTTTTGCACCACGTGTACTCCTTGCTGATGAAGTTGGTTTGGGGAAAACCATTGAAGCAGGTTTGATTATTCATCAACAGTTAAAAACAGGTCGTTCTGAACGTATTCTGATTTTAGTGCCAGATTCTTTGCAGTATCAGTGGATGATTGAAATGCGTCGTCGTTTCAATTTGAATTTTTCTTTATTTGATTTGACGCGTACTGCTTCGATTAAAGAGCATGATCCTGAACTGAATCCGTTCTTAACAGAGCAATGTATTATTGCTTCTGTTGACTTGATGATTGACCATGATGATTTGCGTGAGCAAGCACTTGAAGCAGGTTTTGATCTTTTAGTGGTCGATGAAGCCCATCATTTGATGTGGAGCGAAGAAGAAGGCGGTAATGACCGTTATGACCTAGTTGAAGAATTTGCTGAAAAAACGGCTGGTGTGTTGTTATTGACTGCGACACCTGAACAATTAGGTGTAGAGAGTCATTTTGCACGTTTACGTTTGCTTGATCCACAACGTTTTAGCTCACTTGATCGTTTCTTAGATGAGGAAGAGCAATATCATCACACTGCAAAAATTGCTGAAGTGTTGATGTCTGATTTACCATTAGAAGCTGAACATTTTACTGCAATTGAAAAGCTCTTAGGTCATGCAATTGAAGATCAACCTGAGCAACGTTTCCGTGCTATTCATGAGTTGTTAGACCGTCATGGTACAGGGCGTATTTTATTCCGTAATACTCGTGAAGCAATTCAAGGTTTCCCTGGTCGTGATTGTCAGCCTGCGCCATTACCTGCACCAGAAAACTGGTCTAAAGATGGTAAATTGCGTGAGCAAATGTGGCCTGAAGAAGCACAACTTGATGGTGCTTGGATGGAAACAGATCCACGTGTATCTTGGATTATGGAGATGCTACGTACGCAATTAAAACATAAGAAAGTTTTACTTATTGCACGTAGTGGTCCTGTGGTTGAAGCTTTAGAAAATGCTTTGCGTATTCATGCAGGTATTCGTACAGCAATGTTCCATGAGGGAATGAGCCTGCTTGAGCGTGACCAAGCAGCAGCTTATTTTGCTGAAGACTCATATGGAGCGCAAATTTTACTTTGTTCTGAAATTGGTTCAGAAGGGCGTAACTTCCAATTTGCTTCAGATTTAATTTTATTTGACTTGCCAGCAAATCCAGATGTACTGGAGCAGCGTATTGGTCGTTTAGATCGTATTGGTCAAGAAAATCGTATTCAGATTCATGTACCTTATTTGGTTGGAACAGCACAAGAACGTATGTTCCGTTGGTACAACGAAGCATTGAATATTTTTAGTAATATTTCTCCAACAGCACAAACCTTGCAAGAAAACTTTATTGTTGACTTAAAAGATTGTTTATTGGCAGATAAAGGTCAAGATTTTGAAGACTTGCTTGAAGCTGTTAATGTTCAACGCCAAGCACTTGAAAATGAGTTACAAGAAGGTCGTGACCGCTTGTTAGAATACAACTCTTGTCGTCCTATGGTTGCACAAGAAATTGTCAATGCACTTGAAGACTATGATGACAACACATTGTTACCAATGTTTATGAAGCGTTTTATGGCATCTACAAACATTGATTTTGATGAGCAAAGTAATGGCACTGTGATCATTAAGCCAACAGATCAAATGCAAGTGCAAGGTTTAGACCTTGATGAAGAAGGCATGACCGTAACTTTCTATCGTGATCAAGCGCAAATTCGTGAAGATGCGCAATACATCACTTTAGAGCATCCATTTACTGAAAGTGTGATGGAAATGATTCGTACACAATCATTTGGTAGTACGAATGTTGCCTTGCTTAAATCGGCTGCTTTACCACAAGGTTCTGTCTTGCTTGAAGTGTGGTTTAAAGTTGATGTGGTTGCACCAAAAGCTTTAAATTTACCTTCGAGTTTGCCAACACAACTTATTCGTGTGTTATTAAGTGAAAAAGGTCAGGATTTATCGAATAAAATCGCACCTGAAATTTTAAAACCTTATTTACATCATTTAGATAGCAATAGTTGTCGTCAAGTGGTGAAAGCACGTCGAGAAGTCGTTGAGAAACGCTATACGCAAGCACTTGAAATTGCAAGAGGCGCATTGCCAGAGCTAAAACAACAAGCTAAAGAAATTTATGGTAGCAAATGGCAATATGAAATTGATCGTTTAACTTATTTGAAACAGTTCAATCCAAGTATTCGTGAAGATGAAATTGCACGTTTACAAAAACTACAAAAAGAAGGTTTGGAATTGTTAGAAGGGTTGGCGGTTACACCAGAAGCGATTCAAGTCTTAGTGGTTGTTAAACCTTAATTTCTATATCAATTAAAGCTCCTTCGGGAGCTTTTTTTTGCCATTGAAATAATCAAATAACCTCAGGCAAAGAGGTAGATAACTTAAGAATGAGGGAGATCTTTTTTCAGCTGGCGTATTGAGGGAATACTGGTGTAGCGCAAAACTTGATAACCTGCTTGATGAAACATTGCATCTCGTTCAGCATCTCGTTTTTCTTGACCAATATGACTTGGATCATCAAGTTCAATAATACTCAATACACGAAAGTTTTGATCTAAAATAACAAAGTCAGTAACTTTGCGATTAAAACGAGATCTTAGTTTATATTCATTTGCGGTAATGAGCGCACTAAAAGCCACTTGTGCTAAGACATGATATTGAGGGAAAGCTTCTTTTAAACGTAGAAACATTTTCTGCTCAAAAGCAGTAATGACAGGTTTGGAATAATATTCCTTTTTACGAAACAAATTTTGACCAAAGCAAATAACTAAAAAGGCGATGAGTGCAAGACACCCAATGATAAAAAACAAAGTCTCATGTGAATTAAACATAAATACATTCATTTCAAAAGAAAAAGCCCACTTCGTTATGAGTGGGCTTTTTGTAATTTGGCTCTCCAACCTGGGCTCGAACCAGGGACCTGCGGATTAACAGTCCGTCGCTCTACCGACTGAGCTATTGGAGAATCTGGAACGCATTTTAGTGATGAAAGGCTGTATGGTCAAGAGGCAAATGTAATATTTATGAGGAATAAAGCTTGTTTGGTATAAAATTAACCATTTATCGTGTTTTGTGGCAAAAGTATTGAAAATAATATGTTTGATTTAGTGGAAATTGAGGGGTCTATGCTCTATTTTTTATTTTTACAAATTTTCAATATGGTCAGCAAGACTATGATTTTGCTGAGATGAAATTAATAAATAACCCAGTAAATCTAATTCAAGGCGTTGTTCAAGACTTAAAAAATTGCTGAAATCAAAATCTGGGTTTTGATGATAGGACTGAATGAATGAGTCTCGTTTAAATAGTGGTAAGGCATAGAGTATAGAAAGCAATGTTACAGCTTGGAAGTGGGAATCTTTGGGTAAAAAGAATAAAGAAATCGCATGATGTTGATATACTTTTTGCTGAGTTAAACTCAATTTTTCATCTATGTGTTTTTGATCAAGGTGTAATATCACCGTGGCTTGGAAAAAATTAATATCTTCTACTTGAATATTTGTTTGTGTGATGTCTTCAAGCGAAATATCCAAATGATGAAATAAAGTTCTCACCTCAAATCGTTGTTTTGAAATACGTAGATAAGGTTTGCCAAAACGAATTAAAAATAAAAGATAATATATTGAAATAACGACAAGCAAAAATCCAATCAGTGCTGCAATTAAACTCAGTAATGGTTTTTGGTATCGTAATTCATTAAATATAAAATAAAAAACAAATACAAAAATATATAATCCTAAAAAACTGAAAATAATTGTGGAGAGTTGAGTTTTAAATAGAATGCTTGTCTTGATATTCATATTGAAATAGAGATTATTACCTGAATTAGGTTGTTATTGTTGAAAATAGATGGTTGCTTTTACTAGCTGAACATAAATTCTTTTAATTCGATTTCAAGGTCATTTTAATATGATTTCCTATTAAAATGACATTATTTTCTTGATAGTATTTTAGATCTTTTTCGGATAAGTATTCATTTAGGTTAGGTTTTTCACCCTGATTCCATTGTTGGATAATAGTTTGACGTTGTTGCGTGTTCATGCGTTTAAGCACCGTGATCCATGTAGCAAAATCTAGGTTAATGGATGCATAGCTTTCAGGGAAAATTCGAATACGTAATATTGCTGTGTATTTTCCATAACCCGTTTTATGTTGTGTTTTAATATCCCAGTCATTCAGTACTAAGTCACATATTGATTGACCCGAAATAGTATGTAATTTTAGGTTCGTAGAGATAACATCGATAAATTTAATATATTCAGATTTTTTCCAGATTCCTTCATGATAAATGGCTTCAGGTGTAATTTTTAAGTGTGGTGTCTTGATTTTAAATAAACGATAAGTTGCAAAGCTAAACATATAGATCATATAGCCAAAAAATAAGGCAAGTGCTGTATATATAATGCTTTGATGTGCAATTGCATTTACAGTCATAATAAATGTTGCACAGCTAAAAATTAAAATAAAAAATGGAAGAAAAAATTTATTTAGATTTTTTTTCTTTAAATAAAAGAGATGATAAGTTTCTGGCATATTTATGTTTTAATCAATTTATTGATGATGTAATTTTAAATCATAAAATAAAAAAAGCCCACTTCGCAATGAGTGGGCTTTTTAGAATCTGGCTCTTCCACCTGGGCTCGAACCAGGGACCTGCGGATTAACAGTCCGTCGCTCTACCGACTGAGCTATGGAAGAATAGATGGCTCTCCAACCTGGGCTCGAACCAGGGACCTGCGGATTAACAGTCCGTCGCTCTACCGACTGAGCTATTGGAGAATCTGATGCGCATTTTAGGGATGAAATGGCAACTCGTCAATAAGATAATGTACAGAAATGAATTGTTTGCTTTATTAATATGCGTTTTTTAGAAAAAATTTTAAAAAATACGAATTTTGTTGTTTAAATAGGCGATTTTCACTATGCAAGATTATGAAAAATATCCATATTTGCAATGAAAATGGATGGTTACAGGTTTCAATTATTTTTGAATAAAGTGTATACATACTTAATCTAAGCATGAGAGCTGAGTGGTCTGGAAGCGTAAAATTAAACGTCACAATATAAAAAACCTCCATAATCAATATGGAGGTTTTATTTTTGAATAAACCATTAGTTGTTTAAGTCAAACCAAATGAATTGACTGTTTTCATTGGCATTGAGCATTGCATCTTCATCAAAAAGATAAGCATCGCCTGCCTTCAAAGTTTGCCCTGCGATATCAATTTCACCTTCAATGACATGTACATAGTTAAATTTTTGAGTTGCTTTAACCTCAAGTGTATGACCTTTTTCCAAATAAGCAGCTTTAATTTCAGCATCTTGGCGGATATGCATTGGTGCATTGTCATTTGGTCCCACAATTAATTGCCATTGGTTGGGCGTTTTACGTGGGTCACGTTCAATTTGTTGATAATTTGGCTCTGCATTTTGTACATTCGGCATTACCCAGATTTGCAGCATATGTACAGCTTCATCGCCTTGATTGACTTCACTGTGTTGTACGCCTGTACCAGCACTCATTAATTGCCATTCACCTGCATTGATATGACGCTCATTGCCCATACTATCTTTGTGTGAAATTGTGCCTTTGAGTACACAAGTCAAAATCTCCATATTGTCATGTGGATGTGTACCAAATCCATTATGTGCTGCAATGGTATCGTCATTGATAACACGTAATGAACCAACACCCATATATTTAGGGTTATACCAACTACCAAACGAAAAACTATGTTTGGTATCTAACCAACCTGCTTTGACATGACCACGATCTTCACTACGATGTAGAAATGTATTCATGATGAAACTCCAAATTTTTATTTTTTAACTTGAGTTCATATTAGCTTTCTAGAATATGGATTAAAACCTTAAAGTAGCAACGTATTGTTGTGTATTTGGAACGATGAAAGGGATTGATGAACAGCATTTATAGAACAATAAATAAAAGCTAAAATTTAAATTATTCAGTTAAATTCAGTGCTTGAAAAATCATTTGCATACCTTCTAGCGCGCCATATTCTAAAGAAATACCTTGTGCTGATGAGAATTGTGCTTCTCTAGGATTAATTCGAATGACAGCAGGGGCAAAGCGTTCACTAAAATACCGTACCGTTGGAATGGCTGTTCCTGCACCTAGTTCAATGACTATAGGGCGATGGTGTTGCGTGAGCCAAGCATTAAGATTTTGTCTTTGCTGCTGACTACGTCGCTCGATCCAATCATAATCATCAAACATCAAAATATTAGGTCGTGCTAGTGCTTGGCAGTGAGGACAGTGCGGTAACTCACCTAGCCATTCACAACGGATGTGATCAATATGAGGGTTTAATGTTTCTGTTGTCCAAATTTTTGCAGTGCATACATTTAAGCATTGTAAATGTTGAATAGAGCCATGACATTCATAAATCAGATTTTCAGCAAAACCAGCTTTTTGAAATTGCCCATCCACATTTGATGTGAAAATAAAATAGGGGAGTTGCAGTATTACACTGAGTTTTTTTAATAAATGAAAACCCTGATGCGGTATTGTCTCTTGATATAACTTTAAACGATGCCCATAAAAACCCCATGCAAGATGAGGTTGTTGTTGAAATGCGTTTGGATTTGCAATAGATGTAAATTGCATACGTTGCTTAGCTAAGGCTGGATAAGCTTGCCACATCCCATGATTACCACGAAAGTCAGGCAAACCAGAATCTACGCCCATGCCAGCGCCTGCCGTGATGATTAAGCTATCTGCATGTGAAAAAAGCTTTTGTATTTTTGAGATATGTTGAGAATTTAACATCGCATTTGAAACCTATGAAATATTTGTTAGAAATGATCGATTATTATTTGATAAGTATAGGTCAAAGCAAAATGATTTAAGATAAAAAAACCAGTGTATAACAACACTGGTTTTGAAATCATGTGAAAAATTTTTTCAACATTATTCTAAGAATTTAACCGTGACACCAGATTTCACTTTTTTACCAAGATCATTAGCATCCCAGTTGGTTAAACGAATACAGCCATGAGATGCGGTTTTTGAAATCGCAGATGGGTTTGGTGTGCCGTGAATACCAAATGATTTTTTGCTTAAACCGATCCAGATATTTCCTACTGGCGCATTTGGACCAGGTGGTAAAGAAAGTGGTTTACGGTTATTTCCTTGTACAAAGTTACTTGGTGAATAGCTATACCATGGATTTGGTGCTACGCCAGTGACTTTATATGTCCCTGTTGGTGATGGTGTGTCAGAGCTACCAATCGTTGCAGGGAATGAACCTACCATCTGGTTTTGTGCATTAAACAAGTAAAGTTGTTTAGCACCTTTATGTGCCACAATGAGGTGAATGTTTTCAGGTAGTTCATTACGAATGTTGGTGACAATGATTTTTTCACCAGCTTTTTTAAAGCTCGCTTTAGGATTTAGTTTCTTTAAGAAATCCTCATCCATATGAAATTTTTCACCCAACATTTCTGTTACACGCGTGTAGTACAAGCCTTTCATTTTTGCCTGTAAAGCGTAGTCATGTGGAATAGATGCAGCATAAGGACCTTTCAAGTCTGCATCTGTGATGGTGTACTCTACAAATGCAGGTTTAGCACCTTGTTTTGCAACAAGAGCATCCCAAGTTTCTTTGGTCAGTTCGCCAGTAGGTTTTAAGCCATTCATTTGTTGAAATGAAGAAATAGCTTTTAGGGTATTCATACCACTTGAACCATCAATCGCACCAGGTGAAGCATGGGCGTTGTTCAGCATAACATGCGCACGAGCATAAACAGGGAATTGACCTTTCCCAATATTTTCATACCATTCAGCATTGTTAATGCCATCTAAAGTCCATGATGCTTTAGCTGCATTTGTAGATGGAGATTTAGGCGTTGCTGTTGTTTCACTTGTGCTTGATTCAGTCGTTTTTGCACTTGGTGCAATTGCTGTATCAGCAGTCTTGTCTTCAGTCTTTTCTAGGTTTTGTAGCGTTGTAGCTGCTTGGTCTAAGTCATTAAGCTCTTGTTGGGAAATTTGAGCTTCGCTAGCACTTGCTGTATTTACGGTAGATGCAGCAGATGAATCAACAGCTAGAGGATCGATCGGATCTTCAACTGCTGATGATACTTTACTTGGCTTTAAGGGTTGCTCAGCAGTTGTAGGTGCAGCAAATGCAGTACCTGTTAATATACAACTTAAACTCAAAGCAAGAATTGAGCGAACGAACATGTAATTCAACCTTAAGAATTATTCATATTGATTTATAAAAACCGAATAAGTATTGCAGAATTTAAATGTAGATGCAGTAGTTGTTTTGTGTAAATACTCGTTTTATGCAAATAAAAGCCAGCAAAAGTAAACAGAAAATTTAAGAATATGTAGAAAAATAAAATGTCGAGAAGAAAAGCTTATATTTGAAAGCTTTTTTGATATGATGAGTCAAATTGTTAAATTTGAAAATAGGAAAGTAAATGACGACCCTCAAAAATGATCGTTTTCTACGTGCCTTGTTGCGTGAACCCGTAGATACCACACCAGTATGGATGATGCGCCAAGCAGGTCGTTATCTTCCTGAGTATCGTGAGACACGAGGCAAAGCAGGTGATTTTCTTTCTTTATGTAAAAATACTGAATTTGCATGTGAAGTGACTTTACAGCCTTTACGTCGCTATGATTTAGATGCTGCGATTTTATTTTCAGATATTTTGACAATTCCTGATGCTTTGGGATTAGGTCTATACTTTGAAGTAGGTGAAGGTCCTAAGTTTCATAAGACGATTCGTAGCGAACAAGACGTTGCAAATTTACCGAAATTTAATGCAGCATCTGACTTAGATTATGTCATGAATGCAGTTTCAACTATTCGTTCTGCATTAGGTGGTCAAGTCCCTTTAATTGGTTTTTCAGGTAGTCCTTGGACTTTGGCAACCTATATGATTGAAGGTGGTTCGAGTAAAGATTTTCGCTTTACCAAGCAAATGATGTATGCCCAACCTGAAGTTTTACATGCATTATTAGACCGTTTAGCTGATGCAGTGATCGACTATTTAAATGCGCAAGTCGATGCAGGCGCACAAGCAATTCAAATTTTTGATAGTTGGGGCGGCGCGCTAGCACATCGCGAATATCTTGAGTTTTCACTTCAATATATGCAGAAAATTGTTGCAGGTTTAAAACGTGAAAATGAAGGACGTAAAGTGCCTGTCATTTTATTTACCAAAGGCGGCGGGCAGTGGCTAGAGCCAATGGTTGCAACAGGTGCAGATGCTTTAGGCTTGGACTGGACAACACCTTTAAATGTAGCACGCCAAACAGTGAATAGTCGTGTGGCACTACAAGGTAATTTAGATCCTGCAACATTATATGGTTCAGCACAAACGATTGAGAAAGCAACAAAAGCCATGCTAGATGATGCTTATGCCAACGGTGAAAAAACAGGTTATGTTGCAAACTTAGGACATGGTATTACGCAATGGGTTGACCCTGCACAACCAAAAATATTCATTGATACCGTGCATGAATATAGTGCGAAATACTTAGGGTAAAACACTTTTTTTCTCCATGTTCTATATAAAATTAAGTATTGAATTTATCATTAAGGCAGTTTCCGCTGCCTTATTTGGTATTTTATTGCTGATCGCTTTTGCACTGAGTGCAAAAATGGGCAGTTATGAGTTTTATGGCTTCTTTCGTTATGATTATTTATTATTTTATGCCTTACTCATTCAAGTCTGTTTACTCTATTTAAAACTCGAATCATGGGCGGAAGCAAAAGTGATTGCTTTGTTCCATGTCATGGCAATGGTGATGGAAATTTTCCTGACTCATCCACACATTGCATCTTGGCAATATCCACAACCTGCAGTTTTTAAAATCATGACTGTGCCGTTATTTGCAGGCTTTATGTATTCGGCAGTTGGCAGTTTTTTTGCACGTTCATTAAGGCTTTATCAAGTTTCTTTTTTAAGATTGCCTAGTTTTGCCAATATGCTGAGTCTTGCATTGTTGTCTTATCTTAATTTTATGACAAAATTTTTTGTTCCAGATATACGCAATGTATTGTTTGTTTGGAGCGTCGTTATTTTTTGGAAAACAAAAATTCGCTTTCAAATACAACAATCTCAATTCCAATTGCCTATGCTACCAATTTTATTGATTTTGGCATTTATCATTTGGATTGCTGAAAATATCAGTACTTTTTATAAAATTTGGTTATATCCAAGTCAGGTCGATGCATGGCATATGGTGGGGTGGGGGAAACTTGGTTCTTGGTATTTATTGTTATTGCTCAGTCTGGTGCTAGTCTTACGAATTTTAGGGCACAGAGCCGATACAGGGCAGTGGTTATTAAAAGAGAATGAAAAATAATCAATTAAAATGGTATATTTTGATTTGCTTATCAGAATAACTGTGTTAAACATTTATACAGTGTAATCATAGTTACACAAATCCCAAGAATAAGGGAAACATTAAAAATATTGGAGAACGACATGTTAAAAAAAATCGCTTTAGCAGCCATATTGGCAACAGGATCAGTTTCAGCTTTTGCAGATAGCGATGTAGGTTGTGGTCTAGGTTCTCAAGTTTGGGAAGGACAGTCTGGAAAAATTCCTAAAATTTTAGCTGCAACAACCAATGGTTTGTTTGCAAACCAATTATTTGGTATCACATTTGGTACACTAGGTTGTAGTGGTACAGGTGCTGTGACTGCTCAGGCAGTGACATTTACCAATGAAAATGCTGAATCACTTGCACGTGATATGGCAGTTGGTGAGGGCGAAAGCTTAAACGTTTTGGCTGAATTATTAAATATTAAAGCTGAGGATAAAGCGCGTTTCTTTGCAGTATCTAAACAAAATTTCTCTAAAATTTACTCAGCTGAAAATGCATCTTCAGCAGAAGTTTTAGCATCATTGCAAACTGTGATGTCACAAGACGAAGTGTTAAAAGCTTACGTTTAATGTAAAGAGAAAACCCTGTCATTGATGATGGGGTTTTTATCTATTTTAGTAAAATTTTAAATGATTCAATATATTATTAATGAAAATATTTGCGCTTTTGTGCACACTCAGTTTAACGCCACTGGCTTATGCAACATCAGTGGACCTTGCATCTGTTCAAAAATATCAACAACTTGCTGAACAAAAACAGCTTTACAAGCAGACTGCATGGCAACGTTTGTTATATGCCAATGCGCAAGGTCAAAGTGAAGTGCGTTATGATGGTTTTTTTCTGTCTCCACATGGAAAGTCCGACTTAAAGCAAGAAATCAATGCCAATATTGCAGCACTGTTTGAAGCTGCTGCTGCCAATCAATCCATTCAATGTCGTTTTCCTGCCCGCAGTCAGTGGTTGATTCAACAACTCGAAATTTCCAAAGCAACATTGGCTCATGCAGATTGTGCTGAACTGGATGAATGGATGGGGCAAATTAAACCCTATAAAGCCACTTTAATTTATGCCACAGATTTTATGGGCAACCCAAGTTCCATGTTTGGACATACCTTATTGCGACTGGATCCCAAAGACCAAAAACAATTAAATCTGGTGTCTTATGCATTAAATTATGCTGCCACAGTTCAGGGCAGTGAAGGTTGGTCATATGCATGGAAAGGCTTGACTGGACAATATGATGGTGAATATTCACTGATGCCATACTATCGCAAGGTGAAGGAATATGGTGATTTTGAAAGTCGTGATTTATGGGAGTATGAACTCAGTTTAAATCCAGAAGAAACACGATTTTTAGTGCAACACATCTGGGAAATGAAGCATGTTAAATTCCCTTATTATTTTATCAGTGACAATTGTGCCTATCGACTGCTTGGCTTGTTGGACATCGTCCGTCCTGAGCTGAATCTGCAACAACAGAATCAAATTGCCTCTATTCCTATTGAAACTTTAAAAACAGTTCAAGACAATCATTTGATTCAGGATGTGCAATATCGTCCCGCTTTGGAAACTCAGCTTTTGGCTCAGTCACGTCAGCATGGGCAGCAACTGGCAAAAACAGCACATCAACTCACCTTGTTAAACGTCGATGATATGTCTGTAATGTTGGCAAAGTTTGATGCTGCTGATCAAGCCAAAATACTGGAAATGGCTTATGACGATTTATACTTGGTGTTTATTTCCCGTAAAATTGCAGCGCAAGAGGCACAGCCAAAGTTGCGTCAGATTTTGAGTTTGCGTAGTCAGCTCAATATTGAAAAACAACGCACTGAAGTTACACGCCCCCGCCATGATCCTGCTCAGGGTCACCATGCTAAAAATACCTCCATTCACGTGGGTGAAGTGCAAGGGCAACAGTTTGTTGAGTTGGGTTTACGTCAGGCGTATCATGATTTACTTGATCCGCAAGGTGGATACCGTACAGGAACACAGTTAAATTTCTGGGATGGTACGATCCAGTATCGTGATGATAAGTTGAAACTTGAACATTTTGATTTTCTTTCAGTCAATTCCTACAACCCGATCACATCATTTAAAATGCCTTTAACTTGGGGGTTTAATCTGGGGTGGCAACAGGAAGCCATTCACCAAGGGCGATTCAATTCAGACCAACAGCATGGTGTATTACAACTGAAAACTCAGTTTGGCTATAGTCTTGCCGATCAAGATCGGCAGCATGTATGTTATGCTCAGCTACAGCCACAAGTACAAGCGGGTAAATCTCTTGATGATGGTTGGCGTATTGGGCTTGGACCTGCGATGGGTTGTCAGAATATATGGACAGACCGTTTCAACAGCCTAGTACAGCTTGAACTGCCATATTGGCAGGATGCAAATCAGTGGAATTTACGTCTGAATACAGGGCTTAATTATGCAGTTGATGCACAAAATTCGCTACGTATAACATGGCAATATCAACAACAAAATCATTTGGATTGGAATAAAACAAGTCTAGGTTTTGTTCACTATTTTTAACACGATAAATATTCGCTCAAATGAATTTTCAACAATCACTATGTCAGTTGCATCAGTAATTATACTTTTCGAGTGAGTCGTGAAGGATTTTGGTTATTGTAAATGGCTTTATATACAGTGAAAAATAATGGGCGTAATTGGGTTTATTGTGTTTGATTAATGAAAAAGAACAATCAAATAAGCAGCGTTAATCATGACACTGCTTTATTGAATATATGGTAAGTGCTTGATCATACAAACTTAAACTTCAACCACCACAAAATATTTTTTCACAGCTTCAACAACTTCAAAAGTTCCGACAAAACTTGGTGGAATGACACCTGCTTCACCCGCTTTCACTTCGATATACGCATTATTTTCTGCATTGTGAATGCGAACAACACCTTCAAGAATAGTAAAAAATTCTTGTTTATTGTCTGCAAATACAATATTCCACGCACCGACTTCGCATTGCCAAATGCCACAATTCATATGGGGATGTTCATATAAACTTTGGGTCAGACGTTTTGGATTACCTTTAACCAAACGATCCGTACGTGGATAGTCCACCGTAGTTTCACTATGTGTTAAACCTTGACCTGCCAAATAAATCGGTGACATTTTAACAATCCATTTTATAAAAAAGCCTCAAAAATTTGAGGCTTAACATATTAAATCAAATGATTAGTGTGCTTCAGGCACAGCAGACAAAAATTCACGACGTGCTTCTTTATCTGTTTTGAAATCACCCACGAAAGATACGGTACGTGTGGTAGATTCTTGTTTGCTGACACCACGCATCATCATACACATATGCGCTGAATCAATCACCACAGCAACACCGCGGGCATTTGTTACTTCTGCAACCGCATCGGCAATTTGCTTGGTGAGTTGTTCCTGAATTTGTAAGCGACGGGCAAACATTTCTGTGATACGGGCAAATTTAGATAAACCTAAAACATTACCTGAAGGTAAATAGGCAATATGCACACGACCATGAAATGGCAATAAATGATGCTCACATAAAGAATAGAACTCGATATTTTTAACCAAGACCATTTCATCATTATCAGAGGGGAAGACCGCATTATTGGTCACTTCTTCTAGCGTTTTGCTATAGCCAGACGTCAAGTACGAAAAAGCTTTAGCCGCACGCATGGGCGTATCTTTCAGACCAGGACGGTCTAAGTCCTCGCCAACGGCAGTTAAAATATTTGCGTAGGATTGCTGCATAGACATAAAACGTGTTCACTTATACGGATTGAACAAGGACGGCATTGTAGCAGAAAAACATGAAATATTTTCCAACTACGAGATAAACCGTCATTTAAATAAAATTTTTACTGGGATTTGCCTGTTTGACATACAGTAGATCAAGACTCTTTGGCAAATTTTGGATTTTTTTCAGCACGTTTCAATAGAACCAGAACAGCGCCTGTACCCCCTTGTTTTTCAGGTGCGCTGACAAATGCCAATACATCACGGTGCTGACGTAACCAACCATTGACATATGTTTTTAAAATGGCGTCAGGACCTTTGCCATGCACAATTTTAATCACATTTTGGTTTTCTTCTTTGGCGATCTGAATCACTTGCAGTACAGCAGCACGAGCCTCTTCAACCGTACAACCATGCAAATCTACCGCTTCAAACCAGCGCAGATTACCTGCTTTTAAGTCTTCAAACACTTTGTGCTGCAATGTTGCAATGCGGTAACTTAAAGTTGCTTGGCTTGCCACAGGATTTAAAATAGCTTGAGTATCAGACAGTTCTGCATCATTGACTTCAAATGCACCTTCAGCCGAAGCGCGTTTGGCTAAGGTCTTTGCATCAGGTTTTTTACGAATATCTTTACGCTCGATTTTGGCAATATTACTATTATCGAGTTTTTTAACGCCGCCCAAAGCTGTTTTAAATAAATCTGCATCACTGATTTCTTCAGGTGCAGTTTCTTGAACTTTCTTAGGTTCAGGCTGTGCTGCAACTTTTGAAGAATGCGGATGACTGATTTGTTTTTTAAATTGCTTTAATAAATCAAGTTGTGATTTGGAAAATGGAGAATCAGAATTACTCATATTAGAAAATAGTAAATAAAGGGTATTTACTGTGAATTATAGTCTGAATCAGGCTAAATTTGAACTGAATTGGATTTAGTTCACATGTTATCAGTGTAATTTTATATTTTTAGTATGAATGACAGTGGCTTTTAATTGATGTGAAATATGACTTTAAATTCATTCTGTTGCATTAAAAGCTGTATCATATTTTACTGTTGCTTTTGGGATAGCATCATTAAAACTTAAAGCTTGAAAATACTGAGGTGGTACATCTTCTAAAATCAAATTAGGATAAGGTTTAAAACCAAAGCGTTGATAATAGAGTGGATCACCCAATAAAACACAACCTTTGGCTCCTTGTTTTTTCAAAAGCTCTAAAGCAGAGTTCATCAATTGTGAACCAATGCCTTGTTTTTGCATTGTGGGTAAAACGGCGATCGGACCTAATCCATACCAACCTGATTCATGTGTTGATAGTTCTACAGGTGAAATTGCCACATGCCCAACAATGTTCTGATCGATTTCAGCGACTAGAGAAAGAGTCAGTGTATGATTTCGACGCAACTCATTGACAATAAATTGTTCAGTATGACTTGAATATTCCACATCCAAAAAAGCCAAACGAATGACTTCTGAAATAGCATCTATATCTTGTGCTTTTTCTGGACGGATGATGACTTTATTCAAAATGTTCTTTCATTCTGCTGAATTTATTATGATTTAAACAGTTAAGAATAATGACCCTTAACTGTTTGATCTCTATTTAAAAATAAGACTAAATAGCTTGAGGAACACCAAATAACTCAGTAAATGCATGATCAGGACGAGGCTGCTTCATAAAACTTTCACCGACTAAGAATGCATGAATGTCATGTTCCTGCATTTTTCGAACATCTTCAGGAGTGGCAATACCACTTTCCGTGATCAACAAACGAGAGGGATCAAGCAACTTTTTCAAACGGAAAGATGTATTTAAATCCACATCAAAGGTTTTCAAGTTGCGATTATTCACGCCCAATAAACAATGCTCAGAAAGCTTCATTGCACGTTCAAGTTCTTCCTCGTCATGGACTTCAACCAATACATCCAGATTGTGCTCAAACGCAGTTTTAGACATTTCTTCGAGTTGCTGATCTGACAAACTTGCCACAATCAACAAAATACAATCTGCATGTAAAGCACGCGCTTCAATCACACCATAAGGATCAATTAAAAAATCCTTACGTAGCGCAGGTAAGTCACAATGGCTACGCGCGATTTGAATATTTTCATCAGCACCCTGAAAGAAATCGATATCTGTTAATACAGACAAACATGCCGCACCTGCATTTTGATATTGTTCAGCAATTTCAGCAGGATTAAAGTTTTCACGAATAATGCCTTTGGACGGAGATGCTTTTTTAATCTCAGCAATCACCGCAGGACGTTTACTGTGCAAAGCATTGGCAAAACCACGTACAGGTGTTGCTGCCTGAGCAAGCTCTTCAATGTCTTTTAAACTGCGTTGTTTTAAACGTGCTGCAAATTCTTCGTATTTACGATCTACAATTTTACCTAAAATGGTATTGGCGATATCCACCATAATGATATTCCTTAAATTTTGGCTAAATGCTTAAGCTTCGTATTCTTTGAGGGTTTTGGTAAATTCTGACAAAACGCCCATTTTTTCCAAAGCTTGTCCGCCATAAATAATGTCATGTGCCAAAGCCACACCTTGTTTATAGGAGTTGGTTAAGCCTGAAACATAAATCCCTGCACCTGCATTTAAAGCAATCATGTTGGCTGCTTTTTCACCTTTTGCCGATTTTTTCTTACCCAAAGCGTCTTTAATCAGTGCAAGACTTTCAGCAGCACTGTCTACAGATAAGCCTGTTAATGTCTGAGATTCAATCTCAACCTCTTCAGGCTGAATCATCCATTCAGTCACTTCACCATTTTTAAGTTCAGCCACATAAGTTCCTGAAGCCAGACTGATTTCATCCAAACCATCTTTAGAATGAACCACCATCACATGCTCAGCACCAAGTTGCTTTAAAACTTCCGCCATCGGGCGGCAAAGTTCAGTGGAAAATACACCAATGACAAAGCGCTTCACCCCAGCCGGATTCGTAAGCGGACCAAGAAGATTGAAAATACTGCGGAAACCCAATTCTTTACGGGGACCTGCTGCATATTTCATGGCTTTGTGATGATTTGGAGCAAATAAGAAACCGACGCCCATCTCACGGATACATCGTTCTGTTTGTTGCATGCTCAAATCAAGATTGATACCTGCCTGTTCCAATAAGTCAGAAGAGCCTGACTTGGATGACACGCCACGGTTACCATGTTTGGCAATGGTTGCACCTGCGGCTGCAATCACAAACGAAGATGCAGTCGAGACATTAAATAAATTTTGTCCGTCACCACCCGTACCGACAATATCGACTAAATAGGGAATATCACTGACATCAATCTTGATGGCAAATTCACGCATGACACGTGCTGCTGCGGTGATTTCATCAATACTTTCACCTTTTTGGCGTAAACCCATCATCAATGCACCAATTTGGGCATCAGAGGCTTCACCGCTCATAATGGTACGCATCACTGCTTCCATTTGCGGTTGAGTCAGTTCAATATTTTTGGTGATGTTATTTAAAGCTTGTTGAATATTCATTTGGGTCACTCAATTATGCATAAATATCTAAAAAGTTCTTGAAGACTTGGTGTCCGTGTTGGCTCAGGATGGATTCAGGATGGAACTGCACGCCTTCTATTGGCAATGTCTTATGTTTTACACCCATGATTTCTTCCATTGAGCCATCGGCTTCATTGGTCCAGCAAGTAACTTCAAGACATTCAGGCAAAGTCGCTTGATCAATCACTAAAGAGTGATAGCGAGTTGCTGAGAATGGAGAAGGTAAATTGCTGAAAATGCCTGTATCACTGTGGTACATGTCAGATAAACGACCATGCATCACGGTTTTGGCACGAACAATGTCACCACCAAATGCCTGTCCAATTGCCTGATGTCCAAGACAGACGCCAAGGGTTGGAATTTTCCCTGCAAAATGCTGAATCGCAGGCACAGAAACGCCAGCTTCAGATGGAGAACAAGGACCAGGACCAATCACAAGATATTTTGGTTGCCATCGCTCAATATCTTCCAATGTGACGGCATCATTGCGAACGACTTTAACTTCTTGATTTAACTCGCCAAAATATTGGACGATGTTGTAAGTAAAGCTATCGTAATTATCTATCATCAAAAGCATGAGCTAATTAACCTATTGAAATTTATACACATAAGTGCTTATTGTCTGAAAATACTCAAAAGATATTTAGAAAGAATTTATTTGAAATTAACCCTTTTAAATCAATCTATAAAATGAGTAAGATGAATCATAACAAAAAACAAGCTTGGCTGTTTGACTATTTTAGAAAGCTGTATTTTCCTTTGATTTAAAAAATCAAAAACGCAAAAGACTAGGTTAATTTTAAAGCGTAAAAATAAAATAAATTGTTGTATAAACATGAGGTTAATTTTTATATTTTTTTATAATTAAATCTTTATATGTAATAAGCCTGATGATCTTAACTTTATCTTTATAATGGTCGGAAATTTCAACTAAAATAGATGACAAATAACTTTCAATTGTGTGAAGATAGATTGAAAATGCAATTTATATTAAGTTGGCAGATAAGCGTAAAAATATAATGATTTAATACATAAGTATTTGTTATGAGAAATGAGCGCTTCGGTCAAATAATAAAATGTTAATATTTTTGCCTTTTGCTCTTAAAATGATAACATTGTCACATATTTGAAGGGGAAATTTGTGAAAGAAGAAGTAAAAATAGCAATTTTTGGATTGAGTCTAAATGTTTTAGAAAGCCTAAAACAAAAAATTCAGGCACTTTATGATGGATCAATTCAGATTTCTTGGGCAAATATTGCAGATCCCCAATTAGACATATTATTGGTGAATGATATGTTCTTTGGTTCACCAACGATTCAGAATTTAGTTGGTAATCAGAAAGTTGCATATTTACGTTTGGTGAATAAACAAGATAAGTCGGGCTTAATAGAAGATGATGCTTTATATTTACCATTTACTGCTTCAGATGAAATTCGTAATTGGTTTAAAGCGCGTTATCATGGTGAACCGATTAGACAACAAAACCTAAAATCATCAACTTTAAAAAATGTACAACCACTTGAAATTAAAAAATTAATTAAAGAATTATTTGATCCACGCAATAGCAATATTCAAGTATTTGATAATACAGGAAACATTGCACTTATTAATATTCGTAAAGAACAGGTTTGGGCAGACCCTGAACGTCGTACCAATAATACAGATACATCATTGAACTTTACTTATGCCACGATGCAGAAAGTACAAAGTGTTGATTCAATCCAAGGGCAAGATTTAAAAAATTGGTTATGGAATTTATTGTGGTATTCTCCACAGTTATTAGAAGATCATAATGTAAATACATTTTATAAGTTAAAATTTTGGCCACAACCACAATCAGCTTATGAACGACAAAGTATTTTTAAGATCGCTGCTTGTTTTGAAAAAGGAGCAAGTATTAGTCAAATTGAAAAAAAACTAGAAATCAAGCAATCTATTATTCAACATTTTGTTTCAGTCGCTGTATTAACCAACGCTTTGCAAGAAATAAATGAGACAGATGCGAAATTAATAGTAAAATCAGAAAAAACTGAAGGTGTTCTGAAAGGATTCTTTGGTAAGTTAAGACGAAAGCTTGGCTTATAAAAATATTTAAGTTTGACTTAAAATTTTTTAAATCTATTAGATAATTAAGGTTGTTAACTGTTCATTTAAATGAACAAGGGAGAGAAAATTGATCTTACAGAAATACAAAATTGTATTCGGTGGCACTATGGGGGCTGGTAAAACCGAAGCCATTAAATCCCTTTCTGAAGTTTCAGTGCTTTCTACTGAAGCATTAAATACAGATCAAGATGCGCATAGCAAAGCCTTAACAACTGTCGGCATTGATTACGGTGAAATCAAACTTGAAGATGGGGTTGTGGTTGGCTTATATGGCACGCCGGGTCAGGATCGTTTTGACTTTATTTGGTCTGTGATCTGTAAAGGGGCAATTGGTGCGATTGTACTAATTGATCATTCTCAAAAAACGGCTCTAGAAGATTTGAAGTTCTATCTTGAGGCATTTAAGGCACATGTCGATAACATTATTGTGGGAATTACGCATGTTGATGAAAATCCACAAAGTCTTTTAAAGGCGTATCGTGATTTTAGTGAAATGGAAAATTATAATTTACCGATTTTTGCGGTAGATGCACGAAAAAAAGACGATGTATTGTTGGTGGTTGAGACACTGATCGCTCGTGCAGAAGTAGAAATGTCTTAATTTATTGTTATTTAAAGTAAAACTTAATAATACTGTTAAGTTTTACTTGACTTAGAGAAAACAAATATCAAAACAATTGGATGTTTTAAGACAAATAATATTGTATAAGATAAACTCAAAGAACAAGCTAAAAAATAAAATCAGCACCAAGTTAATACATTTAAACCTAATTGCACAATAATGGTGCAATTGAGAGATGAGATCAATATTTAAAAGCCAGAAGAGTGTATGAAGATGGTGCAATTATCAATATGGCTTGTATAATAGTAACTAGCTGAACTAAGAAAAGAATGCTTTCTAACAAGGAATTCAACCTTTTAGCAAATATTCTTGAAGTTGGTACGGTAATTGCTATATAAATACCAACTACTAACACGCACAATTAAAAAATGTGCAACAAAAAATCATCGGAGCAAAATGAGCATGGCGAACAAGGTCCTACAACTCATCCAAGAAAGTGGCGCAAAATGGGTCGATTTTCGCTTTACTGATACTAAGGGTAAAGAACAACACGTAACTTATCCTTCCGACAGTATTGATGAAGATACTTTTGAAGACGGTAAAATGTTTGACGGTTCTTCAATTGCTGGTTGGAAAGGCATTGAAGCATCAGATATGATTCTGCGTCCAGATGCTAATTCAGCTTTCCTTGACCCATTCTTTGCTGAAGCGACTGTTGTAGTAACTTGTGATGTCATTGAGCCATCTACAGGTCAAGGTTATGAACGTGACCCTCGTTCAATTGCTCGTCGTGCTGAAGAATATTTAAAATCTACAGGCATTGGTGATACTGCATTCTTTGGTCCTGAACCAGAATTTTTTGTATTTGACGAAGTGAAATGGGACATTGATATGTCTGGCGCTCGTCATACATTGATTGCTGAAGAAGCTGCTTGGTCAACTGGTAAAGACTACGAAGCAGGTAACTCTGGTCATCGTCCACGTGTGAAAGGTGGTTATTTCCCAGTTCCTCCTGTTGATTCTTCACAAGATATGCGTGCTGAAATGTGTGCACGTATTGAAGATATCATGGGACCTGGTCGTGTAGAAGTACATCACCATGAAGTTGCATCTTGCCAATTAGAAATTGGTGTAAGTTTCAATACCTTAGTTCGCAAAGCAGACGAAGTACAACAGTTCAAATATGCTGTTTGGAATGTTGCGCACCAATTTGCAAAAACAGCAACCTTTATGCCTAAACCGATGGTAGGTGATAACGGTTCTGGTATGCATGTTCACGTATCTATCTCTAAAGATGGTAAGAACTTGTTCGCTGGTGATGAATATGCAGGTTTGTCAGAAATGGCACTTTACTTCATCGGTGGTGTAATCAAACATGCGCGTTCTTTAAATGCGATCACAAACCCTTCTACAAACTCGTATAAGCGTTTAGTGCCACATTTTGAAGCACCAATTATGCTTGCTTACTCAGCACGTAACCGTTCGGCTTCTATCCGTATTCCATACGTTTCAAGCCCTAAAGGTAAACGTATTGAAGCACGTTTCCCAGATCCAATGATGAACCCGTACTTAGGTTTTGCTGCATTGTTAATGGCAGGTCTTGACGGTATTCAAAACAAGATCCACCCAGGTGAAGCTGCTGATAAGAACTTGTATGATCTTCCTCCTGAAGAAGAAGCAAAAATCCCAACAGTTGCACATAGCTTAGATATGGCACTTGAAGCGCTTGAAGCTGACCATGACTACCTATTAAAAGGTGGTGTATTCACTAAAGATATGCTTGATGCGTATATCGAGCTTAAAACTGAAGAAGTTCGTCGTTTAAATACAACAACTCACCCAGTTGAGTTTGATATGTACTACAGCTTGTAATTCTTTTGAGAATTTAACTGTAAAAAAGACCCGCCTTGTGCGGGTTTTTTTGTATGATAGCTTTATATCAAGCATTGATTTATTTATATGGCACAACGTAAAAAACACACAGGATTTTTCCCGTGGAATGATTGTAAAGATCATGAAAAAGGCTTTAAGTTAAATTTTTCTGAAGTGACTTATTTTGAAGTTGGACGTACAGTTGAAGGTTATAAGCAGGCTGAATTTGTTGCTTTAAGAAATCCTGAACTTGCTTTAGATTTTGATTATCCAAAAAGTTTTTATATCAGTGCTGAAGGTTTAATATTGGTAAAAACCCCTCAAGGTAAGTTTGAAGTGATTGCTAAAACAGATCATGTTTAATTCAATCAAAATTGATCTAAAAAATTAATTAAATAATGGGTATTGCCCTGAGGGATAGAATTTTTTGTTACACTAGCTCAGGTTTAATTTTACGGAATCACTTATGCAATATGGAGCAATGCAACTGCTTTCGATGTGGATTAAAGACCGTAAAATTCAAAATCAGTCAGAAAATACCCTTGATGCTTATTTTCGTGATGTTTCTAGTTTTATAGATTTTTGTTATACCCGAAATATTGAGTTAAATCATGTCGAAGCATCAGATTTACGTGAATATTTAGCTTATAAGGTTGAAAAAGATCAGCTTGGTTCAACGAGTTTGCAGCGTCATCTCAGCTCAATTCGGCAGTTTATGAAATGGGCAAAGCAGAATCACTTTTTAGCAATCAACCCTGCTGATGATTTGCAATTAAAGCGTCAACCACGACTTTTACCGGGCATGATTGATGTTGAAACTGTGAATCAAATTTTAGATCAGCCAGCACCTAAAAAGCCAATAGAACAGCAGTTATGGTATAGAGACAAAGCAATCTTAGAATTATTGTATTCAAGTGGTTTGCGTTTAGCTGAAGTGCAGGGGCTAAATATTCGTGATATTGATTTTAATCGTCAATTGTTGCGCATCACAGGTAAGGGAAATAAAACGCGTATTGTACCTTTTGGTCGTAAAGCAAAAGAAAGTTTGATTCAATGGTTGCAAATCTATCGAATTTGGCAGGGTGAATTTAGCCCTGATGCACCAGTTTTTATTCGCCAGCAAGGTCATCGCATTACCCCACGACAGATTGAAAATCGGGTTAAATATCAAGCACAAAGAGCAAATGTAAATGTTGATTTGCATCCACATTTATTAAGACATTGTTTTGCGAGTCATATGTTATCAAATAGTGGTGATTTGCGTGCAGTGCAGGAAATGTTAGGGCATAGTAATTTAACAACGACACAAATTTATACACACATCGATTTTGATCGATTAGCACAAGTGTATGATCAAGCACATCCAAGAGCGATGAAAAAGTAGCAAATTAAACGCAATTTACTGATCAAAATGACATTGTTTGCGGAAATAAAACGATTTATATTTATTTTTCTTCAATAATATGAAAATTTCTAACAATGATTAAAAAAATTATCCTGTCATTATTGTTGCTACAATCTACAGCAATTTTTGCAAAAACTGTACAATTAGATGAATTATATCAACGTTATAGTGAAGCAGATTATTCCTCTTTAGAGTTGGCAGAATACAATACAGAAGTTGATTTTCAAGCTATTGTTTCTGCTTTAGACGAAAATATAGAGGGTGGTGTTTTACTTGAAGTTGCAGGTTTAAAGGATTCAACGACTGCTTTAGCACGTGTTGTACCTGTAGATACTGCTGCTGCGCAATTTTCTCAGTTGCAAGAAGGGCAAAAAGTACATCTAAAATGTACAGTTGAAATGGCAAGTGGTTCAGAGTACCTTTCTTTGGGTGAATGTGCTGTAAAATAATCGAAAATTTGTCAATGCTTGCTATAAAAGTACACTTGGTTGCAAATCTTTTATAAAAAGTCATCAAAAAAAGCCGAAAGAATAATTGTTTTTCAAAGCACTCTTGTATATGTTTTAAGCACAATGAGTAATTTAATTAATTCTTTTTCATTTCTGAAAAATTATGTCTGACATGTACTGGGTAATAACATGATTCCTGAGCTTGAGCAAAAATATCAACAATTGACTGAAGCGCAAAAAGAAATTTTTAGAGGCTATGGGTTAAGACAAGTGAAACATTTTGTTGAACTTAGTTTGCCCAAAATTGAGGCAACTTTACCACAACAAGGAAAAGTACTTGGTATTAATGCTGAAGGTAAAGTGCAAGCAATGAATACTGAAACACAACAAGTTTATTTGTGGATTTCAGATCAACAATGGCAAGCTGCAAAAACGAAGTCTAGTCATGTCGATTTAAAAGAAGACTTTTTGGCTGTGTGGGAAATATTTGATTTACAACATCAAGATCTAATCTCACTGAGCCATATTCACCGCGATTTTTTAGAAAATAACCCTATAAATTAAGTGAGCTTTGTTTTTATAAGTTTTTAATTTTAATGTAAAATTCATTTAATTTTTGTGTGTTTAGTCTAAATTGATCTTGAGTTATTTCATACAAAACATGTTGAGATAATGGGTGATTTTCCATTAAGTTGGGATGATTAAATGTCTGAATATAATTCATCTTTAGCCTTTGCATTACTTTTGTAGAGGCTAAATTTACACATGCTGTAAAAGATACAATTTTTGTTAATTTTAAATATTCAAAAGCAAATAATAAACACGCATAAGCAGCTTCAGTTGCATAGCCTTGATGCCAATGCTTTTGGTCTAGACGCCAACCAATTTCAACGCAAGGTGAAAATAGAAACCGCTCAGGTTGAGAATGTAAGCCAACAAATCCGATGAATTGTTGAGTTGCTTTTAATTCAACCGCCCAAAATCCCCATTGATTTTGTTCGATTAAATTGTGAAAACGAGTGGCTAATAGGTCACTTTCTTCACATGATAAGTAATGAGGAAAATACTGCATTACTTGGGAGTTGGCATTAAGTTGAGCAAATTTTGCAAAATCAGAGTCTTGCCATTGTCGTAAAATTAAACGTGATGTTTCAAGTTGATAGTGGGGCATCATGTACCTATATTTTTTAAGGAAATAGTGTGCAAAATATTGTTGACTAAAATAGCTTAATTTTTATTCAATTTCTTTTTTAGAGTTGAGTTTATAAAATAATCATTTCTAGGGTGAATTTTATTCATAAATAGCATCATATTTTGTTGTTTATCCGAAAGATTGTAAGATTATGACCATAAAGTTGTGACTAAACGTAAAAAAAATAGAGAAAAAAAGCTGATTTTTCGGCTTTATATCTTAAATGACATTTTTTGATATAGAGCATCAGTAAATTTTAGGGAATTTTTTTTTGATGAATTAATCGGTTTTTTATCTTAGATTGACAGTGGTTTTTAGGTGTAATTTGATATTAAACTTTAAAAATCAATGTTTAAAATTTTAATAAATAATAGTCAAAACAAACTGAATTGTGCAAAAAAAATATTTTTGAACTGTACGTTCAACTATTTTTACGCTTTTTTACAACACTTTGATGAATTGTGACTTGACCGAAATGCCAATCACATTGCAAGATAGGACACCTAAATAATTTTAAATGAAGCGTTATTATAACACTTCTTAATTTTCACTTTTGCTAAAACAGCCGAGGATTACATGAAGGCTCTTGTTGCTGTAAAACGTGTGGTTGATGCCAACGTTAAAGTTCGTGTTAAACCGGACAATAGTGGGGTAGACCTTACTAACGTTAAAATGTCGATCAACCCTTTCGATGAGATCGCAGTGGAAGAAGCGGTTCGCTTAAAAGAAAAAGGAACTGTTTCAGAAATCGTCGTTGTTTCTATTGGTCCTAAAGAAGCGCAAGAACAAATTCGTTCTGCTATGGCGCTTGGTGCAGACCGCGGTATCTTGGTTGAAGCTGATGACAGCCAACTAGGTGCTTTAGAAGTTGCTAAAATCTTAAAAGGTGTTGTTGAACAAGAACAACCACAATTAATCCTTTTAGGTAAACAAGCAATTGATGACGACTCAAACCAAGTGGGTCAGATGTTGGGCGCTTTATTAGGTTCAGGTCAAGGTACATTTGCTTCTGAAGTTAAAGTTGAAGGCGATAAAGTACAAGTTACTCGTGAAGTGGACGGCGGTTTACAAACTGTTGAACTTGCACTTCCTGCAATTATTACGACTGACTTACGTTTGAATGAGCCACGTTATGCTGCGCTTCCAAACATTATGAAAGCACGTAAAAAACCGCTTGATACTAAATCTCCTGCAGATTATGGCGTTACAGCGACTTCTAAGCTTAAAACAGTTAAAGTTGAACCACCTGCTGAACGTAAAGCAGGCGTACAAGTGAAATCTGTAGATGAGCTTGTTGAAAAACTTAAAAATGAAGCGAAAGTGATCTAATACAGAAGGATAAAATCATGAGTATTTTAGTTATCGCTGAGCACGACAATAAAGCACTTAACGGTGCAACATTAAACGTTGTAGCTGCTGCTCAGAAAATCGGTGGTGATATCACTGTATTGGTTGCTGGTTCTGGCGCTCAAGCAGTTGCTGATGCAGCTGCTAAAGTTGCAGGCGTAAGCAAAGTTTTACTTGCTGATGACGCTGCTTATGCAAATCAATTGGCTGAAAATGTTGCTAAACTAGTTGCAGAATTGGGTAAAGGTTATACACATATCCTTGCTGCTTCTACAACAACAGGTAAGAACATTCTGCCACGTGCTGCTGCGTTACTTGATTCAAGTATGATCACAGATGTGATCGCGGTTGAAGGTCCTAAAACTTTCAAACGTCCAATCTATGCGGGTAACGCGATTGCAACTGTAGAATCAGCTGAGTCTGTAGTGCTTGCAACTGTTCGTGGTACTGCATTTGATCCAGTTGCTGCTGAAGGTGGTTCTGCTGCGGTTGAAGCTGTCGCTGCAACAGGTGATGCGGGTATTTCTAAGTTCGTTTCTGAAGAAATCGTGAAATCTGAACGTCCTGAATTAACAGCTGCGCGTATCGTTGTATCTGGTGGTCGTGGTGTAGGTTCTGGTGAGAACTACCATAAAGTACTTGATCCACTTGCTGACAAGCTTGGTGCTGCTCAAGGTGCTTCACGTGCTGCGGTTGATGCTGGTTTTGTTCCTAACGATATGCAAGTTGGTCAAACAGGTAAAATCGTTGCACCTGACCTATACATCGCTGTCGGTATTTCTGGTGCGATTCAGCACTTGGCTGGTATGAAAGATTCTAAAGTGATCGTTGCGATCAACAAAGATGAAGAAGCGCCAATCAATGCTGTAGCTGACTACTGGTTAGTGGGTGATTTGAATACTGTCGTTCCAGAATTGGTTTCTAAAATCTAATTCTGAAACTTAAGTTTCAAAAAAAGCACGCTTAAGAAATTAAGGGTGCTTTTTTTAGTGGAAAATATTTTTAAGTTTTAAATAAAATATTTAACGTGACTTTAAAGAGCCATTTATGTTGGCATAGATAAAAAGATTAACTTTCAAATATTTTTAGGAATTCTTTAAATAAAAAGTACGAAGAAAAATTATATGAATAGTGATTTATTTTTATAGATGTTCAACTTTAATCATTGATTTATTTTAAAAATAACAATTGTATTTTATTAAGTGCGCAGTAATATGATGCTTACTTCTAGTGATGAAGAGTAATAATTCTTAATAGGATATAAGATGAAGATCAATATTTTAAAAAAAATTGGATTGATGATTTTTGTGGGAATGGGGTATTTAGCACATGTGCATGCAGCAAGTCCATTAGAAGGGTATTGGAAAAGTGTAGATGATCGTACTGGGGAGGATTTATCTATTATTGAAGTAAAAAAAATGCCTGATGGAACATATGGTGGTGTGATTTTACATCGTTTTGCTCCACCTGGAGGTGCTGTATTGACGCATTGTACAAAATGCCCTGAACCTTATAAGAATAAACCTTTGGTGGGTATGCAGATTTTATCTGGTTTTGTTGAGGATCCTAGTAAACCTAATAGTTTTATTCATGGGAAGTTGTTAGAGCCAAAAAGTGGCAAAATTTTTGAAGGAAAAGGGGTACTTATTTCAGATGGTCGGCGTTTTCGTTTGAGGGGATATGTGGGGGTGTCAATTTTAGGGCGAACTCATGTTTGGTTGAAGGTGAACGATCCTAAGGCTGAAATTAATAAGAAATAAAAGAAATATAAAATTACATTAGAATAACCCCTTAAATTATGTGAATTATAATGATTTAAGGGGTGTTTTTAAGGCAGTTATTTAACAAGTCAGTAAATAAAAATTTTTGTCCTCAATTAAATCTATGAATTTATTTTATTAAAAAATCTATTATCTTTAAAAAAAATTAAAGAAATATAGCCTATTCATAATATCGAGATAAATTTTAAATGAATATTAATTTATTTTTTTAAATTTGATAAATACTCAGCATAACTTTTAAAAATAACAATTGTATTTTATTAAGTGCGCAGTAATATAAAGTTTACTTCTGGTAAGGAAGAATAATTAATTCTTAATAGGACATAAGATGAAAATTAATATTTTAAAAAAAATTGGATTGATTGCTTTAATTGGAATGGGGTGTCTGACAAATATATATGCAAGTCCATTGACAGGATATTGGAAAAGTGTAGATGATCGGACGGGAGAAGCATTATCGATTATTGAAATTAAAAAATTAGAAGATGGAACTTATGGTGGTTTTATTGTCCATCGTTTTGCGGCGCCAGGTGGGGTGGTATTAACGAATTGTACAAAATGCCCTGAACCTTATAAAAATAAGCCTTTATTAGGTATGCAGATTTTATCAGGCTTTATTGAAGACCCTAAAAAAGAAAATCATTTTATTCATGGTAAGGTTTTAGAAGCAAAAAGCGGTAAAATTTTTGAAGGAAAAGGGCAGTTAACAACAGATGGGCGGCGTTTTCGCTTGAGAGGATTTGTGGGAGTGTCGATGTTGGGGCGTACACAGGTTTGGGTTAAAGTGAATGATCCACAAGCAGAAATTAATAAATAAAAAAGAAAAAAGTTTATATCCTCCAAATTACGTAATTTGGAGGTTTTCATTCTCAATTATAGCGTGTGTCATCTTATTTTTTATGTGTAATAAATTTGAATATATATAAAATTTGTACAATTTCCATTCAGAAAACATAAGTTTTTAAACAGAGAAGATGGCGTGATTGAGTAGGGCGAGTAATCAATATTTTATAACCAAAAATTGGTGAATAAATGTACGATTGGTTGGTGAAATTTAACAGGATTTGCAGTCATTTAAAGTCACAAAATGTGAAGTATTTGTGCTATAATTTTCGGCTGAATTTTAGATTTTGGCTTAAATTTTTTAGGTCAAATATTTGCAAGATTGATGATATAAATCGAGCATTTTTTGCTTGAAATAAGGAGTATGCATGAGCGTATCGGAAACTAGACCGATTGCCATTGAGGATGAACTCAAGCACTCATATCTAGACTATGCGATGAGCGTTATTGTCTCACGTGCATTACCAGATGTTCGAGATGGTCTAAAGCCTGTTCATCGTCGTGTGCTATTCGCTATGCACGAGTTAGGCAATGACTATAACAAAGCTTATAAAAAATCTGCCCGTGTTGTCGGTGACGTAATCGGTAAATATCACCCACATGGTGACTTTGCTGTTTATGAAACCATTGTACGTATGGCGCAAGATTTTAGTTTGCGTTACCAATTGGTTGATGGTCAAGGTAACTTTGGTTCTGTTGATGGTGACAGTGCTGCGGCAATGCGTTATACCGAAGTCCGTATGCGTAAATTGACCCATGAAATGTTGGCTGACTTAGAAAAAGATACAGTTGAATGGGAAGATAACTACGACGGTTCTGAGCGTATTCCTCAGGTGATGCCAACGCGTATTCCTAACTTATTGATCAACGGTGTCACAGGTATTGCTGTGGGTATGGCGACCAATATGGCGCCACACAACATGACCGAAGTGATCAATGCTTGTTTAGCTTATGCTGAAAACCCACAAATCAGTATTGAAGGGTTAATGGAGCATATCTCTGGTCCAGATTTCCCGACTGGCGGTATTATTTATGGTAAATCAGGAATTGTAGACGCTTATCGTACAGGTAAAGGTCGTTTACATATTCGTGGTAAATACCATTTTGAAGAAGACCAAAAAACAGGTCGTACTACGATCGTCTTCACAGAAATTCCTTACCAAGTCAATAAAGCAAAAACCATTGAGCGTATTGCTGAGTTGGTGAAAGAGAAAAAACTGGAAGGTATTTCAGAACTTCGTGATGAGTCTGATAAAGACGGAATGCGTATTGCAATTGACTTGAAGCGTGGCGAAAATGCTGAAGTGATTGTGAATAATTTATTCCTCAATACGCAACTTGAAAATTCGTTTAGCATTAATATGGTTTGCCTTGATAATGGTCAACCTAAGCTGATGAATTTAAAAGATATCATTGCGGCATTTATTCGTCATCGTCAAGAAGTCGTAACACGCCGTACGATGTTTGAACTGCGTAAAGCACGTGAGCGTGGTCATATATTAGAAGGTTTGACTGTTGCTTTAGCCAATATTGACGACATCATCGAAACCATTAAAACATCAGCAAACCCACAAGAAGCACGTGAGCGTTTACTTGCTGGAGAATGGGCAGGTGGAAATGTAGTTGCATTGCTTGAAAAAGCGGGCGCAATTTCTGTACGTCCAGATGAAATTGAAGGTGAAGATCCAAATCGTCCATTTGGTCTAGATGATGTTATTTATCGTTTATCACCTGCACAAGTTGGTGCAATTTTAGAATTACGTTTGCATCGTTTGACTGGTCTTGAACAGGATAAGTTACAAGCGGAATATTCTGAAATCTTGGCACAAATTGCTGAATTAACAGCAATTCTAAATGATTTCAATCTGTTGATGGCTGTGATTAAAGAAGAACTTGCTTTAGTCCTACAACAGTATGGCGATGCACGTAAAACAGATATTGTTGAATCTCGTATTGATTTTTCACGTGAAGATTTAATTCCAGAAGAACAAGTTGTACTCACTGTTTCTAAAACAGGTTATGCAAAAACTCAACCATTGTCAGATTATGCGGCTCAACGCCGTGGTGGACGTGGTAAATCTGCAACTTCGATGAAAGAAGATGATTATATTCAACATTTAATCGTGACATCGAACCATGCAACGGTATTGTGCTTTACCAATGTGGGTAAAGTTTATCGTTTAAGAGTTTTTGAAGTACCACAAGCATCTCGTGGTGCAAAAGGTCGCCCGATGGTCAACTTATTGCCATTAGATGCAAATGAAACCATCACAGCGATTCTTCCTGTGATTGATGCACCGAAGAAATTTACAGAACGTTTAGCAGAATTTAGAACGTTTGTTCGCAATAATGTAGATAAACTACGTGAAAATGCAATTATTGATGCACATTATGAAGCATTAAAAACTGCCTTTGCTGAGTTGGGTGACAATCCAGATGACTTATCAGATGCTTTACGCAAGCAGTTGAAAGAAATTGGTTTAGAGCTTTCTGCAACAGATGTACAAGATGATTTGGTTGCTGAATTTGCTGAACGTGTTGAAAGCGTGCGTAAAAACTTCTATGTCTTTATGGCAACCGCTTCAGGTACAGTAAAACGTGTTGAATTAGAACAGTTTAGTAATGTTCGTTCAAATGGTTTACGTGCAATTGAGTTGAAAGAAGAAGATACCTTGATTGGTGTTGCGATCACTGACGGTGAACAGCAAATTATGTTGTTCTCGAACGAAGGTAAAGCCATTCGCTTCTCAGAAACTGATGCTCGTGTGATGGGGCGTACTGCGAAAGGTGTTCGTGGTATGCGTGTAACACTTGCTGCTGTACAAGCAGAAGAAGATGTGGAAACTGATGTAGATTCTGATGATGAGGATCTATCTGATTCAGCATTTGTGAGCCGTATCGTTTCACTCGTTGTTGTTCCTGAAACGGGCGAAGTATTATGTGCTTCAGCCAATGGTTATGGCAAACGTACTTCTGTCGATGACTTCCCAACCAAAAAACGTGGTGGTAAAGGTGTTATTGCCATTAAGACTTCTGAGCGTAATGGTGAATTGGTCGGTGCTGTTGCGATTGATGTGACCAAAGAAGTGATGTTGATTTCTGATGGTGGTACTTTAGTGCGTACTCGTGCTTCTGAAATTGCACAAACAGGTCGTAATGCACAAGGTGTTCGTCTTATCCGTTTAGGTAATGAAGAAATCTTGGTTGGCGTTGTTGCTGTTGAAGCTGTTGAAGAAGATGAAGAAATTTTAGAGTCAGTTGAAACCATTGATGGTGAAGCATTAGTGGATCAAGAAAAGCTAGTGATTGATGAAACAATTATGGATGAGGCTAATGCTGAATCTAATAATGATGAAGTTGAAGAGTAATTTAAATATTTAAAGGAGAGCGCTTAGGCGCTCTTTTTTTTATCTGTATATTTAAGTATTTATCATTTTAATTTATATATGAGTTTTATTTGTAGTTATATCTGTGATAACTTGGTTTCTTAATGAAAGTTAAATGCTTTTATAAAAATAAACTGGGATTTGAATGAAGAATATTTTACTTATTTTGTGTTTAAGTTTACCGCTCATGGTGTGTGAAAAAGTGGGTAATGCGGTATTTGAAAAAGCAATTGGTGAAATACCAGAAAGTAGTGAAGAACAAGATATTAAGGCACAGCAGCTCTTTAGCGCATTGGTTGAAAAAAATGAAATTAAGGTTTACCAGTTGGTTGAATTAGATGTTCATGAATTATTAAATAATAATCCACAAGTGCTGCCAGAAATTTTTGAAATGATGCCTGATCATGTGATTGAGCCAAAAGAGGTAGTTTATCGTGCAAAAACAGTTGATTTAAAAGTAGGAAAAATATTTTCAGTGACTTATTACTATGATTATCCTGAGAAACCCATTCGTTTTACGGTGGTATTCAAAGGGCATGATGGAGGTGCAAAAGTATTAGGACTTTTTGTTACATCAGATCAAATAAAACCAGTTAATGAAAATAAGTAAACGGAAAAACAATTAAGTTAAAATATGGATAATCAAAATATAGATCATGAAAATATAGAAAAACCAGATGTAAAAGGCGAATTAAAAGTCTTTTTTGTTATTTTATGCGCGATTATTTGGTTTACTGTGATGTTTAGTGAATCTCGTAAATCCTATTTAGTTGCATTAACTGAATATGAAATAAGTTATAAATTAAATTGGGCATTAGAAAAAGAATTAGAAGTTGAAGATCTTATTTTTAGTTTCCATTCTAAAAAAGGTAAAACGATAAAACCTAAAGGTCCAGAACTCATTGTTAAAAATAAAAAAACTGGACAAACTCTGGTGAGTAAACAATTTAGTTTTTTTAAAATCAATCATCCTGAAATGAAGTTAATCTCAGATGTGGAATATCCGATAAGCTATCCTGAGTTTTATTATAGTCCTGATTATAGTGTGATGTTGAAGCGTAAAGATTTATATTGGATCACGAAAGCAACTGTGATCAGTGAGGGGCAAGAAGCACGTATTTATTTTAAAAATGCTGATCCAAATTTTAAAAAATATAATCAAATCCGTTCTACAAAAAATATGTATGTTTTTGTATTAATTGCAATATTTATGATTTCTTTTGCTATTTTTGCGACATATTTATTTAGTTGCTTAAAAGATTATAAAAATAATATTTCTTCGATCATTATTTCTATCTTAGGATTATTTTTTGTTATTTATTTTATATTTTACAAACTTATTTATATATGGATACAAGTTGAGTTTAGGATATTTTAGACTTTAAAATACTTTAGAGTTTTAAATCGCTTTAATATATATTTATAAAATTTAAAATCATCAACTATATTATTTGGAATGAAATTGAGATGCTAAAATTAATTTATTACGTTCCAGAGTCACATTTAGAAACGACAAAAGCAGCAATATTTGCAGCAGGTGCGGGAGGGATCGGAAACTATGAACACTGTGCTTGGCAAGTTTTAGGAATCGGGCAATTTAAACCTGTAAAAGGTGCGAACCCGTTTATTGGCGAGTTAGGTCTTTTGGAACAAGTTCCTGAATGGCGTGTAGAAACGATTGTTTCAGAGCAAAAAGCACGACAAGTTATGCATGCTTTAAAAGCAAGTCATCCTTATGAAGAACCTGCTTTTGAATTTATTCAGATGGTTGAGATTGATTGAAATCAGTAAGCTAAAAAGCAGCCTCTCTCTTTGCGAAACAGTGTTTCTCATCCCTTAAAGGGAGAGAAGACTTTATTGGTTTTTAAATCTTTTGAATAAATAAATCACGATCAAAGCGATATTGCGGTAAAAATACACCATCTTCTGCACGTTCACCTGCGGCGATCACCATAATTGGATATTGTTGATCATGCAAATTTACAATTTGACGCAGCATCGGTTCATCAAAGCCTTCCATCATACAACTATCAAAACCATAAGCACGTAAAGCCAAGACAAGGTTTTCGCAAGCCAATGCTGTCGTTTTTGCTGCCCAAAGCTTAGCATCGGCAGGGTTAAAAGCCGTTACAGGTAATTGTTTGTTCATGATACGGGCGATTTTAAATGCTACTTTTTTAAAATTACCCAAAGTGTTGAAATAACCAGTTTTATAGTTATAAGGAATATATCTATAATATTTTTGCACAATCGGTGGAACTTCAGGAAATGGAAATTCACTTAAATTTCGTTGAGACATTTCATCTATACGGTCTGTACGGGCAACACAAATAATCAGTTCTGCGGCTGTTCTGGCAGCAAGTTGGCTTAAACATGCTTTAACCAATTGTTGTTTTTTCTCTTGTGTTTGAACAACATAAAATGTCCAAGGTTGTAAGTTAGATGAGTTAGGTGCAAGTAAAGCCAAATCTAAACATTGCTCTAAAACTTCGTTTGGAATTTTCTTTTCTGTAAATTTACGTACAGAGCGGCGACTTTGTAGAACAAGCTTAAAATTATCAATATCAATATTTTGTGGTGCAGGTTCATAATAACGCTGCTTGGTCGAATTTTCTTGTGTCATAAATCTTGCCTTAAATTTATAAAATAAATAAAAATTTCAAATGAAAAAGCCACTGAATATAATGACTTCAGTGGCTTAAACTTATATGAATATACAAATGAATACACAATTAGTTAAATTGAGAAAAATCTGGTTTACGTTTTTGCATAAATGCTGAAACAGCTTCTGCCATTTCAGGTGATTTGACACGTGTCATAAATACTTCAGCTTCATGATCTACGCATTCAATAATTTGTTCTAAATTGTGTTTCATTAAAGCTTTACTTTGTTTTAATGATGCTAAAGGCAGTGAAGATAAATGACGTGCTTGTGCTTCAGCATGCGCATAAGCATCTTCTACAATTTCATTGACTAAGCCTGTAGCGAAGGCTTTTTCTGCATTAAATTTTTGTGCAGTAAAAATAAGCTCAGCCGCTTTATGATAACCTGCTTGTTGTACCAAGAGTTGTGTAGCAGCGCCTTCAGGAGATAAACCTAGACTGACAAATGGCATTTGAAATAATGCTGTGTTATCGCTATATACCAAGTCAGCATGTAATAAAATAGTGACACCAATTCCAATTGCTACACCACGAACAGCGACAATTAAGGGTTTAGAAAATCGAGCAGCAGACTTTAATAATACAAATGGCGGATTCATACCTGCTTTACGATCTAAAGGCTTTTGCGCACTAGCCAAGAAGTCTTGCATATCATTGCCCGCAGTAAAGTCATTGTCTTGTCCGCGTAAAATGACATTGCGTACAGCATCATCATGATCTGCTTCATCTAATGCTTGAGCAATCCACAAATATAATTCACCATAAAGTGCATTTTTTGCTTCAGGGCGATTGATTGCTAAAGTGAGCGTACCGTTGTCTAAATTTGCATTTAAATGTGGGTGAGGCTGTTGAATACAATTGAGGGTCATCGTACTATCCTTGCTTTAAAATTCATTGGATTTTTATAACGCCATTATGTCGCATATTTTATGTGTAGACGCAAACTGGTCAGTTCATAAAAATGAGGACTATGATGCAATATTGTTTTGATTATCTGGTTTATATTGGTCGTTTTCAGCCTTTTCATTTGGCGCATATGCAAACTATAAACATTGCATTAGCGCAAAGTCAAAATATAATTTTGGCATTAGGCTCAGCACAAAATGAGCGTAATATTAAAAATCCCTTTAGTGCTGAAGAACGTGAAAAAATGATTCTCTCAAATTTTTCACCTGAAAACCAAAAACGTATCCATTTTGTACATGTTATTGATGTTTATAATGATGTGAAATGGGTAAAGCTAGTGAAGTCTTTGGTGAATGATGTGGTTAAATCTGATGACCGAGTGGGTTTAATTGGTCATTTTAAAGATGAGTCTTCTTATTATTTACAGCTTTTCCCTGAATGGAAAATGGTTGAATTGGAGAGTTTGAAAGGGTCAATTTCAGCAACACCACTCAGAGAAGCATACTTTCAGGGTGAAATTAAACAGGCTGAATTTCCATTGGGAACAGTAGAGTTTTTAGAGAAATTCCAAAAAACTGAAACCTATCAAAAATTAAGTGAAAAGTTTCAACAACAAGATCGTTCAAATATTTAGCTTTTTATCTTTTAGTTCAGTACATGATGAGCATATTGAATCAAATGAGCTGTTAAGTGTTGAAGTTGCTGAGATTGTTGTTTCCAATGATGCCAATACAAAGCCAGTTGAATTTGAAACTGCGGTGATATTTCTATGAGTTCACCCGTATCTAAAAACTTTTTTACTTGATAATCAGGCAGCCAGCCATAGCCTAAGCCCATGACTATAGCATCAACAAAGGCAGTCGATGACGGAATAAAATAATGAGGATATTGACTAGGACTGAGACCAAAATTTTGTTGTATATAATGAGTATGTAGATAATCTTTTTCATTGAAAATCAAAGCGGGTGCCTGTCTTAAGGCATCACGGTGTACGCCTTGAGGAAACCATTGTTTTACAAAAGAGGGCGTTGCTGTAAAACGATAATTCATACTGCCTAAGTATTCAGCGATACAACCTTTCATTGCTTGAGGTTCTGTTGTGACACAGGCATTCACAAGACCTGTTTCAAGTAAATGATGGGTTTCTGATTGGTCGTCGACTTGAAAATGCACAGTGATGTTTTGTTTAATCAGTAAATCACGTAATAAAGGTAATAACCATGTGGCGAGAGAGTCAGCATTCGTTGCAATATTGACCTGATAAAAACCAGAATGTGTATCTTGACCTTGGAGCTGTTGTAATAAATTTTGTTGCATTAAACGAGTGTGTTGTAAATGTTGCAAGAGTATTTGCCCAACTTGTGTCACACGACAAGGGCGTTCTCTTAAAATAAGGACTTGCCCTAACTTTTTTTCTAATGTTTGTAGCCGAAGTGTGACTGCTGATGCTGTAATACATAACTTTTCGGCTGCGAGTTCAAAGCTTCCTGTTTCTGCAACAGCAAGAAAAGCTTCACTTTGTTTGCTTTGTAACATGTGTTTATCCAGCATGAGGCTAAGAAAAACTTAGTTTAGCTAATATTTTATAAGAATAATTTATTTTAATTTTCAAATTTGCATAATGGCTCAGTTTAATGATTAAGATGAAACAATGTATATTTTTCTTCAAGGTTTTGCTGTGGGCATGGGGCTAATTGTGGCGATTGGTGCTCAAAATGCTTTTGTATTGAAACAAGGACTCAAGAAACAATATGTCTTTTGGATTTGTTTGGTTTGTGCATTATCGGATGCGATCCTCATTCTCTTAGGCGTGTTGGGCTTTGCTTCAATAATTGAAAAAATACCTGAGATTTTGATCATTGCTCAGTATTTTGGTGCTGCTTTTTTATTTTTTTATGGTGCTCAGCATTTTTATACAGCATTAACACAAAATCAAACATTAATTGCAACAGAACAATCTGAACAAAATTTATGGAAATTATTAGCCATTTGCTTAGCATTAACATGGCTAAATCCTCATGTTTATTTGGATACGGTCATTTTATTGGGTTCAATTTCTACACAATACGCAGCAGCTAAAATGAATTTTGCTTTAGGGGCAATCACAGCTTCGTTTATCTTTTTCTTTGCATTAGGCTTTGGGGCAAGGCTTTTACAACCGATTTTTAAAAGACCTAATGCATGGAAAGTTTTAGATATCCTTATTGCAATAATGATGTGGGGAATTGCTGTGAATTTGATTTCCCATTGATTTTAAAACCAAAAAGACTGCATTATCCTCTTAATGCAGTCATCACTTTAACGTTTAAAAACAGGTTCACGGCGCTCTGTAAATGCCATGATCCCTTCCATAAAAGCAGGTGTTTGAATCAATTGGCATTGCAAATCTTTTTCATAGTTTAATTGCTGTGTTAAGGTATTTTCGTTGGCAGATGAGTAGGTATTACGAATATGTTGGGCAATATGAGGCGGTAGTGAGGCGAGTTTTTTTGCAATTTTTAAAGCCTCATCAAGCAATTCATTTTTGGGTACAGTTTTCCAGATTAAGCCCCATTGTTCTGCTTGGGTTGCACTGACTTTTTCTCCAAGTAAAGTAATCGCTTTGGTTCTTGCTGTACCAATTAAACGTGGTAAAAACCATGATGTTCCCATGTCAGGAATGAGTCCAAGTTTGGGTGCAAAAGTTAAAATAAAATATGCTTCTTCGGCAGCAAGTGTAATATCACCTGCTAAAGCAATGCCAACACCTGCACCTGCTGCAACACCATTCATAGCAATAATCACGGGAATAGGGAAGTTTTCAAGCTGTTCAATCCATTGATTAAAATAATATTGCATATGATAATCTAATGACTCAGCAGGAGATTTACCATCAATACCCATAAAAAATTCTGGATTCAGTTCAGCACCTGTGCAAAAAGCTTTACCTTCACCACTTATCACCAGTGCGCCAATAGCACTATTTTCACGAATTGCTGTAAAAGCATCTAAAACTTCTTTTACCATTTCAATAGATAGGCTGTTCATTACAGAGATACGTGTAAACTTTAGTAGCGCAACCTCATCAAAGTATTCAAGTTTTATCGTTTGGTAAGTCATTCATATATCCTTATATTATTACGTTACTGAGAAAATGATTTGCTTAAAAAGATGTATTACATTGCTTTGTTATTGTGCAAATTTTTGAGTCATATCTAGAGATGGAAAATATATTTATCTACGTTATAGGTGAATACTTCTTGATCAGCATTGGCAATAAGTAACAGTTTTTACTCAAAATAAGTGTAAATTGAAATTAAAAGATATTTCACTCAATAAAATGGAAAATAGAGAAAAAGCTTCGGAACAGACTATCTTTTTAAGAATTGCAATAGTATAAATAATAGGCATTTGAATATTTTTTGCAATTGGATGCGAAAAGTAAATGTGTACTGTTTAAAAATTTAAAAAAGGGTATTACTTTGTTTTAATTTTATTAAAACATTGATTTTAAAATGGATAAAAACAATATGGATAGCAAGAATCAAGTTGAAGCGCGTGACACACATCTGCACTATTTATTACATTGGGAGCAGAAACAACCCAATAAAACTTATTTAGTACAACCTTTGTCTGATGGCTCTGTTGTGGAATATACATGGGGGGAAGTCGCTCGTCAGGTACGTTTAATGGCGAGCTATTTGCAATCTTTAAACTTTCCAGCACACAGCCGTATTGCTATTTATGGTAAAAATAGTGCGCATTGGATTATTGCTGATTTGGCAATTTGGCTTGCAGGTCATGTTTCTGTGCCCTTATATACCACCTTAAATGCAGAGGGAGCAGCTTATGTTTTAGAACACAGTGAGGCAAAATTATTTTTTATTGGAAAATTAGATGGAGTCGCTGACAGTTGGCATAGTGTAAAAACAATTATTCCTGAAAATATGCCGTGTATTCGTTTGCCTTTAGCTCCAGATTACTCTGCACCGGCTTGGGATGAAATTATTACTCAAACGCCACAATCCGAAAACTTATCTTTGCCTCAAGAGCATGATTTAGCAACCATTATTTATACATCAGGCAGTACAGGTTTACCCAAAGGTGTCATGCAAAGTTTTGCAACATTAACTCGCCCTACGCATTCTTTATCAGGAACTTTTGCTGTTACGTCAAATGAACGAACTTTGTCTTATCTACCTTTAGCACATGTTGCAGAGCGAATGTTTATTGAGTCAGCTTCTTTGGCAGCAGGATTTACCGTATATTTTGCCAATAATTTAGAAACTTTTGTACAAGACTTAAACCGAGCAAAACCAACAATTTTCTTTTCAGTGCCACGTTTATGGACAAAATTTTATTTGGGAATTAATGAGAAAATTCCATTATCTAAGCAAAAAATATTATTTAAATTGCCTATTTTAGGTAAAGTGATTAAGAAGAAACTTTTAACTAAATTAGGCTTAAATCATATACGTTTTGCTTTAACGGGTTCAGCACCATTACCTGTAGATATTATCAAATGGTACCGAAGTTTAGGGCTTGAATTACTTGAAGTTTATGGCATGACTGAAAATTGTGGTTATTCACATGTAACACGCACAGGACAATATGCTGAAGGTTTCGTTGGGCATGTACAAACAGGTGTGCAATGTAAAATTGATGAGAATGGTGAAATCTTAGTCAAGAGTCCCGGAACAATGTTGGGATATTATAAAAATCCAGAAAAAACAGCAGAAGATCTCACAGCGGATGGTTTTTTACGTACAGGGGATATGGGCGAGATCGATGCTTCAGGACGCTTAAAAATTACGGGAAGAGTGAAAGATATTTTTAAAACCTCAAAAGGTAAATATGTGATGCCTGTACCGATTGAGCAAAAGTTAGGTAATCATGGTTATATTGAGTCAGTTTGCGTGGGAGGTGCCAGTTTGCCTCAACCTGTAGCATTTGTCATGCTAGCTGAAGATTTGCGACATCACTTAGCTGAAGGCAAGCAGCAAAGAGAACCTGTTGAACAGGAGTTAACAGCACTTTTAAATAGTACCAATGAAAAATTAGAATCTCATGAAAAGCTTGCATTTATTGTCATCATTAAAAAATTATGGACTATGGATAATGATTTATTAACACCAACGATGAAGATTAAACGTAATAAAATAGAAGCTCTTTATCAACAACCTCTAGAAAGTTGGGCGGCTAAACAGCAAAAAATAATCTGGGAATAAACTTAAATTTAGTGTGTTGGATGAAAAAAAAGGGAGTTTTAGATAAACTGCCTTTTTTACCATATAGTCAAAAATAATAAATATCAAAAAATAAGCTTTAGGGTAAAGTGTGATTTATTTTATATTTTTAAGTTTTTGTGTGATTTTTATTGATATTTTTGTATTAAAAATCACCAATCTCAGGGATATAAAATTGACCAGATAGTCCATAAAATATAAAAAAATGAATTGGATATCGTCATGTTTAATATTTCTTGTCCGTTATTAAAACCGATTTTAGTCTTAGAAGATGATCCTAATGTACAAATCCGCATTGAAAAATTGTTATATGCGTTTGGCTATAAAAAGCAAGATGTGCTTTTTGCACAAAGTATTGCAACAGCAAAAAAAAATGCACAAGAAAATATTGTGCAGTTAGCATTGGTCGATTTAGGTTTACCTGATGGTAACGGAATCGATTTTATAAAATATTTACGTCAAAAAAAGGAAAAAGAAGATATTCCTGTCATGGTGATTTCCGCATGGAATACAACGGAAATGATTTATCAGGCACTCACTGCTGGTGCAACAGGTTATGTACTCAAAGAACGTGATGATTTAGAAATCATGTTTGCGATTCGTAGCATATTAACGGGCGGCGCAATTATTGATCCTAGCATTGCTAAAGAAATTTTAAATAAGTTTGTTGGTGTGGATGTTGTTTCACAAGATGTGAGCAAGAAAAGTATTTTATCTAACCGAGAAACAGAAATTTTAAAATTGATTGCTTCAGGTTTAAGCAGTAAAGAAATTAGTCACCAACTGGTGATTGCAAAATATACGGTTGATGTTCATATCAAAAATATTTATCAAAAACTTGAGGTAAATTCGCGCACTAAAGCCATTCATGTTGCACAAAATATAGGCTTATTAAGTTAATAATAAGCCTTTGTGCATAGATGATTTTAAGGTTTAAGGAATGGTTGCATCATTCATATGGCGAGCACCTTCAAGCAGCATGCGAATCATAATCATGGTTTGTTCAGCAACTGCTTTGCGTTCATGATTTGGCAGATCTAGCACTTTTGCTCCCATATTAAAAACCAATTGTGTAATGGCTTTGGCTACAAGCTCGGGATGAATGAGTTTATGTCGGTTCAGCTTTTCTAAGCGAATTAAGTCTTCTTGTAACTCTTGTTGAAAAAAAGCCAATTGTTGGTCTACAGCATGTTTATATTGGATTGAACCTGTATAACCTTCACGTAATAATAGACTTAAATTTCCTTCGTCAGCATCTAATTGTTCAATAAATACTTCAACAGAACTACGGATAATACTGCCGTTTTTGGTCGCTTGTAGACGTGCTTGATGCAAAATTTGACGTAAGACACCGCCTGCACGGTCAATTAACTCAATTGCAAGTTCATCAATATCTTTAAAGTGTCGATAAAAACTATTGGGTGCAATACCTGCTTCACGTGCAACTTCTCTCAAACTTAAAGATGAAATACTTTTTTGTGGGCTAATTAAATTTAGTGCGGCTTGAAAAAGCTCTTCTTTAGTAATGGTTGCTTTTCTGCCTACTGAACGCACAGATACTTTTTCAAGACCCGTATCTGTGTCTTGAACGGAAATAGAATTTTCAGAGAGTGCAGAGGGCTGATTCATAAATATCAAGTAAATTAAGTTATTTAACTATTATAGCCGTTGCCATTACATAAATGAAATGTCTAGATACAATACAACTGTATATACAAATATATATACATATGTATAATAATTTAAATCCTATTGAGTGGTACGCCTCTGATGCATGCTCTTAAAAAGCAAAAATCTCCTATAAATTCAATATTTGAAGTTGTATTAGGCACTCATGCAAGCAACTTCTGGCTACAAAAAATTAATCCTTTATGGTCAATTCAGCAAGCACTTGGAAAAATTGTCCAAAAAGAACAAACCGCCGTTGATATGGTGAGTTTGACGATTCAAGTAAATCGTAATTTTAAACATGGGCAAGCAGGGCAACATCATCCTATCACGATTGAAATTAATGGTCGTCGCTATGAGCGTACTTATAGTTTGACTCAACTTGATACACAACATGTTGTATTAACAGTAAAAAAAGTTGAGAAAGGTATCGTTAGTCAGTGGCTAAATGAACAAGCACAAGTTGGAGATATTCTTGAGTTTGGTCAGCCTTATGGTGAAATGCAACTGCTAAACACAACTCAGCCACTTGTATTATTGGCTGCGGGAAGTGGCATTACGCCGATGTATAGCTTAGTTAAGGATTTGCTTCAAAACAAAAAAAATAAAGAGCAAACGGTACATCTAATGTATTGGGTAAAAAAACATGCCGATGTTGCATTTAAACAGCAGTTTGAACAATGGGCAGTACAATATCCAAACTTTAAATTTGATGTTTTTTATACACAAGATACGCCTAAAGATGCACGTTTAAATGTTGAGTATTTACATTTGGTGAAAGACCTTACACAAAGTACGGTTTATGTTTGTGGTCCATCAGGTTTTGTCAGCACTGCGGAAAGTTTATTTCAGTCCGCACATGATTTTAAAAGTGAAGCTTTTAGTCTTACGCCCATAATTTCTGATGAAACAGGCTTTGTAAATGTAACTTTAACTCAGTCGAATAAGGTGCTGGCGATTCCAAAAGGTCAGTCTATTTTGGTGAGTTTAGAACAACAAAACATTAAACCGCAGCATGGCTGCCGTATGGGAATTTGCAATAAATGTGCATGTAATAAAGCCCAAGGTGCAACCAAAAATATGGTGAATGGTCAAGAAAACTCTGAACCTAACAATTTACTTAGAATTTGTGTAAATACTGCACAAACTGATTTAGTTATCGACATTTAAGCGAGTTTTATCATGAATATGCCAGTTAAAATTCAATATTTTACCAATCCTAAAAACCGTGAGTTAACTCAGTTTGAGTTAGATGAACTTGCCCGTGAACTTGATGCAATTAAGCAAGAAGTTCTTGATGATATTGGCGAAAAAGATGCGAAATACATTAAAAAGGTTTATGCAGCGATTCGCTATAGCAGTATTTTAGGGCGCGCTTGTCTTTTTGCAGGTTGGTTCCCACCAGCATGGTTGCTAGGCACAGGTTTACTTGGTTTTGCCAAAATCATGGAAAACATGGAGCTGGGTCATAATGTCATGCACGGGCAATATGATTGGATGAATGATCCACGTTTTAAAGGAACAAATTATGAGTGGGATATTGTAGGTACTTCTGATAATTGGCGTCAAACCCATAACTACAAGCACCATACCTATACTAATATTAAAGGCATGGATGACGACATTGGTTATGGTTTATTGCGCCTTTTCCCTGAACAGCGTTGGAAGCCGGGCTATTTATTACAGCCTTTATATAGCATTCCATTTTGTTTGTTATTTCAATGGGGCGTTGCAATCCAAAATCTTGAAATTGGTAAATTAATTTACAAGCGGAAAACTTGGGCTGAGTTTAAAAAAGAATGGAAACCGACACAGCAAAAAATAGGCAAGCAATTTCTAAAAGATTATGTATTTTTTCCTTTAATTGCAGGACCTGCGGCGTTGCCTGTATTTACAGGTAATTTGGTTGCAAATGGTATTCGTAACGTTTGGACATTTAGCATTATTTTCTGTGGTCATTTCACCAAAGATGTAGAAGTTTTTCCTAAAACGTTATTACAAAATGAAAGCCGTGGTCATTGGTATATGCGTCAAATTCGTGGTTCTTCAAACTTAACAGGTTCAGAAGCGTTCCACATTTTGACGGGGCACTTAAGCCATCAAATTGAGCACCATTTATTTCCTGAAGTACCTGCACGTCGTTATCGTAAAATGGCACCGAAAGTACAGGCTGTATGTGAAAAATATGGTTTGAACTATAACAATGCAAGTTTATTAAAACAGTATGGTCAGGTACTTGGACGTATTGTCAAATATGCTTTCCCATTTAAGAAATAATTAGCATTGATTTTGAAATAAAACCGCTTTCGAGCGGTTTTTTATTGGGAAATAAGTTTGAATTTTGTCATCATAATTGAGACGACATATTGACCGTGCTCAGCATGAGCATTGAAGATTGAAAAAACCTTAAAATAAGGACAACGAGAATAGATCAGATCCCATTCGCCCAATTAAAAAAACCAATAAAATCAGAAAGAAAATACGGATGAAACCACTGCCATATTTCATTGCCAAAGCCGTGCCTGTAATTGCTCCCAAAATATTACATACAGCAAGGACAACGGCTGCGAGCCAAATCACATGACCCGTTGGAATAAAGAAAAACATCGCGGCTGCGTTGGTGGCAACATTGACGAGTTTTGCCGAAGCAGAGGCATTTAAAAAGTCAAAAGCAAAGACTTTGACAAATAAGAATAATAAAAAACTACCCGTTCCTGGACCAAAAATACCATCATAAAAACCAATACATGCACCAAACAAAATGCCGAGCGCAATTTCCTTTTTCCCTGCTTGTAAAACGGTATGAACTTGTCCAAGATCTTTTTTGGCAAATGTATAAATGGCAATGGCAATCAGCAAAAAGAACACGATATAACGCATGAATTCTTTGGGAATAAGCGAAACTGACATTGCTCCAAAGAAAGAAAATATAAATGCAGCAACCATGGTCGGTAGGATTAACTTCCAATTAATGGTTACTTTCTTAAAATAAGCAAGCGCAGAAGACAATGTACCTGCCATTGCAATCATTTTATTGGTACCAAAAACAGTGGCTAAACTATGTTTTGGCAAAGCATGCATGAGGGCAGGTAATTGGACTAGACCACCACCACCCACTGTGGCATCAATCAGCCCACCACAGAATGCGAAAAAGCCGAGACCCATTAAAAGGGTTTGATATTCCATGGTCAGCGCTGATATTTAAAGGAGATGTTGCGAGTTTATGCTAGAAGTATTTGCAATGAAAGTCATAAAAATAACCAAGTCTCACGATTTGAGACTTGGTTGTTGTAATGTAGGAGGTAGTGTTTATTTTATATACCCTTTATCAATAAAAGGTCTAAAAATACGATAATAAATTGACAAGACCAGATTTAAAATAAAGTCTTTATATTTGTGCCATAGCATGAGCCCAGAAAAATTGACCAATAATGCCAACAAAAAAGCACCAATCATATCGAGTGGAAAATGCACTCCTACATAAACACGAGACCATGCCACTAACCACGCGACCAAGATGAGTAATTTACCCAATTCGCGTTGTGATGAAAAATAGTAAGCAAAGGCGATACTACTAAAAATCGTCATGTGATTACTTGGAAAAGAACCTGTCGGTTTATGTTGAATTAAGGTTTGACCGACTTCCATGACAAAGGGTCGTGGAGAATAAAAAAAATGTGAAATTAACTGACTAATTGACAGTGTCACACAAGTAAAAATGAATGCTTTTAAAATCTGTTTTTTGACTTGTTCATCGCCACGAAACCACAAGATGGCAAATACAACAATCATTAAATACAATAAATCATTAGCAATGAAAATTGCATAGTGCATCATAAAGGATGATGCATGTTCAGGCGCATTTAAAAGATTAAATACAGCAAAATTTAAGTTTTCAATCGACATTAGAGTAAAATTCAAGTAAATCGACGGTAGGCTACTTTAAGCATATTGTCATTAAAATGAAATATAGTGCTCACCTAAAAGCAACAATGTAACTCAAAATTTGAAACCAATCTGACGGGTTTTTTAATAAAAAACAGCAGAACAAGGGATTGATCTACTGTTTTATAAGGTATGTATTTTTGTCAAAAATAAGAAGACTTATTTAAATTGGATAGATCCATTGGCATTGACAGTAATTTTAGACTCGCCAGAAGCCATGTTTTGTCCACCTGCGTCGGCTGCTTCAAATTTTGCCATGCTAGCACGTGCTGCATAGATCGGCTGAGGATAAGAATTATTGGTGTTGATATTTAAGCTCACCAAGTTATATGCTGATTTATTCCATGCCTGTGTCAAAATTTGCGCACGTTGCTGGAAATTTTTGGATGCTTCAACCATCAGCTCATTTTCAACTTTTTTCCGTTGTTCATCAGAAACGGTAAAGTTAATGGATTGAGTTTGGAAATTTTGTTGCAACTCGCTGATCAACTGGCTTGCTGCTTTAAAGTCTTTGCTTTCAATTTGGACTTCGGCACGACCACGCCATTCTTTTAATTTTTGGTTGTCATTGTCATAAATCGGATAGGTGGTTTGAGAACCTGTTTCGACTTTAACCTGAGGATATTTTTTAGCAATGCTCATGGCTTGATTCATGAGTTGTGTAATTTGAGCAGACAATTCAGCAGGTTGTTTGTTGGTTTTTTCAATAAATAAGACAGCATGCATCTCATCATTGGATACTTGGCGAGTTGCGTCTGCTTGTACATTGACAACATTGTAATTTAACGCGTCATTTTCTGCTGCCATAGTCAGGGTGCTCAGGGTTGTTCCTAAAAGTAGGGTGGTTAAGGCTAAATAACGCATAGTTTGTCCTTAAAAGTATTCATTGAAATCATTTATTTGATATTAAGCATAAGTCAGGGAGAGCTTTTGCAGAATTTGTGGTGCATTTGTAATAATTTATACCAAGTTTGCAACAAATAATAAATTAAAATACGATATAAATTAGTATGTTATTTCTATTTTGTAAAAAATAAATGAATTAAAATATCGCAGAAATTAAAAACAAGTAAATTATCGGCTTTTCTTTGCTTTGTCACATAGTATGATGATAATTCTAGTATAGATATTAATGAGCGTTTTTTTCGATAAACGAATAGACGATAAGTACATAAAAGATATTTATTTTCTTGAAAAAAACTGTATTATCGCGCTCCTAGTGAGGAATATTAAAAGCACTCTAACTAGATTTCTATAAAGCACCGAGTCAAAAGACCACAAGTCCCCCGACTTATTTCTTTCAACCCATATCAGAGATGGTAATTCGATATGAGCGTTACTTCTGTAAATCCTGCTGCCACTTCCACAAACGAATACTACTTGACTCGCCAAAGTCAGATGGAATCGAATGTTCGTAGTTATCCACGTAAATTACCGTTAGCGATAGCGGAAGCACATGGTTGTTGGGTTACCGATGTTGAAGGTACAAAGTACCTCGATTGTTTAGCTGGGGCAGGAACATTGGCTTTAGGCCATAACCATCCTGCGGTGATTAAGAGTATTCAAGACACTTTAGCAAGTGGTCTTCCTTTACATACTTTAGATTTAACAACGCCTTTAAAAGATGCTTTTACTGAGGCATTACTTGAGCAATTACCAGGTGGTAAAGAAGAGTATTGTTTACAGTTCTGTGGTCCATCTGGTGCAGATGGTACAGAAGCAGCGATTAAATTGGCGAAGACCTATACAGGTCGTAGCACAGTAATCAGTTTTTCTGGTGGCTATCATGGGATGACCCATGGTGCACTAGCAATGACGGGTAACTTATCTGCTAAAAATGCGGTGAATGGCTTAATGCCAGGCGTACAATTTATGCCATATCCGCATGAATACCGTTGCCCACTTGGGATTGGCGGTGAAGCAGGTGTAGATGCTTTAACCTATTTCTTCGAAAACTTCATTGAAGATGTCGAAAGTGGTGTAACTAAACCTGCTGCTGTGATTCTTGAAGCGATTCAAGGTGAAGGTGGCGTGGTGACTGCACCTGTAAAATGGTTGCAAAAAATCCGTGAAGTGACTGAGCGTCATAACATCGTGTTAATTCTTGATGAAGTTCAAGCAGGTTTTGCGCGTTCAGGTAAAATGTTTGCATTTGAACATGCAGGTATTGAACCAGATGTTGTTGTGATGTCTAAAGCGGTTGGTGGTAGCTTACCACTTGCTGTATTAGGTATTAAACGTAAGTTTGATGCTTGGCAACCAGCAGGTCACACAGGTACATTCCGTGGTAACCAACTTGCAATGGGTACAGGTTTAGCTTCTTTACAAGTAATTAAAGAGCAAAACTTGGCGAAAAATGCGCAAGAACGTGGTGATTTCTTACAAGCTGAATTGAAAAAATTAGCTGCTGAATTCCCATGTATTGGTAATGTTCGTGGTCGTGGCTTAATGATCGGCGTTGAAATTGTCGATGAACGCAAGCAAGCAGACCATATGGGTTCATTACCTGCAGATTCACAATTGGCTGCTGCAATTCAAACGGCTTGTTTCAACAATAAATTATTGCTTGAAAAAGGCGGTCGTAGCGGTACGGTGATCCGTTTACTTTGCCCATTAATCATTACTCAAGAAGAGTGTGAACAAGCGATTGCACGCTTTAAGAAAGCGGTTGCAGAAGCACTTGTTGCAGTTCGAGGCGCGTAATTTATGGTAGATTTTGCAGAACATCGTAAAGCGTTACTCTGCAATGATGCTCAATCCATTGCTGACTATGAGTCAGCAATGGGTGAGGCGACCAAAGCGGTCGCAGCATGGTTGCAAAACGACAAAATGTATACAGGCGGTAGCATTAAAGAACTTCGTCAAGCGATTTCTTTTAATCCATCTAAAGAAGGTTTAGGACTTCAACAATCGCTTGAGCGTATGGTTGAATTATTCCTAAACAAAAGCTTAAAAGTACATCATCCGCACTCACTAGCGCATTTGCATTGCCCAACGATGGTCACAAGTCAAATCGCTGAAGTGTTGATTAATGCAACGAACCAGTCGATGGATTCTTGGGATCAAAGCCCTGCGGGTTCTTTGATGGAAGTGCAGTTGATTGATTGGCTTCGTCAAAAAGTCGGTTATGGCGCAGGTCAAGCAGGCGTGTTCACTTCAGGTGGTACACAATCTAACTTGATGGGCGTATTACTTGCTCGTGACTGGTGTATTGCCAAGAACTGGAAAGACGAAAACGGTAATCCGTGGTCGGTTCAGCGCGACGGCGTGCCAAATGAAGCAATGCGTAATGTCAAAGTCATTTGTTCTGAAAATGCGCATTTCTCTGTGCAAAAGAATATGGCAATGATGGGCATGGGCTTCCAATCAGTCGTGACTGTTCCTGTCAATGAAAATGCTCAGATGGATGTAGATGCACTGGAAAAAACCATGGCGCATTTGCAAGCTGAAGGCAAAATCGTGGCATGTGTGGTTGCAACTGCTGGTACAACCGATGCAGGTGCAATTGATCCACTGAAACAAATTCGTGAAATCACTACCAAATATGGCGCGTGGATGCATATCGATGCTGCATGGGGTGGTGCATTGATTCTGTCAAATGACTACCGTTCAATGTTAGACGGTATTGAATTATCAGATTCGATCACATTGGATTTCCATAAACATTACTTCCAAAGCATTTCATGTGGTGCATTCTTGTTAAAAGATGAAGCGAACTATCGTTTCATGCATTATGAAGCTGAGTATTTAAACTCTGCTTATGATGAAGAGCATGGTGTTCCAAACTTAGTGTCTAAATCACTACAAACAACTCGTCGTTTCGATGCGTTGAAATTGTGGATGACCATTGAGAACTTAGGTGAAGAGCTTTATGGTTCGATGATCGATCACGGTGTGAAACTCACACGTGAAGTTGCTGATTATATCAATGCAACCGCCGGTCTTGAAATGTTGGTAGATCCACAATTTGCGTCTGTGTTGTTCCGTGTGATTCCAGCAGGTTATCCTGTAGAGTTGCTTGATACACTGAACCAAAACGTTGCAGATGAATTGTTTGCACGTGGTGAAGCAAATATCGGTGTGACTAAAGTTGGCAATGTTCAATCATTGAAAATGACCACTTTAAGTCCAGTTGCAACTTTAGAAAACGTACAGAATTTGCTTGCACTCGTGCTTGCAGAAGCTGACCGTATTAAAGATGCTATTGCGGATGGTAGCTATACCCCTGCAATTGACTAATCATTGTATTCATCAACGAAAAACCCAGTTTTAAAACTGGGTTTTTTGATTTGAAAATGGACGTTTTAGCAACTTGTGTATTTCTCATTAAGTAAATTTAGGTTTCATCATGATCTGATTCTGTTCTTTAAAGTTTTTTAAAACAATGTAAGATTTTATATGTCCAATAAAATCACAAGCCAATAATCGCTCTGTGACAAAATGTGAAAGTTGTTCCAAGTTTTCAGCAACAACCTTGAGCATATAGTCTGCATCTCCACTTAAAGAAAACGCCTCTTGAATTTGATCTTCACATTCAATCAAATCTTGAAAAGCCTGTTTTGATACGGCACCATGCGTACTTAAATTAACATGAACCATTGCCATAACGTTTATTCCGAGTACTTGAGGAAGAATTCGGGCGCTATAACCTAAAATAATGCCTTTTTGTTCTAAGATCTGTCGACGTCTAGAACATTGCGAAGCTGATAATCCAATCGTGTCACCAATTTCTTGATTGGTTAAACGTCCATTGCGTTGTAATGCTTGTATGATTTGCCAATCAAACTTATCCATTGCATAAAATCCTTTTATGATACACAAATCATGCATATTGCAAAAAATCTGTTTCTATTATGCATGAAATATAAAAATGAAATGCAATATTATTTTTATAAAGGGAATAATAATGTAAAGGAAAGTGAATATGTTAATAGAAATTGGTAAATACCTGAATAAACGTTTGCAAGAGCTTGGAATTAAACATGTTTTTGGTGTGCCAGGTGATTTTAATTTATCTTATTTAGAACAGGTTGAAGACGAGAAACAGCTTGATTTTGTTGGGAATTGCAACGAGCTCAATGCCGCTTATGCTGCCGATGGTTATGCACGAATCAACGGTTTTTCTGCGCTTGCAACCACATATGGTGTAGGAGACTTAAGTGCGATCAATGGGATTGCAGGTGCTTATACTGAAAATGTTGCGGTGGTTCATATCTCAGGGATTCCACCTTTGCATGCAGTAAAAAATGGTGCACTTTTACACCATACCTTGGTTGATGGTAATTATGACAATATCATGAACTGTATGCGAGAGTTTACAGTGGCGCAGACCCGTTTAACACCTGCAAATGCAGCCAAAGAAATAGACCGTGTATTGCAACAATGTTTTATCGAAAAACGACCTGTACACATCCAACTTCCATCAGATATTACCCATGTCAAAATACAAGTGGAAGACCAGCCTTTAAATTTTGTTATGCCGAAAAGTGATCCTGAATTACTTGAAAATGCAATTGAAATACTGGCGAGTGCGATTGTGCATGCAAAAAGCCCAGTGCTTTTGATTGATAATGAAGCGCAAATCTTCCAAGTGACGCAGCTTGTTGAAAAATTAGCAAACCAATATGCAATTCCTTATGTGTGTTTAAGCACAGCGAAAAATATTGTTGATGAATCCTCACAATTGTTTGCAGGTGTCTATGTGGGCTCAGCAAGTCAGCAAATCGTCCGTCAATTGGTTGAAAATTCAGATTGTTTAATAGCGATTGGAGCACGATTTACAGATGTGGGTTCTGGGTATTTTACCCATCAAATTAATCCCAAAACGTTTGTAGATATTAAACAGTATGATTTAAATATTTTTGGTCAAAACTTTCCTGCGATTGAATTATCTGAATTGTTGACTGCGCTCTGTCATGCTTTACCGACTCGAAAAGTCCTCAAACCTGTATTAGAGGCAACGCCTTTTGTACCGCAAAGTATTCAAGCTTCACGAAAGCTTTCACATGATATTTTATGGAAATATATTGGTGCATTTTTAAAAGAAAATGATGTGGTCATTGGTGAAGTAGGTACTTCAAATTCTGCTCTATCAGGCATTAGATTGCCGAAAACAGCAAAATACATCGCTCAGCCAATTTGGGGTTCAATAGGTTATACCTTACCAGCATTATTAGGGGCAATGAAAGCAGCACCAAAACGTCGTCATGTTTTGTTTATTGGTGATGGTTCTATACAACTGACCATGCAGGAACTTTCAACGATTATTCGACATGATCTTAAGCCGATTATTTTTGTCATTAATAATGGTGGTTATACCATTGAACGTTTGATCTTAGGAGAAAAAGCAGCTTATAACGACATTCAGAACTGGAAATATACCGAAATGGTTCATGTATTTAATGGGAAAAATACCTATGAAACATGTATCGTGGAAACGGTTTTAGAGCTTGAGCAAGCCTTAGAAAAAATCAATGATCATCAGCATTTATCGTTTATTGAATTAAAACTACCCGCGATGGATGCACCTCTTAGCCTACAAAAATTTGCTGATGTCGTAGCTCGTTATGACTATGGGGATCATGCTTACCAAAAACTAAAAATGCCTGAACAGTATATAAAATGTCAGGATGCGATTTCGTTTTGACGCAAAGAGGAAATGTAGTGGCAGTGCTACATTTCCTCTTCTTTTTTATTTTCCAATTCAAGTTATTTCTAAAATGTGATGCTAATCAAACTATGATCTTTAAGGTATGAGCCGTTAAAGATTATTTCTTCTAAAAAAGTTGTCATGGATACGACAACACAGGAGTTAATATGGAAATTCAGGAAAAAAATACCCTAAAAAAAGAGCTTTCCAATCGTCATATTCAATTGATTGCACTAGGTGGCGCAATCGGAACAGGTTTATTTCTTGGGCTTTCTCAAACCATTAAACTTGCAGGACCTTCAGTATTGTTAGGTTATGCTTTGGCAGGTGTGATTGCATTTTTGATCATGCGACAACTCGGTGAAATGGTCGTACATGAGCCTGTCAGTGGCTCTTTTAGTTATTTTGCCAATAAATATCTAGGTAAAATGGCTGGCTTTATGTCAGGTTGGAATTATTGGGTGTTGTATGTTTTGGTCAGTATGGCAGAACTTTCTGCGATTGGTACATTTATACATTTTTGGTGGCCCGAGATTCCAACATGGTTAACAGCACTTTTCTTTTTTATTTTGATGAATGGGATTAACCTCATTGATGTGAAGTTTTTTGGTGAATCTGAATTTTTATTTTCAATGATTAAAATCGTGGCGATTTTGAGCATGATTGGTTTTGGTGCTTATTTGTTGTTGAGTGGGCAAGCAGGTTCACAGGCAAGTGTGAGCAATCTTTGGCAATTTGGTGGATTTTTCCCCAATGGTATACATGGCTTTATCATGGCTATGGCGATGATTATGTTTGCTTTTGGTGGGCTTGAGTTGATTGGGATTGCGGCGGCAGAAACTAAAAATCCTCAGAAAACCATTCCGAAAGCAGTCAATCAAATTGTATACCGTGTGCTGATTTTTTATGTCGGTGCGATTGGAATTTTACTTTGTTTATATCCATGGAATCAGGTTGCACAAGGCGGTAGTCCATTTGTATTAATTTTCCAATCTTTAAATAGTGGTAGCGTGGCAAATGTTTTAAATTTTGTGGTGTTGATTGCAGCCATCTCAGTTTATAACAGTTGTATTTATTGTAATACACGAATGTTACATGGTTTGGCTGAACAGGGGAATGCACCTAAATTTCTCAAGAAAGTGAATAAACGTGGCATTCCTGTGAATGCTGTTCTATTGTCATCGGCTGTGACAGCACTTTGTGTTTTGATCAACTACATCATGCCAAGCAAAGCGTTTGAGCTTTTAATGATGTTGGTGGTCTCCGCATTGGTGATTAACTGGTTGATGATTTCAATTACACATTTAAAATTTAGAAAAGTGATGTTAAGTACAGGTGAGCAGACTTCATTTAAGAGTTTGTTTGCGCCGTGGTCAAATTATCTCACGATTGCTTTTGTATTCTTTATCTTGATTGTGATGAGTTTTACATCAGATATGCGTATTGCCGTGGTGATGATTCCTGTGTGGTTGATATTTTTAGGGGTTATGTATATGACAAAATATCGTAAAAAAGCCCCAATCATGTCTGAGGTAGGTATTTCTCGCTAAATAAATGTTCTAGACTTGTCGTTAAAGTTTTCCCGAAATTGTTTTGTAGAATCATTTTTTGCAATAATTCGAGTAATTTTTGAGAAACCGAGTTAATCATTTAACTCGGATTTTTTATGTTTATTATTTATCTTTGATCATTCAAAGAATTAAAGCATAATTGTTCATATATTTAAGAATAAATTTTTAGCAGATTATGCCTATTCAAACTGTGAAAACATGGCGGCATGTAACTACAAAACAAAATCAACAGGTGATGAAAAATGTTGCTCGACTATGGAAAATAGGTGAACAAGCAACGTCAACACAAGATATTTTAGATGCATTGCATCCTTGGGGTGAGTGTAAAGATTTATATTTCCATAATTTTATCGCCCATTTGTTAATCGTTTTAGGTGTTTTTATTCTGATTTTTGGTTGGATGATTCATGTTTATATTCCCTATGCTTTGACTTTCTTGGTCGGTCTATTGTGTTTATTTTTAGCTTATTTAATTTATGAATCACGTTCACCAATTGAAGAGGTTATTTATTTTTTAGAGCAACGTATGATCGTGTTGCGTTATGATTTAAATTTTAATCGTGTTCCAAGCTTTTTGCCACAAAGTAGTAACTCACTTTTGGTTATGAGTAAATTAAAACAATCTTTTCCTTTATTTTCAAAGGGAAATGCGACAAATGAAATTACTCAATACATTGCTACAACATGGGAATTTGAACATAAAAAATACCCAGTCTTATTGTTTCATTATTATTACATCAATGAATTGCCAATGAGTCAGTTCAATAAAGATCAGAATAAAATGCAAGGGATACGCAAAGATCAGTGGGGTGTTTTTATTTTTGATATGCCTCGTTTAGGTTTTGCAGTAACTAATCAGCGCCATGCATTTTTTGAACCTTATACACAAAAATGGTCAAACAGTGATATTTTAGTGAATGAAAATCTTAGGATATTTGGGCATGATCAGAATCAACTTGCACGTCATATTAGCCCAATGATGACTTTGAAATTGAGTGATTTTTTTCAATATTATTCAGGTGAAGTTGTATTCCATTTTGCAGAAGATATGTTGTGCTATATGGGAAATCAAAATTTATTTCAGCAATCACAACAGAAACAACAAATTCGTGATATTTCCACACTTCGTGGGCATTTAAGAACTTTTAGGATGCCTGAATATGAAAAATTTAAACGTAGCATGTTAAACTTAATCACATAAACAATGATAAGGAGAATATGAAATGGGGATCATCATTTTTATTGCAATTTTCGTCCTTGTATTTATTTGGGCAGTGACTATTCGTAATAATATTGTTCGTTATTTTAATGCAACCAAACGAGCTTGGGCTGAAGTTGCAAATTTTGAAGTACAAAAAGCCAAAATTTTAGGTAATCTAGAACAAGTTTTGACAAAATATACTGAGTTTGAAAAATCAACTTTAGAAAAGGTCACTGAATTACGTCAACAAATTTTAAATCTCAATTTGAATCATACAGATGTTTCTCAATTGCAACATATTGAAAAGCTCAGTCAAGATTTAATAAAAAATTTAAATGTCGTGGTAGAAAATTATCCTGAACTCAAAGCAGATCAGATTTATCTAAAAATGATGGATGAGATTCAAGAGCAGAATGAAAATGTGGGCGCAGCCATTACGATTTTTAATCGAAATGTTGAAGAATTTAACAATACAATTCAGGTTTTTCCAAACAATTTAATTAATACATTGACCTTATCAAAAAAGGCAATACGTCCATTTTCAGATCCAATTTTGTTGAAAAATTTTGATTATCGACCAAATTTTTAAAATAATAAAATTGCTTTTATTGTTAAATATCCAAAAACTGCATGATCTTTGCGGTGTTTGGAAATTGTTCAATATTTATATTCATGATTATCTATTCCTATCTTTAGAAATGCTCAATGAATGAGCTTTCAAAATAAAAATATGCGAAAAATGTCATAAAAATTATGATGTTTGCACAGGGATTAAAAGGATATTGTCATGAAGACATTAGAACAAGCGCATCAAGATTTTGATTATGAAGCATTGATTTCAAAGAGTTTAGTGGGCACAGCACAAGTACTGAATGCATATATTGAATGTTGTGAACGTTATGTTGGCTCAGACAAAGTTGCTCTGATTTGGCAAGCGAAAGATGGCAGATCTGAACAATGGACCTTTGAGCAACTTGCGGAAGCTTCAGGAAAATTAGCCAATTACTTTAAGCATGTGGGGATTCAAACTGGAGATTGTATTGCAGGTTTATTGCCACGTACGCCTGAGTTATTAATCACTATTTTGGCAACATGGCGAATTGGTGCAATTTATCAGCCTTTATTTACTGCTTTTGAGTCGAAAGCGATAGAGCATCGCCTTGATACTGCCAATACTCAATTGGTTGTGACCAATTCAGAGCAACGAAGTAAATTAAATAATATTGAAGTTGCACAGATTTTGACGGTCTATACAGATCAACCTGAGAAAAAATTTGACCCAGATTTTTGGCAAGAGGTCGATAAACAACATGCAACATTTGAAGCTGTGCAACTTGGTTTTGATGATGATTTTTTAATGATGTTTACCTCAGGAACGACAGGTTTGGCAAAATCTGTTCCTGTTCCTTTAAAGGCAGTTTTGGCATTTAAAGAATATATGTTGCATGCAGTTGGATTAACTGAAGAAGATTCGTTTTGGAATTTAGCTGACCCTGGTTGGGCGTATGGTTTGTATTATGGTATTACAGGTCCATTGGCGTTGGGGCATAGCATCATGATGGATGAGCGTGCATTTAGTGTAGATAATGCCTTGGAAATAATCAAAAAATACAAAGTCAGTAATTTAACAGGTTCACCGACCGCTTTTCGTATGTTTTTTGGCTTTAAAGAAAAATTTGATGCTTCAATTCAAGCGCATTTGCGTGTGGTCAGTAGTGCAGGTGAACCCTTAACGCCTGAAGTGATTCATTGGTTTAAGCAAGATTTAAAGGTCAATATTTTTGATCAGTATGGGCAAACTGAATTGGGAATGGTGATCGGTAATCATCATGCTTTGCAGCATCCAGTGAAGATCGGTTCAGCAGGTTTTGCAAATCCTGGGCATCGTTTTGCTGTACTCAATCAAAAGCATGAAGAAGTCGAACGTGGTGGCATTGGAACATTGGCAATCGACTTTTCACAATCTCCTCTAACATGGTTTAAAGGTTATGGCGGTAATAACCGTAAATCATTTGTTGGGCATTATTATTTAACAGGCGATACGGTCAAACTCAATGAATTAGGTGGGATTGATTTTGTGGGGCGTGCTGATGATGTGATTACAACATCAGGCTATCGTGTAGGTCCTTTTGATGTTGAAAGTACACTTTTAGAATGCGTAGAAGTATTAGAGTCAGCAGTCATTGGTAAACCTGATGTAGAGCGTACTGAAATTGTCAAAGCCTTTGTGGTTTTAAAACCTCAAGTTGCGGCATCGGCTGCGTTAGCCATTCAATTACAAGATTATGTGCGTTCTCGTTTATCTAAGCATTCATATCCACGTGAGATCGAGTTTGTAGAGCGTTTACCAAAAACATCGAGTGGAAAAATTCAGCGTAATTTATTGAAACAACAAGAAATTGCAAAGTTACAGATGATGCAACAAGCCGTTTAAGTGTTTCAGAATTTCTCTAAGCACCCGAAATGGGTGCTTTGATTTCTGAATCTACCCTTTGATTCAAGTCGTAAAACGGTTTTTACAGGTTGACCATTTAATGCGGAAATTGCACACCACATTTGACACATTCAGCAATATGTAAATGTTGCATCTCATATTGAACGAAGTGATGTTTACAAAATAATTGTTTAAACGCTTTAAACATTTGCCATTTACTCCTTTTATAAAAAGATAAAAATGACCTAAATTCATTGAGCGAATGAAGCTGATTTGAATAAATTAGGCTGCTTAAGAAATTATTCTACATTATTTAAAAATATTGTCAAATTTCAATAATTTAAATTTAATTTAATGAGTGCTGAAAGTTAAATCTCCTAATCACAGTAGATCAATTATAATAATACCTCAACTGATCAAGATTCATCTGAAAAGGATATTCCTGTGGTAACAGAACTTGCGCTAGATTTGGAACTCAGTGATGCAGAAATGCATCTTTATTCACGTCAAATACTGCTTGATGGTTGGGATATTGAAGCGCAGGAAAAATTAAAACTTGCCAATGTGCTTATTGTGGGATGTGGCGGAATTGGTTGTACCACTGCTGAATTACTTGCACGTGCAGGTGTAGGGAAAATTACTCTGATTGATGCAGATACAATAGAAATGAGTAATTTACAACGACAAATTGCGTATAGTCAGCAAGATATTGGTTTTTATAAAGCCGAAATTTTGGCGAAACGACTGCAACAAATTAATCCTTTTATACAGGTTGAAAGTATTACAGAAAAACTCGCAGCACAAAATGCTGAGCAACTCATTCATGCTCAAGATTTAGTATTAGATGGTTGTGATAACTTTGAAACTCGCTATTTGGTCAATCAAATATGTACTCAGCATAATATTGCTTTGATTAGTGCTTCTGCGATTGGTTTTCAAGGGCAATTGTTTATGGTGGTAGAGCATTCGGCATGTTATGAGTGTCTATTTCCCAAAGAACAACATGCCAATGAAAGCTTACGCTGTGCTGATACAGGTGTTTTGGCAACGACCCCGAATGTAATGGCGAGTTTGCAAGCACATCATGCACTTTTATATTTGGGTTTAAATCGGATGGCATTGAAACAAAAACTCTTACTTTGGGATGGTTTAACAATGAAACAACGAATTTTAAGCTTTGAAAAAGATCAAGATTGTGCAAACTGTCAGGCAAGCCATACTGCAAATGTCATTTAATTTGCTACACTCAATCCCATTATTTTTATTCTTTGCTTGTACTTAGACATGATGAAAAACAAAATTTTCTTAGATGGACTGCGCTCCGTTGCCCGTGTCGGTGAAACGGCAGTGATTGCAGCAAAAGCAGGCATTAAATATGCCACTGAAAAACCAAGTAATGCAAAATTGATGCGAGAGACTTTCGAGTCTTTAGGCTCAACCTATATTAAACTCGGACAATTTGTTGCGAGTACACCTTCATTATTTCCACGTGAATATGTGGAAGAGTTTCAAGGTTGTCTAGATCAAACGCCTTATTTACCTTTTAGCTATGTGAAAACTGTGTTAGCTGAAGAATTTGCGGGTCGTGATTTGACTGAGATTTTTGCTTCTATTGAAGAAAAGCCTCTAGCTTCAGCCTCTATTGCTCAAGTACACGCAGCAAAACTCGTGACAGGCGAAGATGTTGTCATTAAAGTACAAAAACCAGGTGTAGAAACTATTCTCTATACCGATTTAAATGTCTTGCATTGGGCAACGAAATTGCTTGAAAAAGCGGTGCCTAAAGTAAAATTTGCGTCATTGGCAGATATTGTAGATGAAATCAAAACACGTATGGTACGTGAGGTTGATTTTATTGAAGAAGCCAAAAACTTAGATGATTTTGTGAATTATTTAAATGTTTCACAAAATCAAGCCGCAACTGCACCGAAAGTTTATCACCAATATTCAACACGCCGTGTCTTAACCATGCAGCGTTTATATGGTGTGCCACTGACTGACTTTGAAGTTGTTAAAAAAGTGGCAAAAGATCCATCACAAGTATTAATTACCGCAATGAATACATGGTTTGGTAGTTTAATGATGTGTGAAAGTTTCCATGCCGATTTGCATGCAGGTAACCTGATGTTACTTGAAGATGGTCGTATAGGTTTTATTGATTTTGGTATTGTAGGTCAGTTAAACCCACAAGTATGGACAGCATGTATGGCATTTATGGATGCTTTACAACGTACTGACTATATTTTAATGGCTGAAAATATGCTGAAAATGGGCATGACAGATCAACAAATTGACACCAAAGTACTTGCTGATGATTTGGAGCGTTTATTTGGTGGTGTTTTATTGGCAGATCCACAGCAAATCATGACCTCAAATCCTTCTGACCTCAATGACATTATGTTAGATATGGTGGCAGTAGGCGAGCGCCATGGCATTCGTTTCCCACGTGATTTTGCTTTATTATTTAAGCAAATGTTGTATTTTGATCGTTTTATGCGTGTTCTTGCGCCATATACTGATATTTATGCAGATCAACGTTTGCAAATGGTACAAAATCTAGATCCTGCAACTTTATTGAAGCAGTGATTGAGTGTTCCTTCTTTTAAAATGGAAGTGATAAGGGAGTTTTTTATTAGAAAATTCCCTTAAATATCTCCTTTTTTAAAGAAGGTCTTTTTTTAAATTGAAATAGAGAATTTGAGTGTCATGGATGCAATTATTATTGAAGGTTTGAAAGTTGATACAGTTGTCGGCTGTTTTAATTGGGAGCGACAGATTATTCAACCTTTGATGCTAGATTTGACGATACATACCTCTTTGCAACAAGCGGCAGATTCAGATGAGTTAGTGGATACGCTGAATTATGCAGAGATTTGTGAAATTTCAGCTCAGGTTATTCAAGAGGCTGCCCCAAAATTAATCGAACATGCCGCAAAATTAGTGTTGAATGCACTTTTTACTACCTTTCCTGCAATTGAATCTATTATCATTGTGGTTCGTAAGCCTGCCATTATCCCGCAAGCAAATTCTGTAGGAATTCGTCTTGAACGCCACCGAAATGATTTTCGCCCTAGCACTCGCCAGTAATCATCAACCTAAGTACTATTTTCACAATACTTTTGCTCAAATTTCAACTTTGGGCGAGGTGATCTTTTCCCATATTTACGTTATTCCTTGTCGTGATGGCGTAGGTGCAGAATATTGGAATGCTGCTTGTTTACTAAAAAGTACCTTATCTTTAGATGAAATACAGACGATTTTAAAGAAAATGGAACAGGATTCAGGGCGAGTCAGACCTTCACACCAGATTTCTTTAGATATTGATTTGATTGCATGGGGCAAAGACCTAAGTGCAATGCAATTTAACCCGAAAAAATTACCTTTGGCTTTAGATGTAAAAATACCCATGCGTAATATTTGGGAAAATCCAATTTTTAATCATACAGCTCATCAATATCCGCAAGTTTTTCTTCATTCTTCAGTTTAATTTTCAAAGAATATCTTGATCAATAAATCTATCTTTAGAATATTTGGTTGAGTGACTATTTTTAAGAAAAAATAAAATGTAATCGCTGATCATATTTTATTTTATAGCACAGTGTTTTTATTTTGGTATAATTAAACTATTGTTTGAATGATTATTTTTGTTATTGTTTATTTTATATCTGTGTATTATATCTTGAGTAAGTCGTGTATAAGTATATTTTGAATAGAACTTTTTTATGACTAGTTTATAACTGGAGTGATCTATTTTATAAAATAAGATCAAGCACTTAAATTTATTTCTTTGAGATTGATTTGTAGATCTAAAAATATTCTTTAGAAAATTTAATTAAATTGCAAACTAAATCACATTTTTGGTGTTAAAATAGATGAAAGTCGCTAAGAATAGAAAACTCATGGTCAAGATAATCGTATTATTTTCTCTAAGCTCACTTTTTCTTGTTGGTTATTGGACATATATTGATACCAATAAACGTAAGCAACAAGACATGTTAAAGCTCATTCAAGAAGCCAATAAAAATATTTTATCGGTGGAAAACAATCCGCATAATAATATGAATTATGTGAAATAGTGATTGAATTGGTTATGGTGATTTTGTATTTTTAAAAAATAAATAAACAATATGGTATAATTTGCCAATCATACAAAGATAGAGAATAAGGTAATAATTTTGATTGCCTTAAAACGTAGAAAAAGCTGCATTTTTGCAGCTTTTTTAATTAACGTTATCTTTATTTATCTTGCTACTTTGGTATGTAAATTGAATGTATTCTACATAATACTGTGTGGGATTTTCATTTTTTATGCCTATAACTCTTTTAATGAATAGCTCAATTTTCATAGGGGCTCAACAATGACGACTCCAAATCCTTCTGCGGGTTTGCTTGAACGCTTATTCAAACTCAGTGAGAACAAAACCACGTTCAAAACTGAAATTATTGCAGGTGTAACAACATTTTTAACAATGTGTTACATCATCATTGTGAACCCATTGATCTTATCTGAAACAGGGATGGATCATGGGGCTGTATTTGTTGCAACCTGTTTAGCTGCTGCTATTGGCTGTTTTGTCATGGGGCTAGTTGCTAATTATCCAATCGCACTTGCACCAGGAATGGGCTTAAATGCTTACTTTACTTATTCTGTATGTTTGGGAATGGGTGTGCCTTGGCAAACCGCTTTAGCTGCTGTATTTGTTTCAGGTTTGGTGTTCATTGCAATCAGCATGTTTAAGATCCGTGAAGCGATTGTAAATGCTATTCCGATGTCATTAAAGTTTGCGATTGGTGGCGGTATTGGTTTGTTCCTTGCTTTGGTCGCATTGAAAAATGCAGGTCTTATTGTTGCAAATCAGGCAACTTTAGTGGGTTTAGGTGATTTAAAAAATCCAACTGTTTTATTTGCACTTTTTGGCTTTTTACTGGTTGTTGTCATGCATCATTTTAAAGTGCGTGGTGCAATTATTATCAGTATTTTAGTGGTGACAGCTTTATCGACGGTGATGGGCTATAACGACTATAAAGGTGTGGTGGGGTCAATTCCATCTATTGCACCAACGTTTATGCAAATGGATTTTGAAGGTCTATTTACAGCGAGTTTAATTGGTGTAATTTTCGTATTTTTCTTGGTCGATTTATTTGACTCAACAGGAACTTTGGTTGGGGTTTCTCATCGTGCAGGCTTACTCAAAGATGGTAAATTACCACGTTTGAAAAAAGCACTCTTTGCTGACTCTACAGCAATTGTAGCTGGTGCGGCTTTGGGAACATCTTCAACAACACCTTATATTGAGTCATCAGCAGGGGTTGCTGCGGGTGGTCGTACAGGTTTAACTGCCATTGTGGTCGGTTGTCTGTTCATTGCTTGTTTATTCTTAGCACCTTTAGCACAATCTGTTCCTGGTTTTGCCACTGCACCTGCATTATTGTTTGTTGGTGTGTTGATGATTCAAGGGATTACCAACATTGAATGGGATGATATTACTGAAGCTGTCCCAGCATTTTTAACCATTGTATTTATGCCATTTACCTATTCAATTGCTGATGGTATTGCAATGGGCTTTATTAGCTATGCTTTGGTTAAATTACTCACAGGTAAAGCTGCAACAGTACCTTATATGGTGTGGATTATTGCTCTACTTTGGGTGATTAAATTTGTGTATTTTGGTGGCTAATTCAGCATTTTTTTTAAGGGTGTAAACTCAGTTTGCACCCTTTTTTATTTTCATATTTTAAAAAATTTAGATTGAGGTTTTCATATGAATCAAGCAGAACTCATTCGTGCATTACCAAAAGCAGAGCTACATGTACATATTGAGGGAACTTTTGAGCCAGAACTGATGTTTGCCATTGCTCAACGTAACCGCATTGAAATTCCCTATAAATCTGTAGAGGAAGTCAAGCAGGCGTATAACTTTCATAATTTACAGTCATTTTTAGACATTTATTATGCTGGTGCAAATGTTCTGATTTATGAACAAGATTTTTATGATTTGGCTTGGGCGTATTTTGAAAAATGTGCAGAAGATCATGTTGTACATACAGAAATATTTTTTGACCCTCAAACACATACAGATCGTGGTATCGCTTTTGAAACAGTCATTACTGGACTAAAACGTGCATGTGATGATGCACATGAAAAGTTAAATATTAGTTCGCATCTTATTATGTGTTTTTTACGTCACTTAAGTGAAGATGTGGCATTTGAAACTTTACAACAGGCACTTGCCTATAAAGATCAAATCATTGCGGTAGGGTTAGATTCTAGTGAAGTTGGACATCCACCTTCAAAATTTGAACGTGTTTTTGCCAAAGCACGTGAAGCTGGCTTTCTTGTGGTTGCACATGCAGGTGAGGAAGGTCCAGCAGATTATGTTTGGCAAGCTTTAGATCTGCTTAAAGTCAATCGTATTGATCATGGTGTTCGCTCTGAAGAAGATGAAACTTTAATGCAACGTTTAATTGCTGAAAAAATGCCTTTGACCGTTTGCCCACTGAGCAATTTAAAGTTATGTGTTGTTGATGATATGGCACAGCATAATATTCAGCGTTTACTACAACAAGGCGTAAAAGTGACGGTAAATTCGGATGATCCATCTTATTTTGGGGGATATATGAATGACAATTATTTTGCGATCGCAGAAGCTTTAAATTTAACGACAGAGGAGCTCAAACAGTTGGCTAAAAATGCGTTTGAAGCTTCTTTTATTACAGATGCTGAAAAGAAAATGTGGATTGAACGTATAGATGCATTGATCTAAATGTTGTGTGTTTAATTCTCAAAAGCAGCATTAAGTGATGCTGCTTTTGACTATTTTATAAAGATTGGGTTATTTAAACTGTATATCTTAGCGCATAAGAAATATGGAAAATAGATTTAATCTTTTTGGCGAGTCATACTACGTAAAACATTATCTTTATCAACAAAATGATGCTTTAATGCTGCTGCGATATGACCAACTAAAAGTAAACCTGCTGCCCAAGAAAGATAAATATGTAATGGTTTTACAATGTCCATCAAGTCTGGATTGTCCTGAACTAATCTTGGAATTTCAAATAAATATAAAACAGGAACAGGGTGTCCTGCACTCCAACTAAATAAACAACCTGTAATCGGGAGAGCCAACAACATAAAATAAAGTGCTAAATGACCTAAATGAGCCAGTGTTTTCATCATCGGCGACATGGTGTCAGGGAGTGCAGGCGTAGGGTGTGTATAGCGCCAAAATATACGAATAATCACTAAAAAAAGAATGGTTGACGCAATATTTTTATGAAAAGTGATGACATCACCTTTAAAGCTACCATCAGCTTCATAGCTTAAAAAATTACCACTATAAAAGCCAATGAACCAAGCACTAATGAAAATAATTGCCATAATCCAATGTAGCCATTGAGCTGTTCTTGTGTAATACATTTTATTTTGTGACATTGCTAAAATTACATATTTGCAGGGAGTCTATATCCTAGCGAATTTTTAAATGCGATACCTATGTTAATTTTGCAACGATAGAGCACTAATTTTGCAACGCTGTTTGAAAAAGTGTACGCTTTCTAAACAAATAGCCTTTCGTTACAAGAATACGTTCAAGATAGAGTTTTCTCGGTCAAAGAGTTTGGGCACAATATGCCCACGAAATTTTCATAAAAAGGAAAACACTGTGAAAAAATTGATTGCAACACTTGCGCCTATCGCTTTAGTTTTGACAGCATGTGCATCAACGACAGGCACAACGGGGAATACAGCAGCAACGACTACACAGCAATTGGGTACTGCTGCATTAAAAATTGCAATTAATGCGAAATGTACAACTGAACTGAATAATTTACCTGCTTGGCAAACGGCAACAAAGTTAATGACTACTGAGCAAAAAAACAATGTTCAAGGTGAAATTTGTGGCTGTGTGAGCGACAAGGCACCGCAAAGTGTAACAGCAGTAGACTTAGCAACGGCTGCAATTGACCCTCAAGCAAGAGCAACGATTGTATCAAATGCTGTGACGAAAACGATCAATGCGTGTGTAGCAGAAGCTGTAAAATAATTTGTGTTATACTTTATAGAGGCTGACTTGTTCAGCCTCTTTTTTTGTGGGTGAATATATGATGTTAATTGCTGGTGTTGATGAGGCTGGGCGTGGACCTTTAGTGGGGTCTGTGGTTGCAGCGGCTGTAATTTTAGATCCAAATAATCCAATTGAAGGCTTAAATGACTCTAAAAAAATAAGTGAAAAGAAACGTGAAAAGTTATTTATTGAGATTAAGGAAAAGGCGTTAGCTTGGGCAATTGCAGAAGCTTCACATACAGAAATTGATGAACTTAATATTTTACAAGCCTCATTATTAGCGATGCGAAGAGCTGTTGAGGCTTTGAATATAAAACCTGAACATGTATTGGTTGATGGCAATAAAGTACCACAAGGCTTAACCATGAGTTGTGATGCGATTGTTGGAGGTGATGCTTTACATGCAGAAATTTCTGCTGCAAGTATTTTAGCTAAAGTGACAAGAGATCATGACATGGTCGCACTTGATGAAAAATATCCTCAATATGGTTTTGCTAAACATAAAGGTTATCCAACCAAAGCGCATTTTGAAGCGATTGAAGAACATGGTGTGATTGATCAACACCGCCGTAGTTATGCACCTGTAAAAAAAGCATTAGGCTTAGTTGAATAGTTTATCTAAAAAGTAATGTATTTTTCTTTCTTATTATAAATTTAAAGCGGCCTCTTGAGCCGCTTTATACTTTCCAAATTAGCAATAACTTAGCGATTAAAGTTATTGTTATTTTGAGAGTAGTTATCATCTTCAAACGAAGGTTGATAATCTTGATCAATATGTTGAAGATGTTCGTGCATCGCACGTTCGTGCTGGATACGCTGGTAAATTTCTTCACGATGGACAGAAACTTCTTTAGGCGCATTAACACCAATACGAACTTGATTACCTTTGACACCAAGCACAGTTACACTGACTTGATCTCCAATCATTAATGTTTCTCCGACACGACGGGTCAGAATCAGCATGTTTATCTCCTTGCAAAACGCTAAACCTGCAATGAATTTCTTTAGAAAGCAACTTTGAAAACAGAGAGCATTTTAACAGAATAATGTGATCAAGTTTTCACTTTAAATCACTCTGATGAAATTTTTTACAACCTCAGAGCTTAATATAACAGAGCCACTATAAAAAACTATAGTGGCTCCGTCATTTTGTAGGGCAAAATTGCCAATAAATTGTCAATTTTGTTCAAATATTAAGCACGTGTGCTAGATTCACCATGTTCACGGTCTAAACCGAAAGCAGTATGAAGTGTGCGAACAGCAAGTTCTAAGTAATTTTCTTCGATAATGACAGAAATTTTGATCTCAGAAGTTGAAATCATTAGGATGTTAATGCCTTCATCTGCAAGCGCAGTAAACATTTTACTTGCAACACCTGCATGTGAGCGCATACCTACACCCACGATCGAAACTTTAACGATGTCATCACGAGTAGCAACTTCACGCGCATTAATTGCTTTTGCTGTATCTTCTAAGATTGCTTTGGCTTTTTTAAGTTCGCCACGGTTAACCGTAAATGTAAAGTCAGTTGTACCGTCTTCTTCAACGTTTTGGATAATCATATCCACTTCAACATTTGCAGAACCAATCGGAGACAAAATTTTAGATGCAATACCTGGCTCATCAGGTACACCTAAAATAGTTAATTTTGCTTCGTCACGATTAAATGCGATACCTGAAATAATAGGATTTTCCATGTTGTCTTCCGCTTCAGTGGTGATTAGTGTCCCAACGTTTTTCTTAAATTCTTCGTCGAATGCGCCATCATCGTCATTATCAAAACTTGATAATACGCGTAAAGGCACTTGGTATTTTCCAGCAAATTCAACTGAACGAATTTGTAGAACTTTAGAACCAAGTGATGCCATTTCAAGCATTTCTTCAAATGAAATACGATCAACTTTTTTGGCTTTTGGTGCAACACGAGGGTCAGTGGTATAAACACCGTCTACATCAGTATAGATTTGGCATTCATCAGCTTTTAACGCTGCTGCAAGTGCAACACCTGTTGTATCTGAGCCACCACGACCTAAAGTAGTCGTATTGCCTTGTTCGTCTACACCTTGGAAACCAGCAACAACAATGACATTGCCAGCATCTAAAAGTGAAGTCATAACTTCTGTGTCAATTGACTCAATACGTGCTTTGGTAAATGAGTTGTCTGTTTTAATCCCAACTTGGCGACCTGTTAGTGATTGTGCAGAAACTCCAATAGAGTTTAGCGCCATCGCTAACATAGAAATCGTTACCTGTTCACCAGTAGACACCATTTGGTCTAACTCGCGTGGGTCTGGGGTTTCGGTAATGGCTTTCGCTAAAGCCAATAAGCGGTTGGTTTCACCACTCATTGCAGAAACAACCACAACCACCTTGTGACCATGATCATGCCAACGCTTTATACGACGAGCTACATTTAAAATGCGCTCGGGAGTCCCCATTGAGGTACCGCCATATTTTTGAACGATTAATGCCATAACTTTCCTTACCAAGTAAATAAGTCTAACGACTTAAAGCACTTACACATATTTGAAAACCAGACTTTGCTGGATGTTTCAAAATACCACGTAGCTCGTAAATTTCCCCTTTGTTTAAAGTAGGAAGTTCATATCGATACTTTGTGTCAGAGAGGCGAGTTGCTTTAACTTGCCCCTTTGGACTCCATAATTGCAATCCTGTGAATGGCTTAGAATCTAAACGAATAAATTCTAATGTTACAGGCTGCTTAATATAGATTCGATTGTAAAGTTCAGTTTTTACAATCTTCTTTTCAACATAATCAAAAGGCATAAACTCACAATAAGGCAAGGCTTTGCTCGGAACATGTAATTGATAATACGTACCCGCAAAAAGCATTGGGCTGAATAAAACTAAACAACAAAATACGAGCCTTGTCATCATGTGAGTGACCTTATTTTGCAGCAATCCACGCAGATAATTCTGTCATTACGCGATCAAACTGCTCATTCAATGGTGCGCCACCTTGAGCAAGGTCTGGTTTACCGCCACCTTTACCACCCAATTCAGTTGCTAAGTGTTTAATAATGTCGCCTGCTTTAATATTGGCAGTAAAATCTTTCGCGACTGAGGCAATCAAACTCACTTTATCGCCATCTACACCTGCAATCACAATAACTGCATTATCAAGTTTAGATTTGACACTGTCATGAAGGTGACGGACTGATTTTGCATCTTGACCTTGTACAGTTGCGATCAAGGTTTGACGACCAGCGATATCCTGAACTTGACCAATAAGATCAGAAGCTTGGAAGTTTGCCAGTTTTTGATTCAGTTGCTCAATTTGTTTTTGCAATTGATGCGCTGTTTCTACAGTTGCTTCAACTTTCTCAACCGTTTGATCTTTTTGTGCTTTGAGCAAATCATTGATGTGAACAATATCAGCATCCACTTTTTGAACCACTTCAAGCGCTTTCGTACCTGTCACTGCTTCGATACGACGTACACCCGCAGCAACACCACCTTCAGATGTGATTTTGAATAGACCAATATCACCTGTACGTTTTACGTGAATACCACCACAAAGTTCGATCGAGAAGTTTTTCTCATCTTTTGTTGTACCCATAGAGAGTACACGTACTTCGTCACCGTATTTTTCGCCAAACAGCATCATTGCGCCTTTTTCTTTGGCAGCATCAATATCAAGCAGTTCGGTAGAAACGGCAGTGTTGGCAATCACTTCAGCATTGACAATACGTTCAATTTGCTGAATTTGTGCAAATGAAACAGGTTGGTCATTGGCAAAGTCAAAACGTAAAATATCAGATGCAACCAAAGAACCTTTTTGTTGTACGTGCTCGCCAAGAACTTGACGTAGCGCCGCATGAAGAAGATGAGTCGCAGAGTGGTTACGCGCTGTTGCATCACGGATATCTGCTTTTACAATCGCTTCAACTGCTTGAGTCGCTTTTAAGCTTCCCATTGTCACGATACCTTGATGGACAAATGCACCACCAGATTTTTTAGTATCTTGAACTTCGAAAATACCTGTATCGTTTTTGAAGATACCTGTATCGCCGATTTGACCACCGCTTTCCGCATAGAAAGGCGTTTGATTCAATACGATTAAAGCTTCATCGCCTTCAACAACTTCATTAACCTGTTCACCATCTTTATAGATTGCAACAATTTGACCTTGACCTTGAGTGGCATCATAGCCGTCAAATTGAGTTTCGCCTTCAACGTTAACGATTGCGTTGTAGTCTACAGAGAATTTACCTGCATCACGTGCACGTTGGCGTTGCGCTGCCATTTCAACTTCAAAACCAGCTTCGTCGATTTCTAATTCACGTTCACGTGCGATGTCTGCGGTTAAGTCTGTTGGGAAGCCGTAAGTGTCATAAAGTTTAAATACAGTCGCACCAGCAATGACTTTACCTTTAAGGTTTGCTAATTCACCTTCAAGCAATTTCAAACCTTGTTCAAGTGTTTTAGCAAAGAGTTCTTCTTCACGGATCAAGGCATTTTCAATGACTTGACGACGTTCAACCAATTCAGGATAAGCTTCGCCCATGACATTAATCAAAGGTTGCAACATTTTGTAGAAGAATGTGCCTGTTGCGCCCATTTTATTACCATGACGTACAGCACGGCGAATAATGCGACGGAGTACATAGCCACGACCTTCGTTTGAAGGATTCACGCCATCTGCAATGAGGAAACAGCAAGAACGTGCATGGTCTGCAACAACCTTAAGCGAGGCAGGGTATTCAACTGGTTTATTATTGGCTTGAGCTGTTGCAACAGCCTCTGTCATATCGACACCGATAATTTCGGCAGCATCTTTAAGTAAGTTTTGGAATAAATCGATTTCGTAGTTTGAGTTTACATGTTGTAAAACAGCAGAAATACGCTCTAAGCCCATACCTGTATCTACAGAAGGTGCGGGAAGATTATGCAATACACCATCCGCAGTACGGTTGAACTGCATGAAGACGTTGTTCCAAATTTCAATGAAACGGTCGCCATCTTCTTCAGGTGTGCCCGGTAAACCACCCCAAATGTGGTCGCCATGGTCAAAGAAGATTTCAGAACAAGGACCACAAGGACCTGTGTCACCCATTGCCCAGAAGTTATCTGATGCGTATTTTTCGCCTTTGTTGTCACCGATACGGATGATACGGCTTGCATCTAGACCAATTTCTTTGTTCCAGATGTCAAATGCTTCGTCATCTGTATGGTAAACAGTGGCATAAAGTTTGTCTTTAGGGAGTGCTAGCCATTCTTCGCCAGTCAAAAAGTCCCAAGCAAAACGAATGGCATCACGTTTAAAGTAATCACCAAAAGAGAAGTTACCTAACATTTCAAAGAAAGTATGGTGACGTGCTGTATAACCAACATTATCTAAATCGTTGTGTTTACCGCCTGCACGCACACATTTTTGTGATGTCGTAGCACGAACGTAGTCACGCTTTTCAAGACCGAGGAAACAGTCTTTGAATTGGTTCATCCCTGCATTGGTGAAAAGCAGAGTGGGATCATTGGCGGGTACAAGTGAACTCGACGCGACACGTGTATGTCCTTGCGATTCAAAGTAACGCAAAAATGCTTCACGTATTTCAGCAGTTGTCATAAAACGAGTACTCACAACCAAGTCACTCCTCAATTTTCGTATTGGCTAAAAGTATGTCGCTAAGTCTGATTTTTACGCTTAACTGACACACGGGCTTAATTTTTTAGAACGCCAAAGTATAACGGAAAATGCCGTATGCACCAATGATTTTCAGGGGAATAAGTGCGATTTATATTGAAAATCAAGTATAGAACGAAATTTAGTGAATAACATGGCAATGTACTGAATATTTGTTAAACGATCAGTCAATCATTAAATGTCGATTTGCAACAGATTTTTAGCTTTGAAATAATACTTTTTGCCATCGAATTTTAAAATTTGTGATTGTTTTTGTTTGATGATTTTAACATGACAGTTTTGTATATCCACATGAATATTTTCTATATTTTCATTGAGTCGAATATCTGGTAAACCCTGTGTTTTAGAGCTGAGTAAAATGAGCTTTCTGTTTAGTTCGGAGCTTTGGGCATCATCGCATTGATAAGGAGTTGAATTTGCTACCTGATCAGTAATAAGGTCTTGTAAAACCCACTTTATGGCTTGTTTTGCTTGAATGTGAAACAGTTGTAATATTCGTGTCGAGCTACTTACACCACCAATATGAACTTGATGTAATCCTAATCCTATAATGTGCTGATTTGGAATATTGGAATAAGGATTTATATCAAATTTGATATTTTCTAAGCGTGTTTGCGGAATGATTGGAGTCGGGTGGTGGTAGTGTTGAATAGTACTTTGCTTGTGTCGATTGATTAAAAATAAATCGAGTTGATAATTGCCTGCATTGTTTGAAAATTGTTGGATTTCCTGACTTGTTGCAATGAGTACTTGTTCTTGCTGAATGATCAGACAATCGTAAAAAGTGGGATTTAGATTGCTTTGTGACTTTTTAAAGAGATTTGACTGTTGAGTTAAAGCTTTAAGTAAATGATCTGCTTCTAAATCACTGCATCTTTGATAGTTTTCTTGGGCGTAAATTGTTGAGGATAAAGTAAATATCATGAAAATAAAAAACAACATGGTTATTTTCATTTTGGCATATCCTTATTTTTAAAATGATTTATAAAATTTAACTCCATTAAAGTTATTTTAGTGCCGATTTAAAATATGTTTGTGAGATTTAAGTTGATTTTAAATGAGATTGTTTGTATTTGACTATATCTAAGCATGCGTTAAATCCATTAACATAGGAAAGTACAAAAAGCTTTCAATCCGAAGGAAAAATGATGCAACGTGTGGCAATTAACGGATTTGGTCGAATCGGGCGAAATGTATTGCGAGCTTGGTTTGAAAATCCAAAACCTTTTCATTTTGAAATCGTTGCAATCAATGATGTTGCTGATGTTGAAACGATGGTTCATTTGTTTAGATACGATACAACGCACGGGCGTTTTGATGGTGCTGTAACGATTCAAGAAGAAAATGATAAAATTTATTTATGTATTGATGCCCGTCAAACTAAATTACGTGTGCAAATTCTTCGTCAAGCAGAGCCAAGCCAATTACCTTGGCAGGATTTAAACGTTGATGTTGTTTTGGAATGCACAGGACTGTTTCGCTCACGACAAGCTGCAACTCAGCATATTTGTGCAGGAGCAAAACGTGTCATCATCGGTGCTGCACCTTTTGATACTGTCGATGCCGCAATTGTTTATGGTGTAAATCATCAAGAAGTAAAAGCGACGGATCAAATCATTTCCAGTGTTTCATGTACCACTCAAGCACTCGTTCCTTTGGTCAAAATTATTGACGATGCTTTTGGCATTGATACGGCTTTAATGACAGAAATTCATGCAGTCACAGCCGACCAATCTGTATTGGATCATGCGCATCGTGATTTACGTCGCGCACGAGCATCTGGGCAAAATATCATTCCAACCACTTCATCTGCTTTAGGTGCTTTAAAACAAGTGATGCCAAAAATGGAAAATCGCATTGATGGTTATTCGATTCGAGTACCAACAATTAATGTTGCTGCGATTGATCTGACTTTTATTGCTAAATCACCTATTACAAATCACTTGATTAATCAAACTTTAAAGCAAGCAGCTAAATATGATTATGCTGAGATTATGTCTGTGACAGATGAAGATTTAGTATCGAGTGATTTTAACCATTCGCCATATTCTTTAATTGTCGATTTAACTCAAACCATGGTGGTTGGTCATCAAGCTAAGGTATTTGCTTGGTATGACAATGAATGGGGCTATGCAAATCGTTTACTTGATTTGTGTGAGTCATTTACCGCATAAAGTTAATTTATAATGCATTGAATATTTTATATCTTTTGATGGATGCGGATAGTCATTCATCAAAACTTTAACCAATAAAAATGAACTATAAAGGAGAAAGATCTTGATTTACATACTCATCGCAATTGTTGTTTTGTATGTGGCTATATTATTTTTGGTTTGGAAAATAAATGTGCTAAATCAACAGAATCATGATGCAATGCAGGTCTTACAAGCGCAAGAACAGCAGACACATTTACAAGAAGAACATTTAAAACAAACGTTACAATTGATGCAAGATCTAGCGAAAAAGATGCATATCCAGCAAGAAGTTTTAGATAAAACAACACAACGTATGACACAAGTTGAAGTGCAAAATGCGGAGCTAATTCGCTTATTACAGCAAAATTTTTCAGATCGATAATACAAAAATAGATGGACAACGAGATACTTGATTTAGTTAATGAATCAAGTATCGCAAAATACCTGTTGCAACGATACTAATCAGCACCGTAGGCAATAACGATAAATAACATGCAGCAAGAAAAGTAATGACAATCGCGATCAGATTTGCAGGGTTGTCTGAGACAAAATAAGGCGCAATCACTGAAATCAGTACACAACCTGGAATAACTTGAAGAATGCGTGTTGTACGTTTACTTAAGGTTTTATTTTTAAGCAATAAATAACCCAAAATCCGTGTGGAATAAGTGGTTAATGCAACACAGATAATCGCAATAAGTGTTGTACTGTGAATCATTCTTCATCTCCCACTAAAAATAATGCAGCAATCACACCTGAAATAGAGCCAACCAGTACATACCAACCATTAGGCAAATATAAATAAGCCAATGCAGCCGAAATTAAACTCACAAGCCATGGTAATGCAGGTTTAAAACCTTTCCACATGCCACGTAATAGAACCAAGAAAACGGCTGGAAATGCCATATCAAAACCGAACTTAGTCACATCACCTAGAAATGCACCAATACCAACGCCCATCGTAGTGAAAACGACCCACATCACGTAAAGTGCAAAACATAATCCGATATAAAAAAATACACTAAAGCCCAGATAAGGATTACGTGGATTATTTTTATGCGCATCGGTAATACTTAAAGCCCAACTTTCATCACACATAAAAAAGAGTAAAGGTAATGCTTTTCGATTGGGTAAATGGCGAATATAAGGCGCTAAACTAGCACCCATTAAAATATGGCGACTATTGACTAAAAAGGTAATTAAAATCAAAAATAAAAGCTGAGGCGGTTGCGTCCATACTTCAATAATCGCAAACTCTGAACCACCTGCAAAGTTTAAACCTGTTAATAATGGCACTTCTAAAGCAGAAAAGCCTTTTTGTGCAGCTTGTGTACCGAGTACCAATGCAAATGGAATAATTCCGAGTAGCATTGGAATAGAAATTTTGATTCCTCTAAGAAATTCTTTAAATTCTGAAGAATAGGAAAGTTCTGTCGCAGTATTTTTAAAGCTGAACATGGGAGGCTCTGAAAGATTATGAATTTTTCAAGATTCATTTTATGCTAAAGAGAGGGCTATATTTCACTAAAAATGATGCTTGAATATTTTATTTTGAAATAATATTGCTCAAATATGTTATTTTTAGACTTTAAATATCAAAAAAATCTTATGAAACTCGATGCGATTGACCGACGTATTTTGCAAGCGTTACAACGGAATGGAAAACTACAAAATAATGATTTGGCTGAGCAGGTTGGCTTATCTCCATCGCCGTGTTTACGTCGTGTAAAACAGTTAGAAGACGTTGGCGTCATTGATCAATATGTGGCATTGGTAAATCCGCATAAAGTGAATTTAAGTCTAACGGTTTTTGCCCGAATCTGGCTGAAAAGTCAGGATGAACGTACAGTAAATCAATTTATTGATGCCATTATGAATATTCCTGAAATTGTTGAGTGTCAACTTATGGCAGGGGATTGTGATTTTTTCTTGCGCATCGTAGTGTCGGATCTTGAGGCTTATCGTAAATTTCAAATTAATCATTTAAATAAAATCTCAGGGATTCAAAATGTAAAAACTGAGATTCCTTTACAAAAAATTAAACAAACAACTGAGTTGCCACTACACTAAAAATAGCCTGAATATTTGCATTTGATGTTTTTTAAATCTTTTAAAATCATATTTTAAAACGAAATAGTTAACCTTTAACTTGATTAAAGTAATGTTGTAGTAAAGTCTCACGTAATCGGAAAAACAGAATTAGGCTTGGGAAAAAAATAAAGAGAAAATAGCAATAAACAGACCTTTGTTGCTTTTTATAAAATGTGATGTGTTGCTGTTTGGTGTAGTGGAAATTTTCAGTTTTTAATTCAAAAATAATCGGTTGAAATTGATAAGGTGAGAGTTTCCTTGTACTTAAACTGATTTCAGCCATTTGGTTAAAATGCTCTGTGTAAGCGCATTGTTTACGTTGAATCAGGTCACAAATGACGGGTTGTGAGTCTTGCTCTGAAAAAACTACACTTTCGACTTTCTGTTTATAGTTGGGTAAGTGTACTTCTGCTAGACTCAGAAATCCTTTGCGAAGCGGTTGAGTTTCATGTGCTTGCTTTTCAACATTATACCAAATGGCTTCAACTTTTTTATTGATGAGTAAAGGCGTCGCGACTAAAAAAATTACAGCAAGCCAAAAATGAAGCTTTAAACTTTGAAAACGAATATCTTGTTCACTATTGTTTAGATGTTGATAATCAAAATAGTGAATTAAACTCGACCCTAAACAGCAAATGACGAGTGCTAAAATCGTTTCTATTTGAAAGCTTTGGAAAAAATCAACGCTACAAACGACAATGATCCAAAAAGCACTATAGGCATAAGTAAAACGAACAAGAGGGAGTTTAAGGAAACTATTTTTTTGAATGTTTTTCATTAATTTTTAAATATTGGCAATGCTAAAAGTATAAGTTTGTTTATTCGTGATGTCGAGTAAATCAGTTTATTTGCTCATCAGACTCAGATAATGACTTGGTACTTTTTCAGTTAACCAAACGCCATTTTCAGCTTGATAAAATTTAAAACCATCTTGCTGCATTTGTTGCGTATTTACTCTAAAAATGACCACTTTGCCGTGCCGTTGTCCGACTTTTGTGGCTGTGATTAGATCGGCAGAAAGATGCACATGGTGACGTTGACCTGCAATTAACCCTTGTTCAAGAATTGTATCTACAAAACGTGTTGCTGTGCCATGATAAAGTATGTCAGGTGGTGTCATGGCTATATATTCACGTTGTACTTGTTGAGTTGAATGTCCTTGAACAGCACGGATTTTGCTATGATCCTCTGAAAGTTGAAAACGTTTTTTATCGTTATTTTCAACGACCTCGATTAATTCTTGTAGTTTGAGCGGATTTCGATGTTTGATCATCTGTTGCAGTAAGTTAGATACATCTGTCCAGCCTTCGGCATCAAGTTGTATACCAATCGTTTCAGGTTGGTGGCGTAGGACTAAACTGAGAAACTTACTACGTTGTCGTAATATTTTTTCATTCATTTTTTGTTTTTCGTAGAAATTATATAAAGTGTTATTGTGACACTTTATTTTTTAAAAGTAAATGAGTCTCATGGTTTCTCTTGGAAAATGATTTATTTTGCATAGATGGAAATAGAATTTTTATAGAAAATTGAAAAATACAAAGGTGACTGATTTAATAAAGTGAATTTATTTTAAGTAGAAGGGTAATAAAAATAATGAAAAATAAAAAAAGGCTAGGTTTGCTAATGGGTTACATTTGGATGGCTATGAGTTTGTCTGGATGTGCAACAGCGATATTAAATGCTTATGTAGGTGAACAAGATCACTATCGAACAACGCAAGAATTTATTTTTCAGGATCAATTAATTGCTATAGGACATACGAGCCAAACGGTTGCCGAATATCAAAATGCACTCGTTTTAGCTGGTGAAAAATATAGTTATTTTATAACACCTGTTAAAGATAAAGATGCAACAATGACAACAGAAATGCTGAATACTATTTTGCAGAATATAGACTTGAAGTATTTACAAATACATCAGCCAGGATATGTACAGCAGTCAATGAGAGCTGTAATTAGTCGCCAACAACTTGAAAACCCAATCGTTTTTGAAATGAAAAAAGATGGGAAGAGTATGAATACGGAAATTTATCTAGTTTACCGTAAGTCTTTAGCTCAAATAGAAAAGAATGAGCAAAGTCAACTAGAAAAATTAAAATTCGAATGTTTACATAGCCAAAAAGAATTGCAATGTGTACAAAAGATTTCAATTGATTTACGGTTGGCTCAACATGTGAATAATAAACAACAACTTCAACATCGGTTTAAGCATCCACTTGAGTTAATTGTATTTCAAACCAAACAAAAGTCTAAATTTTTGCAGACAGCAAAGAATGTTGCTTTATACCCCTTAGCAATTACCTTTGATTTGGTAACGAGTCCTATTCAGGTGGTTGGTTTTTTAAGTCATAAAACACCTAAAATATAGATTATTTTTTTAGAGATTAGCTCAAGTTGTAATGATCTGCGTATAAGTTTTCTAGCATTTATAATTAAACATAATTCAGTATAAAGTCTAAAAAGCATGAGATTGAAAATGAAATGCATCTTTTCTGCAAAAGTCTAATGCACAGTGTTAAGGATCGTGCTAAAATAAGAGAAATCGGGTGTGTTCCCGATTTTTTTATGCGGATTACTTCCGCGCTGACAGGATTTAGGTTTACAACATGCCCATTTCAGAGACATGGTTATTACCTGATGGTGTAGCTGATGTATTACCAGAGCAAGCGCAAGTAATTGAAACTTTGCGCCGTAACGCTTTAGATTTCCTCGCTTCTCGAGGTTATCAGTTGGTGTACACGCCGTTTATCGAATACATCGAATCTCTTTCTTCTCTTTCCGAATCGAATCAAGATTTAGACTTAGCCACTTTCAAAGTAATTGATCAGTTAACAGGTCGTTTACTAGGTGTGCGTGCCGATATGACACCACAAGTGGCTCGTATTGATGCGCATGTACATCCAGTTGAAGGCGTTGCTCGTTACTGCTATGCAGGAACAGTACTTCACACTAAACCACGTGGGTTTAATACCACTCGCGCACCTTTACAGTTAGGTGCAGAATTATTTGGTTCAGACAGTATAGATGCAGATGTTGAAATGATCGACGTCATGCTCAGTTTGATTGAAAATGCTGGTTTGGTTGAAGGTGTCCATCTCGATTTAGGGCATGTCGGTTTATTTAGAAGTTTAGTTAAACACGCTGGATTGACCAAAGATATTGAACGTCATCTTTCAGATTTATATCAACGTAAAGCTTTGCCAGAGCTTGCTGAATTTACGCAAAATTTAAAATTCGGTGCAGATTTTTATGCATTAGGTCGTTATGCAAGTGATATTCAAGCACTAAAAACGAATTTAAGTGCTGAAATCTTAGCTGATGAAGCATTTAAACAAGCATTTGATGTCTTAACGACAACTCAAGCTGAGATTCAAGCGCGTTGGTCAAATTTACATATTGGTATTGATGTCGTTGAATTACGTTCATACCATTATCATACAGGTTTGATGTATGCAGTTTATGCACCAAATCGTGCAGCACCACTGGCTCAAGGTGGTCGCTATGATGGTATTGGTGAGCATTTTGGTCGTGCACGTCCAGCAACAGGTTTCTCTTGTGACCTTTATGCACTCAGTGCAGGTCAATTTAAACAAATAGAAAAAGTTGTAGCACCAAAAGGTACAAATCAAGCGTTATTGGCGGCAATTACGACAGCACGCCAACAAGGTTTAAGTGTAATACAGTTATTGGGTAATGATGATTTAAGCTCAGTTCCAAATGCAACTCATCAAATGATTGAAGTTGCAGGTGAGTGGAAAATCGAAAAAATTTAATGACTAGACACCAGTGTTCATGTCGTTGGTGTGTGGTTTTCAATTTTAACAGCATGATGTAATGAGGCTATTATGGGCAAGAATGTTGTGGTACTTGGTACCCAATGGGGCGACGAAGGTAAAGGTAAAATCGTTGACCTGCTCACAGATCAGGCGGCTGCGGTTGTTCGTTATCAAGGTGGACATAACGCAGGTCATACGCTCGTCGTAGGTGGTAAGAAAACAGTTCTTCACCTCATTCCATCTGGTATTTTACGTGAAAACGTACTGTGCTTAATTGGGAATGGTGTTGTACTTTCTCCTGAAGCGTTAATTAAAGAAATGGATATCCTTGAAAAAGAAGGTGTTCCAGTTCGTGAGCGTTTACGTATTTCTCCAAACTGTCCTTTGATTCTTCCGCATCATATTGCGTTAGACCAAGCACGTGAGAAAAAACGTGGTAATGCGAAAATCGGTACGACAGGTCGTGGTATTGGTCCTGCGTATGAAGATAAAGTTGCTCGTCGTGCGATCCGTGTTGCGGATTTAGTACGTGGTGGTGAACATCTTAAAGCACAACTTGAAGAATTACTTGAGTACCATAACTTCCAGTTAACTCAATTCTTTGGTGTTGAAGCGGTTAAAGTTGAAGACGTACTTGCACTTTGTGACCAATGGCGTGAAGTTGTTGCTCCGCTCGTGATTGATGTAACGACTGAATTGCATAACTACCGTAAAAATGGTCAAAACGTGATGTTTGAGGGTGCGCAAGGCTCACTTCTTGACGTTGACCACGGTACATATCCATATGTTACTTCATCAAATACAACAGCGGGTGGCGTAAGCTCTGGTTCTGGTTTAGGTCCTTTGCACCTTGATTATGTTTTAGGGATTACTAAAGCATATACAACACGTGTAGGCGCAGGTCCTTTCCCAACAGAATTGGTGTATGACGCTGCCAATGATGTGGGTGATGCGATTGGTAAACACCTCGGTACAATCGGTGCTGAATTTGGTGCTTCTACAGGTCGTCAACGTCGTTGTGGTTGGTTTGATGCTGAAATCTTACGTCGTTCAGTTGATGTAAACTCACTTTCAGGTATTTGCTTAACTAAACTTGATGTTTTAGATGGTTTAGAAGAAGTTAAAATCTGTGTAGGTTATGAAGCTGCTGATTCTGGCTGTGTAGGTTCTTCTGATGCTTTAGCATTTGAAGCTTTAAAACCGATCTATGAAACGATGCCAGGTTGGACTGAGTCTACATTTGGTGCTAAATCTTTAGATCAATTGCCACAAGCTGCGATTAACTATATCAAACGTATTGAGCAACTGATTGAATGCCCAATTGATATCGTTTCGACTGGTCCAGATCGTGATGAAACAATTGTATTACGTCATCCATTTGATGCTTAATCGATTTTAATAAAAAAAGCTCCTTCGGGAGCTTTTTTTAGCACTTTAAATAATTAATCAAATTAAATTGTTCTTTTTTTTTGATTTTTTATTATATTTGTAAGATAATCTACATTCATAAATTAACCAATGTTTATATTGGGTTAAAAATCAATAATGATTTAAGATGTGGAAAATATAATGACTAATAAAAAATTAATATTGGGTTTGGGTCTTGCAGTGGCGTTATCAGGATGCACAACAATTGCAGATTTGACTGGAAATGATTCAGCAACACTGAATTTTAATGCAGCACAAGACTATCAACTTCTGATTGAAGATGCGAAAGCTCAGCGAGCATTAGATACAACGTCTTCAACATATAAACGTATTAATACTATTTTTCTAAAAATGAAACCATTTGCAGATCAAGCCAACAAAACAGGTCAACAATTTGATTGGAAACTAAGTGTATTACATTCTGATGAATTAAATGCTTTTGTTATGCCAGGCGGAAAAGTGGTATTTTTCTCAGGCATTGTCAATACTTTAAAGCTTACAGATGCAGAAATTGCCGCAATTATGGGGCATGAGATGACGCATGCTTTAGAAGAGCACTCTAAGCGATCTGCGGGTGCGACAGCACTTACGGATATGGCTGTTAAAATTGGCAAAGGCTATGCAGAAGAAAAGTTTGGTTCATTGGGTAGTCAAGCGCTTGATATTGGTAGTAAATATGGTGTTGGTTTACCATATTCTCGTAGCTTAGAGTCAGCAGCTGACCGTGGCGGATTAATGTTAATGGCTCAAGCAGGCTATAATCCTGAAGCAGCAGTGACTGTTTGGCAAAAAATGAATAAAATTGACAGTTCTGGAAATAGTGCTGTACAGAAATTTACTTCAACACACCCATCAAATGATGATCGTATTAAAGAGCTAAATAAGAATATGCTTGAAGCAAAACAAGTTTATTTGGCTGCAACTAAAAAATAATTTTAAAGAATTTTAAAATAGCTCGATAATGCGCGTCGTTATCGAGTTTTTTTATTTGTTATTGCAGACTAAAGTCGTGCAAAGTTCTGCTTCTCAATCATTATGTGGTTGTTAGAATGTTGTTAGAAGTTTATTAAACGATTATTGTCATGCAGAAAAATATTTCCAATACTATTTTTTATTCCTCGCTATTTGCAATAGGTGGCGCACCTACATTGGCAATGCTGATTATCCAAGCACAAACCAATAATCCTGAAATTATTCAAAATGCTTTATTGGGCTTAAGTATTTCTTTGGCATGTATTCTGATTCCAATTATTTTGATTCAGAACAGTATTATTTTCTTTAATCGTAATAAAGCAGGGCTGAATGAAAAAATAAAGCCAGTGAGCAGTTTTTATTTGATTTTAGATGCATTATGTTTGTTATATTGGTTAGCCATTCAATTTTTATAAAAATGGAAAATTACATAAATACTATGATTATGAAGAAATTTTATATACTCACTCCGTTGTAATTTAAATATAATTGTAGATATAACTTGAGATTATTGGAACATACGATAATGAATAATAAACTTATGATGGGTATTTGTGCAGCAGGCTTAATAACGCTTTCTGGTTGTACAACTATGGCAGATATGGCTGGTGCTGATAGTGCCACGCTTAATGTTGCAGCGACACAAGGTTTTAATAAAACAGTGCAAGAAGCACGTAGTAATAAAACATTAGATACTTCATCTTCAACTTATAGTCGTATTAACTCTGTATTTATACGTTTAAAACCGTATGCAGATCAGATGAACCAAACAGGTCAAAAGTTTGATTGGCAGTTGGCAGTATTAAAGTCTGATCAGGTCAATGCTTACGTTGCACCTGGTGGTAAAGTTGTATTTTATACAGGTATTGTCAATAAACTCGGTTTAACTGATGCTGAAATTGCCGCAGTGATGGGGCATGAAATGGTGCATGCTTTAGAAGAACATGCAAAAAATAAAATTGGTGCTCAAGCATTGACAGATTTAGCTTTACAAATCGGTTTAAGTGCAGCAGGTGATCGTGTAGGGCAGCTTGGTACAGCAGCAGCACAATTAGGTTCACAAGTGGGCGTGGGCTTACCTTATTCACGTAGCTTAGAAAGTCGTGCTGACCAAGGCGGCTTAATGCTTATGGCAAAAGCGGGCTATAATCCACAAGCTGCAATTTCTCTTTGGGAGAAAATGAATAAACTTGAAGGTGCTGGTGGTGCATCATTCTTGTCGACTCACCCATCAAATTCACAACGTATTGCTGCAATGCGTGAAAATTTACCTGCCGCACAAGCAATTTATAATAAACGTTAAGTTTGATCATATCTTCTATAAAACCGAGATTTTTAAATCTCGGTTTTTTTTATTTATATAGATTTAAATGGGTCATAAATACTTTTATATCTCAGTTAAAAATAATGGTTAAATCATATTTGTTGGTAAATTATTGAGATGAGATTTGATTCAGTTGTTTTAATCTGTGTATTTTTAAATGATAAATTTGGGGTAAATTGTGTTTGTTTATAATAAAAAAATTTACATCAGTATGACAGTCTCATGAATTATTACAATTAATGTAGAGAAAGTTGAAAAAATAAATATTTAGAAAAATGTGATTACATATTGAAAATTAAAGAAATTTAAATAAATCAAAAACAAGTCTTTAATTATCATAAAAGCGTCATAAAGCTGTAACTTATTTGTCATATTTTAAAATCAAAATGCAGGTATCCAAAAAGGTACTCCATGATGGAAGTGAAGTACTCAACTTGCAATTTATAAAGAGAGAAAAGAATGCGCTTAAACCATATCGCAATTGCTTTAGTTGTTTCAGGGGCAACGGTGGCAACAGCAGCTAATGCAGCTCGTGACACAATCCAAATCGCTGGTTCTTCAACTGTACTTCCATATGCGAGTGTTGTTGCTGAAGAATTTGGTAATACATTTCCACAATTTAAAGCACCTGTTGTTGGTTCTGGTGGTAGCTCAGCGGGCTTAAAACAATTCTGTTCAGGTGTGGGCGATAATACAATTGATATCGCAAATGCTTCACGTAAAATTAAAGATACTGAAATTGCAGCATGTAAAAAAGCAGGCGTAAACCAAATTTTAGAAATAAAAATCGGTTATGATGGCATTGTATTTGCTTCAAACTCAAATAAAGCAGCATATAAATTGCGTCCACAACATGTATTTGCAGCCTTAGCGGCTGAATTACCATCAAATGGTAAAATGGTTCCAAATCCATATACACGTTGGAGTCAAATTGATAAAACACTTCCAGATGAACCGATTACTTTAGTTATTCCAGCATCAAATCACGGTACACGTGAAGTTTTCCAAGAGAAAATGGTTGATGCAGGTTGTGAAACTTATGATGCAATCAAGAAGTTAGACAAAGATGCGATCAAAAAAGTATGTTCTAATTTCCGTAAAGATGGCAAAGTGATTGAAATTTCAGGTGACTACACTGAAACATTGGCACGTTTGAAAACATCTCCAAGTGCGGTAGGTGTGTTTGGTTTAGGTTTCTATGATCAAAATCGTGACAAATTACGCGTTGCAACTGTAAATAACGTTGCACCTTCTGAACAAACGATTTTAAATGGCGCTTATCCTGTTTCTCGTCCATTGTTCTTTTATGTGAAAGGCGAACATTTGAAATCAATCAAAGGTTTACCACAATTTACTGAGTTCTTCTTAAGTAAAAAAGTATCTGGTAAAGGATCTAAACTTGAACGTGCTGGCTTAATTCCGATGTCTGATACTGAGCGTGCAAAAGTTCTAGCTGCATTTAAAGCAGGTCAAGGCGTTAAATAATTTTCAAAAAATAAGAGGCTAATGGTGGGAGACTGCCATTAGCATTTTTTGCTTAAGCAGTGTTTTTTCAAGCGAAATCATTGGAAAAACTGTGGAGAATGCATGAATCTGCTACTTATTGGTGTGTTATTGGCTCTTGTAGCAATTGCGTATCAAATCGGATTGAGTAAAAGTCGAAATATAGCGGGTAAGGGGAAAAACTCAGCAACCTTACATTCACGCCCAGGCTATTATGGGGCATTGGTTGCCTTGTGGTGTGGTATACCTGCTTTTTTGATTTTGATTGTATGGAATCTGGTTGAACCTAACTTATTAAAACAAATAATTTTAAATCATATACCTGCATCAGTTGTAGCATCTTCAGATCATGCCAGTATTCAAGTTCTTGTTGAGCGTGTGAAAGCCATTGCATCTGGTTTTGGGGTAAGTGATACGCCAGCAGCTTATGAAGTAGCTGCTGCCGCAGAATTAAAGAAAGTACAAACAATTGGTGCCTTCGCCAAATTTGCTGTTGTCATTTGTGTTGCACTCTTGGGATTAGTTTGGGCGAAAAAACGTGTTGAAAAACAATATCGAGCACGTAACAAAGTTGAGAAAGCAATTAATGTTAGCTTAGCATTGTGTTCAGGTGTTGCGATCTTAACGACCGTTGGCATCGTGATGTCAATGTTCAGTGAAGCTATGCGCTTTTTCCAGTTTGTAAGTCCTCTTGACTTTTTCTTAGGTACTGAATGGAATCCTGGTTTTAGTACCTCGGGGAGTGCTGAAGGAAGTTATGGTTTATTACCATTACTTTGGGGCACACTGATGGTTAGTATAGTGGCTTTATTGGTTGCTGTACCTGTAGGCTTAATGATTGCAATTTATCTTGCTGAATATGCTTCACCACGTTTGCGTTCATGGGCAAAACCTGCAATTGAGATTTTGGCGGGTATTCCAACAATTGTATATGGCGTATTTGCCTTAATGATCATTGGTCCATTTTTTAAAATGGCAGGTGATGCAATTGGACTTAATATCAATGCAACAAGTGCGTTAACCGCAGGTTTTGTCATGGGTATTATGATTATCCCATTTGTATCATCCCTTTCAGATGACATTATCACTCAAGTACCACGTGCTTTGCGTGATGGTTCTTTAGGTTTAGGCGCAACGAAGTCAGAAACCATTCGTCGTGTAGTGATGCCAGCGGCATTACCAGGGATTATTGGTGCATTTTTACTTGCTGCATCTCGTGCTATTGGTGAAACCATGATCGTGGTTTTAGCGGCAGGAAATAGCCCATTGTTACATGTCAATCCATTAGAAGCAGTGTCTACAGTGACTGTAACTATTGTCAATCAATTAACAGGTGATACAGACTTTGCAAGCCCACAAGCATTGGTTGCATTTGCCTTAGGTCTAACACTGTTTGTCATTACACTGGGTCTAAATATTGTTGCACTTTATATTGTGCGTAAATACCGTGAGCAATACGAATGAGTACATCAAATACATCTCCAGTGGATCAAAATGTATTTGATCCTCGTGCAGCAGCAGAGCTTCGTGAAAAACGTAAAGCAAAAATTGCGAAATCTTTGGCTTCGCGTCATCGTACAGAAAAAGCATTTCGTTTCTTTGGTTTAACCTCAGTCATTATTGGTCTTGCTTTTGTTGCTTTACTTTTTGGCAGTATTTTGGCAAAAGGTTTACCTGCATTTTGGCAAGCGAGTATTAATGTTCCTGTATATTTTGATCCTAAAGTGATTGATGCAGGACCACAACCTACTCAAGCCGCAAATGAAGCACCTGCTCATTTTCAGGAACGCTATGTTGAATGGCAAACAAAAATGGGTATGGTGGATTGGGATGCATTACTTGTAAATGGTATGATTACAAAAGACCCTAAATTGGCGGAACATCGTGATGATTTAGGGAGTATTTATACTAGCTCTGAAGCATATCGTTTGCGTGATATGGTCTTTAAAGATCCAGCATTGATTGGGCAAAAGCGTGATGTCAAAATTTTAGCTGATGCCAATGTGGATGTATGGCTTGCGGGTAATATCGACCGAAATCTTCCTGATGACCAACAGCAGCTTAGTCCTGAAGTACGTAAGCTAGCAGATTCGATGAGTGCGTCTGGCGTTATTGATCGTACGTTTAATATGCAATTATTTACAAATCCAGACTCGCGTAGTTCTCCTGCAACTGCAGGTCTTGCTGGTGCATTCATGGGTTCATTGTTCATGATGCTGATCGTTATTTTTATCTCGATTCCGATTGGGGTAGCAAGTGCGATTTATTTAGAAGAATTTGCTAAACAAAATTGGCTAACTGACATTATTGAAGTCAATATTAACAACTTAGCAGCCGTACCTTCTATTGTGTTCGGTTTGCTTGGTGCTTCAATTTTTGTTGGTTGGATGCATATGCCAATTTCAGCTCCATTGGTTGGTGGTTTAGTGCTAAGTTTAATGACTTTGCCAACGGTTATTATTACGACACGTGCATCGTTGAAAGCTGTGCCACCTTCTATTCGTCAAGCAGCTTTAGGTTTAGGTGCTTCACGTATACAAACCATTTTCCATCATGTTTTACCTTTGGCTTTACCGGGTATTTTAACAGGTGCAATTATTGGTGTTGCACAGGCATTAGGTGAAACAGCACCTTTATTGTTGATTGGTATGAGTGCCTTTGTTGCAAATATTCCTGCGACGCCTTTAGATCAGTCAACAGCTTTACCTGTTCAAGTGTTTTTATGGCAAGGCAATGAATTACGTAACTTCTTTGAAGGACGTACCGCGGCAGCCATTATTGTATTGCTTGGTTTGATGATTTTACTCAATAGCTTCGCAATTTGGTTACGTAAAAAGTTTGAAGTACGTTGGTAATCAAGGACAAAATATGAGTACTCTAGATATTAAAAATTCCTTAAAAAAGGATCAGACAGTGAATCAAGATCACACACAATTTACGACTCAAGATACGGAACATAAACGTCCAGCAACTTCATTTGTTTCTCAATTTGAGTCAAATACTGCACCTAAGAAAGACCAAGCAACAACAGTCAAAATCAGTGCGCAAGATGCACATGTATATTATGGTGACTTTGAAGCGATCAAAGGTATTGATTTGCAGATTTATGAAAATGAAGTCATTGCATTTATTGGTCCGTCAGGTTGTGGTAAATCAACATTTTTACGTACTTTAAATCGTATGAATGACACCATTGATGGCTGTCGTGTGACAGGTAAAGTTACGCTAGATAATCAAGATATTTATGATCCTAATTTAGACGTTGTTTTACTACGCGCTCAAGTGGGTATGGTTTTCCAAAAACCAAATCCATTTCCAAAGTCAATTTTTGATAATGTTGCTTATGGTCCAAAACTACATGGTTTGGCACGTGATAAATATGACATGGAAGAAATTGTAGAAAACAGTTTACGTAAAGCTGGTTTATGGGAAGAGGTGAAGGATCGTCTGAACCAGCCGGGAACAGGTTTATCAGGTGGTCAACAACAACGTTTGTGTATTGCACGTACGATTGCTGTGAGCCCTGAAGTCATTTTGATGGATGAGCCATGTTCTGCACTTGACCCAATTGCAACTGCAAAAGTTGAGGAGTTAATATCTGAACTTTCAGCACAATATACGATCGCCATTGTTACGCACTCAATGCAACAAGCAGCGCGTGTATCTGACCGTACTGCTTATTTCCATTTAGGCGATTTGATTGAAGTGAATTCAACAGAAAAAGTATTCACTCAGCCTGACCATCAACTTACTGAAGCTTACATTACAGGTCGTTTTGGTTAATTTACTGATTTAAATATTTTGTTAATGATCTAATCAATAAAAAAGCCTCTGATAAATTCAGAGGCTTTTTTGATGGGGAAATGTTGGGTTTAGGTATTTTTATGCGTTAAAGCAGTATCTGTTTCATTACTGTCAACTTCATCTTTAACAGCTTTCTTCTTGGCATCTTTAGCTTTTTTCTTCTTTTTTTTCTTTGGTTTTTCCTCGATTTCTATACCATCTTCAAGGGCTTGCCAATATTCAAGTTGTGCCATGACTGCGGCATAAATCGAATTTTTACTGTAACGCCCTTTTTTATCTAAAGTTCCAACAGGGCGCGCCATCAGGATTTCAAGGGCTTGGTCAATGGTATCAATAGCATGAATATGGAACTGACCTGTTTCAACGGATTCAATTACATCTTGGCGTAACATCAAATGTTGCATATTTTGACGAGGAATAATCACACCTTGTTTGCCTGTAAAACCTTGTAATTTACACGCATCAAAGAAGCCTTCAATTTTGGCATTGACACCACCAATCGGTTGAACTTGCCCTAACTGATTCATAGAGCCTGTAATTGCCCATGATTGATCGATAGGGATTTGACTGATCGCTGAGATTAATGCGGAAAGTTCAGCAACAGTGGCACTATCACCATCAACTTGCCCATAACTTTGCTCGAAGGCAAGCGCAGCAGAGAAGTGTAGAATCTGTTCACGCCCAAAGTGTGCTTTTAAGAAGCTCGACATCAGCAAAACGCCTTTAGCATGTAAAGAGCCACCGAGTTCGACACTACGCTCAATATCAAGGATATCACCACCACCTTGATAGACAGAGGCGGTCAAACGAGAAGGTAGACCAAACTCTACATCGGCATATTGAATCACGGAGAGTGCATTGATTTGACCTAAGCGATGTCCTTTGGTTTCAATGAGCTGTGTGCCACGGGATAAATCTTGCCAATACAATTCACGTAAATAGCCTAAGCGATATTGACGGTGTTTGAGTGCTGTATTGATATGGTGTGAGGTGACAAGTTTTTGTTCCATCTGTGCAGCATGATGGTGTGATTCACGAATTAAGTCACCTAAAGTTAAAGCATGTAATGATAATGAACTTTGGTCTTCAGCTTGACGACTCGAATCCGTTAATAACGCAGCAAGAGCAGAGCGGTCAAATGGCAAAAGTTTATCTTGTTGCACATAGTCTGCAATCAACTGCATATAAGCTTGTTCGTTGTCATCATTGCGTTGTAATGTATCGGTAAAATCAGCACGGATTTTAAAAACACTGCCAAGCTCTGGTTCAAGCTCTAATATTTCATAATAAACTTCAGGCTCAGCCAATAAAACCACTTTAATATCTAGAGGAATTGGCGCAGGCTCAATAGAAATACTGCCTGTTAAAGTCAGCATATGTTCTAAAGACGAGAGCTTGAGTTGCCCAGATTTTAAAGCGCGTTTTAGACCTTGCCATGCATAAGGCTGTTCTAAAAGATGCTCCGCCTCTAAAATTAAAAAACCACCATTGGCTTGATGCAATGCTCCTGGACGAATCAAAGTGAAATCTGTCGTGATGGTGCCATTTTGAGTGAGTTGCTCAACATGTCCTAATAGATTGTAATGCGTTGGAAAATCATCAAAGATCACAGGCGCGCCAGAATTTAACTTATGACTGACAACAACATTGGCTTGATAACGTGAAGGTACATGATTAAATAAAGCAGGTGAAAATTCATCACCTTCTTGATCTAAAATGGTTTCGACATTGTCAATAATATCGGCTGCATAGAGTTTGAGATATTGTTCTAAGCCTTCAATTGCTTCAAATTTATTGCGAATTAATTCTATACGTGGAATGACAACTTGTTTGGCAATATCACGATTAAGTTCAGAAACTTGATCACGCGCATCATCTTCAAGGTCACCCAACTGTAAGCCGAGACGATCGAGTTTTTTATCCATGTAACGGATATTGGCAGAGATTTCTGCACGCTGTTTGCTATCAAGTGCATTTAAATCGTCTTGAGATAACTCTAAAACTTGATTGTCTACCACATGAATAGGAACAAAAATATGTTCATCATTATGATTAATCAGTTTTAAGTCGAGTTTTTCACCTTCTTTGGTGAGTTCACCCAAAGCAAGTTGTTGTTCATTACCTGTGATTTGACGAATATTTTCAATGCGATTGTGATAGGTTTCAGCACTAAAACGACGTTCTAATTGTTTTACAATCGTTTTCCATGTTTGATGCAATAAAGCTTGAAATTTTGCACCTTGACTGGCAGGAAAGCGTAGGGCGATCGGCTGTCGCGCATGTTTAAAGTTATTGACATACACCCAGTCGTCAGGCGTAGACATGGTTTTAGCATGTTGTTGCAGTAAACGCTTAATCATGGTCTTCTTGCCAAGACCTGCTGTGCCGACTGCAAAAATATTATAGCCTGAGTAAGGCAGGGCAATACCTGCTTCAACCGAAGCCTTAGCGCGATCTTGACCCAAAAAGTTATTTAACGGTTTGATTCTTTTGGTTGAGGATGGAATCGTAGCGTAATTTGGAATATGGGTCAGTTGTTCTGGTTTTAGTGCAGTTTGTGTCAAAGTATTCTTGATGTCCGTTTGATCAAAAGCTGAAGGTAATGTGTTTTCGATTTGTTGTAATGTGGTTGGCGTTGCTGGAGTTGAAACAGTCGTTGAGCTTAATTGATCGTGTCTTTGGGTCACAGGTGAAATCCAAAACTAAATGTGAAATTGAAAGTTTAAAGGTATACAGGAATGGTACTAAAGATCAAGCGTCAAAAACGGAAATATCTGTAAAAGCTGTGCTCTGTTGCATAAAAATGATTGAAACTCGAAGCATTAAGCGGTTGAATAGCACTATTTCATTTTTCAGAAAATAATAACGCAATGTCATCGTCAAGTTCTGAGCAAACATCGGCACAACATCAAGGATGGATCGCTGCTTTTAAAGCATTTTTAGATCGTCGTGCCCTCATCATGTTATTTTTAGGTTTTTCAGCAGGAATTCCTATTTTATTGATTTTCTCGAGTCTATCTCTATGGTTAGGTGAAGCAGGAATTGATAAAAGTGCAGTCACATTTTTTAGTTGGGCTGCATTAGGTTATTCATTCAAATTTGTTTGGGCACCTTTGATTGATGAAATCCCACTTCCTTTACTGACCAAAAAACTAGGTCGAAGACGTGCTTGGTTGTTGGTTGCACAAGTGCTTATTATCTGTGCGATTTGTATCATGGCAATGACGAATCCTGCCAATGGGCAGTCCGCACTTTATCAAATGGCAATTGGTGCTGTGTTACTCGGCTTTTCAGCCGCAACACAAGATATTGTTATAGATGCTTATCGTATTGAACTTGCTGAAACAGAAATGCAAACCATTTTGGCATCCACTTATAATGCAGGTTATCGAATCGGCATGATTATTGCGGGCGCAGGTGCATTATTCTTGGCTGCAAAACTTGGTACAGCTAAAGGTAATTATATTTATGAGGCTTGGAGATATACGTATTTAGCAATGGCAGCAGTCATGTGCGTTGGCGTTATAACAACACTATGTATTCGCGAGCCACAGGTTAACCGTGTAGATAAGCATTATAAAAATACAGATTATTATCGCTTGGTTGCGGTATTTTTCGTTGCTGTGATCACTTTTATTGGTTGCTATTATTTTTCTGATGATTTGGTGCAACATTTACAAACTGAATGGAAAATTAATGATAATTTTCTTAAGTTTTTAATGGAAACATTGCGCTTTTTAGGTTCAGGCGCAGCAGCCATTGGCGTAGCAATTATGCTGATTCGTGCAGGTCTTGTAAATTCGCAGATGGCATATGAAACTTGGGTCAATCCAATCGCAGATTTCTTTAGACGCTATGGGGTGAAACTTGCATTAGTTTTACTATTACTTATTGGTTTTTATAGAATTTCTGACATTATTGCTGGGGTGATTTCTAATGTATATTACCAAGATTTAAACTTTAGCAAAGAACAAATTGCCGAGGCTGTTAAAGTTTATGGTGTTATTTTTAGTTTAGTCGGTGGTTTTTTAGGTGGTTTACTGGCACAACGCATGAATATCATGAAATTGATGTTTGTTGGTGCGGTATTAGCAAGTTCAACAAACTTGATTTTTATTGGTTTAGTCAACTCAGGCAAACCGATGGATCAAGTTACAGTACAGGTTGGGCAGCAACAGTTTACAGCTACACCTGATGAAGTGGGTTATTGGAAAGTTCAAGTTCCTAATCAAGTTTTGGCAAGTAGTCAAAATGTGAGTATTTCGACGCAATATCAAGACAAATCTGAACAGCGACAAGTACAACTTCCTTATTTAAAAGATACTGGCACAGCGCAAATTCAACTTTTACCGCTGACCAGTGACAACCAATTATCTACTGCTGAATTAAAGCAAAATATTGTGGTGAAAGGGCAGTTACTTGGGGTGAATACAAGTGATTTAAACGCTGAGCAGCCGATTACGTTAAAGTTGGATACTAAAGAATATCCTGCAAAAATAGATAAAGATGGCTTTTTCACAGGCTCGATTGATGCTCAAGACTTACAAGCTTCTACATCAAAAAATGTCAGTGCAGTGGTTAATTTTAATCAAAATCATCAGTATTTAGTTGCACAACAAAACTATCAATTGGTGAATAGCACATCGACGTTAGATATTGATATTCAACCTTTAAAACCAATTGTTGTTGGTCATAGCGACGCTGTTGAAATTAAAGGTAAAGTGATTGAAAAATATAGTTCAAATTGGCTATATTTCGCCATTATTGTTGATAATTTAGCATCAGGTTTGGCAGGTGCAGCTTTTATTGCATTTTTATCAAGTCTCACCAGTGTTTCATTTACAGCCGTACAGTATGCGATCTTTAGTTCTTTAATGACGTTAACACCAAAAATTTTAGGTGGTTATTCAGGTACAATTGTTACCAATATTGGTTATCCAAAATTTTTCTTAATGACAACTTTAATTGGTATCCCGATTTTGATACTTGTTGTTTGGGTCGGAAAATTATTAAGAGATCACCAGAAATTACAAGGATAGAAAAAAGTAATTTATGTAATATCATGAATACGTTGTAAGGTTTAAATGCCGATTCGATCTACAAGATTGAGTCGGTTTTTTATTTTTATTAGTTTAGAGCAAAGTAAAATGATACTGAAAATTAAACATTCATCATTATTTTTATATTTCATTTGAAGCAATAAATTGAAATGTGAATGCGCATTGCCTATATTGAGAGATTAGTATTTGTTAATTAGGAAATCTATCATGCGCATGCTACATACCATGTTACGTGTAGGCAATTTAGAACAATCTTTGGCGTTCTATACTGAAGTACTCGGTATGACTTTACTTCGCAAACGTGACTATGAAGAAGGTCGTTTTACCTTAGCTTTTGTTGGTTATGGCGATGAAGAAAACAATACTGTTTTAGAGTTAACGCATAATTGGGATACATCAAGTTATGACTTAGGAAATGCTTATGGTCATATCGCTATTGGTGTTGAAGATGCATATAAAGCCTGTGAAGAGATTAAAGCACGTGGTGGAAATGTTGTGCGTGAAGCTGGTCCGATGAAGGGCGGTGTAACTGTTATTGCATTTGTAGAAGATCCTGATGGTTATAAAGTTGAACTTATTCAACAAGATCAAGATGCACGTAACAATTAATAGCGTAAAATTGCGATACAACTTATATAAGAACACATTATATAAAGCTTAAGTGTCGAAATTAAATACTGAACATTTTGCTCAAAAAGTAGCTATATTCAAGAAGCTCAGTAAGATAAAAGTTTACCTTTAGGTAAATTCATCTCACTGGGCTTTTTAGCTTTTCTTTCATTCAAAAGACAGGATGTTTAAGATGAATATTTTAAAAATACTCGCTTTGGATCGTTTCACAATTCTATTGATTGTGATGGTCATCTTGGCAACTTTTTTACCTGTACATGGTATTGCTGCGGACATTTTTGGGAAAATAACCACTATTGCAATTGCCATTTTATTTTTTTTACATGGTGCAAAACTCTCAAGAGAAGCGATTATCGAAGGAGTATTACATTGGAAATTACACGCAGTTGTTTTTGCATTCACTTTTGCCGTATTTCCAATCATAGGTTTGTTGGCTAAACCAGTTTTATTACCATTACTTGGGCAAGAGCTGTATTGGGGCTTTTTGTTTATGTGCTTCTTGCCGTCAACTGTCCAATCTTCAATAGCATTTACATCAGTTGCACGAGGGAATGTCGCGGCTGCGGTCTGTAGTGCTTCATTTTCAAACTTGATCGGGATGTTTATTACACCTGTAATGGTGAGCTTATTTATCTTTGGTCAATCTAAACATGATTATGACCCAACCTCATCAATTATTGAAATTACTTTATTGCTTTTAGTGCCATTTATCGCGGGGCAGTTGTTACGTCCTTATGTATTTCCATTGATGCAAAAAGTTCCGAGTATTGTCAGAACTTTTGATCAGGGCACCATTCTGATGGTGGTCTATGGCGCATTTAGTGGTGCAGTTGTTGCAGGATTATGGCATCAGGTGAGTTGGACGACACTGACATATTTAACATTGGCTTGTTCGATTTTTTTAACCATCATCATGCTTTTGGCTTTGTATATTCCCAAGTGGCTTGGTTTTAATAAAGCAGATCAAATCTCAATTTTTTTCTGTGGTTCGAAGAAAACTTTGGCAAGTGGTGTTCCAATGGCGCAAATTCTATTTATTGGACAGCCGATCGGAATGATTGTTTTACCAATCATGATCTTCCATCAAATCCAATTGATGGTCTGTGGTGTAATTGCGAACTATTGGTCTAAACAACACGATGAAAATAGTCAAACTCAAGAAAATTCTGTACTTGATTAGTCGCATTATTGAGAAAAACTCGGTATAATGTTGCCCACTTGTTGTGCTTAGCTCTGACACTTATAGTCTCGGTGGGCTCAAAAGAAATGGTCTGTTATGGTGTTAGCCTGCTAAATTTATTTTTAAATTTGCTTTCCTTAAATAGGGTTTACACTCTGTTTAAGAGTGGTTAATTGCGATGACAGCAAAACCTTTCTTAACTTAGGAGAATCGACCATGCGCGCCGATATTCACCCAAAATACGAAAAATTAGTTGCAACTTGTTCATGTGGTAACGTAATCGAAACACGTTCTGCTTTAGGTAAAGAAACTCTTTATCTTGACGTATGTTCAGCTTGTCACCCATTCTATACTGGTAAACAAAAGAATGTGGACACTGGCGGTCGTATCGACAAGTTCAAACAACGTTTTGCTGGTATGTCACGTTCTATCAAACGTTAATACGACAAAACATAAAAAACGAGCTTTGGCTCGTTTTTTTGTATCTATATTTTGCTTTGTGACGATCTTTTGCTTTGAGATTCAAAGAGCTTATTGCTAAGCTCCTGATGTATTTTAGTCAGCTCAGATTTTATTGATCTTGAACATCTGTGAGTTGGTCAAGTTTCTTTTGGAAATAGTCGCCTTGTAAGAAACGTGCTTCAACATTCCACGCATTGGCAAAGCTATTCATGTCATCTAGTTGGGTAAGCAGAAACTCTACAGGTTTAATTTCTTGATATTTATCAATTATTTCCTGTAAGGCTTGAGTTGTATTTTCTTTGTTGAGCATCAATGTATATTTTTCATCTAAGGTTAGATGCGTGATATCACTTTGTTGCAAAATAATTTCACTGGAAATACTTGAGCCAAAGCGACGTACCGCAATATCAGCACCATGTTCACGTAAGATTGCAATATTTTTTTGTGCTTCAACGATATTTTTCGCAAGATCCTCTTCATCAAACTGCAAAATAATTGGGTGCGTGGCACGACTTCCAACAATAGTGATTAATTTTGAAACAAGTTCAGGGAATTGTTTATCATGGAATAAAACATGACGATTTAAATTCACAATGATCTTTGCTTCAGGATATTGATGAATAAAGTTATGTAATTGTTTACAAGCTTCTACCAAAATCCAGCGATCTAATTTAATAGAAAGTTCAATATCTTCATCAAGCTCAATGAGATTACTAATTTTTTTCCATTGATTTTCATAAATAAAACCACTGGTCACTTGGTAAATATATAAGTTAGTATCTTGTTTATCATAAAGTTGTTGATATTTAATACGAATTTCACCTTTTTCCAAACTATTTGCAATTTGGCGAAGAATAGGTGAGGACTGGTGTGAAACGTCTTGTTTTATCACATTTTCTGGCTTTGACACAGGTGTAATCGTCGGTACGTCAACGCTTGCTGTTTCAATCGTTTCAATGATAACAGGTGCAGATTCTTCGGAAATAGGCGCTTCTACAAGCGGCGCAAGTTCAATTTTGGTCGATTCTAATGATGCACTCATCTGTAAATCTGATTCAGATGGTTGTGCTGATATACGTGAGTTATAGGCTTGGGTCAGTAACTCAGAAAAATTATTTTCATGAAAATCATGCGCAATAATAGGAGCAACCCCAATTTTGAGATGGAAGTTATAGGCTTGAAAATTAATTTCTTGCAATTGTGGTTTTTGTAGTACATGCAAATTAGAAATTCTAGATTCTAATAATGAATCAGAACCTGCTTGTAATAAGATCCCATAGACACCAGGGTAAATATTGAAAATCGTTTGGTTGGTTTGTTCTTTAAGAAAGTTTTGAATACCTTCAAAATATTTATTTGCGTCTTGCCACGAAAGATCAAAAATAGAGTCAGGACAATCTGCAAGACTAAAAATAACCAACGCATTTGCTTTTGCAGGCTGGTTGATCAGTGCACGGTTGATTTGTGGGAATAAGTTAGAGATAGAGCTAGAGTTATTCTGCTGAGGTTGAGTATTTGTACTCTGCTGCGCGCCACCAACTTCAATTGTAATGCTAAGTGAATCTTCGTCTAAACCTGGTAGAAACTCAATTTTTAAAGGGTTTTGAGTTTTGGCATTTTGATTTTGAGTGCTTAAATCAAAACGAGCATAGTCAAATTGACCTTGAGTTATTTTTTTGAAACGATTTTTGAAATCATTTAAATTTTCAGGCTGTAAAATATCTAAAATTGGTAAACCGATCAGCTCTTCTTCGCTTTTTAGACCAAATAACTCAAGATATTCAGGATTTGCTTGAGTATGAATACCTTCTTCGATCACAGCACATGCTTTATGCTGTTCTTCTACAAGAGATTGTGCTTGAGTTTTAGCATTTTCTAAATCTTGTAGTAAATGTTGTTTTGATTGTAGCGCACGGCTATAAGACAATGCCCGAACTAGACTGATATAACAATGTTCTGGTTCTTGCAAATCAATGATGTCATAAATGCCTTTATGAATAAAATATTCATATTGTTCAGGTTTATATTCCGTAGGACGTAATAAAATCACGGGAATATTTACTTGTTCAGACGCTTGGATTAATGTAACCGCCTGTTCCATTTTTAAATCATAAGCACGTCCAAAAATGATTAAATCCCAAGACGTATTAAGTTGTTTTTCGAAGCTTTTCAAATCATCTAATAGTAAACCTTGTGCGAGATGATCTTTACTCTGAAACATCTCCATCAGCATATTATAACGAATTTGATTATCATCAATAATCAGTACTCGTGTTTCGGAGAGTTTTAACTTCTTAGATAATAATAAATTTCTCACTTCAAAGTGTCCCATAAGTCATGATTATTTAAATCATTTAATTGTTGTTGGATAAATTCATCGATAATCATTTGTTCTTCATCGTTGAGCAATTCAAAATCAAACTGAACAAAACTTTGAGAAATAAACAGTGACTTCAATAAATAAATTTTGATTTCTTGATTTTTAAAACGTAAATACAAAGCTTGTTGTTCTTTGAAATGTGCTAAGTTAGGGAGAACTAAAGACAATCTATTTTGCTCTTCTTGTTCAGTTTGAACCAATAAGCAAGGCTGATAATTATAACTTGAAACCTCAGAAGGCACTTTGATGGCACATGGATAAATATCTGGCGATAAAATCTCAATCCCGACCTCATAGCTTTTATTTACACTTTGTTTAATCCAACGTACAACAGCGCATTTCCATTTATTTTGTTGACTTTCACTGACCAAAATCAGTTCGCCTGTACGCAAATTTTTAGGTGCTTCACCTGACCAAGCAATACGATAACCATTAATACTAATATCGAGTACTTCGGTTTGATAAATTTGCTTAACTTCACGGTCAATTTGCTTAATTTTTTGTGTCTGTGCAGCATCATAATTGTGATTTGCAATACTAGTTTGTACATTCGCTTCAGACCTAAAGCCGAAATTTTGATTGATTAATAATGTTTCATCAAAAGTTTTCGCATTAGATAAATAAAAATGTGCTGTTTGTAAAGTAAAGCAAATTTGTAATTGCGCAGAATATTCATAACGTTCATGTTGACGCTCAGAATGCGTTCCTAAAACGTTTTGTACATGAAATTTTAGTGCAGAGGAAAGAAAATCCTTTTCATTTTTAGAAATATAGGTGGATTCATTTTGAATCGTATCATTGATATGTTCAAGCAATTGTTGGGTTGAAACAAAGACATTTGCTTTAAAATCTTCATGATGTTTACGGTTGTAAATAGGAGGATGATCTTTTGTCGTATCTACAATATATCTTGAAAGAGAGCTTTCTCTTGGTAAAATTTGTGTGAGCTTTGCCCAGTCTAGACTACATTGATAAAGGGCTTGAATCTCATTAGGGCGAATTTGATGAGTATTAAAAATATCTAATAACAAGACTTGAGCATAAGCTTGCTGAATATTTTGTACAGGAAAATGTGTTCCTTGTAATTGATTGATATTAATTAATAATTCGTTATTTTTTGCAGCAAGTTCATAAATATTATGAATCGTTTGCCACTGATTTGATAAAGCAGGGCTGTAAAGCATTTGCTGCTGCGTAAGGAGTAAACCGAGTTGTTGTAACGCATAATAGCTAGACAAAATACGAGCCGTTTTAAAACTACGATTTTGTGCAAATTTTAAAATGGCATATTTTTGTTGATTGAGTTGTAAGGAACTTCTGTGTGTAATATCGACATAAATTTTTGCAAAATAGGCACGCATAAACGTCGTGAGCTCAATAATATGCTCATTACGATCAGAATGAGAAAGTCCTTGATCTAAAAAGTATTTTTCTAAACCAATTAACACATTTTCAATGCTAGGATGCAAAACTTGTAGCAAATCAAAACGTAATGTTTCGGTGCAATCTAATTCTGCAATTTCATACATTGCATTTAATAACGCTTCTGAACTGTCGCCTAGCTTCATAATAGATAAGTCTGACACCCATTGGTGTAGTGCTTCTACTGATGCTTTTGAAAAGCTCAACTGTTCACGGTTTAAGACCGTTGAAGCGTGGAAAATATCAGAGATTTCCTTATTTATCATACTTATATTGAACTCATTTTAAAAAATCTAAAAACTTGAAGCCCCAAATAGCGGTGTTTTATTTTTCTCTCCCGCAATCTCTCTGACTAATTTAGGAACTAAATAACCGGGTAAGCTAGCGAGTAGTTCTCTATAAATGTCATCAATTTCATTTGTATGTAAATCAAAATGATGTGCACCTTTTACTTTATCTAACACATGTAAATAATAAGGTAATACCCCAGCTTCAAACAAGCGTTGACTGAGTTCAACCAAAACACTTGTAGAATTATTCACCCCTTTTAATAAAACAGCTTGATTCAGTACTAAAATTTGTTCTTTAACCAGCATAGAAAGCTTAGAACAGGTTAAAGCATCAAGTTCTGCTGCATGATTTGCATGCACAACTAGAATGACACGTAGCCGACTGTTTTTCAATAAGTAAACAAGTTCTTCGTCGATTCTTTCAGGAATTACGATTGGAACGCGGGAGTGAATTCTTAGAATTTTAACTTGTGCTAAAGATTCTAACCTTTCAATCCAAAGTGCAAGTTTACGATTTGATAAGGTTAGGGGATCTCCACCACTTAAAATCACTTCATTAATTTCAGGATGTTGTTCTAAATAATTTTTAATATGTAGCCAGTCATCATTTTTAGGTAAATTTTCTTGATAAGGAAAATGACGACGAAAACAATAACGACAATGTACAGCACAAGCCCCTGTTAGGGTGAGTAAAAATCTTGATTTATATTTATGTAATACGCCAGGAAGTTGGTTTGCTTGCTCTTCTCCTAAAGGGTCTGTGACAAAACCCTCGTGTTCTTCAAGCTCTAAATGATGAGGAAGCACTTGTAATAATAAAGGATCATATGCATTTCCTACTTCCATCTTTTTGACAAAAGCACGTGGCACACGCAGTTTAAACTGTTCTGAAGCGAGTAAAGCACCTGACAATAATTCAGCGGGTGAAAGCTGTAATTGCTCAAGCAGTTCTTGCGGTGAAGTGATCAAATCACTCATCTGTGATTGCCAGTTTTGCTCTTGATATAGATAAGTCATGAAAATAAAAGAATATAGAGTGTTGGGAGAAAAAACGAACAGTAACTTGAAAAAGTTAGATCCTGTTTACAATGCAATAGATCATTCAATTATCTATTTCAGCTTGATGATTTTAGCACTTAGTTGGCGAAGATGCAGGGGATAAAACTTGATAATATGCTGTATTTAGCTAATATCTGAGCGCTGCTGAAAATTTTTACATTGCTTCAAAGTACGTTGCTCATTTAGAATAGCCAAGAATGACAACATATGGCTAGCAGTCTGCTAGACAAATTCACACATAGTTTTATTCAATGCATGAATTTTCAGCATGAATAGATTCAAGATTTAAGTTTGGAGTGAGCCTTTCATGGCCTATTATTCTACAAATGATTTCAAAGCTGGCTTAAAAGTTATGCTTGATGGTAACCCATGTTCAATCATGGAAAACGAATATGTAAAACCAGGTAAAGGGCAAGCATTTAACCGCGTAAAACTACGTAACCTTAAGTCTGGCAAAGTATTAGAAAAAACTTTCAAATCTGGCGACTCTTTAGAAGCAGCAGATATTGTGGAAGTTGAAATGGAATACCTTTACAACGATGGTGAAATGTGGAATTTCATGGATCCTGTATCTTTCGAGCAAATTGCAGCAGATAAAACTGCAATGGGTGATGCTGCGAAATGGTTGAAAGATGATTCAAATGAAAAATGTACGATTATGCTATTTAATGGCGTGCCATTAACTGTAAATGCACCGAACTTTGTTGTATTAAAAGTTGTTGAAACTGATCCAGGTGTACGTGGTGATACTTCTGGTGGTGGCGGTAAACCTGCAAAATTAGAAACAGGTGCAGTAGTACGTGTTCCATTATTTGTACAGCAAGAAGAAAATGTTCGTGTAGACACTCGTACTGGTGACTATTTAGAGCGCGCATAATTGTAGTTTTACAAGATGCAAAAAGGGATGATAATCATCCCTTTTTTATTTTAAATTTTAATAAGATAGCAGATTTACTTGTCTAAATTTAGAAGGGCTTATACCTGCATATTTTTGAAAAAAGCGACTGAAATAAGCAGGATCTTTAAAACCTAGTTGATAGCAAATCATATGGATAGAACTATCTGTGAAAATAAGCATACGTTTAGCTTCTTGCATTTGTCGGTTGTAAATTAACTTTTTAGAAGAGGTGTTGGCTAAACGGCGGCAAATTTCATTTAAACGTGTTTCTGTAATGGCTAAATGAGCTGCATATTCAGTTAATGTCCAATGGTGATCATAATGAGATTCAATTAATTCATTAAATTTACGAAAAATTGCCAGATCATGATTGTTATTATAGGTATAAGGTAAAGCAGATTCAGCGAGTCGCATGGCTTGTAAAAAAATCAGACCAATTAAGCTTTTTAAAACAAAATTTTTACCTTGTTGATTATTTTCAAATTCATCTTTGAGTTGATGTAAATAATGTTCTAAACGATGTAAATCTTGAAAATCAGAATGATTGAACTGACCTGAATGTACACACATAGGGTAAATATGCTGAATTTTTAAGTCATTTTGTAGTCGCGAAATAATATTTTGTTGCACAGTTAAGACATGTCCTTCGCAGTCAGGATCAGTCATGAAAGAATGTGCAACAGAGGGTGGGGTTAGAAAAAAAGCAGGTGCTTGACAGATATATTTCACATCGTCTAGAAAAACTTGCACTGTACCTTTAGTGAAAAAATGTAATTGAAAAAAGCGGTCATGACGATGCGGTGGCATATTTTGACCAAAAAAGTTCGCCAGTTTCGCTTGATCTTCATAATGAATGTCTTCAGTGATAAGACCTTGATCATCAACTTGCCCCATCGGTAAATTGGGGATAAATGCGTTTTTCATACCTTCGGATCCATGAAAAGTATAATTTTTTATATCATAACGTAAAAAGTGCTTGCAATTAGTTATGATGTTAACTATAAAGTTAATATATTAACTAATTTGTGAAAAGTCTAGAAAAAAATATCTAGATCCAAGGAAGAGAAAACGCGATGAATGATCTAAAAAAGATAGATACTCACGGCAATATTTTTGGTATCGCATTAAATTATAAGTGTTTATATGAAAGCTTACAGACACAATTTAATCAAAAGCCTTATGTGAAAGAGCCTGTCAAACCCGTTTTGTTTATTAAAACTCCAAATACCCGTAATCAAAGTGGTCAGGTGGTTTTTAAACAAGTGGATGATGTTTTACAAGCAGGACCTACGGTGGGTATTGTGATTGGGAAAAGTACCAGTCGTGTACAAGAAAAAGATGCGCATGAACATATTGCAGCTTATGTCGTGGTCAATGAATTGAGTTTGCCTGAAGACAGTTATTATCGCCCAGCCATTAAAGCCAAATGTCAGGATGGCTTTTGTGTCATTGGTGAAGCTGTTGCTCGTGATCAAGTCACAGATATCAATCATTTAGAGTTACGTGTTTTGGTCAATGGTGAATTGAAACAAAAAGGCAATACTTCAAACTGGTTGCGTACACCTGAGCAGATCATTGCAGAAATTTCAGAGTATATGCCACTCAATGAAGGTGATGTGATTTTGACAGGAACCCCATTAGGACGTGTTGATTTAAATGCAAATGATATGGTTCGTATCGAGATTGATCAATTGGGTGCGATAGAAAACACGATTCAGGAACAGGGAGTATAAATCATGAAAACTGCACGTATTCGTCATCAGGGTGAAGTGGTTAATGTTGAAGTTTTAGAAGACTTAAGCGTTCAACTTGAAAATGGTGAAATTTTAAGTGAAGAATCTGTGGAATGGTTGCCTCCTGCACAAGGAACAATGTTTGCTCTTGGTTTAAATTATGCGGATCATGCGCGTGAATTGGCTTTTGAACCACCAAAAGAACCGCTTATTTTTATTAAAGCGCCAAATACATTTACGGGTCACAATAAAAATACATGGCGTCCTGACCACGTTGACTATATGCACTATGAATGTGAATTGGTCGCTGTGATTGGTAAAACTGCAAAAAATGTTAAGCGTGAAGATGCTTTAGATTATGTTGCTGGCTATACCTTATGTAATGACTATGCGATTCGTGATTATTTAGAAAATTATTATCGTCCAAACTTACGTGTTAAAAACCGTCATTCAACCACACCTGTAGGTCCATACATTATTGATACAGCTTCAGTCCCTGAGCCGAATAATTTAACCCTTCGAACTTGGGTAAATGGTGAACTGCGCCAAGAAGGTACGACGGCAGATATGATTTTTGATGTGCCATTTCTCATTGAGTACATTTCATCATTTATGACTTTACAAGCGGGCGACATGATTGCGACAGGAACACCTGAAGGGCTTTCAGATGTCGTGCCGGGTGATGAAGTGATTGTAGAAATTGAGGGTGTAGGTCAATTGCGTAACTACATCGTTTCAGAAACAGAATTTTTTAAAACAGTTTAAGTTAAGGGATGAACGGTATGATTAAACACTGGATTGATGGTAAAGAAGTCGAAAGCCAAGAAACATTTACAAACTATAATCCTGCGACAAATCAAGCGATTGGTGAAGTTGCAAGTGGTGGGCAAGCTGAAATTGATCTTGCAGTTGCCGCAGCGAAACGTGCAGCACCACAATGGGCGAAAACACCTGCAAAAGAACGTGCGCGTTTAATGCGTAACTTAGGTGATCTGATTGATCAAAACGTTGCAAAAATTGCTGAACTTGAAACATTAGATACAGGTTTACCAATTCATCAAACCAAAAATGTTTTGATTCCTCGTGCTTCACATAACTTCAACTTCTTTGCTGAAGTTTGCACTCGCATGAATGGGCATACTTATCCTGTTGATGATCAAATGTTGAACTATACATTGCATCAACCAGTGGGTGTTTGTGGTTTGGTTTCACCTTGGAACGTACCATTTATGACGGCAACATGGAAAACTGCACCATGTTTGGCATTAGGTAATACTGCTGTTCTGAAAATGTCGGAGCTTTCACCATTAACAGCGAATGAATTAGGACGTTTAGCTTTGGAAGCGGGTATTCCTGAAGGAGTATTTAACGTTGTTCAAGGTTATGGTGCAACAGCAGGTGATGCTTTGGTGAAGCATCCTGATGTTCGTGCAATTTCATTTACAGGGGGTACGGCAACAGGTCGTCGTATCATGGCAAATGCTGGGCTGAAAAAATACTCAATGGAGTTAGGTGGTAAATCACCTGTGTTGATTTTTGAAGATGCCGATCTTGAACGTGCATTAGATGCAGCATTATTTACGATCTTCTCATTAAATGGTGAACGTTGTACCGCAGGTAGCCGTATTTTCATTCAAGAATCGGTTTACGATGAGTTTGTAAAAGAGTTTGCACGTCGTGCAAAAAATATCATTGTTGGTGATCCACAAGACCCGAAAACGCAAGTTGGTTCAATGATTACGCAAGCACATTATGACAAAGTGACAGGTTATATCAAGATTGGTATTGAGGAAGGTGCAAGCCTAGTTGCAGGTGGCTTAGAGCGTCCAGCAAATTTACCTGAACATTTACAAAAAGGTCAGTTTATTCAGCCAACGGTTTTTGCCAACGTTGATAACCGTATGCGTATTGCGCAAGAAGAAATCTTTGGACCTGTTGTATGTTTGATCAAGTTTAAAGATGAAGCTGAGGCATTATATTTAGCCAATGATGTTGAGTATGGTTTGGCATCTTATATCTGGACACAAGATATTGGTAAAGCACATCGTTTAGCTGCTGGTATTGAAGCGGGTATGGTGTTTATTAACAGCCAAAACGTACGTGATTTACGTCAACCTTTTGGTGGTGTAAAAGGTTCAGGAACAGGGCGTGAAGGCGGTGAATATAGCCTTGAAGTATTTACGGAAATCAAAAATGTTTGTATTTCAATGGGATCGCACCATATACCAAAATGGGGCGTGTAACACGCCATTTGGAATTTAAGAACAGCATTCTTGTGTGAGATCAAATACAGGAAAATCAACTCAATATTAAGTTTTGTGTGATGTGTTTCTCAACGAGATATATTGGATTTTTGTCTTTATTTGAAGCTTGGAGTGGGCTTTTGACCTCACTCTAAGTCTTTTCTTAATATAAAGGAAATATTCAATATGAAACTCAGCGATCAGAAAATGCTTTACACAACATTTGAAAGAAGAATATCAGGAAGATAGAAATGGGTAAGCTTGCTCTTGCTGCAAAAATCACACACGTACCGTCAATGTATTTATCAGAATTGCCAGGTCCAACCAATGGAATCCGTCAAGCAGCAATTGATGGTCATATTGAAATTGGTCGTCGTTGTCGTGAACTTGGTGTCGATACGATCATTGTTTTTGATAGCCATTGGCTGGTCAATAGCGCATTTCATATTAATGCAGGTGAAAATTTTAGTGGTGTTTATACCAGTAATGAATTGCCACATTTTATTCAAAATATGGAATTTGATTACGATGGAAACCCTGAATTGGGTCAGTTGATGCAAGAAGAAATTTGTAAAACAGGCATTCGAGCACAAGCACATAATATTAAAAGTCTTGAACTTGAATATGGCACATTGGTTCCAATGCGTTATATGAATCAGGATAAACATTTTAAAGTCGTTTCAGTATCTGCTTTTTTAACTTCTCATGAATTAGAAGACAGCCGTAAATTTGGTGAGGGTTTACTCAAAGCGATTGAAAAATATGAAGGTACTGTAGCGGTATTTGCCAGTGGTTCATTGTCACATCGTTTTATTTGGGATCGTGAATATAAGCGTGGTATGGATGAATATACCCGTGAATGGGATCGCCAAGTGGATAAACATGTTGTCGGCATGTGGCAACGTGCAGAGTGGAAAGAGTTTACAGATATGTTGCCTGAATATGCAGAATACTGTTATGGCGAAGGTGGTATGCATGACACTGCAATGCTACTTGGATTATTAGGCTGGGATCAGTATGACAAAGCCGTAGAAATTATTACGCCAGCGTTTCCGAGTTCAGGAACAGGGCAAATCAATGCCATTTTCCCACTGCCTGACTCAATTGTTTAAATCATAAAAAGGAGATTTCTGATGCCTCATTTTATTGCTGAATACAGTGCAAATTTAGAAGAATCAGTCGATTTTCAAGACTTATTTACACAAGTGAATAACTTTTTAGGTGGCACAGGAATCTTCCCTTTAGGTGGTATTCGTAGTCGTGCGATTCGTATGGATAAATTTCGTATGGCAGATGGTTTACATGATTATGCCTTTGTTCATATGACGCTAAAAGTTGGTTCTGGACGTGATTTAGAAACACGTCAACGTGTAGCAACAGAACTCTTTGCAAAAATTGAAGCATTTTTTCAACCATTAAAAGAGCAGCGTTTATTGGCGATTTCTTTTGAGATGAAAGAACTAGATCCTGTTTTAAATTTCAAATCCAACAATATTCATCAATTTTTAAAAAATAATGGTTAGATAAGGATATCTTTATGTTAGATCAAGCAAAAATTCAAGAACTGGCTTTGCAACTGGATCAAGCTGAAAAATCAGGTCAACAAATTCGTCAGTTTTCATTGCAATATCCTGAGATTACCATTGAAGATGCCTATGAAATTCAAAAAGCATGGGTCGCACATAAAATTGCTGAAGGACGTAAATTGGTTGGGCATAAGATCGGTTTAACTTCACGTGCCATGCAAGTTTCTTCTAATATTACTGAACCTGATTATGGTGCGTTATTAGATGATATGGTATTTGATGAAGGAACTGACATTCCAATGTCGCGCTTTATCGTGCCACGTGTTGAAGTGGAGTTAGCTTTTATTTTGGGTAAACCACTTTCAGGACCAAATTGCACGATTTTTGATGTGCTAGATGCAACGGATTATATTATTCCTGCGGTCGAAATTATTGATGCACGTTTGCATAATGTAGACCCTGAGACACAAATTACCCGTAAGGTATTTGACACGATTTCAGATAATGCAGCCAATGCAGGAATTGTATTAGGTGGTCGACCAATTAAGCCGACTGAACTCGATTTACGTCGTATTTCTGCAATTTTATATCGTAATGGGGTGATTGAAGAGTCTGGAGTGTCTGCTGCGGTATTGAATCATCCAGCCAAAGGTGTGGCGTGGCTTGCCAATAAACTACATCCATATGGTGTGACATTAGAAGCAGGTCAAATTATTTTAGGTGGTTCATTTACTCGTCCTGTTGCAGCAAAAGCAGGTGATACTTTCCATATTGATTATGATCAATTGGGTTCAATTGCATTTCGTTTTATGTAATTGAGGAGCAGACATGATTGATACAACAAATTATTTTAAAAAGAAACTCAAAACTGAACAGCAAATTGGGATGTGGGTCGGGCTTGCACAGGGGTATTGTGCAGAAATAGCTGCCAATGCTGGCTATGATTGGCTATTGATTGATGGTGAGCATGCACCGAATGATGTTCGTAGTATTTTAGAACAACTACAAGCCATTGCACCTTATCAGAGCCAAGCTGTGGTTCGTCCTGTAACAGGTGATATTCATCTGATTAAACAATTACTGGATATTGGTGCTCAAACGCTGTTGATTCCAATGGTGGAGTCGGCTGAGCAAGCACAATTGATGGTACAAGCAACACGGTATCCACCTGAAGGAATTCGTGGCGTAGGTGCTGCATTAGCACGTGCTTCTCGTTGGAATAACATTACAGATTATTTACAGACTGCTGATGAACAAATTAGTGTGTTGATACAAATTGAGTCCAAAAAAGGCTTAGAAAATCTAGACGAAATTTTACAAGTCGAAGGCATTGATGGCGTCTTTATTGGTCCTGCTGATTTGTCTGCTGCTTTGGGCTATCGTGGGCAGGCAGGACATCCTGAAGTACAAAAAGTGATTGTAGAAACAATTCAAAAAATTCGCCAAGCAGGTAAAGCTGCGGGTATTTTATCTGCGGATGAAACCTTGGCAAAAACATATTTGGCTTTAGGTACAGAATTTGTCGCTGTTGGCGTAGACACGAGTTTATTGATGAAGTCGATGACACAATTGCTAGGAAAATTTAAACAGACAGACGCAACGACTCAGCCACAAGCACCAAGCGTCTATTAAGGAATTTAAGTATGCAATTAACAAATACAACTTTATTTAAAGAACAAGTTTTTATTGATGGTCAATGGGTAAATGCACACGACAATAAAACCTTTGCAGTTACAAATCCTGCCACAGGTGAAATCATTGCAAATATTGCATCTGTTGCAGCTCAGCAAGTTGAACAAGCAGTTGTTGCTGCGGATACTGCATTAGCCACATGGAAACTCACTACTGCAAAAGAGCGCTCATTATTATTAAAGAAATGGTATCAATTGATTATTGAAAATCAAGAAGATTTAGCCATGATTTTAAGTACTGAGCAAGGGAAACCCATGACAGAAAGTCGTGGTGAGATTTTGTATGGTGCAAGTTTTATCGAATGGTTTGCTGAAGAAGCAAAACGTACTTATGGCGATGTTATTCCTCATGATAAACAAGGTCGTCGTCTTGTTGTCATTCGTCAGCCTGTCGGTGTAGTCGCTGCCATTACACCATGGAATTTTCCAAATGCGATGATTACGCGTAAAGTAGGTCCAGCACTTGCTGCGGGCTGTACCGTGATTATTAAACCTGCTTCTGAAACCCCATTGTCAGCTTTAGCACTTGTGGCTTTAGCAGAGCAAGCAGGGATTCCTCAAGGTGTGATTAATGTGGTGACAGGCAGCGCACGTGAAATTGGTGCGGTATTGACACAACATCCTACGGTCAAAAAAGTGTCTTTTACAGGGTCTACACAAATTGGCAAATTATTGATGGAGCAATGTTCATCAACGATGAAAAAAGTCAGTATGGAGTTAGGTGGAAATGCGCCATTTATTATTTTTGATGATGCAAATTTAGACCGAGCTGTAGAAGGTGCAATTGCTTCAAAATTCCGTAATAGCGGTCAAACTTGTGTATGTACAAACCGTATTTTAGTACAAGATACTGTTTATGATGCTTTTATTGAAAAATTAAAAGCTGCCGTGGCACAGCTTAAAGTTGCTCCTGCTTTTGAACAAGGTGCTGAACAAGGTCCGTTGATCAATGAAAAAGCAGTAGAAAAAATTCAAGAACATATTGAAGATGCGACATCAAAAGGTGCAAAAGTTGTTGTGGGTGGGCAACGTCATGCTTTAGGGCACACCTTTTTTGAGCCAACAGTTTTAGCCGATGTTACTCCTGATATGTTGGTTGCTAAAGATGAAACTTTTGGTCCATTGGCACCTGTTTTTAAGTTTTCTACCGAAGCACAAGCAATCCAAATGGCAAATGATACAGAATTTGGTTTAGCTTCATATATTTATACAGAAAGTTTAAGTCGAGCTTGGCGTGTAGGTGAAGCATTAGAGTATGGAATGGTTGGGATCAACGAGGGTTTAATTTCAACAGAAGTTGCGCCGTTCGGGGGAATCAAAGAATCAGGTTGTGGGCGTGAAGGCTCAAAATATGGTATTGAAGATTATCAAGAATTAAAATACATGTGTATGGGCATTTAGATCTATTTATCATGATTTAAAATAAGGGTGTAGCGACCCTTATTTTTACTTATATATAGATAAAATGATGCTTGAAAATGAAATGGTTAACATGCTGATCGTCCAAAGTAAATATTTATCGTTTAATCAATAAATATCAAAAGTTTATTTTCTGATGTGTCGTTATTCATTCTTTTAAAGGATGAGAAATATGTTCTCAGATCATGACTTAAATCTTGCTGCCAATTTGACTGAAGCAAATATCTATTTCACAAAACTCAACCCATATAGTCAACTTTATTTTAGTCATTTGACTTAATATTTTAATTAATTTTATTGAAAATGTATTTTAATTAGATGTTGTATATGTTATTAATTAATATATTAACAATTTAGTATTTTTTAGAATATTAAGTTTTTTGTAAAATCCCTCATGTTTGATTTTAATTTCTCTAGATATTTAGGTGTTATTAAAATCAATTTGTTAATATGTTAATTAAATTCATGAGGTTGAATAAAATAAAGCTGATTGTTTCTCTATAAGGAGATAGAAATGGAAACAACATCTACCTATGCGTCTACATCAGATAAAATGACCAAGGAAGAACGTAAAGTTGCCTATGCAACTATCGTTGGTACGACTGTAGAGTGGTATGACTTTTTTATTTATGCGGCAGCAGCAGGTCTGATTTTTAAAGACTTATTTTTTGCTCCTGCAGGTAATACGCTTGGAACGATACTGGCATTTGCAACCGTTGGAATTAGCTTTTTATTTCGACCACTAGGTGCATTTTTAGCAGGGTATTTAGGTGATAAATATGGGCGTCGTATTGTACTGGTGATGACACTGGTACTGATGGGAATCGCAACAACATGTATAGGTTTGCTCCCAACTTATGCAAGTATTGGTGTTGCTGCTCCAGTCCTATTACTTATTTTGCGTATTTTACAAGGTCTTGCCGCAGGAGGTGAATGGGGCGGGGCTGTGCTTATGGCAGTTGAACATGCACCTACACATAAGCGTGGACGCTTTGGTTCATTTCCACAAATTGGCGTGCCTTTGGGATTGATTTTAGCCTCAGGTATGTTTGCTTTAATGACAGGTATCGTTGCACCCGGTGAAGCTTTCATCGAATGGGGTTGGCGCATTCCCTTTCTTTTTAGTATCGTTTTGTTGTTTGTTGGGCATTGGATTCGTCGTACTGTAGAAGAAAGTCCTGTGTTTGAAGAAATTAAAGAACGTAAAAGTGCCTCTAAAACGCCTATTCGTGATTTATTTAAAAATCATGCTTTACTGGTTTTATTGGCTGCTTTGGTTTTTGCTGGAAATAGTGCTTGTGGTTATATGACGACAGGTGGCTTCATTCAAAACTATGCGACGAACCCTACAGGACCTTTACAGCTAGAACGAACACCTGTCCTGATTTGTGTCACATTGGCTTCTTTTTGTTGGTTGATTACGACTTATATTTCAGGTGCATTATCAGACAAAATTGGACGTAAAAAAACCTATATCATCGGGTGGATTATTCAATTATGTGGCGTTTTTGCATTATTTCCTTTGGTTAATACAGGTGCAATGCCATTATTTGCTTTAGGTTTATGTTTCCTTGCGAGTGGTATTGGTTTGACTTATGGGGTGCAATCAGCATTTTACTCTGAGTTATTTCCAGCATCAGTGCGTTTTTCTGGAATTTCGATTTCTTATGCTTTAGGTGCAATTTTAGGTGGTGCATTTGCCCCAATGATTGGAACATGGCTAGTGAGTGTCACAGGTTCGACATTCTCCGTCACGATTTATTTAGCAGTGATGACCAGTATTGCGTTATTGTCTACGCTGTCCTTGCGTGATCGTTCAGGTATTCCGTTAGGACCTGACCATGAGGCAGAGCAAATGAAATCACCGATTATATGGCATAAAAATTAATTGATATTTTATTTGAAAACATCTTTAACCAGCTTCGGCTGGTTTTTTTATGATAAATAAAATATGAAATGACGGGGATGACAAGCTTTCATAAATACAGCGATAAAAAGCCATGAAAAGTACAAATTAATACGTGAAAAATGCATTAACTAAATCGTGTATTCCATGAATAATAGAAAAATATTAGGAAGTTAAATAAATATTTTTTTATAAATATCTGATTTTTAAGGAAGAGTAATCATGGAAAATACAATTTCGACACATGAGTCTTTTGAGAACTATGCAAATGACGCATCTGATTCAATCCAAATGATTTATACAGAAGCAGCAAACCCAATTTCGTCAGAAAAAACGATGTTAGAAAAAATTAAGGAAATTTTACCAAAAATTGCGGCACGTGCTGAAGAAGCAGAACAACTGCGCCGTGTGCCTGATGAAAATATTGCTTTGCTAAAAGAAATTAATTTTCATCGTGCATTCCAACCTAAAGTATATGGTGGGTTGGAAATGAGTTTGCCTGATTTTGCCAATTGTATTGTCACTTTAGCAGGTGCATGTGCAGGAACTGCATGGGCTTTTAGTTTGTTATGTACGCATAGCCATCAAATTGCGATGTTTAGCAAACAGCTACAAGATGAAATCTGGCTGAATAATGTTGATGCAACAGCAAGCAGCTCAATTGCACCTTTTGGCAAAGTACAAGAGGTTGATGGTGGCATTATTTTAAATGGTGAATATGGCTGGAGCAGTGGATGTGATCATGCTGAATATGCCATCGTTGGTTTTAACCGTTTTGATGCAGAAGGTCATAAAATCTATAGTTTTGGTGTGATTCCTCGTCAAGATTATGAAATTGTGGATAACTGGTATGCACAAGCCATTAAGAGCAGTGGTTCAAAACAATTAAAATTAGTCGATGTATTCATTCCTGAATATCGTATTTCTAAAGCCAAAGACATGATGGAAGGTAAATCGGCAGGATTTGGTTTATATCCTCAGTCAGAAATCTTCTATTCACCTTATCGTCCATATTTTGCGAGTGGTTTTTCCGCAGTGAGTTTAGGTGTGGCAGAACGTATGATTGAAGCGTTTAAAGATAAGCAGCGCAATCGTATTCGTGCTTATACAGGTGTAAATGTTGGCGTTGCAACACCTGCTTTAATGCGCATAGCTGAATCAACACATCAAGTTGCTGCTGCACGTGCATTGTTAGAAAAAACTTGGGAAGACCATCGTTTACATGGCGTTAATCATCTTTATCCAAATAAAGAGACATTGGCTTTTTGGCGTACAAATCAAGCCTATGCAGTCAAGATGTGTATCGAAGCTGTAGATCGTTTGATGGCAGGTGCAGGGGCAACCAGTTGGTTAGATAATAGTGAACTCCAACGTTTATTCCGTGATGCACATATGACAGGTGCGCATGCTTATACCGACTATGATGTTTGTGCGCAAATTTTAGGTCGTGAATTAATGGGCTTAGAACCAGATCCAAGCATGGTTTAATTTCATTATTATTCAAATACAAGGAGTTGTGATATGAATAGCATGGTCGAAAATATGAATATACAAGCACTAGATCCAAAAGCATTTCGTCGTGCCTTAGGTAATTTTGCGACAGGTGTCACCATTATGACAGCGCAAAATGCGCAAGGTGAGCGTGTAGGTGTTACTGCAAATAGTTTTAATTCAGTTTCTTTAGATCCTGCATTAATTTTATGGAGTATTGATAAAAACTCATCAAGTTACCGTATTTTTTCAGAAGCGACGCATTTTGCAGTAAACATTTTGTCGGCAGCACAAATTGATTTATCCAATAAATTTGCTCGTCGTACTGAAGATAAATTTGCAGGAATTGAGTATGAAATCGGGGTGGGATCTAGCCCCATTTTAAAAAACTGTTCGGCTGTTTTTGAGTGTGAAAAGTTTAATATTGTTGAAGGTGGTGATCATTGGATTATTATCGGAAAAGTTATTAAATTTCATGATCATGGTCGTTCACCTTTGTTATATCATCAAGGTGCTTATTCTGCAGTTTTACCTCACCCAAGCTTAAACAGTAAAGCAAGTACAGAAGAAAGCGTATTTCCGGGACGTTTATATAACAATATGTACTATTTGCTGACTCAAGCTGTACGTGCATATCAAAATGATTATCAACCTAAGCAACTCACGAGTGGTTTTAGAACCAGTGAAGCACGTTTACTTCTGGTTTTAGAAAGTAAAACTGCGACCAGTAAAAGTGATTTGCAACGTGAAGTGGCAATGCCGATTCATGAAATCGAACAAGCAACAGAAATTTTGGCACAAAAAGGTTTATTGCTTGATACTGGGCATTCTTATGAGTTAACAGCGCAAGGAAATGAATGTGCTCATATGCTTTATAAAATTGCAGAAAGTCATCAGGAGGAAGTTTTTGCTCAATATGCGCCTGAAGATCGTGAGCTATTTAAAAAGATGTTAAAAGACTTAATTGGTATTTAATTTTATACTGTAAAAGTGAAGTGAATTGTTGTCTTTAGATGATGTTATGCTTCACTTTTACAGAATGAATTATATAGATCACAAAGTGAAAACTCCTTTTTCATTTTTCAATAATAAATCTTGCTAAGCCGCACAGATTCATATACTAATAAGTCATCATCTAAATGGATTTAGAAGATGAATAATCGTCAAAATTTTTCAAATTTCATTGATTTAGCGGCACTCATGGGGCGTCCAGAGTTTGATTCGTCCTTATTGTTTTATTTAAATACATGGGTGCAATCGAAGCATTTTTCTATTTTGCGCGTTAAAGATAATATTCCTGCATTATTATTGTGTGATCGACAACATGATCGTCCAAATGTTGCATGGCATTGTGGGCAATCTTATGTCAAACGCTATCATCTCTATGATGATTTATATCAAAATTTAGCCACGCAAAATATAGAGCAGCATCAAACGACAACAGGACAGCTTTGCGCAGATGAAATTATTTTTTCACCTTATCGGCAAGAAATTTATGAGAAAAATGGTTTAATTCAGCGGCTATGTGGTCTTTATCGAGACGATGATAATTCGCCAATTTTATTTAATTTGTATCGTCATAAGGAACAAGGTTTTTATTCAGATCATGAAATTGAAAACTTTGAACGTATCATTCCTGCATTGGTCAAACTGATTCAAGGTCATTTGGCTTTACAAGAAAAAAGTCAGCAAAAAGACTTAAAACAGCAACTATTCAAGTATCAGCCTTTACTAACAACTCAAGAAGTTGAAGTATGTAGCCGTATTTTAAAAGGAATGAGTTATATTGGCATTGCTGCTGATTTAAATTTAAAAGAATCTACCATTAAAACTTATCGTAATCGTGCATTTGAAAAATTAGGAATTAATTTTAAAAATCAACTCTTTGCTTTGTTTTTGTAGTGGTTTTACTGTGCTGTGAAACGCAATGAATCGTGATTGCAAAATATTCTAAATTCAACCCATCACATTAGACTTAACGAAGTGATGCTATCGCATTACATCTCTTTATCACATTATTTTAGATTTTGTCCTCCTTTTGGGGGACAGGCTTTATTTGAAGCCTATTTATACTGAATCTTATTCATATGAGTCATATGAAAGGGAGTCAGTCACTATGGAAAGTTCATTATTCGCGTTGGTTGTTACGCATGTGCAGGCAGAAGCCAAAGACACACTTGTTTTAGAGTTACAACATCCGCAGCGGCAAGACCTGCCACAGTTTAGTGCAGGTTCACATCTAGAAGTTTATCTTGAAAATGGTTTGATTCGTCATTATTCCTTGTTGAATTGTTCAAGTGAAAGACAACGTTACGTGATCGCAGTTGGGCTAGCGCAGGATGGACGTGGTGGTTCACAATATATTCATCAAAAAATTCGTGTGGGTGATACTTTAAAAGTCAGCTCACCTCGTAATAATTTTCCTTTGCTTGATGCCGATGCGTACTGCTTTATTGCAGGTGGTATTGGTATTACACCTATTTTATCCATGATTCATTGGTGTATCAAAAATCATAAAAAATGGCGATTAATTTATGCTTTAAGACATAAGCAACGTGCGAGTTTTTATGAGGATTTAATTCAATTAGCACCTGAAAATATTCAATTTTATTTTAATGATGAACATGCACAACAGCATTTAAATGTAGAAGAAATTGTTAAAAATCTAAATGCGAGTGAACATATTTATTGTTGTGGTCCAAATGCAATGATGCAAAGTGTGCAACAGGCAGCACAGCATCTTGCGCCAGAGCGTGTACATTTTGAATGGTTTAGCGCGCCTGTTTTGGAGCATTCAGCGATACAGACCTCAGATTCATTTACCTTAAAACTCAAACGCTCAGGTAAAGAAATTCAGGTTATGGCAGATCAGTCGATTTTAGATGCTTTAGAACAAGAGGGCTTTGAACTGCCATTTTCATGCCGTGCAGGTATTTGTAGAAGCTGTGAAACCACGGTGTGTTCAGGCACACCTGATCACCAAGATATGATTTTAAGTGACGAAGAACGTGCTGAAAATAAAAGCATGCTGATTTGTGTTTCTAGAGCCAAAAGCCAAATGATTGAGCTTGATCTTTAAGTTCAAAATATTCAGACATCATCAGGACGATATTGTATGACCATTCCAACCGTAAATATTATAGAAGCATGTCGTAAAGCCGCAGATAAAATGGCAAATAAAGATACGCCATTAATTTTAAATGAATGGTATGTCGCGGCATTTAAAAGTGAAATTGGTAGAAATTTATTTGCACGTAAAATTTTAAATAAGCGTGTTGTGATGTATCGTACTTTAGAGGGGCAAGCCGTTGCGCTTGAAGATCGTTGCGCACATCGTTCATTTCCATTGTCAAAAAGTCATTTAGATGGCAATAATATTATCTGTGGTTATCATGGTTTTAAATATAATAGTTCAGGCGATTTAGTCGAAATTCCATCACAAAAACAGTGCCCACATGGTATTGGTATTCAAACATATAAGTTGGTTGAAACAGGTCCTTTAGTTTGGATTTGGTTGGGAGATCAACAACTTGCTGATGAGTCTAAAATTCCCCAATTGCCGTGGTTGGAGAGTGAACAGTGGGCATCTACCTCAGGTTATTTTTTCCATCCCGGAAATTATGTCAGTATGCATGAAAATCTTATGGATTTAACGCATCTCACTTTTTTACATGCCAATACAATTGGTACACCAGATTATGCCAGCGCACCTTATAAAACCGAATTAAAAGAGGGTCACTATAAGTTAATTCGTGAAGTTGTACCGACGACTTTATCACCTGTATGGGGTGAAACGACAGGACTTGCAGGTAAGGAAACGGCTGCACGTATTGCAACATCAGAATTTTTATCACCTGGCTTGCATCAAGTGAGTGTTTCATTCTATGACTCGGCGCTCGATGAAAATACTCGCCAAACATTTAAAATTCATACGGCACATATTTTAACACCTGAAACCAATAATACGATGCACTATTTTATTGTTCATGGGCGTGACTTCGCATTAGATGATGAGCATATTGAAGCATTTATGCATGAACAGTTATTTGCTGCTTTTCAAGAAGATGTAGAAGGCTTGGGTGCTTTAGAAGAAGTACTCGATGATCGAGATCAACATCATTTTGAAATTTCTGTCGCAAGTGATTCACCTGCTGTTGCTACACGAATTTATTTAAAGAAACGTGCTGAGCAAGAACAAGTTTAATCTGATTTTTAAAAATAATAAAACTCTAGAATTTAAGTGCTAGAGTTTTATTTTCTTTTAAGTTAATATGTTAAATAAATATAATTAATATATTAACTTGTTTTGTAATTTTTCACTATGAACAACGTATAAAAATACAGGATCGTATTTTAAAGGATAAAATTATGGAAAATTTAAAAATAGCCATGAGGCAAATGGGTACTGTTCTTCTTCATTCTACTTTGGTTGGCATGGTATTTAGTCATACAGTTTATGCTGAAGATAATTGGAAACTTTCACTGAAAAATGCTTATATTGATCGTGATTTTGATCCTGAGGCAGTTAAGGATCAGGGTAGTTGGTCTCAAGGAGTTTCTTTATTTTATACTTCAGATTATCAAAAAACACCTTTTGATCAATTAGAAATTGGTTTAGATGCATCAGCACAATATGCAACACGATTAAGTTCAGACAAACATGTTTCAGACAGTATTTTACCTTTTGATGCACAGTCTAAGAGCCAAGCCAATGATTTTAAAAAATATGGTGGAACTTTAAAATTTAAATACCAAGATAATGTCTTACGTGCAGGTGAGTTATGGTTAGATACACCACTCACATCAGTTGATGGCAGTCGTCAGCTATTATCTTCTTATATGGGGGTAAATTTTAACAGTAAAGTTAATGATCAGCTTGGGATTGAGGTCGGTCATGTTTCACGTGTTTCACCTCGTAATGAAGAAGACTTTGTTAAGTTTTCTTATACGCAACAAGGTGTTAAACACAAATCAGATGGTTTGAATTATCTTGATGTTCGTTATAAGTTTAATGATGCTTTAAAAGGTGAATATTATTTCGGAAATTTATCTGATTTATTTAATTTACATTATGTTGGTTTAGACCATACATTTAAACTCGCTGATGAGTTGGCATTAAACTCTAAAATTAAATATTTTAATGCGCAAGATACGGGTAAAGCCGTACATATTGATACGCAAAATATTGGCGTATTGGAAACCGTAAAATATAAAAATCATAGTGTAGCTGTAGGCTATCAACAGATTATTGGCGATGCTTATCCTTTATTAGATGGTTTTTTACCTGAACCTTATTTTATTAACTGGAATGTAACAGGCTTTGCCAAACAAGAAGAAAAATCTTATCACTTGGTATATGCCTATAATTTTAAAGATCACATTCCGGGTTTAAATACGATTGCTAAATATTCATATGGCGATGATATTAAAATGGTTGATGGACGTAAAAACCAAGAAACTGAGCTTGATTTAATTGTAAGTTATAATCTTCAGCAAGAAAAATTAAAAGGTTTAGGTGTGCAATATATGTATGTTAAATATGATGTAGATCATGGCAATGATTTTCAGGAAAATCGTGTTTTTTTAACCTATAATAAAAAGTTCTAATTTTGTGAGTTAGCTCATAATCTGAAATAAGTGGATGATTTAATCTGAAGAAAATCATCCATTTTTTGTAGATTAAATTAAAAATTTTGCTCACTATTTATGATGTGAAATTGTTTGAAGCATGAATAAATTTTTTAAAAATGGTCATTCTTCTACAAAAGAAAATATAAATATGATCCAAAATTAAGTTAATATGTTTATTAAAATAAATGATTAGGTTTGATATGAAAACGATCCGTCCCTCTTTAACTTTGGCATTGTTACAAGCACGCGAAGCAACGATGACCTATTTTCGTCCTGCATTGAATGAAATAGGTTTAACTGAGCAACAATGGCGAGTGATCCGTATTTTATATCAATATGAAGAGTTAGAAAGTAATCAACTTGCTGATTTTGCATGTATTTTAAAACCAAGCTTAACGGGGATTTTAAACCGTATGATTGAGCAAGATTTGATATTAAAACGTAAAGATGTGAATGATCAGCGTATTAATTTGATCACCTTAACTGATGAAGGGAAGGCATGCTTTGAGCAGCAAGCCGTTAAAATGGAAGCTTCTTATAAAAAAATTCAAGAGCAATATGGGGTAGAAAAAATGCAGCAACTCATGACCATGTTGAATGACTTGTCAAAAATTAAACTTTAAGATCAAGTCATTTTATTGGTATTTTATGATGTCGTCATGGGTTTTTTATCGTGTAAAAATTTAAAAAGAATAAACAATGCCAATAATAAAGCAAAAATCAACATGGTGTTTTTCACACCAATATAGGTGGCAAGGATGCCTGCAAATAACCCACCTAAAGCGTCAAATCCAAAGCGTAAAGAGGTATAAATTGAAACCACACGCCCACGAAACTCACTGGGCGCATGGCGTTGAATGAGAATATTTGTTGAAACATTGGTGGTGGAAATACCAAAGCCTAAACAAAACATAGCAAAATAATAAAAGAAAGTTAAATCTATCAGTGCTAATGCGATAAGACCTAAAACACAAAGCAGCATGTTATAAAAAATACGATTTTTGATTTGTTGTTCATTTTGTGTATTGGCTAAGATCAGAGCTGAAAGCAGAGAACCGACACCAGCCGCTCCCCATAAGTAGCCCAAAGTTGTTTCATTGCCATTTAAATAATCTTTTGCAAAAATAGGCAAAATAGCCACATAACTTGATGCAGTTAAATTTAAAATGGCGATTGATAACATCATCCATCGATATTCAACATGATGAAAAACATAGATATAACCTTCTTTGAGCACACTTTGAATAGAGCCTTTTGCTTTCACAACTTGAATATTTTTCATATACATTAAAGCAATGATGAGGCAAAAATAAGACAAGGCATTTAAAATAAAGCACAAAATAGGATCAGCAATGACCAGTAATAAACCTGCAATAGGTGGACCAATAAAACGACATGAATTAAAAATCATGGCATTTAAAGCCAAAGCATTTGCAATATAATTTTTATCTTCAACTAAATCACTGATAAAAGATTGGCGTAATGGCGTATCAATGGCACTGAGTACACCTAAAAACATGGAAAGTGCCAAAATACTGATCGCATCAAGCCATTTAAAATAAGCACAGATTGCCAAGAGAAATGCTTGTATAAAAAAAAGAATTTGTACAAAAATCAGCGCTTTTCTTTTATTCAGTTTATCAATCATTGCTCCAACAAAGGGGCTGATCACCAGTTGCGGTGCGAGTGCAAAAAATGTGATGAAACCCAGAAGAACAGCAGAATGTGTAAGTTCATAAACCAACCAAGCCAAAGCAACTTGCTGAATCCATGTTCCTAAAGTTGATAAAGTATGCCCAATAAAGTAATTTCTAAAATTAGGATAATTTAGACTTTGGAATATTTTTGGCAATTTAAATCTCTTTAAATGTAAATAAAGGTTGAAAGTTGATTATTTAGTTAATATATTAACATTAATGTTATTAAATATGTGAACTAATTCGGTATCAATCAGGTATATCAATTTTTAATATATTTAAATAAATAGCATTCGATTGAAAAATGGAAAATAGTTGAATGAGGACATGGATATGTTGAACGTTAAAAATGCGATCTTAAGCGCATTAACACTCGGTGGTTTTTTGCTCAGTTCTATGGCGATAGCCCAAGATCAACTGATTTTGTTAGGGACTAAAGGTGGACCTTCACTTTATTCAACACAGTCATTACCACAGTCAAGTGCAATACAAATAAAGAATGATGTTTATGTGATTGATGCAGGATATGGTGCAAGTTATCGTTTACTAGAAGCAAAAGTGCCGTTGAAAAATATTAAAGCTATTTTTATTACGCATTTACACAGTGATCATATTCTTGATTATCCTGCTTTGTTAATGAACAGTTGGTTAAGTAGTCTAGATCATGAGATTCAAGTCTTTGGTCCAAAAGGGACAAAAGAAATGACAGAAAATCTTTTAAAAGCGTATAACGTCGATATTCAGTTACGTTATGAGGATGAAGGTCGAGAGCCATTAAATAAGTTTTTAAAAGTTCATGAGTTTGACGAAGGCGATGTATATCAAGATGAAAATGTCAAAGTAACAGCCAAACGAGTACCACATCAGCCTTTTAAAATGGGTGAGGCATTTGCCTTTAAGTTTGAAACAGCTCAGAAACAAAACCTTGTATTTTCAGGAGATACTAACTATTACCCACCTTTTGCCAAGTTTGCAAAAAATGCCGATATTTTGGTTCATGAAGTTGCACATGGCGATGGTATTGGTCGTTTAGCCAAACGTATGGGATATGGTGAAAGTTTTAGAGATGCTGTGATTGCTCATCATATTACACCTCAAGATGTTGGAAAAACTGCAACTCAAGCACAAGTGAAAAAACTGGTACTGAGCCATATTGTCCCTGTAGGTGATCCAGAATTAACCGATGCTGTTTGGAAAAAAGATGTTGGTGCATTTTATAAAGGTGAAATTGTCGTTGGAAAAGATGGCATGGTCATTCCTTTAAATCAATAAATTGTCTGAATGATTGATCTTTTTCCTTTGTATAAAAACCCATGACGACAGAGGAAATTGATCAAATACAGCAGAATAAACAGTGCCTTAATGAAAAAATGATAAGCGAAACATTGGATGGTATGTATGCAAGAATATGATTATATTGTATGTGGTGCGGGTTCAGCAGGGTGTGTGGTTGCAACACGTCTAATACAAGAAAATAAAGGAAGTGTACTGTTACTTGAAGCAGGTGGTAGTGATGATAATATTCTCATCAAAATGCCTGCGGGTGTTTCGGAAGTGATTCCAACAAAAACATGGGATTACACGACAGAACCTGATGAAAATACCCATCAACGTCGTATGACTTGCGCACAAGGAAAAGTATTAGGCGGTAGTAGCTCAGTCAATGGCATGATTTATATTCGAGGGCAGCAAGAAGATTATGATTCGTGGGCTCAAGAAGATGGATGTGCAGGTTGGGACTTTAATGCGCTATTACCTTACTTTAAAAAAGCAGAAAAAAATGAAAGTTTATCTGAGCCTTATCATGGAACGACAGGACCATTGTCTGTAAGTGAAAATCGTTATCGACATCCGCTTACTCAAGTCTTTATTAAAGCAGGTCAAGAGTTAGGTTTGCCTTATGTTAATGATTTTAATGGGCATAAACAGCAAGGTGTCGGGTTTTTTCAAACCACTACACAAAATGGTGAAAGAGCAAGTGTTTCGCAAACCTATTTAAAATTAGTACAGGATCATCCACAATTAACGCTTAAATTAAATGTTTTAGTGCATCAAGTCGTTGTGGAAAATCAAAAAGCCTGTGCAATTGAATGTGAAATTGCAGGTAAAAAACATATTTTTAAAGCGCGTAAACAGATTGTTTTAAGTGCAGGATCGATTGGTACGCCTAAGATTTTAATGCTTTCTGGAATTGGTCCTAAAAATCATTTAAATGATGTGGGAATCACAACCATTCAGGACTTACCTGTCGGGCAAAATTATCATGATCATTTACATGTATCGATTAATGCCGAAACGAAGCAACCTATTTCACTTTATGGGCAAAATTTAGGATTTAAAAAAATAAAAAATGGCGCGCAGTGGGTATTTACACGAACAGGTGTTGTATCTTCTAATATTCTTGAGGGAGGCGCATTTATTGATACTCATCAAGAAGGTCGACCAGATGTACAAGCTCACTTTTTGCCGGGCTTAGATACATGGGATGATCCTGATGGACTTGGAAAAGGAAAAACACATGGAATTACCCTGAAAAATTGTTTTTTACGTCCAAAATCTCGTGGAGAAATTTTCTTAAAAAGTAAAAATCCACATGATAATGTGAAAATTCAAGCAAATTTACTGAGTCATCCTGATGATATTCAAGGTATGCTTCGTGCAACAAAATTTGGTTTAGCGCTACTAAAAATGCCATCTTTTGAACCTTTGTTGGATCAGGTATTTTCACCTCCTCAAAGTTCTCATCAGAATGATCAAGCATTGATTGAGTTCATTCGTGGCACATGTAAAACAACTTATCATCCTGTTGGAACATGCCGCATGGGGACTGATCAACGTTATTCTGTGGTTGATCTTCAGTTAAAAGTGCATGGTATAGAAAATCTATGCGTAATAGATTGTTCTGTATTTCCATCAATTCCAAGTGGAAATACCAATGCACCGACCATTGCTGTTGCAGAAAAAGGCGTTGATTTGTTAATGCAACGTACTTAAGTGAAGTGCTATGAGATTATGTTATGAAATTAAATATTATGAGATAAATAAATAGATCTTTAGCTTAAAATCATCCTTAAGGATGACTGGTGCAAAAAATATCATCGATAAAATCATGAATGATAAAAGACAAAGGACGAATCGTAATGAATACAAATATGCTCATCAATGGGATACAAGTGCAAGGAGCTGCGGATACTTTCGAAGTATTAAATCCTGCAAATGAACAGGTTATTGCAACAGTGGCAAGTGCTTCAGTCGAACAGGTAAACCAAGCAATTCAAGCAGCTGCTCAAGCATTTAAAACATGGCAATTTATTTCAGATGAAGAAATAAATACAATTTTCACAAAAATTGTGGCGGATATTCGTCATGAACAAAGTGAAATTGCACGTTTAATTACTTTGGAACAAGGTAAACCTTTAGCTTTGGCACAGTTTGAAGTAGAAGCAGGTGCAAACTGGATCGAATATATTTTAAGCTTGAATATTCCTGTAGAAACAATAGATGATCCGAGTGGCAAAACCATACAAGTATTTAACCGACCATTGGGTGTGATTGCCTCCATTACACCGTGGAATTGGCCTTTTATGATTGTGATTTGGCATTTATTTCCTGCATTAAAAGCGAAAAATTGTATTGTCAATAAACCATCAGAATATACGCCACTGAGTACCATTAAACTCATAGAGATCATGAATCGTCATTTACCACAAGGTGTGTGTAATATTGTCTTAGGTCAAGGGGGCGTTGGGCAGGCGTTAAGTGAGCATCCAGATGTCGCAAAAGTCACATTTACGGGTTCAACACGAACAGGACAAAGTATTCTAAGTCATTCAGTTGCATCGCTCAAAGGCGTCGTACTTGAGTTGGGTGGAAATGATATTGGTATTGTATTAAATGATGTGGATGTGAATGAAATTGCACCACGTATTTTTGGTTCTGCATTTTTGAATATGGGACAAACGTGTGCTGCATTAAAACGTTTGTATGTACATGAAGATGTGTATGATCAATTAACCCAAAAATTGGCAGAACTTGCAGATGCACAAGTCGTGGGTGATGGTCTAGATGAAAATACAACTTTTGGACCTATTCAAAACCGTATGCAATATCAAAAAGTAAAATCTTTAATTGATGATGCTGTGGCACAAGGTGGAGAAATTATTACCCAACAAAATCAAGAAACTGAAAAAGGCTATTATATTCGTCCAACTTTAGTGACCAATGTCAATGCAGGGGTTGCCTTAGTTGATGAAGAACAGTTTGGTCCTGTGTTGCCAATTGTGAAATTTAGCCAAGTTGAAGATGCAATTTATGCAGCGAATCATACATCTTTTGGTTTAGGTGGCTCAGTTTGGTCAAAAGATCTTGAGCAAGCGCAGCAGATTGCCAGTCGACTTGAAACAGGAACCGTATGGATCAATAGCCATTCAGATTTATCACCTGCTGCACCATTTGGTGGTTGGAAATTATCAGGTTTGGGTTATTCATTTGGTTTGAGTGGGTTATTATTGTTCACGAAAAAACAAGCGATTCATATTACAAAATAGCGAGAATAAATCGCCTTTTGCAGGATGCAAAAGGCTTTTTTCGCCCCATTGGTCTTAATAAATTTTCTAAAAAGGAAGGAAATTTATGCTCAATCAGCAGTTTTTAACACAGTTTGGTGAGAACTTTGTTGAACAAGTTCAACGTGTTTTAGATATAGATGGTTATTTATTATATTCAATTGATAATATTAACCACACACATAATTATCATTTATTTAATATTTCCAAAAACTCTTTAGATGAATATCTCGGAAAAAAATACAACAAGACCCTGTATGTTTTCGTCATTTTTATTCAGACCATCATACACATGTTGAGTTTTTAGGTGAGCATGAGTCAAATGAAGAATATTTAGATTTTATGCAACGTTGGGATATTGTAGATACCGCAGAAATATTTTTTAGAAAGCGTAATGGTGAGCCAATCGCTGGTTTAAGTATTGTGCGAGAAAATAATCAAAAAAAATTTACAGAGCAAGATAAAAAAATATTGAAATCTTTCTATTTTTTATCTGAAAAATATTTTCAGCATCATATGGATACAGTCGATAAACATTTTTTTATGGAAAAATTTAATTTAACTAAAAAAGAGATTGTCGTTTTAGAAGAGTTATTTAATGGTTTAGAAAGTGGTTTGATTGCTGAAAAATTAAACTGTAGTTTGGCGACAGTCAAAACGCATATTCAACATATTTATCAAAAAACCAATGTAAAAAGTAGACAAGAATTACTCTGTAATTTTTTGAGATAAATCATTCTCAAGGATGATTTATTCTCAGCTTGATTCATTTAATTTAACTGTATAAGTTTGTTTAAATGGATATAAGACAATGCAATATAATGCAATCACGCGATCATTAAAAAAATGGTTAGGTGTAAATTTAGCTGTTGCTACAGCATTATTGAGTATGAATCAACACGTTTTAGCACATGGACAAGCTGCTGAAATGGTACCGCTTTATCAAAATATGACAGATTTTGGTGCCGATGTACAAAAAGATGAATTTACAAATAGTTATACCATTTCTAAAGGCTCCTTAATTGTTCGAGCAAAACCGAATTCTGATATTGTTTTAGTCAATGGAAAACCGTTAAAAGTGAGTGTTCCGTTGCTGATCAAAGAAGGTAAACCGATTGTCAGTAAGGAGTTTGCTACAGAAATTTTTCAGTCAGGTTTAGATCAAACATTTAAAGTCGAGGCAGCGCCACATCCATTAAATGGTTTAACTTCACAAGAAATTTCACAAAGCTTTGAAGCGATTAAACAATCTAAATATGCATATAATAATATGCGATTTTCAGAAATTAAATTAAAAGAACCTGAAAAATCAAAAGTTTGGGATGTATTTTTAAATCATAAAGCATATGACGAAGACCGTGTTGCTATTTTTACCTTGCTTAAAGGTAAACAAGTGATTGAAGGTGCTGTGGATTTGAAAACAAAGCAAGTCACACAATGGAATGTGCTTGAAAATACACATGGTATGGTTTTATATGATGACATGGTTGCAGTGCAAGAAATTGTGACTAAAGATGCAGCCTATAAAAAAGCCTTAGCAAAACGTGGAATTCAGGATGTTTCCAAAGTGGTGACGACGCCGCTGACGGTGGGTTTTTTTGGTGGCAAAGATGGTTTAGATCGTGAGTTAAACGTCTTAAAAGTCGTATCGTATTTAGATACAGGTGATGGCAACTATTGGGCGCATCCGATTGAAAACTTAGTGGCTGTGGTTGATTTAGAAAATAAGAAAATTGTAAAGCTAGAGGAAGGTTCGATTATTCCTGTACCTATGCAGCCAAACCCAATTGCTATTAAAAACCAAAAACAATTTAAAGCATTAAATGTCACAGAACCTGATGGTAAAAATTTCTCGATTACTGGGCAAACGATTCATTGGGGACCATGGTGTTTTCATGTAGGTTTAGACTCACGTGTAGGTTTGCAAATTTCAACAGCAACTTATAAGGACAAAGGCGTCAAACGTAAAGTCATGTATGAGGGGAATTTAGGTGGGATGGTTGTGCCTTATGGCGATCCTGATATGGGATGGTACTTTAAATCCTATTTAGATTCGGGTGAGTATGGCATGGGAACTTTAACATCATCGATTGAAAAGGGTGTGGATGCGCCAAATAATGCTGTTCTGTTAGATGCTGTGATTGCTGACTATACAGGTCAACCACGTGTTATTCCAAATGCCATTGCAATTTTTGAACGTTATGCTGGTCCTGAATTTAAACATCAAGAAATGAATCAGCCAAATATTAGTGCTGAGCGCCGTGAATTGGTGGTGCGTTGGATTAGTACAGTTGGAAACTATGATTATATTTTTGATTGGGTTTTTAATAATAACGGGATTATTGGAATTAATGCAGGTGCAACAGGCATTGAAGCAGTAAAAGGTGTACAAGCGAAAACGATGCATGACGCAACTGCTAAAGAAGATACACGTTATGGAACGTTAATTGATCACAATATTGTCGGGACAACGCATCAACATATTTATAACTTCCGTTTAGATCTAGATGTCGATGGCGAAAATAATAGTTTTGTCGAGATGGATCCAGTGGTCGTAAAAAATACGCGTGGTGGACCACGCACTAGCGCAATGGAAGTTAAGGAGAGAACAGTTGATACTGAAAAGGAAGCAGTACAAAAGTTTGATCCATCTACGATTCGCTTATTAAGCAATGCTAACAAAGAAAATAAACTGGGTAATCCTGTGTCTTATCAAGTTATTCCATTTGCAGGAGGTACGCATCCTATTGCGAAAGGGGCAAATTTTGCTACGGATGAATGGCTATTTAAGCGTTTAAGTTTTATGGATAAACAAATTTGGGTCACTAAACGTGATGAAAATGAGAAATTTCCTGAAGGCAAATATTCAAATCGTTCAGATCGTGATACAGGTTTAGGGCAGTTTATTGCAAATAATGACAATATTAAAAACAAAGACTTAGTTGTGTGGATGACCACAGGAACGACGCATGTTGCACGTGCAGAAGAATGGCCAATTATGCCAACAGAATGGGTTTATACCATGTTAAAGCCGTGGAACTTCTTTGATAGTACGCCAACATTAGAAAGTGAAGAGCATAAAACACCTTCACAACATTAATATGAATATTGATAAATCATAGGCATTAAAACAAGGTTGATCTGTATAGATGAACCTTGTTTATTTTAATCGTTTAAATAAGGCACTTGATTTTAGTTAATATATTAATTAAAGTGAAAAATGACAAGGATGTTGTCACAATGAAAATGAAAGTTTTAGCAGTGATTTCTTTATTTTCATGTATTACGCATGTTTATGCTGAAGATCATATTCCAAGCGTTGAGATTCCAAAAGATTTAGGTGGTCCTCGTTTTTTGGCTTGGAATAATGATTATTCTTATTTAAGTAAAAGTGAAAATAGACAAGGCACTTGGAATGAGCATTTGAACTATATACCTTTAGGAAATGATGCTGAGAACTATATCACAGTGGGTGGGGAAGCTCGCTGGATGTATGAATATTTAAATCATGCTACAGCAAATTTAACGCCTCAAGACCGTAATGAATCAGTCGCACAACGTTTGCGATTATTTGGTGATTTACATCTACAACAAAACTTTAGAATGTTTTTAGAACTGGGTGATAATTGGGCATTTGATGCAGAAGTACCTACACCAGCAAATTATGATGCTTTTGATATACAACAATTTTTTGTTGATTATAGACTACCAATCACAGAAAATCTTCAATTGACATTGAGACCTGGACGTTTTGTGATGCCATTAGGAAGTAAAATTCTTGTTTCCACACGTGATGGTAGTAATGTTCAATATAATTATGATGGTTTAGCAACGTGGTTTAACTATCGAGATCAGATAAAAATTGATGTGTTTGATGTTAAGCCTGTTAAATTTCAAAGAGGTTCTTTTGACGATAAAACAGATCAGAGTCGAGAGTTAAAAGGTATTTATTTTAATGGTAAAATATTAGAGCAACCTGCAAACCAAGCAAAATTAGATCTGTACTATTTTGATATGCATCATGATCAGCGTATTTTTACTGATGGTGCAGATGTACAGAACCGAAAAAGTATAGGTGCTCGTGTATTTGGGCAAAAAGAAAATATTGATTATGATTTTGAGTATATTCGCCAGTTTGGTGATTATGGCGATAAAAATATTCGTGCCTATGCTACTTTTTCTCAAGTCGGCTATCACTTTGAGCAAAAACTCAATCCTCATTTATCTCTACAAAGCATGCTGTTTAGTGGGGATAATGACTTACAAGATCAGCGCCTAAAGACTTTCGAGTCTCCATTTCCACGTACTGCATTATTTAGTGGTGCAGCAGAATTTGGCTTAATGAATGCGATATTTATCAAGCCAACATTTGCTTTGGATCTCATGCCAAATATGAATTTGAAAACGTCTTATGGTGTACTGAAAAAACACAAAAATAATGATGCAATTTATCATGCACCTTCTGGTATTGCATGGAATGAGCATGATCAAACCAAATCTAAAGATATTGCAGGCATTACTGAGGTAGAACTGGATTATCAATATAACCGTAATCTGAATTTTAATCTTTTATTTTCCAATGTTGATGCAGCGCAAGCATTAAAGGAAACAGGTGGAAAAACCAATAACTATTTAAGTGTGACAACGCAATTTAAGTTTTAAATCGGTTTATATTCAAAGGAATGATGAATGAAAGTAAAAAAATATGGTGCGCTATTGGTCTCAGTTTTGATGTGCTCACCTTTTGCCCTTGCAAAAAAACCAAATGTTCTCTTGATTGTGGCGGATGATGTTGGATTTTCTGATATTCAGCCTTTTGGTAGTGAGATTCAAACCCCAAATTTGCAAAAATTAGCACAACAAGGTGCAACACTTTCAAACTTTTATTCTGGTCCAACTTGTTCAGTGACACGTTCAATGTTGCTGACAGGTCAAGATAATCATCAAGTTGGAATGGGGACAATGGCTGAACTCTTGCAGCCTGAGCATGAGGGGAATGAAGGTTATCAGGGAGTTTTGAATCATAAAGCTGCAACATTAGCAGAAATTTTACATCAAAATGGTTATCAATCTTTTATGAGTGGTAAATGGCATTTAGGTAAAAAACCAGAATTAATTCCGTCTGCACGTGGTTTTGATCAGTCATTTGTTTTATTACAAGGTGGCGCTGGGCATTTTGATGAAACTCCACTTTTACTGAATTATGATCCGATTTATTTAGAAAATGGAAAAAAGGTGAGTTTACCCAATGATTTTTATTCTACAGATTATTATACCAATAAAATGTTGAATTTTTTGGAAACATCACGTGATAAAGAAAAACCATTTTTTGCCTATTTAGCATTAACTTCTGCACATTGGCCACTACAAGCTCCAGATCAATATATTGAAAAATATAAAGGTCAATATAAAGATGGCTATGAAGCGATTCGTCAAAATCGTTTAGCACGTTTAAAACAACAGGGTATCATTCCTCAAAATACTCAGGCTAATAATCCTTTTGAGCAACAATTAAAGCCTTGGGAAGCCTTAACAGCCGAGCAACAAGCTCGTGAAACAAAAGCGATGCAAGTTTATGCAGCCATGATTGACAACATGGATGCAAATATTGGAAAAATATTAAACTATCTTAAAGAAAAGAATGAGTTAGATAATACAATTGTATTGTTTATTTCTGATAATGGACCTGAAGTTTCTGATATTCAAGGACTAGATGAAAGTGACGGTTTTATGGCATGGGTAAACTCTTCATTTGATAATTCACTTGAAAATATGGGACGTAAAGGTTCATATATCGCGTTGGGTCCACAATGGGCACAAGTTGCAGCGACACCATATCCATATACCAAAGGGTTTTTAGCTGATGGTGGAATTCATGTCCCTGCGATTATGAGTTATCCAAAGAAAATTCCAGCAGGTATTATGAAAAATGAAAATCTGCATGTTATGGATTTTGTACCTACAGTTCTAGATTATGCAGGTATTCGTCATGTACAGCAGGATAAAAGTTTAAAATTTGAGGGTGTTTCATTTACAAATATTTTTAAAAATAAGCAGTTAAAAAATCGGACACTTAATTGGGAGTTTAATAACCGTAAAGTGATACATGATCGTAACTGGGTGTTGCTTGAACAAGCAAAACCTTATGGAACAGGCACATGGCAGCTTTTTAACCGTGATACTGACCCTGCGATGAAAGTTGATGTGGCACAACAGTTTCCTGAACAAGTGACGAAAATGAGTAAACAATGGCAACAATATGCCAAACGAGTGGGTGTTGTTGAAGCGCCTGCGCGTTATAACTACACACAACGCATTTGTTTTTATGGTGATTGTATTGGGCAACCTGAAAAATAGTATTTGATAGAAAATGAATCTTTAACGATGGTCTAGGCTTTATTTGACTATAAAGCCTAGATTTTATTTAAGTATATGAAACTATAAAAATAATAAATTTTTCACATAAAAAACTCAGAAAGGTATTTTTAACCATTGATGATCATCGCTTTTGGTGGGTATTTTGTAGTCAGATAAATTTTGCTCAGTATTTATGGATAGAATCAAGCAAAGTTCAGATGATTTTTTATTGAGTTATGGTCTGCATAGAAAATAGGTAGTTGTTAAATTCATCAGTTAAAACAAAATTAAACAGGGAAAGTTATGATGCAACATGATGAGCAAATCAGTGAAAGTACTAAGGTTAGTGTCTATTCTAAAATTGAACCCTATCATCATGCTGCAGGTGGTTGGGGGGCTTTACTGAGTGTTGCGCGTAATTTAAAAAAGCAAGCAGTGGTCACAAGAGGTGCAATTACTTTACTCAATGCGAACCAACCCACTGGATTTGATTGTCCAGGGTGTGCGTGGCCAGAGCAAAAACATACGCATACCTTTAACTTTTGTGAAAATGGTGCAAAAGCAATCGCTTTTGAAGCCACCAGTAAACGTGTAGACGCTCAGTTTTTTGCTGAACATTCAGTGTCATGGTTAAAGCAACAAAGTGATTATTTTTTAGAATCACAAGGTCGTTTGACTGAGCCTATGTACTATGATGCTAAGACAGACCACTATGTGCCGATTAGTTGGGACGCTGCATTTGAACTTGTCGCAAAAAAACTAAATGCTTTAGCGCATCCAGACCAAGCCGCATTTTATACATCAGGGCGTACCAGTAATGAAGCCGCTTTTTTATATCAGCTTTTTGTGCGAAGTTTTGGAACCAATAACTTTCCAGACTGCTCCAATATGTGCCATGAAGCCACCAGTGTTGGTTTAGGCGATACCATTGGTCTTGGTAAAGGTACTGTGACTCTAGAAGATTTTGAACATACAGATGCAATATTTATCTTTGGGCAAAATCCAGGCACGAACCATCCACGAATGTTAAGCACTTTGAGTGCTGCTTATAAACGTGGTGTGAATATTATTTCAATTAATCCTTTGAAAGAAAGAGGCTTACAGCGTTTTCAAGATCCACAAAATAAATTGGAAATGATCACTAACGGTAGTACCCCGATCAGTCGTAATTATTTTCAGCCAAAAATTGGAGGGGATTATGCGGTTTTAATGGGAATGTTTAAGCATTTGTATGAGTGGGATCAAGAAGCAAAAAAATCGGGAAAATCGACGATTTTTGATGAAACTTTTATTGCCCAAAATACTGCATATTTTGATGAAATCTTACAAGAAGTTGCTTCGACAGCATGGCAAGATATTCATGCACATACGGGTCTCACTGAGCCAGAATTACTGCAACTCGCACAGATGTTTAAAGATGCCAAACGCGTGATTTTTTGTTGGGGAATGGGGATGACACAGCATCGTCATGGGGTTGCCAATATCCATATGTTAAGTAATTTATTACTGAGTCGTGGTCATATTGGACGTCAAGGTGCTGGAGCATGTCCTGTACGTGGTCATAGTAATGTGCAAGGTGATCGTACAATGGGGATCAATGAGCATCCTTCAGATGCATTGTTAGATCGATTAGAGCAAGTTTTTGCAACATCATTTCCACGTAAACATGGTTTGGGCGTGGTAGAAAGTATAAAAGCCATGGCAGAAAAACGCATTAAAGTCTTTTTTGCGATGGGAGGGAATTTTTCTGAAGCAACACCTGATACACACTTTACGCATTATGCACTGAAGCAGTGCGAACTGACCGCACATGTAGCAACGAAGTTAAATCGAAGCCATTTAACCTGTGGTCAAGAGGCATTAATTTTGCCATGTCTGGGACGTACTGAGCTAGACCTACAAGTACATGGTCAGCAATCGATTTCAGTTGAAGATTCGATGAGTAATGTACATTTATCCGCAGGGCGTAATGAGCCTGCTTCAGAAATGTTACTTTCAGAGCCTGATATCGTGGCGCGTTTGGCTGAAAAAGTCTTAGCGAACAGTAGCATAAAATGGCGTTGGTATATTGAAAGTTATGATCGTATACGTGATGCGATTGCAGAAGTTTTTGATGAGTTTAGGGATTTTAATCAAAGAGTGTATCAACCTGGTGGATTCCATTTGGAGCATCCTGCAAATATTCATCATTGGCGTACGCAAACGGGTAAAGCCCAATTTATGATCACGCCATTAAAAGCGGTGTATGAAGATACAGAGCATCAATTTAGTGCGCAATATCAACAACAAAAAGTCTATACCCTCATGACCATGCGTTCTCATGATCAATACAACACAACTTTATATGGGCTTGATGATCGTTATCGTGGTGTGTTTGGTTTACGACGCGTACTATTTATGAATCAACTGGATATTGCAGAGGCTGGATTAGTTGCAAATCAATATGTTGATATTGAAAGTATTTTTTCTGATGGTGTAAAGCGTATCGTCCACCAGTTCAGAATAGTTTCATATGATATTCCACGTGGTTGTTTGGGTGCATATTATCCTGAAACGAACCCACTGGTCGCTTTGAGCAGCCATGATCAACGTGCCAAAATCCCTGCTTCAAAAAATATTCCAGTGATTTTACATCCAACTTCTGCACCAACGGATTCAACTAATTTAGAGCCAGCCGCATTGGAGAGTTGATATGCAGATATTGAGTGATGAGATGCATGGGCAAGCTGTATCGCAACAGTCAAAACAACTGAAAGGGGCACGATTGTATCCTGTTGAGCAATATCGTGACCAACAAATATTTTATAAACAAGAACATATTTTACAAGAAGTTGCAGTGGCTTTGGTTTATAACGGAATTAGTCATGTTGTGATGATGATGACCGCAGTAAATTTAACAGAGTTTGCAATTGGTTTTAGTTTGTCAGAAGGAATTATTTCTGACTTAAGTGCGTTATATGCAATCGAAATACAACAGTATGAAGAAGGCTTTAGCATCGAAATGACAATTTCTGCACGTGCCTTTGCTTTATTAAAACAGCAGCGCCGTAATATGACTGGGCGAAGTGGTTGTGGTTTATGTGGTATTGAAAGTTTACAACAATTGCAGCTTGGAGCTGTTGTGAGTACTCCATTTAATAAAAAATGGCTAGGCGAAATTGAATCTGCAATTGGTCTATTTAATGATAAACAAGTACTTGGCAGTTTAACAGGTGCAGCACATGCTGCCGCATGGGTTAAAGATGGTATCGTTATTGCATTATTCGAAGATGTTGGTCGCCATAACGCTTTAGATAAGCTTTTGGGTTATATGGCAAAACATGAGATTGATGTTACACAAGGTTTTGTACTGATGAGCAGCCGTGCCAGTTATGAGTTAATTCGAAAATGTGTGCAATTCAATATTGCCATGCTTGCCACCATTTCTGCACCCAGTAGTTTAGCGATTGATTTGGCTCAACAAGCAGGCTTAACGTTAGCAAGTTTTTGTCGTGAACAGCGTTTTTCAGTCTATACCCAACTGCCTCATTTGACTTAGCCTTAGAGGGTTGATTTTAAATGTTAAAAAATATTAATAATGAAATAAAATCAATGTTGAAAAATGATTTTCCTCAAACTGATTTAGTGATCTTGGCGGGTGGTCAAGCACGACGTATGAAAGGGAAAAATAAGTTATTAATGAATTTTGATGGGCAAATCCAGTTAGAAAAAATTTGTCAGCATTTTCGGCAAGATGTTGCCAAAATTTGGGTCAATAGTCATCGGGATGATGAGGAATATCAAAAAATTGATAAAAATATTGCGTGTTTTACAGATGAATGCACAGGTTTTTTAGGACCATTAATTGGCATGATAAGTGCTTGGCAATATACAACAGCAGATTATGTACTGTTTATTCCGTGTGATATTACACAGATTCCAACAGATATTTTGCAAAAACTTCATTTACGGCTTGAGCAGTTTAGCAATAGTGCTGTGGTGTATGTGCAGTTTAATCAAGATGCTTTATATCCGTTTTGTTTAATGAAGCGTGAGGCATTACAGGTACTTAAAAACCAAATGCAACAACAGCAAGGTAGTTTGAAGCATAGTTTTAAGTTGCTGAATGGCAAAGCACTTTGTATAGAACAAGCTGACAATTATGTACATAGCCTCAATTCAATGGATGAATTGAAACAATATCAACAACTTTTGTCGTTTAATTTGAGTTGAACATACGAATCATTATGAAAATCAGGATTGGAGAAATTGCTCATGCAAAGGATGAACTCCATTTGGGTGGACCAATTCGGAAGAGAAAAAAGAAAACTGAGAATTTCAGTCACTGATCGTTGTAATTTTAAATGTCAGTATTGCATGCCTGAACATCCTGAATGGATGAATAAAAAGCATCTTTTGGATTTTGAAGCTTTATATTCATTTTGTGAGTTGATGGTACAAGGCGGAATAGAGCATATTCGCATTACAGGTGGCGAGCCGCTAATGCGTCAAGGAATTGTTCATTTTATTCAACAATTACAACAGTTAAAGCCGCAAGGTTTAAAACGTATTGCGATGACAAGTAATGCGCATTATCTCAAAAAATATGCACAAGCACTTAAAAATGCAGGTTTGGATGATATTAATATCAGTCTAGATAGTTTAGATGCAGCACAGTTTCAGCAGATAACGAAAAGTCGTTTAGCACCTGTACTTGCAGGAATTGAGCAAGCTTTAGACGTTGGGCTAAAAGTTAAAATCAATACTGTGTTGATGAAAGGGATTAATGACTCACAAATTTTGCCCCTGATTGAATGGGCACAGCAAAAACAGATCATGCTACGGTTCATTGAATATATGCCTTTGGATGGTGATGCAAAATGGCATCGCCATGAAGTGGTCACAGAACAAGACATATTAAATGTAGTGGCTGAAAAATATCGAATAGATGCAATTCCTCAAAATCATGAACCCGCACGTTATTATCATTTAGATTCAAATTATGTCATTGGAATTATTTCAACCATTAGTCATTCATTTTGTGGTGCTTGTGATCGTATCCGTTTGACTGCAAATGGTGAACTTTATAATTGTTTGTTTGCAATTCATGGCTTGTCATTAAAAGATGAAATTTCAACTTGGCGACATAAGCCAACCATACAGGCGACAGCAGAATTAACGCAAAAGATTCAACAGTATATTTGGCATAAAGCAGCAGGTTTTCATGAAATTCAGGCAAAACAACAATCACGTAAAATTACCATGCATATGTTAGGGGGATAAATTAGTGATGATCAAAGTTCAAATCGAAGCTTATGGTGCAGTGACTCAGTTTTTACCTAGCGCATTAATGATAGATATGAAGACGAAACAATCACTTCAAGTAGAACAGGTACTTGATGAAGTGATTCGCCAGTATCCTCAAGCTGAACAAGCGATTCAAAAATGTGCATGTGCAATTGGTGATGAGATGATCGCACGTCAAGCCTTGCTAGAGCGAGATTGTACTTTAGTTCTGTTGTCACCTGTCGCAGGAGGATGAAATGACATTTGCTCGTATTCAAAATACACCGCTAGATATCGATGATTTTGCAGTAATTGAGCAATTTCCCCGTTGCGGTGGAATTGGTATTTTTATTGGGACAGTGCGTAATCACCATGAAGGACGTAGTGTAGAGGCTTTAAAATATACAGCATATGCACCGATTGCAGAGAAGATGATTCGACAAATTGAGCTGGATATTCAAATCAAATATCAAGTGGAATATGTCAGAGTAATTCATCGAGTTGGGCATTTGGCGATTGGAGAAAAAGCCATTATTGCAATTGCTTATGCAGCGCATCGTCGTGAAGCTTTTGCCGCTTGTGAAGAAGCAGTCGAACGTGTTAAACACGAAGTGCCTGTATGGAAAGAAGAATTTTATACAGATGGTACCCATGAGTTTGTTTCAGGTTGTTGTATTCGCAAAGACTATGATGAGCAGCATGTACAGCAAACTCATCAACATCAAGCACATTCACATCATGAACATGGATGAATGTAGATCAACAATCTAAAAACAGCATATATGTAAACCAAATAAAAGTACGGATAAATAAATGAAAAATGTGGGTATGAAGGCTGAGAGTTATCGCATCGCAATTGCAACAGGGATTTTGCATGCACCACCGCATTGTATTGAATTATTAAGACAGGGAAATACAGAAAAAGGTGATGCTTTAAAAACAGCACGTATTGCAGGAATTCTTGCGGCAAAACGTACAGATGAACTGATTCCACTTTGCCATCCTTTACCGATTTATCGCGCTGATGTCGATTTTGAACTGCATGAAAAGCATGTGGAAATTATTGCAACAGTTGAAACGATCGGGCCTACAGGGGTTGAGATGGAGGCTTTGACCGCAGTCAGTTTGGCAGGTTTGACACTGTACGATATGTTAAAACCACATTGTGAACCTGAAGACTTATGTTTAGACCAGTGTAAATTACAGAAAAAGAAAGGCGGAAAATCGCATTTTACTCGTGTATTGAAAGAGTCTTTGTCTGCTTCGATTATTGTGCTTTCTGATACTGTCGCATCAGGGAAAAAACCAGATACAGCAGGGCAAAATGTTTTAGAAATTTTAGAAGAAGCCAATTTTAGTCAGATTCATTATCAAGTCATTCCAGACTCACCAGAACAATTATTGGCACTGATTGAACAGCAAAAAAATCAATATCCTTTGATTTTAACGGTGGGCGGTACAGGTCTAGGACCGAAAGACTTGACAGTAGAAACCTTGCAACCTTTATTAAAACGTGAAATTCCGGGTTTAATGGAAGCTTCACGTAGTTTTGGGCAACGTCGTACGCCTTATGCTGCTTTAAGTCGGGGTGTCGCAGGTTATATTGAACAAAGTTTAGTGATTACCTTACCGGGAAGTCGTCAGGGCGCGAAAGAGTCATTGACCGCAATTTTACCTGCCTTGGTGCATTTATTTGATGTACAAAAAAATATTCCACATGCAGGAGGTTATCAATAATGTCAGCATGTGGTGCAGAGTCAGGTTTGATCAGTATTGAGCAAGCTTTGGCATTGATTTCAAGTCATACTCAAGCTTTAGCAATAGAACAATTAGCACTTCATTCAGCACTGAATCGTTACTTAGCTGAAGATCTCTATTCAAGTATAGATTTGCCTTTGTTTGCGCAAAGTGCAGTAGATGGTTACGCACTTTGTTCAAATGGTACGGTTGAAATAGGTTGTCAATTTGAACTTTTAGGTGAAATTAAAGCAGGTCAATGCAGTGAGCTTCAATTAAAACAAGGTCAAGCAATACGTATTTTTACAGGTGCTCAAATACCCGAAGGTACGACAACAATTGCACGACAAGAAATTATTAAAATCATTGAAAATCAAAAAATTGAACTCACAGAAACTTTAAAACTGCATGCAGATACACGTGATCAAGGGGAAGAAATTGCAGTCGGGCAATGTCTCGCACAGCGAGGACAGCAACTGACTATTGGTGCAATTGCGGCATTGAGTATGGCGGGTATACAACAAGTTCGGGTTTTTCAATATCCTAAAATTGCAGTCGTGATTACAGGTGATGAAGTTGCTGTCAATGTTGATGATTTAGCATCGGGTAAAATTTTTGATGCCAATGCACCACTGATTCAAGCTTGGTTTCAACAAAATAACCAAAAGGTCGAAATTTTTCATGTTGCTGATACAGAATATGCGGTCAAAACATTATTACAAGATTTAGCAAAAGATCATGATGTGATTTTGACCACAGGCGGCGTGTCAGTTGGTGATTATGATTTTATTCGTCCAGTCACATTGAACTTAGGTTTTGAGCAAATTTTCTGGAAAGTAAAGCAAAAGCCGGGGAAGCCGATATTTTTTGCAAAACAAGAACGCCCACAAAAAGCACCTTGCTATCTGTTAGGTTTACCGGGAAATCCTGCTGCGGTTTATGTGGGGATGCAGATTTATACGGCTACTCTCATCCAAGCCTTACAAGGTCAAGCCAATGATTTAAAATGGTTTAATGCTGTGTTGAAGCACGATTTAAAAGCAGATGCCAGAGATCGTTTTTTAAGAATGACAGCGCAGTTTGAACAAGTAACTTTAACAGTAAATAGTTTATCTAAACAGCAGTCACATATGTTGACTAATTTAATGCAAGCCAATTGCTTAGTTCGCATTATTGCGGGGCAAACACCGAAAGCAGGGCAGATTGTGCAAGGTATTTTTATTTAGAGCTGAAATGCTCAATCATTATAAATATGAGTATACATATGAAAAAATTATTGCTGACAGGACTTTTATTCACATTGAGTTCGCTGAGTCAAGCAGATACTGTGAAAGTTTATGCGGCTGCAAGTTTGACCAATGCAATGACTGAAATTGCAAAAAATTATGAGCGCCTTCATCCAAAAACCAAAGTGATCACTGTCTTTGGCGCATCATCTACTTTGGCAAAACAGCAAGAAGCAGGAGCGAAAAGTGATCTGTTCTTTTCCGCAGATGTGGATTGGATGAAGTATTTAATTCAAAAAAATCTCATTTCTGAAAATAATGTACAAGATTTGCTGTATAACCAATTAGTCGTGATTAGCCCGAAAAATTTAAAAATTACGTTTAAACCACAAGCAAATTTTAATTTTGCACAATCATTTCAAGGGAAATTATGTACTGGACAGATGGAGTCTGTACCTGCAGGAAAATATGCCAAACAAAGTTTAATTTATCTAAATTGGTTAGACAGCTTAAAAGGTCGTATTGTGGGAACAGACGATGTACGTGCTGCATTAACCTTTGTTGAACGAGGTGAGTGTGATGTGGGAATTGTTTATAAAACAGATGCTTTGATTAGTTCTAAAGTGAAAGTTATTGGGACTTTACCGCAAGATTCGCATCATGCCATTATTTATCCTCTTGCGCTGACACAACAAGGTGTAAAAAATGTTGAAGCACGCCAATTTGAAAAATTTGTTAAAACCAATATCCGAGCAAAAATGATATTTAAGAAATATGGATTTAGCCTAAGCCAATAAATAGCGCAAATGATGATGATATTAAGTCCAGAAGAACTCAGCGCGCTTTATCTTTCTGCCAAAGTTGCTCTATTTGCTACGCTATTTTGTTTACCTTTTGCGGTGGCTTTGGCATGGTATTTAGCGCGTTATGATTTTAAATTCAAATTCTTAGTTGAAGCGCTGTTGCAACTTCCAATGGTATTGCCACCTGTTGTATTGGGTTATTTATTATTGGTTTTATTTGGTCAACATGGTTGGATTGGGCGTTATTTGCATCAAATCGGTTTTGAGCTTGCTTTTAATTGGAAAGGTGCTGTTTTAGCTTCAATGATTGTGGCTTTTCCATTAATGGTGCAACCGATACGTTTATCTTTTCAATTAATTAATCAACAGTTTGAACAGATTGCAGGCAGTTTGGGCGCAAGTCCGAAAAGAGTATTTTTAACGATTAGTTTACCTTTAGCATTACCCGGTATCGTGATTGGCAGTATTTTATGTTTTAGTCGTAGTTTAGGCGAGTTTGGTGCGACCATTACTTTTGTGGGTAATATTCCTGATGAAACCAGAACCATTCCGATAGCGATTTATTCTTTTTTACAACAAGCGGAAGGTGAACAAATGGCGATCCGTTTAGTGGTTTTGTCGTTAGTTTTGGCATTGAGTGCTTTGATTGCGAATTATTTTATTTTACAAAAATATCAACAAAAACTAAAAGGTTGAGTTTATGTTGCGTTGTGATTTTGAATACCAATATGCTGATTTTCACTTGAAAATTAAACTGGAACAACATACAAAATTACTGGGTATTGTCGGTGCTTCAGGGAGTGGGAAAAGTACCTTTTTAAAGTGTTTAGTGGGTTTATTGCAACCAAGTGCGGGTTTTATTCAATTTAATGGTCAAACGCTGTTTGACAGTGAAAGGAAGATTAATATTGCAATGTACCAACGAAAAATTGCATTGGTTTTTCAAAATGCGTTGTTATTTCCCCATATGAATGTACAACAAAATTTAGTCTATGCAGAAAAATGTTTAACAGCATCGCAACGTAAATTTAGCTTTGAGCAGATTGTAGAATTATTAGAAATTAAAAAGTTATTAACTCGTAAAGCACATCAATTGTCGGGTGGGGAAGCGCAGCGTGTTTCGATTGGTCGAGCGTTATTGTCATCGCCAGAGTTGTTATTATTGGATGAGCCTTTAACAGGATTAGATACGCATTTAAAACAACAAATTTTACCTTTTTTAAAAAAGATACAAGATGAGATTGATTTACCGATGATTTATGTGACACATCAGTATGAAGAGCTGACTTTTTTAAAGGCAAAAGTAATTCGTCTTGGTAAAAATGCAATATCAGAAATTTAACTTGCGGTATTCATTTTATTTTAAGGTTATGAAAATTATTGAGCAAAATATGATTTATCCCTACTTTAAAAAAGAGGGATAAGATCAGTACTATTGGAGGGTTTCTAAAAGTTTAAGCCACTTTTAAATCTTCAATATTTAAACTTGCACCTGTTGCAGCCTGTATTTCAGCAAGACTAACGTCTTTGGCAAGTTCAATCAGTTTCAAACCTTGTGGGGTAATATCAATCACGCCTAAGTCAGAAATAATTCGACTGACCACAGCTTGTCCTGTCAAAGGTAATGTGCATTGTGGCACGATTTTTGGACTGCCATCTTTGGCGCAGTGTTCCATCAGAACCACCACTTTTTTAACGCCTGCCACCAAGTCCATGGCACCGCCCATGCCTTTGACTTTTTTGCCGGGAATCATCCAGTTGGCAAGGTCACCTGTTTCAGAAACTTCCATTGCACCCAAAATTGCAATATTGACATGACTACCGCGGATCATGGCAAAAGATTCAGAGCTTGAGAAAAATGAAGCTCCCTGACGAGCAGTGACAGTTTGTTTACCTGCATTGATCAAGTCTGCATCGACTGTTTCAGCCGTTGGAAATTCATCAATACCAAGTAATCCATTTTCCGACTGTAACCACACATTAATGCCTTCAGGAATATAATTGGCAACCAACGTCGGCAGACCAATACCCAAGTTGACATAAAAACCATCTTCCAGTTCAAGTGCGGCACGTTGTGCCATTTCATTGCGTGTCCAAGCCATGTTTTAAGCCTCCACTGCTTTTAAGGTCATTTGTTCAATGCGCTTTTCAGGGTTGGCATTGAGCACAATTCGGTTGACATAAATGCCAGACAAATGAATATCATCAGGGTCGATTTCACCAATTTCAACAATCTGTTCCACTTCGACAATGGTGAATTTTCCTGCCATAGCACAGTCAGGATTAAAATTTCGCGCCGTTTTACGGAACACCAGATTGCCAGATTTATCTGCTTTATAGGCTTTGACCAAAGCAAGATCCGCAGTGAGTGAGGGTTCTAAAATATAAGGTTTTCCATCAAATTCACGGACTTCTTTGCCTTCTGCTATCAGCGTACCAACGCCTGTCTGGGTATAAAATGCAGGAATACCTGCACCCCCTGCACGGAGTTTTTCGGCTAATGTGCCTTGTGGTGTCAGTTCAACTTCAAGTTCGCCTTGTAAAAACTGACGTTCAAATTCTTTGTTTTCACCGACATAAGATGAAATCATTTTTTTAATCTGTTTGCTTGCGAGTAATTTTCCTAAGCCTATACCGTCTGTACCTGCATTGTTGGAAATACAGGTTAAGCCTGTCACGCCAGTTTCCATCAGGGCATCAATTAAAACTTCAGGAATGCCACATAAGCCAAAACCACCTACAGCAATAGTTTGCTGATCTTTGACCAAATCTGCTAAAGCAACGTGTGCATTGGCAACCACTTTATTCATTGTGCTGACTCCATGTCCTTTTAGTTATTATTAGCATTGCAGGGAGCGCATGAGAAATTGAAAGATTTAAAGGATTAATGAGCAAAACTCATTAATCAGCAAAATGGATTGAGCCGTGTGTAAATGCATGCAGCTTGTTTAAAATGAATATGCAGTAATGACTTCAATAAACTGCGCGGAAATATGTGAAAGTTCCGTATCTTTTTTATACATTAAGCCTAAATTAAGCTGTACATTGCCTTCAGTGATTTCAACGATGACATTATTTTTTAAATCAATAAATTGCTGAAAATGTCGTGGAATTGCACTGACACCCATACCATAAGCAACAAAATGGGACAGCGAACTGATCTGATGACATTCCAGTTTTAAGTCCAAAACCAAGTTGTTTTGTATGCAGCATTCTTCAATCACATGGCGAACGATGGATGGTTTTTGTAAAGTCACAAATGGGTAACTACACAGCGTTGCCATACGGATGGATGGATGTTGTGCCAATGGATGATCTTTGGGAACAACGGCAACAAAATCTTCTTTAAACAAAGGTTTAAACACCAGTTGGTGATGAAATTGTGGCTCGAAACAAATCCCAATTTCAAATATACCATCTTGAATTTTTTCAATAATTTTTTCATTGGGCACATCATGAATGGAAAAATTAATATTTGGATGTTGCTTTGAAAATTCATGCAAAATCGCAGGTAAAACGGTATGCGTGGCGAAAGGCATGGAGGCGATATTTAAGTTGCCACGATGCAACTGAAAACGTTGTTTGACATCTTTTTCCATGTCTTCCCAATTGGCGAGTAATTTTTTGGCATAGGGAATTAAGGATTGTCCCTCAGGGGTCAGATTGACCAAACGAGTGGTACGTTTAAATAATTTTCCGCCCAATTCTTCTTCTAAAGCTTTAATGGTCAAACTTAAGGCGGACTGACTCAGGCACAGTTCATCGGCGGCATTGGCATAATTTAAAACACGGGCAAGCACCAAAAAGGCTTTGAGTTGTTTGAGTGTCATAATAAATTTCAAGCCATTTAAAAAGTATGTGTGTTGTATTGTAGTCCGATCTTCATGTTTATTTTAAAAGAAAATTCAACTGATATTAAATCTTATAAATAGCTCTAAAGAGACGATTTATTGTGAAGACTTTTATATGATTTGATTTAAATAGCCTAAGTATTTTTTAAACATAAACGCATTTCAAAAATCAAACTGCATGGGTTTGCAAATAACACACTTCATTTTTTTAAGCTTAGTCATTTTCCTAAAGCATTTTTTTCAATGAGCTCATCAGAAATACTTAAATTTAAATGTCGCAAAATGACAAGTAGGTGTCATGAAATGTAAAGGGCATTCAGGCAGAGTATTGTAGTTTTGCTCTATGCACTGAGCACTTAAAATAAGCAAAATAGGGAAAGGACAATGACATTGACCAAAGCAGTACGCTTTCATGAAATCGGAACACCAGACGTTTTAACACTTGAACAAGTCGAAGTTGGATCACCCAAAGCAGGAGAAGTTCGTCTGCGTCATGTGGCGGTGGGTCTGAACTATGCAGATATCTATTTCCGCAATGGGACTTATCCGATTCCAATGCCAAATGGGATGGGTGTAGAAGCATCAGGAGTTATTGAAGAACTCGGTGAGGGTGTCACAGACTTTGCGGTAGGTGATCGTGTGACCTATACAGGTTTTATCAATACCTTAGGTGCATATAGCGAAGAACGCTTAGTGCCTGCCAATGCACTGATCAAATTACCAGAAGGTATTTCCTGTGAAACAGCCGCAGCAATGACGATGCGTGGTTTAACCTCAGCTTATTTAATGCGTCGTATTTATGACTTTAAAGCTGGCGATACCATTTTATTGCATGCCGCAGCAGGTGGTGTAGGGCTTATCGTTTCACAATGGGCGAAATTATTGGGTTTAACCGTAATTGGAACGACCTCTTCAGAAGAGAAAGCCGTGATTGCCCGTGCGCATGGTTGTGATCATGTCATTAATTATAGTCATGAAAATGTGGCAGAGCGTGTTCGTGAACTCACCAATGGCGTTGGGGTCAATGTCGTATTTGACAGTGTCGGTAAAGATACTTTCATGTCATCGCTTGATTCATTGAAACGTCGTGGTCTGATGGTATGTGTGGGTACAGCCTCAGGTCCGATTGCAGAATTTAATCCTGTATTACTGGCAATGAAGGGTTCTTTATTTATTACTCGTCCTGCATTGGCAGATTACATTGCTGATCCTGCTGAGAAAAAAGCACTTGCAGATGAATTGTTTGATCATGTGGCAAGTGGTCGTATCAAAATTGAAATTAACCAACGCTATGAACTCAAGGATGCAGTTCAGGCACATCGTGACCTTGAAGCACGTAAAACAACTGGCTCGTCTATTTTTGTGATTTAAATTTGTGGTTGAAAAGGATTTCTTATGCAAGTTGAACAATTAACCTGCAGTATTGGTGCAGAGCTACATGGCGTTAATCTGGCAGATGCCATTCACGATGATGGTTTATTTTCTGAAATTCATTCAAATCTGCTGAAACATCGTGTTCTATTTTTGAGAAATCAAGATATTACTCGTGCAGAACATGTGGCTTTTGCTGAGCGTTTTGGACAATTGGAAGACCATCCAGCCGTAGGTAGTCATCCTGATCATCCAGGGTTGGTACAGATTTATAAAAGCCCAGACAGCCCGATTGATCGTTATGAAAACTCATGGCACAGCGATGCCAGCTGGCGCAAGATTCCACCAATGGGGGCCGTACTACGCTGTGTGGAATGCCCAACAGTCGGTGGTGATACCATGTGGACCAATATGGTGATGGCTTATGAAAATTTGCCTGAGGAAATTAAAACCAAAATTGCAGATTTACGTGCCTATCACAGTATTGAGGCGAGTTTTGGTGCAGCTATGCCCATTGAAAAACGTTTGGCACTCAAAGCACAGTATCCCGATGCAGAGCATCCCGTGGTGCGTACACATCCTGAAACAGGCGAAAAAATCCTGTATGTCAATGCTTTTGCAACCCATTTCAGTAATTACCACACCAAGGAACGTGTACGTTTTGGTCAGGATGCCAACCCAGGTGCGGGCGAACTGCTGCGTTATTTAATTACACAAGCCAACATCCCTGAATATCAGGTGCGTTGGAGCTGGGAGCCGAACAGTATTGCGATTTGGGACAACCGCAGTACTCAGCATTATGCTGTGATGGATTATCCAGCCTGTCATCGCAAAATGGAACGCGCGGGCATTATTGGTGATGCGACTTATTGATCTTGCAGTCCATCCATTAAATTCAAATATTTACCTTTAGTTTAAAAATGCATAGGAGATGCACATGCAATTTTTTGATGATTCTTTGCACCCAGAAAACATGGAAAAAGTGGTTATTACCGTTGCGCCATATGGTCCAGAGTGGATGCCTGAAGATTTCCCGGAAGACATTCCTGTCACGATGGAAGAGCAAATCCAGAAAGCTGTCGACTGTTATGAGGCAGGTGCAAGTGTACTACATTTGCATGTGCGTGAGTTGGATGGCAAAGGTTCAAAACGCTTGTCTAAGTTTAATGAACTGATTGCAGGTGTTCGTGCCGCAGTGCCTGACATGATTATTCAGGTGGGTGGTTCGATTTCTTTTGCACCAGAAACTGAAGGTGAAGCGGCAGTATGGCTGAGTGATGACACCCGTCATAAACTGGCAGAACTTGATCCTAAGCCAGATCAGGTCACAGTGGCGGTCAACACCACGCAAATGAATATTATGGAATTGTTGTATCCAGAATATTTAAAAGGCACTTCACTTGAACATCCTGCTATTCAAGCAGCGTATGCTGAAATGACGGTTCCTGCGGGTCCTGAATGGCTGATTGAACATTTAAAACGTCTAGCTGCCAATGGGATTCAACCACATTTCCAACTGACAGGAATGCACGGATTGGAAACCTTGGAGCGTCTTGTACGCAAGGGCTTATATAAAGGACCAATGAACCTGACATGGATCGGGATCGGTGGTGGCTTTGACGGTCCAAATCCATTCAACTTCTTCAATTTTGTCCATCGTGTACCAGATGGTTGTACTTTAACTTCTGAATCATTGCTGAAGAATGTTTTACCGTTGAATACCATCTCAATGGCAATGGGTTTACATGCCCGTGTGGGGAATGAAGACACGATTATCGATCATAAAGGTGAGCGTTTCTCTTCGGTCGAGCAGATTAAACAGACGGTGCGTATTGCACATGAGTTAGGTCGTGAAGTGGCAAATGGTAAAGAAGCACGTGAAATTTACCGTATTGGTGTACAGTACGACACCATTGAAGAAACCTTATTGGCCAATGGTATGGCACCAAACCGCAAAGCGGGTCAAAAAGGTGTACCACAGCGTTAATCAAATCTTGAGTTAAATGGAGTTTTAACTCAGATGTTGTGCAAAAACCAGGGGATTACGGTTTGATTTTCAAGCGTAATCCCTTGGCGGTTCAAAGCAGAAAATTATAACAATACACAAGGAGGTTGCATGGGTATGCATCATTATACAGCTGAAGCCACTGCTGTTGATTCATCAGTCGGTGTTTCACGTCGCTACGCATGGATTGTTTTTGCCCTGACATTTGGCTTACTGATTTCGGACTATATGTCCAGACAGGTGTTGAATGCAGTTTTTCCCCTACTAAAAGCTGAATGGGCACTGACGGACAGCCAGTTGGGTTGGCTGAGTGGGATTGTGGCTTTGATGGTCGGATTATTGACACTGCCATTATCTTTCCTGGCAGATCGTTTTGGTCGTGTCAAAAGCTTAGCATTTATGGCTGTGCTGTGGAGCCTAGCAACTTTGGGTTGTGCCTTGGCTGAAAGTTATAGTCACATGTTTGTAGCCCGTTTTTTGGTGGGCGTTGGTGAAGCAGCCTATGGCAGTGTGGGTATTGCTGTGGTTATGGCAGCGTTTCCACGGGAAATGCGTGCAACCTTAGCCAGTGCCTTTATGGCTGGCGGTATGTGTGGTTCATTTTTGGGTATGGCACTGGGCGGCGTATTGGCTGAACATTTTGGCTGGCGCTGGGCATTTGCTGGCATGGCTATTTTTGGTTTGGTGCTTGCCATTTTGTACCCGATAGTGGTGAAAGAGAAAAAAATCAACCCTACAGGGCAAGCTTACAACACTGAGCAAAAACCGCTGAAAGTCAAAAATGCCTTGAAAACCCTGTACACATCTAAAACAGTGGTTTCAACCTATATTGGCAGTGGCTTACAGCTCTTTGTTGCAGGTGCAATCATTGTCTGGATGCCGAGTTATCTCAATCGTTACTATGCTATGCCAACCGATAAAGCAGGTATTTTGGCGGCATTAATTGTGCTTGGTGGCGCAGTGGGTACGATCATTTGCGGCATGTTATGTGACCGTCTGGGACGTGAACGTGCAGATCGAAAAACCAGTTTGGCAATTACTTTTTGTTTAAGCAGTTGCCTGTTACTTTCTCTTGCTTTTGCTCTGCCTGCGGGAACATTGCAACTGATTTTACTGTGTCTTGGCATTTTTATTGTGATTGGAACCAATGGTCCATCCACTGCGATGGTGGCAAACCTCACACACACCTCAGTGCATAGTTCTGCTTTTGCCACATTAACCATTGCCAATAATCTATTGGGTATGGCTTTAGGTCCTTTGGTGATTGGGAAAATATCGGATCATGTGGGTCTGCATGATGCATTTCAGCTTATGCCACTCATGAGTATTTTGTCTGCTGCGGTATTTTTCTATGCAAAACGCCATTATCACCACGATCTTCAGCGTTTAACTGAACAAGGCTTACTGCCTCCAACTGCAACACAGCAACAGAAATTGGATGCGTAAAATATGCGTAATTTAAATATTGATGTCTTTTTTGAGTTTATTTGCCCTTGGTGCCTGATTGGAAAGCGCCAATTGCAAAAAGCAATTTATTTATTACAACAGAGTCATCCCGATGTCACGGTGAATCTGCATTGGCGCGGTGTGCAGTTATTGCCGCATATTGCGGAAGAAGGTATTCCATTTAAAGCATTTTATTTGCAACGTCTGGGTACAAGCACTGCGGTCAAAATGCGTCAGGCTCAAGTGCGTCAGGCAGCACAGGCTGTTGGGGTGGAGATTGATTTTGAACGTATTCCACGCATGCCGAATACCGCAAAAGCACATCATTTTTTTAAAAATGCTGCCCGACGTATGAGTCCTGAACAGCAGGATCGTTTGTTGGAAGGTATATTTTCCGCTTATTTTCATCATTCAGAAAATATCAGTGATCCTGCGACATTACAGAAAATTGCGGTGTACTGTGGCATTGCCGAAGAAACAGTCAGCCCGATTTTAAATCAAACCGATATTTCCTTTGTATCTGCCAATACAGGCGGCAAAGGGGTGCCATATTTTGTTTTTGATGGCAGTTCTGCCATGGCAGGTGCACAGCCTGCTGCGGTGCTGTATCAAGCTATGTTGGATGCACTTGAAACACAAGGACAGTGTGTATGAGTTTACGTTTTCAGGTACCTCATGAAAAAGTTCCCGCCATAGGTCAACGGAGCTTTTTACAGCTTGGGGAAAAGTTTGTTGCGCTGTTTAATGTCAATCAAAAACTCTATGCGATTGATGACAGTTGTCCGCATCAAGGCGCTTCTTTATTTGGTGGCAAACTTGAAGGTCAGGTGATTCAGTGCTGTGCGCATGGTTTACGTTTTGATTTGGAAAGTGGTTATTTACTCAATTCTGCGCACATGAAAGTCGCTTCCTATCCTGTTGAACAGGTTGAAGGTCAGGTCTTTATTGTTTTAGATTCAGGAGAGGCACATGGCTAATGCACTCATGAATGCCCACCAACGTAGTAAAGAACTTTTACCCGGTTTTATTGTCAGTGCAGTCGTGGCAGCAGCAGCCTGTTTTTTGTCGGAACATTATGGCGCTCCTGTCATGTTATTTGCCTTATTGTTGGGAATGGGGCTGAATTTCCTTTCTGCTGATGGTAAATGCAAGGCAGGCATTGAATTTACTGCTCGAACGGTGCTGCGTATCGGGATTGCTTTACTCGGCATGCGGATTACGCTTGGACAAATTACTGCACTTGGTTGGCAACCGATTGTGTTGGTGATCAGTTTGGTTGCAATCACCATTTCAGCCTCAGTGATTGCGGCAAAAACACTTGGTTTTAATAAGTTTTTTGGCATGTTGACAGGTGGTGCAACAGCCATTTGTGGCGCTTCGGCAGCCTTGGCACTTTCCGCTGCATTGCCAAATCATCCGCAAAAAGAAAAGGCGACTTTATTTACAGTGATCGGTGTTTCTGCGCTGTCCACGCTCGCCATGATTGTTTATCCCATGATTGCCAAATGGTTAAATTTGTCACCAATTGAAGCAGGTGTATTTTTAGGTGCAACCATTCATGATGTGGCGCAAGTAGTGGGTGCAGGTTATAGCATGTCGACTGAAACGGGTGACACGGCAACAGTTGTAAAGCTGATGCGTGTTGCGATGTTGTTGCCTGTGATTATTTGTGCAGCCATGATTACCCGTATGCAGGGCAATGACGCAACAGGAGAGCGTCCGCCTTTATTGCCATTTTTTGCAGTTGGTTTTTTAGTATTGGCGTGTATTAATAGTACGGGTTGGGTACCAACAATCGTACAAACGGGTTTAAATGATTTATCTCGTTGGTGTCTGGTGATTGCGATCAGTGCGCTAGGCATGAAAACCCAATTGAAAGAATTGGCTTCTGTGGGAATGAAACCGATTTTATTGATGATTGGTGAAACAGTATTCTTGATTTTATTGGTTTTGACCCTGATGCATTGGTTGTTCTAATTGATCTGATAGAGAAATGAGTATGGTCAATCCCTTCTTCTTTTGGAGAAGATGAGGATTAAATATCATTGAAATGTAATAAAAAAGGCTTTCAACATGGATTGAAAGCCTTTTACTTTTATAGTCAGATTGATTATTCCAAAATGGCTTTATTGATATTACGCCAAGTCATTGGCGCCATACCAAACTGACTGATAAACCAACGGGTAAATGAACTCGGCATGGAATAGCCTAAAATATCAGAGACTTGACCCAATGAATAATTGGAATTTTTTAAATAGCGAAAAACAAGGTTACGCCGTACATCATTCACAAGATCGCTGAAACTCGTTTGAACCGCCTCCAAGCGACGTTGCAAGGTGCGTACATTTACCCCATGCGTAATCGCAACCTGCTCAATGGTGGCACGTCCCATTGGCAACAACAGGTAAATACTTTTGCGAATATCAAAAATAATCGAAGACTCACCATTATTTGGCAAAATATCGAGATAACGCTGAACATGATTTGCCATGGCAAGATTGGCTTGAGGATTTGCCGTATCCAAGTCATGTGTGGTGCAGACAATGCCATTAAATTCACTGCCAAATTCGAGCGTACAACCAAAAATTCGACGATGTACCGACAAGTCCTGTGGCGCATTGTGGGTAAAATGAATGCTGAGTGGACGCCATTTATTGGCAAGTAAGGCAGCACATAAACGATGCGTAATGCCTAATGCAAGCTCAATGGATTGACGGCTGTAGCCCGAATTCATGGTGACAATTTCTTCTCGGATAATCACCGTATTACCGACTTCCTCAATATAAAGTGCGAGCGAATTATTCAGTAAATTACGATAACGATTAATCGTGTTCAGCGCATCACGTAAATTATGCTGATAACTGAGTAATAGACTGAGTTCACCAAAGTCAGACAGTTCACGTTGTTCTGCCATATACAGACCAAACACATCACAACCACTCAAACGGGCAGATTGTTCCAATAAATCGATGGCTTTTTCTACAGGAATACGCTGTTTACTGTCACTGAGCTGATTTTGATTCAGACCGACATTGGATAATAAATGGTACGCGTTCAGCTCTAATTGTTGCATCACGCCAACATAATTTTTTAAAACTGTGCTATGCACCAAAGGCACCATTAATTATCTCCTTATTCTTGGTTTCATCATCCTGATGAACAGTATATTTATAACCAAATTAGCATTTTTCTGAAAGTCCCTATTCATCGTTAGTTACACCATCTGACTGTATTTATTGATTTTTATATAAATATAAATTTTCAGTTTTCTTTATTGAAATTAATTGATTTATACAATGTGTCATGAAATGAAAAATGACTGTCGCCTGAAGTGCATTTTTGCACAAACCGAGCCTTTATTGTGGATGAAGATTTGCGATCAATTATTGTCCTCAACGAGCATGATGCTCAAGGTGTAAAGATGGAAAAAATCGACACAAAGGCAACCATTTTAATTATTCCCGGTTTACGTGATCATGTGGAAGAACATTGGCAAACCCATTTAGTCAAACAGCTCAGTAAAGTGCGTGCTGTACCTCCTGCGGAAACCGATAAGTTGAGTTGTGCCAATCGTGTGGCACGTATTCAGGCAGAACTTGATCAGATTGATGGTCCTGTGATTTTGGTGGCACACAGCGCAGGCGTGCTGATGACCGTACATTGGGCAGCTCAACATACATCGACACAGATTCAAGGCGCATTATTGGTTACGCCACCCGACTTAAATCAGGATTGGCCGGACAATTATCCAAGTCCTGAGAGTTTGCGTCAGGAAGGATGGGAGCCTTTGCCGCAACAGGCTTTGCCATTTCCAAGCATTGTAATTGCAAGTGACAATGATTATTTGGCAAGTCTACAAGCCGTCACAGCGATGGCTGATACATGGGGCAGTCAGTTGGTCAATCTTGGGCAAGTCGGACATATGAACCCTGCGGCAGGTTTTGGACCTTGGTCAGCAGCGACTCAGTTTATTGCTGAGTTGGATCGTCTGCAACAGCCTGTCGTTTCAGCATCCTAAATATTTTAAAACTGCATCGGTTTAATCCATTTTAAGCCGATGCCAAAGATGTATTGATTTAAATATTCATGCAGTAAAAAGACTTATACAACAACAATTTATGGTTTTGTTGATGATCAGGACGATCACAGCAAAATAATTTAAAACACATCATATCGATAGGGAGATGATATGGTTCGGCATTTTTTCACCTGTAAAAATATCCAATTGCCTGTTTTTAAGTTGACTCAACTTTGTGCAAGCGTGGGCTTGGCGTGTCTGATGTCTCAGGCTTCAGCAGTGAGTTTTGACTTAAATGAAGATTGGAAACTCGAAAGCAATACAAGTCTAAGTATTGGGCAAAGTTGGAGTACAGCCGATCCTGACGGAGCATTGTTATATAAACCTGATGCCATGAGTATTGGTAAAGACGGTTCAAGTATTGACATTAATGGTGATAACGGACGTACCAACTTTGAAAAAGGAGATGCCATTTCACAGGTCATTAAAGGTTTAACTGAATTTCGCTTAAATGGTAAAGATCAAGGCGCTGTGTTGAGTGCCAAATATTGGTATGACCATGCTTATGAAACAGGCAAAGGCGATTTTACTGAATTTGATGATTCGGCTTGGCCTCGTTTGGTGAAGTTCAAAGGCATTGATCTTTGGGATGCTTATATTTGGAAAAATTTTAAATTTGATCAAGATCGAAGTTTAGACCTGAAATTAGGTAAACATGCTTTAAATTGGGGGAAATCACAGTTTTTTCATAATGGCATCAACTCTGTCAGTGCCTTTGATTATGCTGCATTTAACCGTCCGGGTGGAGATGTCAAAGAACGCATTATTCCTGTAGAGATGTTCTCTTTTGTGGCAGGTCTGAGTGATAAAACCAAAGTAGAAGGTTTTTATCAGTTCAAATTCCGTCCATCGGTTGTTGATGGCTGTGGAACTTTTTTTGAAGTCTCCGATGTCTTTGCAGAAAATTGTGGTCCTTTACTCATCAGCGGTCCGGGCTTTACTTCTGATCAGGCAATGAATGGACCTTTAGACTTTACTGTGGCGCGTTTACCAAGTGAATATGCCAAAAACAGTGGTCAATATGGTCTTGCGATTAAACACACGATCCCAAGTTTAAATAATGCTGAAATCGGAGCGTATTATGCCAATTACCATAGTCGAATGATGCATTTTGATGGCGTGGTGGTGTCTGAGCCGGGAGCCGCCAATTATCATACAGCACGCATTGTATCTGTTTATCCTGAAGACATTGAAATGTATGGTTTAAGTTTTGCAGGAAAATTTGGAAAAACTTCTATTTTCAGTGAGTTAAATTATAAGCCAAACATGCCATTGCACTTTAACAGTACCGATATGGTCTATGCGCAGGCATTGTATAATGACACACCGATCACAGCACCGGGTGAAACTTTAAAATTAGGGCAACGGATCAATGGTTTTGCTGAAGTCCCCGTTACACAGTTTACCTTAGGGGCTGCGACAACAATTCCGAATGTTTTGGGTGCAAGTGCTTTGTCGTTGGTGGGTGAGTTGGGTGTCAATCACATTGGCGATACGGATCAATACCATTTTGGGCGCAGTGGCGCATTTGGACGTAGTGGTTTAACCACAGCGGCTTATGATCCTGACAAAGTCGAAACCTATTGTATTTCGCCAAAAACTGCGCAACTGTCAGATGCGGAAATCCGTGATTTAAATGCCAAGTATTGTAATGATAAGGGCTTTTTTGAGGAATGGTCAGCAGGTTATCGTTTACGTGGTGCTCTCAATTATAATGACTTGCTTGCAGATACCACAGTTTCACCAAGTCTGATGTTCCGTCACGATGTCAAAGGTTATGGTCCTAACTTTCAGGAAGGGCAAATGGCGCTCAGTGCAGGCGTTTCTGCAACTTATCAGAAAAAGTATGTGACTGAACTTTCCTATACCAATTTCTTTGGCAATAACGATTTTAGTGTATTGGATGATCGTGATTTTGCATCTTTGGTCTTTAAAATGCAGTTTTAGAATTTCCACCATTTATACTTAGATTAATTTTTAGATGCCTTATTTTCTAAATAGAGAATAAGGTATTTGGTAGTTTTCTAAAATGTATGCTGATTTGATTATTGAGGAAATTAGTAGAATAATATTTTGCACTGCCCCATTCGTATTGAAAAATTCAAAATCATTTGTGTAGGCAATGCCTTACTTTTTAAGGATAAAAAGTAACAAAAATCCTTTGTTGGGTAAAGGGGATGTCCCTATCGCCCTTACCCAACGGCGACATCCATGTCGCCTGAGATAGCACCACTCCGTTAAATTTAATTTTACAGCTTGTATTGGGATTAAATGCGAAATGTTATTAGCATACTTTTTTTAAACATGATTAGACATTTTTATGGGTAATGCATACATCGTGTTTAGTGGGGAAATTAATTTTTAAAGTTGGGCAGTATTTAAAAAACCTCCTAAAAAAGAACCGAAATGTGTCGAAAAGATAAATTCGAGTCGTCAAATGATAAAAAATAAAAGAAAAAATCAGCTAATTTAAAAAACATACTCACAGTGCTTTGACACTGAAATTTAAAAAAATTGATTTCTGCGAATTCGGAAATAAGGATATTTTCCATGTATGGCAATATGATGTTTCAGCCCTTGCTGATCAGTGGTTTAATTGAACATGCGCAAACTTATCATGCAGATACTGCCATTATTTCAAAAAATACCAATGGCACAATCACTGAAACAACTTGGGGCGATATTGCCCAAAACTCGAAACGCTTTGCCAATTATTTACAAACATTGAATTTAGCTGCAAGCGATCGTGTGGCAACCATTGCATGGAACAACCATCGTCATTTGGAAACTTGGTATGCGGTGTCAGGCAGTGGCTTGATTTGTCATACCATTAACCCACGCCTGTTCCCTGAGCAACTCAGTTTTATTATCAATGATGCAGATGATCAAGTGCTGATTTTTGATAAAACATTCGTCAATTTAGTCTTGTCAATTAAAGACAGCATTCCGCAGGTCAAACAATTTATTTGTTTGGATGCTTATGATGCAGACATCGCTCAAATTTTCCCTGACATTCAGTTCTATGATGATCTGATTCAGCCCCAATCTGAACAATTTGAATGGGCAAAACTAGACGAAAATTCAGCGAGTTCATTATGTTATACCTCTGGTACAACAGGGAATCCTAAAGGTGTGCTATATAGCCATCGCTCAACTGTTTTGCATAGTTATGCAAGTTGCTTGCCTGATTCATTTTGCTTATCTGCAAATGATCGTGTTTTACCTGTCGTGCCGATGTTCCATGTCAATGCATGGGGTACACCCTATGCCGCAGCAATGGTTGGAGCGAGTCTGGTATTGCCGGGTCCAATGCTCGACGGTACAAGTCTGGTCAATCTGATTGATGATTTTCAGGTGACCACTGCTTTAGGTGTGCCGACCATTTGGCAAGGTTTGCTCAATGCAGCACAGCAATTGGGCAGTCAACTGAGCAGTTTAAAACGCAATGTTGTAGGCGGTGCAGCATGTCCACCTTCAATGATTAAAACCTTTAAAGAAAAATATCAATGTGAAACCATTCATGCATGGGGCATGACTGAAACAAGCCCGATGGGTGTAATCAATCAGCTTAAAGCCAAACATGCGCAATTGGATGATGCTGCACAAGATCAAGTACGCTTGTCACAGGGACGTCCGCCCTATGGTGTGCAATTACGGATTTGTGAACAGGAAAATGGCACAACAGAAATTACACGTGATGGAAGTAGTGTAGGTAATTTACAGATTAAAGGACATTGGATTGTCGATACCTACTTTGGTCAAGATGAATCGGCGCTCACAACAGATGGTTGGTTTGATACAGGTGACATTGCCACTTTAGATCAAGATGGCTATATGAACATTGCAGATCGTTCCAAAGACTTGATTAAATCGGGCGGAGAATGGATTTCATCGGTCGAGCTTGAAAATATTGCAATTGCACATCCTGACATCGACATGGTCGCGGTCATTGCTGCCACGCATTTGAAATGGGATGAGCGTCCTGTATTGATTGCAAAAAAATCTGCTCATGGCGTTGTGACAGAACAAGATCTATTGGACTACTACCATAACAAAATAGCCAAATGGCAAATTCCAGACAAAGTGATTTTTGTTGATGCAATTCCAATTGGTGGCACAGGTAAGATTTTAAAGAAAGATTTACGTGAAATGTATGGATCAGTTTTATTGGAAACTGAGTGAGTATTTTATTTGCAAAATGTTGATTCAAAATAGAGTGCCAAAACACTTGGTTTTAAAACATTGAACAAATGATCAAGGAAAGGAATATGACACAAGAAACGTCTGCAGGCTTAAGATTTAGACAAGCACTGGAAGTGGAAAAACCATTACAAATTATCGGTACAGTCAACGCTTATGCAGCAATGATGGCGAAACAAGTCGGCTACAAGGCGATTTATCTTTCGGGTGCGGGTGTTGCAAACTATTCTTATGGTTTACCTGACTTAGGTATGACCAGCTTAGACAACGTATTAGAAGATGTTCGTCGTATTACCGAACGTGTTGATACACCATTATTGGTCGATATCGATACAGGTTGGGGCGGTGCATTTAACATCGCACGTACTGTAAAACAAATGATCGCAGCAGGCGCAGCCGCTGTTCATATTGAAGACCAAGTGGCACAAAAACGTTGTGGTCACCGTCCAAACAAAGAAATCGTGACCCAACAAGAAATGGTTGACCGCATCAAAGCTGCTGTTGATGCAAAAACAGATTCAAACTTTGTGGTGATGGCACGTACTGACGCATTACAAAAAGAAGGCTTACAAGCTGTGATTGACCGTGCATGTGCATGTGTAGAAGCAGGCGCAGATGCGATTTTTGCCGAAGCAATGACTGACATCACCATGTATAAAACTGTGTGTGATGCAGTCGGTGTACCAGTATTGGCAAATATCACAGAGTTTGGTGATACACCATATTACACCACTGAAGAATTGGGCGAACAAGGCATTTCAATGGTGCTTTACCCATTGTCTGCAACACGTGCGATGCAAAAAGCAGCGCTCGAAGTCTTCCAAGCGATTCGTAAAGACGGTACACAAGTCAACGTACTGGACAAAATGCAACAGCGCAAAGAACTCTACGAATTCCTTGATTATCACACTTTTGAAAATACATTAGACAAATTATTCACTGAAGGAAAATAAAAAATGGCTGAAGGTAAAGTACTGACAGGCGCAGGACTGCGTGGGCAAGTTGCAGGTAAAACAGCATTATCAACCGTGGGTAAAAGCGGTGCAGGCTTAACTTATCGTGGATACGATGTACAAGACCTTGCTGAAAATTGCCAGTTTGAAGAAGTGGCTTACTTAATCTTTTTTGGTGAATTGCCAACAGCAGAACAACTTGCTGCATATAAAGCAAAACTCAAATCATTGCGTTCATTACCACAAGCATTAAAAGAAGTATTAGAACGTATTCCTGCGGATTCACACCCAATGGATGTGATGCGCACAGGTGTTTCAATGCTTGGTAACATCGAAACTGAAAAATCATTTGATGAACAGCAAGACGTTGCAGACCGTATTTTGGCGACTTTACCAGCGATCATTTGCTATTGGTATCGCTACAGCCATGATGGTGTGCGTATCGAAGAAAATACCGATGATGATTCAATCGGCGCTCAATTCTTGCATTTACTTCGTGGTGAAAAACCAAACGAACTCCATGAACAAGTGATGAATGTATCGTTGATTCTTTATGCTGAGCATGAGTTTAACGCATCGACATTTACAGCGCGTGTATGTGCTTCGACATTGTCAGACATGCACTCATGTATCACAGGTGCGATTGGTTCACTACGTGGTCCACTCCACGGCGGCGCAAACGAAGCTGCAATGGAAATGATCGAAAACTGGACGTCACCAGAAGAAGCTGAATGTGAAATGTTGGGCAAACTTGAGCGTAAAGAAAAGATCATGGGCTTTGGTCATGCGATCTATAAAGACAATGATCCACGTAATGGCATCATCAAGATTTGGTCTGAAAAATTAGCGAAAGATGTTGGCGATACAGTGCTTTATCCAGTATCTGTACGCTGTGAAGAAGTGATGTGGCGTGAGAAGAAATTATTCTGTAACGCAGATTTCTTCCATGCATCTGCTTATCACTTCATGGATATCGCAACGAAACTATTTACACCAATCTTTGTGATGAGCCGTGTAACAGGCTGGGCTGCGCATGTGATGGAGCAACGTGCAGACAACCGTATTATTCGTCCAAGTGCGGATTATACGGGTTATGAATTGCGTAAAGTGCTACCAATAGAGGAGCGTGCTGTCGCTTAACGAAGTATTTATATTTGACTAAATAATAAAATAGACTTTCCTTTTGTATGAATGCCTAATAGTATTTATTAGGCATTTTTTTATTTAATCACCTCTATATTTAAATAAAAAAATGGCAATGACGTTTTAAAACTGAAATGGATATCAGTGATATTTCAACTTATATTTTAAAGATGAGTAATCATTAAAATATAGAGAGAATAAAGCAAAAAAGGAATTTTATGTATTTTAAAATAACCATTGCAATGTTGGCTTTTGCCGCAAATTCAGTGTTATGTAGACTCGCTTTAGCACAAAATCATATTGATCCGATGAGTTTTAGTTTGTTACGTGTATTGAGTGGCGCAGTTGTACTGGGGATTTTATTTTTAGTGAGCGCAAGTCAATCAACAACAAAAATATCACTGCATTGGCGTTTTAAAGATGGTTTTTTTCTTGCACTTTATATTATTGCGCTCTCCGTTGCCTATGTAAAAATTGATGCTGGAGTTGGAGCATTATTATTATTTGGAACAGTACAATTGACCATGGTGTTTTATGGGCTTTTAAATGGCGAAAAAATTAATCTACAGAAAGGTTCTGGTTTAATCCTCGCACTTGCTGGAATTATCCTATTACTTTTACCAGATGCGCATGCACCAGATTTGCTTTACTCAATGGTGATGATCATTTCTGGCATCGCTTGGGCTGCTTATAGTATTTTAGGTAAAACAGCAGAAAACTCATTTAACAGTACCTTAACCAACTTTATTGTCGCAACGCCTTTGGTGTTATTGGCAGCACTATTTTTTTTCAAATCCATGCATTTTGATTTACAAGGGATTTTGCTGGCATTGGTTTCAGGTGGGCTGACCTCAAGCGGAGCATATATTCTTTGGTATTCAATTGTTAAAAAAATAGATCGGATTACAGCCAGTACAGTACAACTTTCAGTGCCTTGTTTAGCCATCTTGGGTGGTTCTTTGTTTATTGGGGAAAGTGTCAGTTTTAGAGTTATTTTGTCATCGGCTATTGTGCTCTGTGGCATTCTTTTGGTGATTTTTGCAGTGTCAAAAAATAGCGCTGTAAAAGCGGTGCAACATTAAAATCAGAGCTTTATTCTCATCAATATTGGTATTTTGATATAAAAATAATAATAAAAAAACCCGCAATTTCTACGGGTTTTTTTAAATCTGATATTAAATATTCAGATTATTTTTCAGCAGCAATAGAAGCAATCGCAGCATCTACGCCTTCAATTGAATCAGCTGCTTTTTTGATACGAGCAAGCGCATCTACAAGTACTTCATCCGCAGTTGCATAAGAAATACGCATGAAACCGCCTAAACCGAATGCATCACCAGGAACAACGGCAACACCAGTTTCTTCCAATAACCATTCAGAGAATTCTGTGCAAGATTTTAAACCTTTGGCACGGATCAATGGACGGATATTTGCATATGCATAAAATGCGCCATCAGCAGGTAAACAAGAAATGCCATTGATTTCATTTAAGCCATTGACGACTAAGTCATGACGACGTTTGAATGCTTCAATCATTGGCTCAAGTACATCTTGAGGACCATTCAATGCAGCTTCAGCAGCAACTTGTGAAATAGAAGTTGGGTTTGAAGTTGATTGTGATTGGATTTTTTTCATTGCGCCAATCAATTTAGCAGGACCCGCTGCATAGCCAATACGCCAGCCAGTCATTGCATAGGCTTTAGACACACCATTTAGAACGATAGTACGCTCATAAAGATCAGGCGCTACAGTTGCAATGTTATAGAACTCGTCATCCCAACGGATCGGTTCATACATATCATCAGAAGCGATATAAACTTCTGGGTATTTACGTAGAACGTCAGCCAAAGCTTCAAGTTCAGCTTTAGTATAGATCATACCTGTAGGGTTCGATGGGCTGTTTAAAACCACTAAACGGGTTTTGTCAGTAATTGCTGCTTCCAACTGAGCAGGGGTGATTTTAAAACGTTGTTCTTCACCACATTTTACAATCACTGGAACGCCTTCAGCGATGATCACCATATCTGGATAGCTTACCCAAAATGGCGCAGGAATAATCACTTCATCGCCTTTGTTTAACAAAGCAAGCGCCAAGTTAAAGAATGATTGTTTACCACCGCAAGAAACCAAAATCTGGTTTGCTGCATAGTCAAGATTATTGTCACGTTTTAATTTGGCAATAATCGCTTTTTTCAGCCCAGGCGTACCGTCTACAGCAGTGTATTTGGTAAAACCGTTATTAATTGCGGCAATTGCTGCATCTTTGATGTGTTGTGGGGTGTCGAAATCAGGTTCGCCTGCGCCCAAGCCAATCACATTCTTGCCAGCCGCTTTTAATTCAGCAGCTTTGTTGGTCACAGCAAGCGTTGGAGACGGTTTGATGGCATTTACACGATCAGAGAGACGTACGTCCACGGCAGTATTCCTTCTTATAGGGATTTAAAAATAAAAAGCACACTATCATAGCTTAAAAATAAATAAGTCGTCGTTTAAAAAGTGTGCAAATTGACTAAAAAGGCACGAAAATCCAAAATTTATGTATCAATAAAATACAAATGAGATGGGCATAAGTGCAAAACTCGCATCATCTAAAAAATTTACGTACAATATGCGCAGTTAAAATTGAGAAAGTCTCATGAATACCCCAAATACTCCCAAAAAAAAAGCTGTGGCAAAGTTACCTTTCCCAGTGAAACAAGCCAATGATGCCAAACCTGCTGATGAAGATGTAGAGGGAATGCGCCCAAAACCTCAACAATATGCAGATCGGACTTGGATGCCACCTCGTGGTACTCGTCGCTCGATGGGTAAACGCTAGAAGGAACAGGCTTAAGCCTGTTTTTTTATACTTAGATTTGACCAATGAATTCTGTGTGTCTTTAAAGTTTAAATTACATTAAGCATTATAATAAGCCTGTTTCTTTTTATACATTAACTGATCGGCACGTTTAAGCATTTGTTCGACAGTTTCATTTTTCTGAATGGTTGCATAACCCAGTGCAATATAAATAGGTTGTGAAGCATAATATTGATTATCAATATGTAAGAGTTCTTCAATCGTTAATCGAAATGTTTCAACGGCTGCTTCATTTGCACCGACCATTAAAATAACAAACTCATCTCCTCCAATACGAGAAGCTGAAAAATTAGTATTGGTGATTGCTCTATTTAATATATTGCCTACGCGACGCAATAAACCATCCCCAATATCATGACCAAGTTGATCATTAATCTCTTTTAATCCATTCATGTCGATATAAATGGCTGAAATTGGGCGAACTAAACTACGTTCTAGACGGTTAATTTCTTCAGTATAAAAAGAACGATTATGTAGTTTGGTTAATACATCATGTTTTCCTAAATATTCTAAATAACTTTCTGCTTTTTTACGGGCAGTAATATCTGTTAAGGCTAATTGTACTAAACCCCAATCCTGTTCATAACCCGGAAAGACGGTAAACTGGAGTAGAACGTGGCGAATTGAGCCATCAAGTGCATAATTTATTGCTTCACGTTGATGGTGAATATTGCCATTCCAAAGTTCGATTAATTGTTCGCGAAAAGTTTGGTGCATTTCTTTAGACAAAACTTTATCTAAATTTTTAAACAGTGTTTCTTTATTTGGTGCTTTAAATAAATCTAAAGTGGCTTGGTTGACATCAAGTAAAATAATATCGTCGACACATTGATTAATAAAATCAGAATGAACATCTAAAAAAGTCACAAAATCTTCAATACCTAAAGCACGTAATTGATCAAGCCGCATTTTAACTCGACTAAAATCTTCTACCCATAATGAAGTAGGAGAATAAATAAAACGAGATTCAGCCAAACGTCGATTTTTTTCTTCTAAACGACATGCATTTTGATAATCACTAATATCTTCTGTTGTTAATAAAACACGGCTTAAATCTTGATATGCTTCAGGTAAAACAACACCTCTTAATTTAATATCGAGTCTTTTGCCTGAAATTGTATAATTTGTTGTGGTGCTCGAAAATTCAGTTTGACCTTGCCACAATGCAACCAGTTCAGAAATATGCGATTGAAACATTTCTTGTTGAAAAATGACGGCTAAATTTTGACATAAATGTTCTAAATCAACTGCTTCAAATACTTCTAAAGTTTTAGGATTTACTTTAATAATTTTAATTTTATGAGCACATAAGGTAACACGACTTAAATCTTCTTCTAGGAAACTTTTTAAATCGGTAACGCCTTGGCTTTTCCATAAATCAAACTGTTTTTTGACTTCGCTATAGTCTTCCAACCACATAGGAATAGGGGATAAATCAAAAATTGATGATTCTAAAATCGCCATTTTATATTCCTAACATTTATATTGGTTAGTCAAATAATAGAGAAATATAGCATTAAATATAACGTGATAGCAAAGTTATTTATCTTTGAAAATGCATTTTATGTCACATTTTATCGGATTTATGTGTATTTTTTAAATTTAAAAATAAACATCAAAATTACAAAAAGTATTTTTAGAAATAGACTGAATGAATTTTGATAAATCACGTAATAAGTGTTTTAAAGGATCAAGAGCGGTAATTTTGATAGTACAAGTTTTTTTGCTCATACATATCAAGGTCAGTCATTTTTATTAAGGTTTCAATATTGGGTTCTGTGTCAGTACAGCCTACACCATAAGCAACACTAATTAAGCTATGAGGATGTTCAATATTATCTTTAATAATATCAGCTTGAATTTGACTTAATAATTGATAAGCCATAGCTTCTGTTGCGCTAGGCATCAAAATCACAAATTCATCACCGCCTAAACGAGATACAGAATAATGCGTATTTAAGGTGGCTTGACGTAAAATATTGGCAAAGCGTTTTAATAATAAATCACCACAATGATGACCTTTTAAATCATTAATTGTTTTTAAACCATTTATATCTAAATAAATACATGCTGTTGGAAGTATTGATTCTATTTGCAGTCTTTTTACTTCAGCATTAAAGAAATTACGATTATAAAGTTGAGTGAGTTCATCATGATGACTCAGATAATGTAAATAAGTTTCTAACTCTTTACGTGCAGTAAAATCGGTATAAGCAATTTGAATGGTATCCCATGTATTTACCGCATTTGGAAAAACCATTAATTGTTCTCTCACATGAATGGATTGTTTTTCTAAAGTTTTATATTCACAATCACGCTCTAAATGAGAATGCCCTTGCCATAAATGTAATAATTCATCTTGAAAATGCTGTTGACTATTTTCACTAAATAAAAAATGTGTGTTTTGATCAAAATGTTGTTTATTGTTTGCCTTAAATAAGGTTAATAAAGCTTGATTGACATCAATAGAACGAACACTTTGAAAACATATACTTAAAAACTCAGGATGTTGGCTAATATATTGTTTTAAGTCGTGTATGCCTTGTTGTTGTAAGCGATCAAATAATATTTTAACTGTACTATAATCTTTCACCCAAAGTGCAGTCGGTGAATGGATAAATAATGACTCTGCAAAACGTCGAGCATTTTGATATTGTGAAATATCATCAGTTGTTAATAAAACATATTTCCATGAATTTTCAAAACCTTCTATAATATTTGCTCGAAGTTGCACATCAATCTGTCGACCTGAGCATGTGTAGTTTACAGCTGGCATAATGGAACCATCATTTTTTACCCATAAGCCCACAAAAAATTTAATTTGATGTATCGTAATTTCTTCAAAATGGAATTTTGAAAAATTTTCTAAAATTTCTTCTAAACTATTTGCTTCATATAAATCGAGTGAACTTTTATTAATATGTAAAGTTCGAATAGATGCCAAACATTCACGAAAACGATTAGGATCTTCTAATAAATATTGTTCAATATCGATGATCCCTTGCGCTGTCCATTCTGCAAAAAAATTACGGATACCACTAAAATCTTGTAACCACATTGGAATGGGGGATAGATCAAAGATTGATAAATCGACTTCTTCCATATTTGATCACCTCAGCGTTTTGCTTTATTTTCTGCCTTAGGCGGCGTGATGTTTTTTTGCCCGTTCCAAATGTCAATAAAATCGCTTTCATTGAGGCGATATAACTCTAACAAAGCTAAAATGACGCCGCCTAAAGTTTTAGCTGCATCGCTTTGAATATCAAGTTGTAAAACATTTTTATGGCTCAGTGTATTTAAAATATCACTAATTTCATAACTACGATCACGACCATTACTATCGGTTGGATACATTGGTGTATTAATCACGATTTTAGCTAAACTTTTTTCAGCTTCTGTGAGTTGTAAATTTTGTAAAGCCTGATCCAGATCTTCACTAAAAATAATATCTTCTTGAATAAATGCGTGGAGTAAATGTTGAGTGAGTTTTGGTAAAGTTTTTTCTACAAAAGGTCTAAAAGAACTCGGAAAAATAACATTATGAGAAATACCTTTGAACATAGGGGCAATTTCTTCAACTTTATAGCCTGCAACACCACAACCTACAGCCGTAATAAAATACTTCGTTTTAGGATGATTTCTTGTATAAATTTTAAAGTCATCTACATAATGCTCAATTTGCGATAGAGGCATTTGTTGTAGATGTTCATTCATTGTGGGAATCGCAAAGCTTTGACCTGACCAACCTCGTCCCACACCTTTCATCGCACCAAAATGTAAATAGGCGATTTTTGCTGCACCGCCTTGATGTGTGCCCGCGAGATTACTGCCAAAAACAAAAACCGTATCTTCAGCTAAACTTTTAATAATACTTTCATCATGATAGTGGTAAGTCATTGACTGCAATCTCGTATTGGCTTTGTTCCATGTTGCAATTGAATGCGACAATGGTCAAGTGATCCGATAAAATATTTAAAAAAATGATGATCTAAAATAACACAGGAATTATTGATGCCAAGAAATAGACATATTCTGCAAAATATCCAAGCAGGTAATTTTTTAATATTAATTGATAAAACGAAACATAAAACCTTGGGTGAGCCTATTCAAATTCAAAAAATTGAACAACTTGAGCATGCGCAACAGATACATTATGTAGGATTGTATCAAATGAGAACAGTAGAGTTCTGTAGTCATATTGACCTACTTCCTTTTGCCTCTACAGCTTCAGATTTAAAGACTTTTTATGATGACTATCGCCAATATATACGCAGCTTAGCAGACGCAAATGATGTCAGTGCGATGTTACATTTTGCCGAGTTAAGTTATACATGGGCATTTCATGGCACTGGAAAAACGGATACCGCTATGGGCGAAGCAAAACAATATTATGAATTAGCCAGTGAGCAGGGCTATACAGCAGAGCATGCACAAGCAAGTTATGCTTTGGCACAGATGTATTTGCGGATTCTTAATCCTGATTATGATGCTTACTTTAAGCTAAATCGTGAGGGAAATTTTCAATATTATTTATTACGCAGTGCAGAACAAGGGCATTGTATTGGACAATATCAACTGGCTTATTATATAGAATATGGTGAAAAAGGCTTTCAGCAAGATGATGAAAAAGCAGTGTATTGGTATCAACAAGCGGCAAATCAAGATTATCCTCAAGCTTTGAATAATTTAGGCGATAAATATGAACGCGGTAAAGGCGTAAAACGAGATTATGCACAAGCTGTTGCCTATTATCAGCGTTCAGCAGCCTATGATATTGTAGAAGCAATTTATAATTTAGGGCGTTTATATTTACGTGGTTTAGGGGTAGAAAAAGATGAAGTGAAAGGACGTTCACTGATCATGCAAGCAGCAAGTCGATATTATAAACCTGCGCAGCGCAAATTGGTGAAGTTGATTGAGCGAAATGAATAAAAAAACTAAAAATGAGAAAGATTGCATCTGGAAATTTTACCCCCATAATTAAAGCTCATTATTCGGTTTTAGAAGTATTACGATGCAGGATAGTCAACCCTTTGAACTTATTACACAATATCAGCCTGCAGGGGATCAGCCGCAAGCGATTGAAAAATTAGTACATGGTGTCAATCAAGGCTATCATGATCAACTTTTGCTCGGTGTTACAGGTTCGGGTAAAACCTATACTATGGCAAATGTCATTGAACAAACACAACGCCCAACGATTGTTATGGCGCACAATAAAACCTTAGCTGCGCAGCTCTATGGCGAGTTCAAAGCATTTTTTCCAAACAATGCTGTGGAATATTTCGTGAGTTACTATGATTATTATCAACCCGAAGCTTATGTTCCATCGTCAGATACATTTATTGAAAAAGACTCCGCCATTAATGACCATATTGACCAAATGCGTTTGTCTGCTACTCGTGCATTATTAGAGCGTCGTGATTGTATTATTGTCGCATCAGTATCTGCAATTTATGGTCTTGGTGATCCCAATGCATATATGAGCATGTTATTACATGTCGTACAGGGGGATCGACTGCATCGTGATGAAATTATTCGACGCTTAGTTGAAATGCAATATACCCGTAACGAGTTAGAGTTTCTAAGAGCAACTTATCGTATTCGTGGTGATATTATTGATATTTTCCCTGCTGAATCTGACCAACATGCAATACGCATTGAGTTGTTTGATGATGAAGTCGATTCTATTCGATGGTTTGACCCAATTACAGGCAAAATGGTACGTAAAGTGCCACGTGTAACGATTTACCCAAAAAGTCACTATGTTACGCCTAAAGATAATTTACAAAGAGCCATTGGTACAATTCAAGAAGAACTCAAAGAGCGTTTAGTTTTTTTCCGTGAAAATGATAAATTGCTCGAAGCTCAGCGCATTGAGCAACGCACCCGTTATGACTTAGAGATGATGCAACAGCTCGGTTATACCAATGGTATTGAAAACTATTCACGGCATTTATCTGGTCGACCTGAAGGTGCTGCACCGCCGACTTTATTTGATTATTTACCTGAAGATGCTTTATTGCTGATTGATGAATCACATGTCACTGTGCCGCAAATTGGCGCAATGTATAAAGGAGATCGTTCTCGTAAAGAAAATTTAGTGAATTATGGTTTTCGCCTACCGAGTGCTTTGGATAATCGTCCAATGAAATTTGAAGAATGGGAGCGTCTTGTACCGACAACAATTTATGTGAGTGCAACGCCTGCAAGATATGAACTCGAAAAATCTGAGCAAGTCGTTGAACAAGTGGTACGTCCAACAGGCTTGATCGATCCTGAAATTGAAATTCGTCCTGTCTTAACACAAGTAGATGATGTGTTATCTGAGATTAATATCCGCAAAGATTTAAATGAACGTGTTTTGGTGACGACATTAACCAAACGTATGGCAGAAGACTTAACGTCCTATCTTAAAGAGTATGGTATTAAAGTCGCTTATTTACACTCTGATATTGATACTGTGGAGCGCACGAAAATTATTCACGAGCTACGTTCAGGTGTACATGATGTTCTGGTGGGAATTAATTTATTAAGAGAAGGTTTAGATATGCCTGAAGTTTCTTTAGTTGCAATTTTAGATGCAGATAAAGAAGGCTTTTTACGCTCTGAACGCTCTCTGATTCAGACCATTGGTCGTGCAGCACGAAATATTAAAGGTAAAGCAATTTTATATGCTGACCGCATTACTGATTCAATGCAAAAAGCAATGGATGAAACAGAGCGTCGACGTAATAAACAAATCGAATTTAACCTTTTACATGGCATTACACCGCGTAGTGCAGTACGTCAAGTCAGTAAAGATATTGATACAGGCGAGCTTTTAAATGATGAGCAAATTGAGGTAAAACTTGATGAACAGGCACAAGCATTAACAGCAGATGAGCAACACCTTTTGTCTGATCCAAAGCTGCTTGCTAAGCATTTAGCAAAACTTGAAAAAGAAATGTTAAAAGCATCAAAAGAACTGCAATTTGAGCAAGCGGCACGTTTACGTGATGAAATCGTACGCTTAAAAGCGCGCATGTTACAATAGTTGAACTTAGAAGGGCTAGGATTGTGGCTTATATTTAATTTAAAGATACATAAAGCTACAATTCTGGCTTAAATTTATGATTATTTTAATAATTATAAATGCAAAAAGTGAGGGGAAATGGGTGAGTTTAATGAAAAAAATACCCAAGTGGATCCATAAAAATAGCCAAATGATACAAAGAAACTTATTGTTTACAATGAGTATTTTTGTTGCGATACCGAGTTATGCCGAAGACCGTTCACTTGCCACAGTACCCCGTGTTGAACTTGATAAATATCTTGGGCTTTGGTATGAAGTTGCACGTAAGCCTATGTATTTTCAAAGAGAATGTGCAAAAGATGTCACTGCACGTTATACCATCAATGAATATGGAAATGTTGAGGTAGATAATCGTTGTATTGATCAGCAAGGCAACCAATTACGTTCAATTGGTGAAGGTTTTGTAATGAATGATCCTTATAACTCAAAAATTAAAGTCAGTTTTTTACCTGAGGCAGTGCGTTGGATGCCATTTGGACGAGGAGATTATTGGATTTTAAAAATAGATCCACATTATCAAATGGCTTTGGTTGGAGAACCGAAGCGTAAATATTTATGGATTTTGTCACGAAACCCTCATCCTGATGAAAATAAAGTCATCGAATATTTACGTTATGCGCAAACGCTTGGTTTTAGTGTGAAAGATTTAATCCGTTCAGAACAGACAGAACCTTAGATGAATTTTTGAATGATATTTATACTTGAATTTTCAAATACATTTAAGGAAATATGCTTATAATACCTCTGTAAAATTATGTAGAGATGGCAGATGTTTAAAGGCGTTGCATTATCCGTTTTGGCATCAGTCACTTTCGGCGTTTTATATTTTTATACTCAACTTTTATACCCATTCGATCATCAGCAAACATTTGGCTGGCGTATTATTGCGACGTTGCCTTTTCTAAGCTTATTCATGTTTTATAGTGGTGATTGGACACATGTCAAAACCATAGGGCAACGTATCCTGCAAAAACCTGCATTATTACTCATTTTAATGCTGACTTCTGCTTTGACGTGCTTTCAGCTCTGGCTATTCTTATGGGGACCTATGAATGGGCGTGGCTTACAAGTTTCCCTTGGTTATTTCTTATTACCTTTATTTTTGGTACTCATGGGAAGTATTTTCTTCAAAGAAAAACTGTCTAAATTACAGCTTTTAGCTGTGTCATTTGCGGTTGTCGGTGTTGCACATGAAATTTGGCGTTTAGGCAGTATTGCATGGGAAACGATGTCCGTTGCAGTGGGATATTCTCTTTATTTTTTGATTCGTAAACGTATTCATACCGATAACCTCGGTGGGTTTTGGTGGGATATCTTAATTTGTATGCCTGTCGCAATTTATTTGGTACAAATGGCAGATGCACCATTGAGTATGTTTGTCGGACATTGGTATTTGTGGCTTGTTGTGGCAGGTTTGGGGCTGTTGAGTGCAATTGGTTTAGGTAGTTATATTTTAGCAAGCCGCTATTTGCCTTTGGTTTTATTTGGTTTATTGAGTTATTTAGAGCCTGTTTTGTTGGCGTTGGCTTCTTTTGCACTTGGAGAAAGTATTGGTCAAGATGAATGGTTGACTTATATTCCCATTTGGTGTGCTGTTGGTATTCTTGTGATTGAAGGAAGTTTGCATCTTTATACACAAAAGCGTAATCGACAAAAACTACAACGAAATACACAAAAAATGAAACAACGCATTGAAAATGAAAAGTCTTAACCATGCAATTTTTGGATCATCAATATGTTGTTGCATGATCCAATCTAGAAATCATCGAAATAATTATACATATTTTGTAAATTTATAGTGAATATAGAGCAAAAAGTCCTTTGCTTGAGCAGCTTTCGATTCATTCTTTGTTAGAATTCCATTACAATACTAGGGTTTTTTAAACTTAGTCTAGATATACATAAAATAGAGGACGTATCTGTGAGCAAAGACACTATCATCGCCCTACACGCAGAGCACCAAGGTCGCTGGAAAAACCGTGAAGAAATCGCGGAACGTATGATTGCATTAATCGGTCAATTATACCGTGAAAAAAACATTGTGACTTCTGTTTACGGTCGTTCTTTAGTGAACCGTTCAGTAATTCAAATTTTAAAAGCACACCGTCGTACACGTATGATGGATGTTGAACTTTCTGTTGTTAACACGTTCCCTCTTTTAGAAGCGTTGGCTAAACTTGAGAATATCGGTTCGGCAGAAGTTGATTTAGGTAAACTTGCTGTTGAATATAAAGAAAAAGGCGGCGATGTTGATGCATTTGTTGCTCAAGCAGTTCAATCTTTAGAAGGTCGTCCTGCTCTTGTTGAGCCTAAAGATGTTGTGCTTTACGGTTTTGGTCGTATCGGTCGTATTTTAGCGCGTTTAATCATTAGCCAATCAGGTTTGGGTCGTGGTTTAAACCTTAAAGCGATTGTTGTTCGTAAATCTTCTGATGGTGACTTGGAAAAACGTGCGTCTTTATTACGTCGTGACTCCATTCATGGTCCATTTGCAGGTACAATTTCTGTAGATGAAGAAAATGAAGCAATCATTGCAAATGGTAACTTCATCAAAGTAATTTATGCTTCTAGCCCAGCTGAAGTAGATTACACAGCTTATGGAATCGATAATGCATTAGTGATCGATAACACAGGTAAATGGCGTGATATCGACGGTTTGACTCAACACCTTCAATGCGCTGGCGTTGGTCGCGTTGTGTTGACTGCTCCTGGTAAAGGCGACATGAAAAACGTTGTGTTTGGTGTAAACCAAGCAGACATCTTAGATGAAGACAAAATCATCTCTGCTGCAAGCTGCACAACGAACGCAATCACACCAGTATTAAAAGTGTTAGAAGACAAATACAAAGTGATCAATGGTCACGTTGAAACTGTTCACTCTTTCACAAACGACCAAAACTTAATTGATAACTATCATAAAGCGGATCGTCGTGGTCGTGCTGCGACTTTGAACATGGTTATTACTGAAACTGGTGCTGCTAAAGCGGTTGCAAAAGCATTACCACAGTTACAAGGTAAATTGACAGGTAACTCAGTACGTGTTCCTACACCAAACGTTTCATTGGCTATTCTTAACTTAACACTTGAGAAAGAAGTTGATCGTGAAGAAGTGAACGAATACATTCGTCAAATTTCGATCCATTCAAGCCTTCAAGGTCAAATTGGTTATACCAACTCGACTGAAGTTGTATCTTCTGACTTTATTGGTTCACGTACAGCAGGTGTGTTTGATGCGCAAGCAACAATCACTTCGGGTAACCGTTTAACTGCTTATGTTTGGTACGATAACGAAGTAGGTTATAGCTGCCAAGTTTTACGTATCGCTGAACAAATGTGTGGCGTAAGCTACCCGAAAGTTCCTGCTGAAACAAATGCATAATTTGTAAGTCGCAGTAAAAAGAGCTTCATTTGAAGCTCTTTTTTTATTCTAAATAACTGATGTTACGCAGTAACTCTAAAATTAAACTTTGGAGCTAGAAAAATGTGGATACACGGAAACGTCATCCGCAACGTGTTTGAGGCAGGACTACTTTG